>DASSQD010000001.1:0-10192 GCA_035702665.1 Burkholderiales bacterium
CGCGTGCGCCACCTCCCCGCACAGGCCGCAGCCGACGCAGCCGTTGTTCACGTGCGCCACCGGGTCGAGCTTGAGCGGATCGCTGGAGGGCTTGACGGTGAGGGAGGGGCAGCCCGAGAGGCGGATGCAGGAGTGGTCGCCCGTGCACACGTCCTCGTCCACGCCGAAGCGCGTGCGCACCACGCGCCTGCCCGCCTTGAGCTTGGCCGCGACCTGAGGGCGCAGCCGCCGCTGGCGCTCGAGCTGGCACTCGGCATCGGCGATGATCACCTTCAATCCCGCGTAGGCGCTGCCCATCGCGTCGCGCAGCGCCCCCGCCATCTTGTCCACGCGGTACGTATAGACCGACTTCACCCAGTCGACCCCGATGCCCTTCAGCGCGCGCTCGATGCTCATGTCGCCCGATTTCCACTCGCTCTGGTGAGGCGAGGAGGGGATGTCCTGGGTGCCGGTGGCCGACGTGTAGCCGTTCTTCATGATGACGAGGATGGCGTCATCGCGGTTGAACACCGCGTTGGCGATCCCCGAGGTGAGGCCGTTGTGCCAGAAGCCGCCGTCGCCCATGATCGTGACCGTGCGCTTGCCGAAAAGCGGCGCGATCCCCGAGTTCGACGCGAGGCCCAGCCCGTAGCCGAGCACCGTGTTGCCGATGTTGAACGGCGGCAGCGTGGAGAACGTATGGCAGCCGATGTCGGCCGAAACGTGGAAGCCGCCGGTCTCGCGCTCGAGCAGCTTCATCGCCGAGAACACGGGGCGCTCCGGACAGCCGACGCAGAAGCCCGGCGGACGCGCGGGCACAGTCCCGAGAAGATCCGCAGCGCGCTTCTTCGTGGCCGCCAGACCGTCGATCAGGCGCCGCGCGGCGCCGGTATCGACGCTCGCCGGGGCCATCGCGTTGATCCACTTGGCCACGCCGGTGAGCACGACCTCGCCCGTGTACTCCCCCGCCATCGGCAGGCAATCCTTGCCGTGAACCCTGGTCTGCAGATCGGCGCGGCGCAGGATCGCGTGCAGGGCGTCCTCGATATAGGCGGGCTGGCCTTCCTCGACCACGAGGATCGCGCGCTTGTCCGAGCAGAAGGCCGCGACCTCCTCCGGGATGAGCGGGTAGGTCACGTTCAAGGCGTAGATCGGGATTCTCGCCTTGCCGAAGGCGTCGGCGAGGTCCAGCTGCTGCAGCGCCCGCACCGCGACGTTGTACATCCCGCCCTGGCACACGATGCCCAGATCGGCGATCTCTCCCGCGAAGACTTCGTTGAGCCCGTTTTCGCGGATGAATTTCTGGGCCGCGGGCCAGCGCACCTCGACTTTGTGCTTCTCCTGCGCGTAGGTCGCCGGCGGGAGCGATATCCTCGCGAAATCGAACTCCGGAGTCTCCAGGGTGTCGTTGCGCGAGATCCGCGGCGCGCGGTTGTCCTTGGCGTCGAACGCGCCGTGGACGTGACAGGCGCGGATGCGCAGCTCGAGCATCACCGGCGTGTTCGAGGCTTCGGAGAGCTCGAAGCCCTTCTCCACCATGCGCACGATGGTCGGCAGGTTCGGCCGCGGATCGAGAAGCCACATCTGCGATTTCATCGCGAACGCGTGGCTGCGCTCCTGGATGATCGACGCGCCTTCGCCGTAGTCCTCGCCGATGACGATCAGCGCTCCGCCGCGCACCCCGACCGAGGCCAGGTTGGACAGCGCGTCGGAGGCGACGTTGGTGCCGACCGTGGACTTCCAGGTGACCGCGCCGCGGATCGGATAGTTGATAGACGCGCCGAGCATCGCCGCGGCGCCGGCCTCCGAGGCGTTGGTCTCGATGTGCACGCCGAGGCCGGCGATGATGTCGCGCGCGTCGTTCAGCACGTCCATCATGTGCGAGACCGGCGCTCCCTGGTAGCCGCCGACGTAGGACACGCCCGACTGCAGCAGCGCCTTGGTCACCGCGAGAATACCCTCGCCGTGAAAGGTCTGGCCCGCGCCGAGCCTGAGCAGCTCCGCTTCTCTCTTGAACGAGCGCTCCATCGGAGACCTAGACTAGCACCTTGGGCAGCCACACCGCGACCGCGGGCACCAGGAACACCAGCGCCAGGACCAGGATGCTCATCGCGATGTAGGGAATCACGGCGCGGAAGATGTGCCCCATGGTCACCTGGGGCGGGGCGACGCCCTTCATGGTCATGAGCAGCAGGCCGTGCGGCGGGAGCAGCAGGCCCAGCTGCATGCAGATGAGGAACATCACGCCGAACCAGACCGGGTCGGCGTTCAGTTTCTGCACCAGCGGCATGAAGATCGGCAGGGTGATCAGCATCATGCTGACCTGCTCGACGAAGAGGCCGAGGAAGATCAGCACCAGCATCATCGCGGCGATCAACCCCATCGGCGGCAGGCCGAGGTGACCGATCGTCTCCACCACGCCGTTGCTCGCGCCGGAGAACGACAGGATCTGCGAGAACGTCATGGCGCCCAGGATGATGAACAGGATCATCCCGGAGATGCTGGCGGTGCCGCGCAGCGCCCGCAGGAGGTTCTGCACGGTCAGCGCGCGGTAGGCGGCCGCGAGCAGCACGGTGAACAGCGCGCCGATCGCCGCGGATTCGGTCGGCGTCGCCCAGCCCGCCGACATGGACGCGACCACGACGACGAAGATCGAGACGAGCGGCACGACATACTGGAAGAACGGCCGGAATTTCTCCCAGCCATGATACTCCGCGAACGCCGCGCGCGGCGCGAGCGAAGGATTCAGCTTGACGCGCATCATGATGTACACGATGAACGAGACGCTGAGGATAAGCCCCGGAACGATGCCGCCGATCAGCAGCTTGGAGATCGAGATCCCCGAGAGGCTCCCCAGCAGCACGGTGAGCGCCGAGGGCGGAATCAGCATGTCGACCGCGCCGATCGCCATCAGCGGCCCGGTCGCCATCGTCGGGTGATAGCCGCGGGCGAGCATCACCGGCAGCATGAGGCTTCCCAGCATGGCGGTGGTCGCGATGGTGGAGCCCGAGATCGCCGAGAACACCGTGCCGGCGACCACCGCCACCACGGCGAGCCGCCCCGGCACCTGCCGGATGAGGTGCTCGACGCCGTCGATCACCTTGACGGCGAGCCCGGTGTGGAACAACACCTCGCCCATGAGGATGAACAGCGGGATGGGGGTGAGCGAGAAGCTCGCCACCGACCCGACGCTATTGCGGGCGAGCTGCGTCAGCCCGGCCTCGCCATTGAGAAACAGCCAGGCGCCGAGCACGTTGATGACCAGGAAAGAGAAGGCGACCGGCAGGCCGAGGAAGAGCAGCACCGTCGAGCCGCCGAGCATGAGCCAAGCCGCCGCCTCCCACGACATGGCGCTAGCCGGTGGACACGGCGTCGTCGCGCGGCGCTCGCTCGCCGATAGCGAGGCGGCGCATGCGGAACATCATCTCGAGCGACAGCGCGAGGAACGCCACGGGGAGCACGCTGAGCAGCCACCACTCCGGCGTGATCAGGGTCTTGATCGACATCGAGCCCGCCTTGTAGCTGGCGATGGCGGCGCGCGCGCCGTGCCAGGAGATGACGAGGCAGCAGGCGAGGCCCACGACGTCGGTCACCCATTCGAAGACCCAGCCGACGCGCTTCGGCACTGCGCGCAGGAGCACGTCCACCCGGATATGCTGGCCGCGCCGCAGCAGCCAGGGCGCGGTGAGCATGGTGACGAGGTAGAGCGCGGCCTCGGAGATCTCGTTGCTCCACTCGAGTCCGGCGACGCCCGGGATGATGCGCACGTTTCGAAGAAGCACGTCGGCGCAAATCATCAGCGTCATGCCGAGCACGAGCGCGCAGGCGACGAGGGCGAACGCCTCGAGGAGCCTGCCGTACGCCGCTTCGAGGCGGGTCATGCTACTTCGCGAGCACCTTCTTCAGCTCGGGGCCGTAGACCGGGCTCGCCTTGATCGCGTTGGCCCAGCCGACTTCCTTCGCCTTCTCGACGTAGGCCTTGCTGGTCGCGGCGTCGAAGCTGATCGGCTGGATGCCGGCGGCTGCCTGGCGCTTCGCCTCCTCCTGGTTGTAGGACTTCCAGAAGTCGTTCTGCTGCTCGTAGGCGAGCGTCTTGCGGTCGAGGTACTCGCGCTGTGCGGGCGTCAGCGACTTGTACTTGTCGAGGTTGATGAGCAGCCCCACCTCCGCGTTGTAGAAGCCCGGGTCGACTCGATACTTGGTGTGCTCCTGCCAGTTGAGGTCGAACAGCGCGTGGATCGGCCAGCCGTAGCCGTCGACGACGCCGCGCTCGAGCGCCGTGTAGACCTCGCCGGGCGGGATGGTCATGACCTGCGCGTTCATCGCCTGGAAGAACTCGCGGTACACCGGAGTGATGCGGATCTTCAGTCCGGTGAGGTCTGGTTTGTCGATCTTCTTGTTGAGGTAGAGGTGGAAGGGCGTGAACTCGACGACTTTGGCGAGGTAACGCATGTTGCCCTTCTCGGCCCAAATCTTGTTGATCAGCTCGTACCCGCCGTTCTTGCGCTGCTCCGCGGCGCTCGTCTCGGAGAGCTTGAGGATGTCGGCCTCGGGCATTACGTTGGTGTAGAAGGCACCCGTGCTGAACCCCATGTCGACCACGCCGCTCTGCACCGCCTTGCCGACCTCGAAGGTCGGGATGGCCTTCGGCCCCCCGATGAAGTTGATCTGCACGAGGCCCTTGCCGTCCTTGTTGAACTCGGCAATCCAGTCGAGCGTGCGCTTCACGTAGAACTGGTTCTCGGGAAACGCGCTGACGAGACGCAGGGTGACTTCCTGCGCGGTCGCACCCGCGGCGAAGGCGGCGAGCGCCGCGGCGAGCGCGAATCTGGCGACATGGCGGAACATCGGTCTCTCCTCTCGGGTGGACGGGTGGATATTCTTTTGGAAGGCGAGCGTAGGCGCTCGGCGCGGCATTTGTCAAATAGATATGGAACATGATATAGATTCACACCGTGAATGTGAGCGAACTCGACCTCAACCTGCTCCGCGCCTTCGACGCGGTGCTGCGCGAGGGCAGCGTGACCGCCGCCGCCGAGCGCCTCGGCCTGTCGCAGCCGGCGATGTCCAACGCGATCTCACGGCTGCGGCGCCTGCTCGGCGATCCGCTGTTCGTGCGCACTCCAGGCGGCATGCGCCCGACGCCTTTTGCGCAGCAGTTCGCCGCGCCGGTGCAGCAGGCGCTCGATCTCATACGGGCGAGCTTCTCGCAGCAGGCGGGATTCGACCCCGGGACGTCGGACCGGATCTTCCGGCTGCAGCTCACCGATGTGGGCGAGATCGCGTTCCTGCCGCCGCTCCTCGAGCGGCTGCAGCGCGACGCGCCGCTCGTGCGCGTCGAGACCCAGCACCTGCCGCAGGACGAGGTGAGCGACGCGCTCGCTTCCGGCGAGGTCGACGTCGCCGTCGGCTTTCTCCCCGAGCTCTCTGCGGGCATGGTGCAGAAGCGGCTGTTCCGCGACCGTTACGTGTGCCTGGTGCGCGCCGACCATCCGACGATTGGATCGCGGCTGACGCTCGCCCAATTCCTGGCCGCCACCCACGTGCTCGTTTCCTCGCGCGGCTCGGCGCACGAGATCGTCGAGCAGACCTTGCGCAACCAGGGCCTGGTGCGCAGGATCGCCCTGCGCGTGCCGCACTTCACGGTGGTGCCGATGATCCTCGCGCGCACCGACCACATGGTGATCGTTCCGGAAGGGCTGGTCGCGGCGATCACGCCGTTCGGGCGCTTCAAGTCGCTGAAGCCGCCCGTCGACATCCCCGCGCTCGACGTCAAGGTGCACTGGCACGAGCGTTTCGACCAGGATCCGGGGATCGCGTGGCTGGCCCGCGTCCTGGTCGAGCTCTACGCGCAATAGCTATAATTGAGCGTCTCCTTCGGCGCTGCCCTCGGACTTCCATGCGACTCTCAGGCGTTCTCTCCCCGGTCGTCACGCCGTTCAAGAAGGATCTTTCCCCGGACCGCGCGCGCTACGTGCGCCACTGCAAGTGGCTGCTCGCGAACGGCTGCAGCGGACTCGCGGTGTTCGGCACCAACAGCGAGGCGAACTCGCTCTCGGTCGAGGAGCGCATGGTGCTGCTCGAGGCGCTCGTCCAGGAGGGCGTGCCGGCGGAAAGGCTCATGCCGGGCACCGGCTGCTGCTCGCTCACCGACTCGGTGCGGCTGACCGCGCATGCGGTGGCCCTGGGCTGCTCGGGCGTGCTGATGCTGCCGCCGTTCTACTACAAGGGCGTGTCCGACGAAGGGCTGTACCGCAACTTCGCCGAAGTGATCGAGCGCGTGGGCGACTCCCGGCTGCGGGTCTACCTCTATCACATCCCGCCGGTGTCCCAGGTGCCGATCACGCTCGCGCTGATCGAGCGTCTGCTGAGGGAATTTCGGGGAACGGTCGCCGGCGTCAAGGATTCCTCGGGCGACTGGTCGAACACCAAAGCGATGCTCGATGCCTTCGCCAAGTCGGGGTTCGACGTGTTTGCCGGCAGCGAGGTGTTCCTGCTCGACAATATGCGGGGCGGAGGCAAGGGGTGCATCACCGCGACCGGCAACGTCAACCCGGCGGCGATCGACAAGGTGTTCCGGAACTGGACGGGGCCGAGCGCCGACGCATTGCAGGCCGACATCACCGCGACGCGCAACGTCATGCAGAAGTACCCGATGATGGCGGCGTTGAAGGCCGTGATCGCGCACTACGCGCGCGATCCGGAGTGGGCGACGATGCGGCCGCCGCTGGTCGAGCTGACTGCAGCGCAGAATCAGTCGCTGATCGCCGAGCTCGACGCACGCGGCTTCGACATGCCCCGCCTCGCCGAGGCTCCCGCAACGGCCTGAACCGCGCAAGAGCCCGCGCTCAGCTCTCCGGTTCTAAGGCGCTACCAGTAACGCATTGCGCCGCGGAAGAGGTGCTCGAGGTCGTCGCGCCCGACTTCGCGCGGCGCGTTGGTCAGCAGGCGCTGCTGCGCGAACGCGCCCTCGGAGAGCGCAGCGACGTCGCGCTCGCCGTAGCCCACGCCCGAGATTCCGTTGGGGATGCCGGTGTCGCGCATCAGCTTGATCAGATGCTTCGCGAGCACTTCGCCGGCGTCCTTCTCCGCCGCGCCGCGCACGTCCGCGCCCAGCCATTCGGCGCCCTGGAGATGGCGCTCGGGGCAGGCTTCCGCGGTGAAGCGGAACACCGAGGGCGCGTTCACGATCACCGACATGCCGTGCGGCACCATCGGCTCCTCGTTCGGATAACCTTCGGGGCGGAACTCCTTCACCAGCCCCGCGACCGAGTACGACATGCCGTGGGGCACGTGCACGCCGGAATTGCCGAAGGCGATGCCGGCGAGCGTAGCCGCGTACATCATGGCGTCGCGCGCCTCGCGGTCCGAAGCGTCGTTCACCGCGCGCACGAGATGCGCGCCGAGCTTCTTCAGCGCCGCCTCGCAGCCGACGTCGCTCCAGGGATTGGCGCCCTGGCTCATCGGGCGGGCGGCGGCCTTCGCCCGCAGCGTGTACGGCCGCGCGGTATAGGACTCCAGGGCGTGCGAGAGCACGTCGAAGCCGCTCGCCGCGACGACGTTCTTGGGCAGCGAGTAGGTCGTCGTCGGATCGACCAGTGCGAGCGAAGGGCGCAGGCGTTTCGACGCGATGCCGGTCTTCAGCTGCTTCTCGAGAAGGTCGAACACCGCGATGCCGGTGCACTCCGATCCCGTGCCGCAGGTGGTCGGGCAGGCGACGTGGGGCTTGAGCGCACCCGGAACGGGCTTCCCGGCGCCGATCGGGGCGTTGACGTAGTCGAGGAACTCGGCCGGATGCGTCGCATAGAGATTCGCCGCCTTGCAGGTGTCTATCACCGAGCCGCCGCCCACCGAGACATAGCCGTCGAAGCGCCCTTCCGCGGCGAAGCGCGTTGCGGCGCGGAACGAAGCGTCGGTGGGTTCGACCCTCACTTCGTCGTAGACGGTGACGTCAACGCCCGCGGTGCGAAGGGAGGCGAGCGCATCGGCGACGTGCTCGAGCGCCCCGACCCGCTTGTCGGTGAAGAGGGCCGCGCGCTTCATGCCGAGCGCGCGCGCATGCCCGCCGGCTTCCTTCAGCACGCCCGGGCCGAAGACGATGCTCGAGATGTCGACCGCGAAGGCGGACTCGCGCCCCTCGGAGATCGCGTAGTAGTGGCAGCAGGTCATGGCGGGCGGGCTAGCGGCGCAGCACGCACTTCTCGTACAGGTTCCTGAACCGCCGCTGCGGGTCATACCGGACCTTCAGCGCCCCGTACGCGGGCTGGTCGTAGAGGCGCCAGAACTCCTCCTCCGGGTAGTAGGAATCCGAGTACAGCGATTTCACCCCGCCCAGCTCGGCGACCTTGCGCTCGATCTTGCGGTTGTAATGGCCCGGCTCGCGCTTCTCCCTGTCCTGCACCACGTCCCAGAACCCGAAGTTCACGTACAGCGTCCGGGGGTCGATCGGATAGAGCGGGAACCTTTCCTGCGTATCGTAGCCGCCGATGGGGCAGGTCCAGATCGGAAGAATGCCGATCTCCTTCAGGAAGAATCCGAGAAACTCGGGCGCGCGCGCGATGGGAATATCCACGTCCTGAATGACCGACTCGGGGTGCTTGCCGCTCAATCGCGAGAAGGCGCGCGTGAAGCCCCACTTGCTGTTCCAGCGCATCACTTTCGCGTAGGTGGTCGAGTTGAGCCGCTTGCGCCCTACGAGCCTTCTCACCAGCGGATTCTGCACGAACAGGTTCTTCGAGCACCAGAACCAGTCGGTATCCCACCGCCAGATGTAGTCGCGCACCGTGAGGTAGTCCTCCGGGCGCTCGCGGATCGAGCGGTAGTAGATGTGCTCGTACGTATAGTCGCTGATATAGGGCGCGCTGTCGGTGAAGCGTCCGAGCGTGATATACATTTCGTCGCCGGAGAACACCGTTCCGTCGACGAAGTCCACGCCGGTCGCGCAGCGCGCCTCCAGGTCCGCAAAGAATTTCTCGGAGCTGGTGTGGCGCACGTGCTCCAGGCGCACATAGGGTTTCACGGGGACGGTGCGCGCCGTGACCTTCAGCGCGTAGCCGAGCGTCCCGTAGGAGTTCGGAAAACCATAGAAGAGATCTCGGTGCTTGTTGTCCGGCGTGGCGGTCACGATCGAGCCGTCGGCGAGGAGCACTTCGAGGGCGAGCAGCGTGTCGTGCACCAGTCCATAGCGGAACGACGAGGCCTCGATGCCCACGCCCGCCGCGGCGCCCCCGAGCGTGATCGATTTGAGCTGCGGCACGACGCAGGGCATGACGCCGTGGGCCAGCGTCGCGTCGACGAGGTCGGCGTAGGTGGTCATGCCTTCAGCGGACACGCGCGAGCGCGCCGCGTCGACCTCGACCACCTGGTTGAAGCGCGAGAGGTCCACGCGCGGCCGCGCCTGCCGCTCGCGGTCGCGGAACAGGTTGGAGGTGCTTTTCGCGAGCCCGATGCCGCCCGGGCCGCCGGCGGCGAGCTCAGCGCGCAGCCGCGCGAGCTTGCTGTCGTGGCTGTTCACTGGCGTAGAGGAAGGCGCGGCTCATCGGGTAGTTCTCCCCGATGTTGCCCTTGCTGACCACGATCTGGAAAAGGTGCGTTTTGCCAGCGGGAGAGCGGAACATCTCGGCGCAGGACCACAGATACGTCCGCCAGATGCGCCGGAATTTCTCGTCGAACTTGCCGGGGTTGAGCCGGTGCACCTTCTCCCAGTTCTTGTCGAAGCGCCGCGCCCAGTCGTCGAGCGTGAGCGCGTAGTTCCGCCGGAGGTTCTCGATGTCGACGATCTCCAGCCCGCAGCGCTCGCACCAGGCGATCGCCTCGGCGAGGCTGGGGATCCAGCCGCCGGGGAAGATGTACCTGCGGATCCAGAACTCGGTGTCGCGCACGCCGACGTGGCCGATGAAATGGATCACGCCCAGGCCGCCGGGCTTGAGGTAGTCGGCGTGCGCCTTGATCACCTCGCCGAGCTGGTCGCGCCCCGCGTGCTCGAGCGTGCCGATGGACAGCAGCTTGTCGAACTGGCGCGGCACCTCGCGGAAGTCGCGCTCGAGCACCTCGACCTTGCCTTCGAGGCCGCGCCGCTTGATCTCGGCGCGCGTCTCCTCGACCTGCTCGGTGGTGGTGTTGATGCCGGTGCCGCGCGCGCGGTACCTGTCCCAGGCGTAGAAGAGCAGGTTGCCCCAGCCGCTGCCGATGTCGGCGAAAGTGTCGCCCTCCT
>DASSQD010000002.1:0-12409 GCA_035702665.1 Burkholderiales bacterium
GGGCGGCGTTCGCCTCGTCGGGCGCGGGCGGCTCGACGCACTTCTTCGGCGTGCTGCTCGGGCAGACGGAGGGCATCCCGTTGCTGCAGGTCCCCTACAAAGGCGCCGGGCCGGCGATCCTCGACGTCGTCGCCGGGCACATTCCCGCGACCATCCAGCCGCTCGGGACGCTCCTACCCCAGGCGAAGGCGGGAAGGCTCGTCATTCTCGGCATGTCGGGGCGCGAGCGCTCGCCCGGCGCGCCCGAGGTGCCGACCTTCGCCGAGCTCGGGCTTCCCGCGCTCACCGCCGACGCCTGGTTCGGAATCTTCGCTCCGGCGGCGACGCCGGCGGACACGGTGAACAGGCTCAACGCGGCGTTCGTCCGGGCGATGCGCACCCCGGCCGTAAGAGACAGGATGCACGGGCTCGACCTCGAGGTGCGCGAGCTGAGCGCGGCCGAGTTCGCCGCGATCGTGCGCGCCGACTACGCCCGCTGGGGGCCGGTGATCCGCGCCTCGGGCTTCAGGGGAGATGCGCCGTAGTGAGAGCGCTCGGCATCGCGCTGCTCGTCTGCGCCTGCGGGGCGGCGCACGCGCAGGGCTACCCGGCGCACCCGCCGCGGCTCATCGTTCCCTTTCCGGCGGGCGGCCCGACCGATCTCATCGGCCGGGCGCTGGCGAAGAAGCTGGGCGACGGCCTGGGCCAGCAGCTGATCGTCGAGAATCGCGCCGGCGCGGGCGGCACCATCGGCCTCGTCGCGCTCGCCCGATCCGCCGCCGACGGCTACTCGCTCGGCCTCGGCACCGTCTCGACGCTGGGCATGGCGCCGGTGGTCCGCGCGAACCCGCCGTACGACTCGCTCGCCGCCTTCGCTCCGGTGAGCCTCGTGGCGAGCGCGCCTTTCATCGTCGTGGTGAACGCGTCGGTGCCCGCGAAGTCGCTGGCGGAGCTGATCGCGCTCGCCCGCGCAAAGCCCGGGCAATACAACTTCGGCTCGATCGGCGACGGCACGCTGCAGCACTTTGCCGGCGAGAGCTTCAAGTCGCTTGCGAAGGTGGACATCGTGCACGTGCCGTACAAGGGCGTGGCGCCGATGCTCGTCGACCTGCTCGCGGGGCAGGTGCAGATCGGCTTCGACATCCTCGCCTCGTTCCAGGTGCAGAACATCCAGGCGGGCCGGCTGCGTGCGCTCGCCGTCCTGGGCCCGACGCGCGTCTCCCGGCTTCCCTCGGTGCCCACCGCCGCCGAAGCGGGCCTCCCCGGCATGGACGTGACCGCGTGGTTCGGCCTGATCGCGCCCAAGGGGACGCCCGCCGAGATCGTCGCGCGGCTCAACGCCGAGGTGCGCAAGGCGGTGGCGTCGGCCGAGCTGCGCGAGGCGATCGCGACTCAGGGCCTGGAGCCGGCCGCCGACTCGCCTCAGGAATTCGCCGAGTTCATCGAGAGGGAGATGGCGAGATGGGCGCAGGTCGTGAAGACCTCGGGGTTCAGGGTCGAATGAAGCAGGTTCGAAGCGCCGACGGAACGCGGATCTATTGCGAGGAGAGCGGGCAGGGCGTTCCCGTCCTCTTCGTGCACGAATACGGCGGCTCCTGCCGCAGCTTCGACGGGCAGGTCGCGCCCTTCCGCGCGCGGCACCGCTGCGTCGTTTTCAATGCGCGCGGCTACCCGCCCTCGGAAGTCCCCGCGGAGGTCGACGCCTACTCGCAGGATCACGCGGTCGCCGACGTCGCCGCGGTGATGGATGGCATGAACATCGAGCGCGCGCATCTGGTGGGCGTGTCGATGGGCGCGGCCTCGAGCCTGCAGTACGCGCTGAAGGAGCCCGCTCGCGTGCTCTCGGCGACGCTGGTGGGCATCGGCTCGGGCTCGGACGACCCCGGGACCTTCCGCGCCGCCGCCCAGGCGACCGCGAACCTGCTCGAATCGGGCGGCATGGCGGCGCTCGCGGCGCAGATGAACGACAGCCCGACGCGCCGGCGCCTGAAGGACAAGAACCTGCCGGAGTTCCGCCGCTTCAACGAGCAGCTGCTGGCGATGTCGCCGGTGGGGCACGCCAACACGCAGCTCGGCGTGCAGGGGCGGCGCCCGCCGCTCTACGTCCACGAGAAGCGGCTGGCAGCGCTCGGGCTTCCGGTGCTCGTCGTCGTCGGGGACGAGGACGAGCCGTGCCGCAAGCCGAGCGATTTCCTCGCGCGCGTCATCCCCGGCGCGCGACTGCACGTGTTTCCCCGGACCGGCCACTGCGTCAACCTCGAGAACCCGGCGGAGTTCAATCGACTTTGCCTGGAGTTCGTCGAGTCGGTCGCGGTCGCGAGCGGCTGACATGGGGAGTGTCTCTACCGAAATCCGCGGCGCGGTTGCGATCGTCACCTTCGACAACGCCGCGCGCATGAACGCGATCGACGCGGGCGTGGCACAGGGGCTCGCCGCGGCGGCGAAAGCCCTCAAGCAACGCAAGGACGTCGGGGCGCTCGTGCTGCGCGGCGCGGGCGAAAAGTCCTTCTCCGCCGGCGTCGACCTCAAGTTCGTCGAGACCTTCGCAAAGCGCGCCGAAGGCTTCGCCGTGGTCGAGAAGGGCGTCGAAGCGTTCTGGAGCGACATGCAGGCGCTGCCCTTTCCGACGATCGCGATGCTGCACGCCAATTGCTACGGCGGCGGGGTGCAGCTCGCGGTAGCGACCGACTTCCGCTTCGGCGACGATGCGCTCAATCTGTGCGTGCCGGCGGTGAAGAACAAGCTCTACTACCCGATGACGGCGCTCGAGCGGCTGTTCGCCCTGATCGGCGAGACGCGCGCGCGCCGCATGATGCTCGCCGGCGAGACGTTCGCGTCGGTAACGCTGCGCGAGTGGGGATTCCTCGACGAGGTGTTCCCGGCGGCCGATCTCGAGCGCGAGACGCTCGCGTTCGCGGTGAAGCTCGCCGCGCAGCCGCGCGACGTGGTCGCCGTCTACCAGGACATCTTCCGCGCGCTGAGGGTCGGCGACGGCAGGAGGGCACGCGAGCTTCGGCGCAGGGCCAAGGGGCGGCCCGCGCGATGATGCTGTATACGACGGAGGCGGGATGGATCTGAAGCTGGCGGGACGCACGGTGCTCGTCACAGGCGCATCGAAGGGCATCGGCCTGGCGATCGCGCAGTGGTTCGCGCGCGAGGGCTGTCCGCTGCGCCTTTCGGCGCGCTCGAAGGACGTGCTCGAGCGCGAGGCGGCCGAGATCCGGAAGAGGACTCAGGTCGAGGTGCAGGCGTTCGCGCTCGACCTCTCGCAGGACGCGGGCCGCAGGAAGCTGATCGACGCCTGTCCCGAGGTCGATATCCTGATCAACAACGCGGGTGACATCCCGGCCGGGCCGATCGAGGAGGTCGACGACGCCGCGTGGCGCGCCGGCTGGGACCTCAAGGTGTTCGGCTACGTCGGGTTGACGCGCCACTACCTGGCGAAGATGAAAGCGAAGCAGCGCGGCGTGATCATCAACATCATCGGCGCCGCCGGCGAGCGGCCGATGCCCGCCTACGTCGCGGGCTCGATGGGCAACGCGAGCCTCATGTCGATGACGCTGGCGCTCGGCGCGGCGAGCCCCGAGTACGGCGTGCGCGTGCTTGGCGTCAACCCGGGCCCCGTGGCAACCGACCGCGTCATGAAGATCTCGAGGAAGCGCGCGAAGGCGATCCTGGGCGACGAGGAGCGCTACGCGGAGCTGCTGAAGAAGAACCCCTTCGGGCGCCCGGCGACCGTCGACGAGATCGCCGCGAGCGTGGTATTCCTCGCCTCCGACCTGTCCTCGTACACCAGCGGCACCATCGTCACCATCGACGGCGGAATGTCCAAGCGCGCGGCGGTCTAGCTAGGCGGTGCCGTACTTGGTATCGACCTGCACCCCGATCTCCTTGAGGAAGGGGGTGGGGAGGATGCCGCCCGCGCACACGATCACCGCGTCGTTCTTCAGCTCGAGCTTCCTGCCGCCCTGGTCGAGGGTGACGCTGCCTTCGGCGATCTGCTCGATGTTCGAGGAGAGAATGACCTTGAGCTTGCGCGCGCTCTCGGCGCGCTGGACGAGATCGCGGTTCTTCTGCTTGACCCTCGAGAACGCCTCGCTGCGGTAGGAGAGCGTGACCTTGGTGCCGGGCTCGTCGGCGCAGGCGAGCGCCGCCTCGAGCGCGGAGTCGCCCCCGCCGACGACGAGCACGTGCTGCCCACGGTACTGCTCGGGGTCGATCAGGCGGTAGACCACCTTGGGGCGCTCCTCGCCCTTCACGCCGAGCTTGCGCGGCGTGCCCCGGCGACCGATCGTCAGCAGCACCGCGCGCGCGCGGTACTCCTGCTTCGAGGTTCTGACGACGAACCCCTGCCGGTCCGGCTTTAAGGTCTCCATGCGCTCGAAGAAATTGATCTTGATGCCGGTCCGCCTGACCACGCCGTTCCAGAATTCGAGCAGCTTCTCCTTGCTGACCTCCCCGAAGTTCATCCTGCCGACGATCGGCAGCTGCGCCGGCGCCGTCATGACCACTTTGTTGCGCGGATAGTGGTACACGGTGCCGCCGAACGAGCTCTCCTGCTCGACGGTCACGAACTTGAGGTTCCTCTCCTTCGCTGCGAGCGAGGCCGAGATGCCTGCCGGGCCGGCGCCCACGATCACGACGTCGTAGGGAAATCCGCCGCCCTTGAGCCTCGCGATCGATTCCATCGCCTGGCGGCCCTGCTCCACCGCCTTGCGGATCAGTCCCATCCCGCCGAGCTCGCCGGCGATGAAGAGGCCGGGCACGTTGGTTTCGAAGTTGGCGTTGACCATGGGGATGTCCATGCCGCGCTTCTCGGTGCCGAAAACGAGCGTGATCGCGTCGTGCGGGCAGGAGGCCATGCACGCACCGTGGCCGATGCAGGCGGCGGCGTTCACGAGCTGCGCCTTGCCGTTGACGATGCCGATCGCGTTCTCGGGGCAGGCGGCGACGCAGGCCCTCGAGTTGAGGCACTTGCGCGGGTCGATGAACGGGTGCAGCGAGGCCGGCTCGTTCAGCCCTTCCTCGATCGCCTGCTGCAGGCGCACGCTGCCTTCGCGGTCCCGGCGGCGCTGCCGCGCGACGTACCACGCGAGCACCGTGAGGAACGGCACCCCGTAGATCAGCAGCATGGTGAGGTTGGTGCCTTCGAGCATAGTGCGAATGAGAAACGGTCCGTGTGTCGTCGGTTGGAGACAGCCGCAAAGTCTTCGAATCGCGCGATAGTCGTGCTACTTTACGCGCCGCGCCCGTGGCGATTCGGCAATTTTTCACGAGGCGGCCGATTCTATCAAGTGCGATGGAATATTTTCATGGAAGGGCGTACGCCGGCCGAATGACAATGGCATCGCTTTCGACCCAACCCGCAATCATCGGAGCCGACCCGTGTCGTCCTCGGTAAGTCCCGCATACGACGTCGAGCGCCGCTCGGCCGGCGCCCGCCCGGCGCCGCGCACGTACGCCGGCTCGGAGCGCCGCGGCGGGGCACGCCCCCTGTCGGCCACCGCGATCTGGCTGATCGCCGGCGTTCTCGCCGCGGGCGCCTGGTTCGCCGGCCGCGCCGAGCTCTACACCCCCGGCTCCGATCTCGGCTACAACCTCGGCCTCGTCGGCTCGATCCTGATGCTGCTGCTGCTGCTGTATCCGCTGCGCAAGCGCGCGCGCTTCCTGCAGCGCGCGGGGGAGCTGAGGAACTGGTTCAAGGTGCACATGTTCCTCGGCATCGCGGGCCCGGTCTTGATCCTCTATCACTCCACGCTGAAGCTGGGCTCGCTCAACGCGGCCGTCGCGTTCTACAGCATGCTGATCGTCGCCGGCAGCGGCGTCATCGGACGCTTCATCTACACCAAGATCCACCACGGGCTCTATGGGCGCCAGGCGACGCTGCGCGAGCGCCAGGAGAACCTCGGCCTCCAGGGCGAGTCGCTCAAGTCGAAATTCCATTTTGCGCCCGGCGTGGAGCAGCGCCTGAAGGATCTGGAGGCCTACGCCGCAGACCAGACCCGCCCGGGGCTGCTCGGCTTGCGGCGCTTTCTCGCGCTCACGGTGCGCACCCGCTACGTCTATTGGCGCAGCATGCGCGACGTGAACCGCATCCTGTCGCGCGCCGCGAAGGAGCGGGGGTGGCCGCGCAGCGAGCGCAGCCACCGCATTCGGGTCGCGCGGCGGATCCTCAAGGCGTACATGCGCGAGCTGAAGGAAGTCGCCCAGTTCCGCACCTACGAGCGGCTGTTCTCCCTGTGGCACGTCCTGCACGTTCCTTTCGTCTTCATGCTGGTGTTCAGCGCCATCGTCCATGTCGTTTACGTGCACATGTACTGAGGGGAGCCATGCCGAGACGAGGGACGGTCGCTGGGTGGCTCCTGCTGTTGCTTGCCTCGGGCGCGTCGGCGCAGGGCCTGGAGACCGCGGTCATGCCCGGCCAAGTCATCGAGGGACACGCCAAGTGGGAGAACGAGTGCAAGAATTGTCACATCCGCTTCAACCGGGCGGGCCAGCGGGCGCAGTGCCTCGACTGCCACAAGGAAGTCGCCGCCGACGTGGCGCAGCACCGGCGCTACCACGGGCGCATGCCCGAGCAGGATTGCCGCGCGTGCCACACCGACCACAAGGGGCGCAGGGCGAACATCGCTCCGGTGAACTCCAAGACCTTCGACCACAAGCAGACCGACTTCCTCCTCAAGGGCGCCCACGCCTCGTCCAAGGTCGAGTGCAGCGCCTGCCACGTGCCCCCGGTCAAGTACCGCGATACGCCGCACGACTGCAACGCATGCCACAAGAAAGACGACAAGCACAAGGGGAAGCTGGGTCCAGAGTGCGCCAACTGCCATACCGAGGCCTCGTGGAAGCAGACGCGCTTCGATCACAGCAAGACGAAGTTCCCCCTGCGAAACGCCCACGCCGACGTCAAGTGCGAGTCCTGCCACAAGACGCCGGACTTCAAGGGGACGTCGCTCGCCTGCGTCTCCTGCCACCAGAAGGACGACGAGAAGAAGGGGCACCGCGGCAAGTTCGGCGCCAAGTGCGAGACCTGTCACACCGACATGGCCTGGAAGACGACGAGGTTCAGCCACGCGCGCGACACGAAGTTCGAGCTCAAGGGCAAGCACCAGTTCACGCGCTGCGACGCCTGTCACACCGGCATGCTCTACCAGGAGAAGACCCCGACGGCGTGCGTCGCCTGCCATCGCAAGGACGACGACAAGAAGGGGCACCGGGGACGCTTCGGCGACAGGTGCGAGAGTTGCCACGTCGAGCGCTCGTGGAACGTCACGACCTTCGATCACGGCCTGGTCACGCGCTACGCGCTCCGCGGCCAGCACGCGCAGATCACGTGCTACAGCTGCCACACCGGCTTCATCTACAAGGAGAAGCTGGCGACGGCCTGCATCGCCTGCCATCGCAAGGACGACAAGCACAAGGGACAGCTCGGGGCTCAATGCGAGTCCTGCCACAACGAGGCGAGCTGGAAGCAAAGCCGGATCGATCACGGCTTGACGCGCTTCCCGCTTCTGGGCAAGCACGCCAAGGTGGCCTGCAAGGACTGCCACACGACGCCGCAGTTCAAGGACGCCAAGACCGACTGCTACTCGTGCCATCGCAAGGACGACAAGCACAAGCTGCGCCTCGGGATCGCGTGCGAGCAGTGCCACAACCCGCGCAGCTGGAAGCAGTGGGATTTCGATCACGACCGGCGCACCGCGTTCGTGCTCGACGGGAAGCACCGCGGGCTGGACTGCCTCGCGTGCCACAAGTTCCCGGTGCAAGGCAAGCTGAAGCTCGCCAGCACCTGCGCGGACTGCCACGCGGAGCAGGACATCCACAACGGCGGCTTCGGACCGATCTGCGAGCGCTGCCACGTCACGAGCACGTTCAAGACCATCAAGTCGGGAGGCGCAGGACGTTTGTTCCAGTGAGAGGAGAAAACACATGAACTCCGGACACGGGATTCGGCTGATACGGTTGATCGCTCTTGGCGCCGTGCTGTGGCATGCGGGCGCATCGCTGGCGCAGTCGAGCCGCAGCACCTTCGACCACCTGCGAACGACCTTCCCGCTCACGGGCGTGCACGCCGTCACGCCCTGCGAGAACTGCCACGTCGGCGGGCAGATGGCGGGCACGCCCAGACAGTGCGAGTACTGCCATCGCCCCGGCAGCCGCATCGCGACCACGTTCAAGCCCGCCAACCACGTGCAGACGAACGAGGCGTGCAACACCTGCCACCGCTCGGCGGCCACATGGCAGGGCGCGCGCTTTAGCCACGTCTCCGTGGCGCCCGGCACGTGCATGACCTGTCACACCGGGTTCGTCGCACCCGGGAAGCCTGCGAACCACATCGTGACGGCCGCGTCCTGCGACAGCTGCCACAGGACGGTCGCATGGGTGCCCGCCGGATTCAACCACGCCGGCGTCGCGCCGGGAACCTGCATGACCTGCCACAACGGCACCACCGCGACGGGCAAGCCATCGGGTCACGTCGTGACGACGCAATCCTGCGACGCCTGCCACAAGACTACCGCGTGGCTGCCTGCCGCATTCGACCACACCGGTGTCGCCCCCGGCAGCTGCGAGACGTGTCATACGCCGGGCGGGTCCGGTCTGGCCATGCCATCGAACCATGTTCCCTACAAGACTGCACTGCTCGCGGGCGCGAGCATGGGGTGCGATGCCTGCCACAGCAGCACGACGAGCTTCACCACGGAGAGGATGAACCACAACAACAGTCAAGGGAACGGATCCGGCCAGTGCAGCACGTGCCATCTCAGAGGGTCGCCCTACGCCGGAAACATGACGAAGAACACGCTCAACCATAACGGCACGGGGCCGGACTGCTCCTTCTCGGGTTGCCACAGGCCGCTCGGCAACACCGGATCGACGTATACGCGCTGGAACTAGATTCGCGAGCCGCATGCGTCGCATCCTGTATGCCGCCGCGAGCGCGAGCTTTGCGCTCGCGGCCCTGGTTCCCGCTTCGGCGCGCGCCGCCGTGATCGACGAGATCGCCGTCGAGCGAGGCGACGCGGGCCCGAGAGTCAGGGTGCGCCTGACCGGGCCGGTCCATTACATCCGCGACTACGCATCGGGGAACGGCGAGCTGGTCAACGTGCAGCTCGAGGCGCTCGCGCCCCTCGCGCCGGGCGCGGCGCCGTTTCCGGACGAGGTGAAACGTTTCCCGGGAGAGGGCTCGATTCCTCCATTCACCGTGAGAGTCTCGCTCGACCCGAGGTGCGAGCCCGTCCCGAACCCGGTCTGCATCCTGATCCAGTACGAGCGCGCGGTTCGCAGCCGCGTCCGCCTCGGCGAAGACCGCCGCAGCCTGCTGCTCGATTTTCCGACGGCAACCGACGAGAAAAGACGCGCCCCGAGCGCAAACAAAACAAACTGATGCGAATCGGCCTAAGGGGAGGCCACGGGAGGTGTGGACGCGCGGCTCTCGCCGCGGCGGCCGCGCTCGTACTCGCGTCGCTGACCGCGCGCGGCGCGCTTGCCCAGGCCGCCGCGCCGCAGCTCTACGTCGTGGCGCTCGCGACGGTGAAGAACGTGGCCGACCGGCCGGCGACTCCGATTCCGGCGGCGCTACGTGGCAACACGCTCTACTGGCGAGTGCTGAGATCGGGAAGCGCGGTGAGCTACCAGCTGTGCATGGGCTTCTTCGGCACCCAGCGGGACGCCGAGAGCGCGAGACGGCAGCTTGCCGGGAGCTTTCGCGAGGCTCGCGTCATCCCGGTCAACCCGCAGGAACGCGACAACCTCGAGAAGGCGTCGCGGCCGGCGAAGCCTGTCGCTCCCGCCGTGGTGACGCTGCCGCCGCGTCCCGCGGCGCTTCCCCCTGCGCCTCTGCCGGCGGCGGCGCCCCCGGCCCCAGCTCCGCCGGCGCCGGTTCCATCAGCTCAGGCGGAGCAGCCACAGCCTGCCGCGCCTCCCCCGGCTCCCGGCTCGGCCGAAGCGCTGATGGCCGAGGGCCGAGGCGCGATCGTGCGCGAGGACTATGCGGCGGCGATCCGCGCCTTCACGCGGCTGCTCGCGCTGCCCCAGAACGGCCTGAGCCGCGACGCCCAGGAATTCCTCGCGCTTTCCTACGAACGCCGCGGAGACATCGCCCGCGCGCGCACCGAGTACGAGAACTACCTCAAGCGATACCCCGAGGGCGAGGACTCCGTGCGCGTGCGCCAGCGGCTCGCCAGCCTTGCGACGGAGCCGCAGGCGGAGGTCCTGCGCGCGCCTTCCGAGCCGCAGCACGGGTGGCGCTCGTTCGTCGGCGGCGGCCTCTCCCAGTTCTACTATCACGGAAACAGCAAGATCGACTCGCAGCCGCTCGGCGCCAACGCCCTCGACCGGACCACCCTGTCGGTCGTCGACCAGTCGGCGCTCATCACCAGCGTCGATCTCAACGCCCGGTTCATGAACGACACGCACGAGAACCGCATCGTGTTTCGCGACGTCAACACGAGGAACTACGTCGCCGGGCAGGAGAACATCAACCGGCTGGATCAGGCCTACTACGACTACAAGTACAAGCCCTTGAGCGCGTCGGCACGCGTGGGACGGCAGCCCGGCAACGTCGCGGGCCTTCCCGGGCGCTTCGACGGGGCGCTGCTCGGATACGGCTTCACCTCGAGCACGCGCCTCAACCTCGCAGCGGGCGAGCCCGTCGTCCCCGGTTTCACCATCGACTCGGTGCAGCGCTTCTACGCTGCGAGCGTCGACCTGGGACCGTTCAACCAGCGCTGGAGCGGGGACGCGTACGTGTTCCGGCAGACCGTGGACGGCATCGCCGATCGCGACGCGGTCGGCATGGAGGCGCGCTACTTCACGCCGCAAGGATACTTGTCGTCGACGGTCGACTACGACACGCTGTTTCGCCGCCTGAACATCGCCACCGTCCAGGGCAACTGGATCGCGCCCTGGAAGACGGCGTTCAACCTCCTGCTCGACTACCGCATGACGCCGTCGCTGCAGACGACCAACGCCATCATCGGCGAGCAGACGACCTCGATCCGCCAATTGCTGACCCTCTATACCGAGGACGAGCTGCGCCAGCGCGCGCTCGCTCTGACCGCGCATTCGACGATCGCCTACGGCGGCTTCACGCAGCCGGTGACCTCCGTGTGGCAGGTCGGCGCGAGCCTGAGCGTGACGCGGATCTCCAAGACGGACGGGACGAACAACTACCCGGCGACTCCGGACAGCGGCAACATCCGCACGATCACGGGCCAGGCGATCGGCACGGGCGTCTTCGGAAAGCGCGATGTGGCCGTCTTCTCGGTGAGCGGGGTGACCGCCGACACGTACACGGGGCTCGCCGGCCAGCTGACCGGCCGCTTCCCCGCGGGAGCGAGCTGGATCTTCGACGCCGCGGTGCTCTGGTACGAACAGAAGAACCAGGACGGCAGCACCCTGCAGCGCGTCTCGCCGGTCGGGCGCACGAGCTATCTGTTGAGGAAAAGCATGACCCTCGAGCTCGAGGCCGGCGTCGAAGACACGAAAACGAACAGCGCGTTCCTCCAGGAAGTTACACGTCGTTACTTTTTTTCCGCGGGCTACCGCTGGGATTTCTGATCAATCCCCGGTGTCCCATGGGATAATCTCCCGTGGCCTACAGGGGAGGGCAAATCTTGATTCGGAGAAGCACCATGCGTTGGATCGCGTTCGCCATGCTCGCCGCGGCGAGTGTTTCCGCAGCCGCAGGCACCCTGGACATCAATCTCTCGAACGACACCATCGAGGGCAAGTACGACGCGCCGATCGGCGCGGCCGACTGGACCTTCGGCGGCATGTACAACCGGGACGACAAGAACTACACGTTGGACATCGGCCTCCTAGCCGCGGGTGAGGGTAGCGCCGGGAAGTCGCGCGTCTCCGGCGGCCTCGGCGGCAAGGTCTACGCCGTTCACGTCGCCGGATCGGACTTGGCCGCGCTCGCGCTCGGCGGGCAGCTGCGCTGGTTCCCGAACAACGGGAATTTCGGCTTCGGCGGCTACGCCTTCTACGCGCCCAAGGTCGTGACCTTCATCGACGGCAAGAACTTCTACGACACGGGACTGCGCGCCGAGGTCGAGGTGTTCCGGAACAGCTTCGCGTACGTCGGCGTGCGCTGGACGCGCGCCGAGCTGGAGAATGGATCCCAGCCCTATGTCGACCGGGGCGGCTACGTCGGCCTGATGGTGAACTTCTAGCCGACCTTCAGGCCGAGAAGGCCGGCGATGATGTTCCGCTGCATCTGCGACGTGCCCGCGGCGATGGTCGCCGAGCGCGCGTCGCGGTAGTGGCGCTGCATGTCGAATTCCATGCTGTAGCCGTAGCCGCCGAAGACCTGCATGCCGAGGTTGGCGCACTTCACGTAGGCCTCGGAGGTGAAGAGCTTCGCCATCGAGATCTCGCGCAGCGCGTCCTGCCCGCTGGCCGCCATCCACGCGGCGCGCCAGGTGAG
>DASSQD010000003.1:0-16332 GCA_035702665.1 Burkholderiales bacterium
GCGCTCGATCGCGTGCACGGCTTCCGTGACGCGGAACGAGCAGCGGTACGCCACGCCCCCGGGCGGCTTGTGCGTGTAGGCCGCGTCGACCTCGCAGAACGCGTGCTTCAGGTCGTACGAGCCGGTGCAGATCGAGAACAGGCCCGCGGGGAACTTCGACGGATTCGCAGAAGCGTTCGAGTAGCCGTGGTCGGCGACCGTGCTGACCTTGAGCGAGGTCATGGTGCCGTCCTTCTTCGCGCCGAGCTGCACCTTCATGTGGTAGTCGCGCGCGAACGAATCGGCCTGCAGGTTCTCCATGCGGTCCTCGATCCACTTCACCGGCTTGCCGATCACGACCGACGCGGCGATCGCGCAGACGTAGCCGGGATACACCGGCACCTTGCCGCCGAAGCCGCCGCCGATGTCGGGCGAGATCACGCGGATCTTCTCCTCCGACAGGCCGACGTGCCCGGCAACGAGCGCGAGCACCGTGCGCACCGCGTGCGGCGCCTGCGTGGTCATGTAGACGGTGAGCTTCCCCTGGGCCGGATCGAAATCGGCGACACAGCCGCAGGTCTCCATCGAGGCC
The DNA here is from genome assembly GCA_035702665.1 of Burkholderiales bacterium. Classification (GTDB taxonomy): domain Bacteria; phylum Pseudomonadota; class Gammaproteobacteria; order Burkholderiales; family SG8-39; genus VBDM01. The sequence goes on from DASSQD010000003.1 coordinate 572, forward strand.
ACGTGGATGCGCGGCAGGTACACGTTCTCGCTCGCCACCACCTCCGCCTGCGAGAGGGCGCGCTCGGCGTCGGCCTTGTCGCCAGCCTCCCAGTGGAACGCGAGGTTGTTCTTCTGGTCCTTCTTGTCCTTCCTGAGGATCGGCGCGCCGGGCGCGAGCGACTTGTGCGGGTCGACCATCACCGGCAGCGGCTCGTACTCGACCTCGACCGCGTCGACGCCGTCGGCGGCGATGTAGCGCTCGGTCGCGATCACCGCGCACACCTCCTGCGCCTGGTACATGACCTCGTCGATCGGCAGCACCATCTGCGTGTCAGAGGAGATCGTCGGCATCCAGTGCAGGTTGTACTTGGCGAGCGTCGGGCCGTCGATCACCGCGAGCACGCCGGGGATCTTGAGCGCTTTCGAGGTGTCGATCTTCTTGATCTTCGCGTGCGCGTGCGGGCTCCTGACGATGTCCATGTAGAGCATGCCCGGCAGCTTGAAATCGTCGACGTAACGGCCCTGGCCGCGGATGAAGCGCGGGTCCTCCTTGCGCTTCATCGAATGGCCCATGCCGCAGATCTTGGCGTCGGTCCTCGGTGTCATGTCGCCCATGGCATTCTCCTAGCGCATTTTCTCGGCGGCGTACTGCACCGCCTTGACGATGTTGACGTAGCCGGTGCAGCGGCACAAGTTGCCCGCGATCGCCTCGCGGATCTCCTGCTCGCTCGGGTTCTTGTTGCGCGCGAGCAGCGCGCTCGTCGTCATGAGCATGCCCGGGGTGCAGAAGCCGCATTGCAGGCCGTGCTTCTCGGTGAATCCCTCCTGCACCGGGTGAAGCTTGCCGCCCTGCTCAAGGCCCTCGACCGTCGTGACCTGCGCGCCGTCGGCCTGCACCGCGAGCACCGTGCAGGACTTCACCGGATTGCCGTCCAGGTGCACGGTGCACGCGCCGCAGTGCGAGGTGTCACAGCCGACGTGCGTGCCGGTCATGCCGAAGGTCTCGCGCAGCAGGTGCACGAGAAGGAGGCGCGACTCGACTTCCGCCTCGCGCGCCGCGCCGTTCACCGTCACCTTGATCTTGTGCATGGCCATGTCAGTTCGCCCCCGCTCTCTGCGCCGCTTTCTTCAGCGCCCGCGCGGTCAGCACGCGCGCCATCTCCTTCTTGTACTCGACCGACCCGCGGCGGTCCGCCGACGGCTGGCTCTTCACGGCGGCCATCCTCGCCGCTTCCGCGATGGTCTTGTCGTCGGGCGTCTTGCCGACGAGATACTTCGCCGCGTCGGCCGCCTCGACCGGCGTGAGGCCCGCATTCGTCAGCGCGATGCGGCAGCTCTCGACCGCGCCGTTCTTGCCGAGCGTCAGCTGCACCGCCGCGGCGGCGACGGCGAAGTCGCCGGTCTTGCGCTTGAGCTTCACGTAGGCTCCGCCGCTCTTCGGCGGCGGCGCGGGGATGCGGATCTCGGTGAGGATCTCGCTGCGCGCGAGCGCCGTGTCGTACAGCCCCTTGTAGAACTGGTCGGCGGCGACCGTCCGCTCCTTGCCGCCCTGGAGTACGTAGGTCGCGCCGAGCGCGATCATGATCGCCGGCTGGTCGTTGCCCGGATCGCCGTTCGCGACGTTGCCCCCGACCGTGCCGCGGTTGCGCACCAACGGGTCGGCGATCAGCGGGGTCGCGTCGGCGAGGATCGGGTACTTGCTCTTGATGACTTCGGAGCGCTCGAGCGCGGCCTGGCGCGTCATCGCGCCGATCTTGAGCGTGCCCTTTTCCTCCTTGATGTAGTCCAGGCCCGGAACGCGGTTGATGTCGACGAGGTGGCCAAAAGAAGCGAGGCGGAGCTTCAGCATGGGCAGCAGGCTCATGCCGCCGGAGAGCACCTTGGCCTCGTCGCCGTGCTTCTTCAGTAGCTTCAGGGCTTCGTCGAGCGTGGCGGGCCGGTGATAGTCGAACGCAGCAGGAATCATCGCTCCTCCCTGGTCACTCCGGGCTAACGCGGTCAAACGGGAATTTATTGCTTGCGCAACCGACGATACCTTACGCCAAGACGCGGAGCAAGCCCTGGAGCAGAGCCGGGTCGTGCGCCGGTCCGAAGTTTCCGTTTATCAGCGCGCGCTTATGAGACGACGGCTTTGGGGAGGTAGCGCTTGGGATCGGCGAGGAAAGTGCCGCGGCAGCCGGCGCAGCAGAAATAGTAGGCGACGCCCAGGACCTCCGCGGTGTGGCGCGCGCCGGCGACCGCCACGCTCATGCCGCATACCGGGTCCACCGCCTCCCGCGGCTGCTCCCTCGCGGGGGCGCGGTCCCCTTTCGACGCCGCGTTACGCCGCTCGACGATCTGCGCCATGATGCTCACCGCGATCTCCTCGGGCGAGCGCGCGCCGATATCCAGGCCCGCGGGCGCGGCGATGCGCCCGAGCGCTTCGCGGGAGACGCCTTTCGCGAGCAGCGCGTCGCGCAACAACGCGAAGCGCTTCGCGCTCGCGATCACACCGATGTAGGCGGGCGAGCGCGCCAGCGCCTGCTCGATCGCCTGGACATCCTTGTCGCCCATGGTCGCCACCAGCACGTGCGCGCCTTGCGGAAAGTCCTCGAGCGCGAGCGAGCGACGCACGCTGGCGTCGGGAAAGGCGGCGGTGTCGGCGTCGGGATCGACGACGTCGACCCGGTAGCCGGTGGCTTGGGCAATACGCGAGAGCGCGCGCACGGTCGGCGAGCCGCCGAAGAGGACCAGCCGCGCGGCCGGCAGCACCGGTTCGACGTAGATTTCCACGGTACCTCCGCTTTCGCAGGTCATGGGAAGGAAGACCACGCCCGGACGGTCTCCGCCCTCGGGCTCGGGCGAGAGCGACAGCAGCCTCGGCTTTCCGTCGGCGATCGCGCGCATCGCCTCGAGCAGTACGCTCGAGCGCGTGCAGCCTCCGCCGGTCCAGCCGTGGTACTCGCCGCGCTCGGTCACCAGCGCGACGTCGCCGACGTGCGCGGAGCTCGGCGGCTCGCGGCGGACGACCGTCACGATCGCGAACCGCTCTTCGCGCTCGGCGAAGCGGGCTGCGAGTTTCAGGAGCTCGGGTCGCATCGTTGCATTGTAAGCCCGCAGCGCAACTGCTGGTAGGATAGCGGCCCGGTGCACAAACAATTACCTGGAGGGGTCATGGGTTTTTCCGTTCGGTTACTGACATCGCTCGCCGCGCTGTGCGCGCTCGCAGGCGGCGCTTTCGCGCAGGGCGAGCCGCTGCGCATCGGCTTTCTCACCGTGCGCACCGGGCCGCTCGCGGCCGGCGGCAAGCAGATGGAAGACGGCATCAACCTCTTCCTCAAGGAGCGCAACAACACGCTCTCCGGGCGCAAGGTCGAGATCATCTTCGCCGACACCGCGGGCCAGCCGGCGCAGGCGAAGACCAAGGCCCAGGAGCTGGTCGAGCGCGACAAGGTCCACGTCCTCGTCGGCCCGCTCGCCACGTTCGAGGCGCTGGCGATCGACGACTACGTGCTATCGGCGAAGGTGCCGCTCCTCCCGCCGATGTCGGCGGCGCAGAACGACCTCGCGCAGCACAGAAAGAGCGACTACGTGATCCACACCTACGGCACCGCGGCGCAGGCGATGTACGCGATGGGCGACTACGCGGCCAAGAAGCTCGGCATGAAGCGCGTCGCGATGATCGCCGACGACTTCACCTACGGACACGAGGGAGCCGCTGGATTCCACCGGACCTTCGAGGACGCAGGCGGGAAGATCGTGCAGAAGCTCTGGCCGCCGCTCAACGCGCCCGACTACGGCTCGTTCATAGGCCAGCTGAAGACCAACGTCGACGGCGTGTACGCCGGCTTCGCCGGCTCGAACCCGGTGCGCTTCCTGCGCGCGTACCGCGAGTACGGGATGAAGCCGGTCGTGATGGGCAACCCGACGCTCACCGACGAAGGCGTCCTCAAGAACATGGGCGACGAGGCGATCGGCGTGTACACGGCGAGCTGGTACACGGTCGACCGCAATGATCCCGACAACCGGCGCTTCGTCGAGGCGATCCGCAGGGAATACAAGGTGACGCCCGGGTTCTACACCGCGGCCACCTACACCTCCGGGCTGTGGATCGAAGGCGCAATGAAGCTGGTGAACGGCAAGTTCGAGGACAAGGCCGCCTGGGTCAAGGCACTGCACAACGTCAAGCTCGACCACGGCCCGATGGGGCCGCTGCGCCTGGACGAGTACGGCAAGCCGATCCTCAACGTCTACGTTCGCAAGGTGGAGCGCAAGAACGGCGAGCTGGTGAACACCACCGTCGCCACCTACCCAAACGTCAGCCAGTTCTGGACCTACGACCCCAAGGCGTTCATCGCGGGGCCGCAGTACTCGCGCGACTACCCCGTGGCGAAGAACCTCGAGTAGCTAAGCCCGGGCGAGGACGATCACGCCCGAGACCGTCAGCGCCACGCCCAGGAGCACCCGGGGGCCGAACCTCTCCTCGCGCAGGAACATCGCCGAGAGGGCCAGGGTGAAGAGCGGATAGGTCGCGACCAGCGGCGAGACCACGCTCACCTGACCGACATTGAGCGCGGCGTACATCGCGAGCATTCCGGCGCCGTTGCAGAATCCGACCGCCATGAACCACAGCACGCCGCGCCGCTTGAACGGCGCCGCGTCCCTGGGAACGAGCGTCCGGCTCGCTGCGAAAATCGTCGCGCACGAAACCGAGTAGCCGACGAGCACCGCGACGAAGGGATCCGGCAGGAACGCGAGGCCTTCCTTGACGGCGGCCTGCGCCCCGCCGCGGATCGCCGCTCCCGCGAGCGGCAGCAGGATCGCCCACGCCGCCCAGTGGCGCGAGCTTTCCCCGCTGCGGGCGGTGAAGGCGATCACCCCGAGTACGATCGCCCCGGTTCCCGCCGCCACGGTGAGGGTCAGCGGCTCGCCCAGGAATCCGATCGCCAGCAGAACGGCAAAAAGCGGCGTGGTGCTCGAGACCGTTCCGGCAATCGTCGGGCCCGTGATCCGGTTCGAGGCGAAATTGAGCAGCGTCACTACTCCGGGAAACACCAGGCCGACGGCGAGGAAAATCGCGAAACCCGTCGCGTGCCAGCCCTGGACCCGGAGCAGCAGGGGAGCGAGCATCCAGAAGAGCACCGTTGTCGAGGGAATGCTGACCAGCGCGCCGCGCGCGGGGTGGAGATAGCGCAGGCCGACGTTCGCGAGCACGACCGCGGTGCCGAGGCAAGCGGACGAAACGAGCGCGAGAACGGTGCCGGCTTCCATCTCAGCCGGATCCGCTGCGCCACTGCTTCCATGCGGCCAGCAGCGGAAAATACAGGCCGAGCTTCGCGTCGCCCCGCGCGAGCGCGCGCGCGTACGCCTCGAGCTGGGGGCGGTAGCGCTCCCGCTCGCGCTCGAGGAAACCCTCGCGGTCGGCGCCCTCGTGGCGGCTGGTCTTGTAGTCGATGATCCACCGCGCGTCCTCCGCGCGGAAGGTGCGGTCGACGACGTAGGTGCTCGCCCCGGCGGGGCCCGTCACGCGGATGCGATGCTCGCTGCACGCCTCGGCATGCGGACCGAGGACCCAGCGGCCGCGCTCGTCGGAGATCGCGTTCTTCAGTGCGACTCCGACCTGCCCCGCGGAAGCCTTCAGCTCGCGCGGGGGAACGCCGCGCCGCTCGAGCTCCCTTCCGAAGCGGCTCGCGAGCGCGTCGATGCGCGCGGCATCCCAGCCTCGCAGCTCATCGTCCGCGATCCGCTGCAACCACCGATGCACCACCGTCCCCACATGCCGCGCCGTCTCGCCCGCCCACGAAAACTCGATCTGCTCTTCTTCTCTCCCCTCCTCCGGCGCGGTCCACTTCACTGAGGCCGGCGCGGCCGGAACAGCGAAATCGGACGGAAGGCGGTGCAGGACGTCGTGGATCGGCGTGCGCTCGGGCTCGGCGATGGCATCGGCGGGAGCCTCGCCGAAGTGCTCGCGCGCTTGCCACCAGATCTTCGCGACGAGGGAGCGCTTCTGCGGGTCCTTCGGCTTCAGATCCTCGTCGGCCTTGGCGCAGGCGAGGAGGTGCAGGCGCTTTTTCGCGCGGGTGGCGGCGACGTAGAAGAGGCGGCCGGCCTCGATGTCGTCGGACTCCCGGTCGAGCTCGCGCACGTATTTGTAGGTCGGGTCTTCCCCGGCGCCGGTCTCGTCGATCGGCGCGAGGAGCAAGCGGCCGCCAGGAAGGGATTTCCAGGCGAAGAGCGGCTTCGGGCCGGGGCGAGGCAGGCGGTCGAGGCCGGGGACGATGACGGTGTCGAACTCGAGGCCCTTGGCGCGGTGGATGGTCATGATCTGGACGTCGTCGTCCTGCGCCTGGACATCGGGGAGCGCGTAGAGGCGCCCGTCGATGCGCGCCTCGAGCGCGGCAAGGTCGACCTCGCCCGCCTCCTCCAGACGCTCGAGCTCGTCGAGGTAGATCTCGGCGTCCTCGAGGTCGGTCTCGCCGTCGACGCACGCCGGGCCGCCGAGTGCGAGCCACGCGCCCTCGACGCGCTCGCGCAGCGACCCGCGCAGGCGGTCCGCGACCAGCGGCTCGAGGACGGAGCGGGCGCGACCGACGCGCTTCCGGCCGTCTTCCGAGAGGTGGGCGACTTCGCGCAGCTGCTCGAAGACGATCGCGTCGCCTCTCGCGAACCCGGCGCCTTCCCCGGCGCGGCCGGTGGAGAGCGCGAGGAGGTCGGCGAGCGTAAGGCCGCACCAGGGCGCGCGCAGCACCGCGAGCCAGGCGATGCGGTCGCCGAGATGCAGCAGCGCGCGCGTCAGCCCGTAGAGGTCCTGGACCACCTGCTTTTCGCCGAGCTGCTCGATGTCGAGGGCCCTGAAGCGCACCCCCGCCTCCTTCAGCGCCGGCACGATCTCGTCGAGGTGGGCGCGGTTGCGGACGAGGATCGCCTTCGATCCGGGCGAAGAACGGGCGATCTCGACAACTTGTTGCGCTTCGCGCTCGCGGTCGTAGAAGGCGTGCCAGCTCACCGCGTCGCCGGGGAGCTTCGCCTCGAAGGGCGAGGCGGCGAGATACGGCACCGCGCCGGAAGTCTCGTCCTCGCGTGCCGGCAGCACGCGCGGGAACGCGGCGTTGAACCAATCGACCAGGCCCTCCTGCGAGCGGCGGTTGGTGCTGAGCTCGATCGGCTCGAGCTTCACGGCGCCGACGCCGGAATGCCTCGCCTGCAGGAAGAGCGCGACCTCGGCTTCGCGGAAGCGGTAGATCGACTGCATCGGGTCGCCGACGAGGAAGAGCGTGCGGCCGTCGCCGCCCGCCCATCCGGAGACCAGCTTCTCCAGCAGCGAGAACTGCGACTGCGAGGTGTCCTGGAACTCGTCCACCAGGATGTGCGAGATCTTCTGGTCGAGCGAGAGCAGCAGGTCGCTCGGGTCGTCGGCCGAGCCGAGCGCGACGAGCGCGCCGTGCGCGAACTCGGTGAAGTCGGCGAGCCCGCGCTCGGCGAATAGGACCTTCAGCTCGGCGACGGCGGGCTTGAGGAGCGCGAGAATCGCTTCCAGCGCCTCCCACTGGCGGTCGTCGTACTCCGCCGGCGGCTGGCTCCGGAGCGCCACCAGCGCCTCGCGCAAGCCGGCGATGCGCGTCATCTCGGCGGGCGGCGGCGTGCGCTTCGACCATTCGTCCTTCTGCGTAAGGCAGGCGCGCGCGAGGGCCTCCGAGGACTTGGGATAGAGCGCCTTCGCCCGATCCAGCAGCCGCGCCCGTTCGCTCTGCAGCGCGGCCTGCAGCTCGGCGCGCGTCGGCGCGGCGCCGGTCTTGCGCAGCCAGCGGTCGCGGCTCGCGAGCATCCGCGCGAGGAGATCGGTTGCGAGCGGCACGTTGTTGTCGAGGTGGCGCAGCAGCCTCTCGGTGTCCGGGTCGAGCTTCGCGAATACCCGCGCCGCGGCCTCGGCATAGAGCTCCCTCGCGTCCTCGAGGATCTCGGGCTGCGCGCCGAAGCGCGCCATCACCGGAACCAGGCGCGTGAGCGCGGTGCAGAAGGCGTCGATGGTGTGGATGCGCAGGCGGTGGGCGATCTCACCGGAGTCGGGAAGCTCCTTCAGGATGCGCTTGCGCATCTCGGCGGCGGCCTTCTTCGTGAAGGTGATCGCGAGGATCTCCTCGGGCTTCTCGACCGTGGACAGCAATTTCAGGAAGCGCCGTACGAGCAGATCCGTCTTGCCCGAGCCCGCGGGCGCCTGGACGATGAACGAATGGCGGACGTCGAGCGCGCGCTCTCGCTGCGCTGCATCCTTCATCTCGCTCATTCCTCGAACTCCTCCTCGGCGAGGACATTGATCTTTTCGTAGACGCGGCACAGCGTTTCGAGGCCGCAGTAGCGGCAGGTCATCAGGTCGCGCTTGGGGTCGACGCCCGCCTCGCCGCGCGCGAACTCCCCGCCCAGCTTCTCCGCCTCGGCCTTCCAGCCCCGCAGGAGCGGCTCCCAGGCCTTCGCCTTCTGCAACCGCGGCAGCGCCTCGTCGTCGCGCGAGAAGCCGAAGAAGCGCATCTCGCCCGGCCGGACCCTGGCGAAGGCGACCGCCGTCACCTCCTCCTTCGCCGACACCGCGTAGAGCGCGAGCTGCGGGTCGTCGGGTCGCGGCGGCTGCCACTGCATGGGCGTGAGATTGCGGCTGGTCTTGTAGTCGATGAGCGCGTAGCCGCCGGTGGAAAGCTTGTCCATGCGGTCGATGCGAGCGGCAAACTCCAGCCCGGCGAAGTCGAGGGTTCTTTTTTCCTCCAGGGACGAGATGCTGAAAGGCGGGCGGCCCTTCTCCACCTCCAGCCACTCGCGCGCGATGCGCGCGAGCCGCGCGCGCTCGAGCTCGGCGAAGCGGCCCTCGAGCTTCAGCTCGCGCACCGCGGCATCCGCCGCCTGCTCGATCGCTGCGGAGAGATCCTTCTCCAGCGCGCTCGAATCCTTGAGCGCGGTCCACAGGCTCTTCATCAGCTCGTGAACCAGCTTGCCGCGCTGCGAGGCGTCGAGGCCTTCGCTAGGCTGCTCGAGCTCGTCGGCGTGCAGGCGATGGCGCGCGAAGGCGCGGAACGGGCACGCCGCCTGGTCGGAGAGCACCCGGGTGCCGCCGCCGATCTGCCGCGCCTTGACGGGGGGCGCGACGCGATCCCGCAGCGTCTCCTGTTTCCTCGATTTGAAGATCTCGTCCCGCAGCCTGGGGAAGGCCGGAAGCTCGACCGTCGCGAGGTCGAGCCCGGCGATCAGCGGGCTGGGTGCGACATCGCGATCCTCCACTTTCAGAAAGAAGGAAAAGATCACTTCCTCCGCCGCCGTCTTCCAGCCCTCGGTGATGCGCCGGTCGAGCGCGAGCGAGGTCTCGGCGCTCGCCTCGGGGATCCCGGCCTTGCGCTGCTCGCCGAGCGGCAGGAAAGGATTCGGGCTCGCCTTCAGCGGCCAGGCCTCGTCGGTGAGGCCCGTGACCCAGAGATGGTCGAACTCGACGCCCGCGGATTCGAGGAGGCCGAGCACCTGGATCGGCGTATCGGGCGTCTCCGGCTGAAACAGCGTGTCCGCGCAGATCTTCTTGACGATCTGGAACGCCCGGGGGAACGGCATCTCCTTCGCGACGCGATCGAGGCGGGAGAGCTCGCCGAGCGCCTCGTGCCACTTGGCCCGCGTCTGGAACTCCTCCGAGTCGAGCGCGCGCTCGCCGGGAAAGCCGGCCGCCTCGAGCACGCGCGAGAAGTGCCGGGCCCACTCCGAAGGGGTCTTCTGCGAGAACAGGCCGTCCTCGCGCAGGGCGAAGACCCGCTCCAGCTTCTCCCGGAGGACGAATTTCCGATCGAGAAGCGCGATCAGCTTCGGCAGCGACACCGTCGCTTCGAGCTTCTCGCGCAGCCGCGCGTCGAGGCGCATGCGCGCGGCGAGCTCGGTCTCGGCGCCGCCTATGAAGGGCGAGCGCACGATCCGGCCCGCCTCCTCGAACGGGAGTTGCTCCTGCGAAAAGCGGATGAGCGACAGGGCAAGCGCGACGACCGGGTACTCCGCGAGGGGAATACCGATCGAGAGATCGAAAGGCTTTGCCCCGCCGCCCATCACGCGCGAGAAGACGCGCGCCGCCTCGGCGCGCCGCTCGTGGAGGTCGGGAACGACTACGCCGATGCGCTTCGCGCCCGCCTCCAGGCGTGCCCTTGCCCACTTCGAGGCTGCTTCAAGCTCGTGCTTCGCCGAATCAAAGGAGGCCCGCGAAATCGAGCCCGCCCTCTTTCCCGTACCCGAAAAAGTCACCTCCGTCTGGAGCGCGTCGAGGAGCTCCCTCGTCTGCGGCGGTAGGATGTCGAAGGCGTAGGCGACGACTAGCTTCGGCCGCTTCAGGTTCGGCAGGAACTTGTGCAGAACGTCGGGCAGGCGCGCAGCGTCGACGTCGTCGCCGCTCTTCTCCAGGTACTTCTTCAGCCAGCCGGCAAAGGCCTCTGTGTCCTGATTGCCCGCGCCGGGCCGGATGCGCCACAGGTTGGCGAGGTTCCACGCGTCGCGGCATTTCGCGGCGGCCTCTTCGACTGCGAGCAGGCCGCCGCCGGCGACGACCTGCCGCCAAATCTCCTCTTCCTGCGCGGGCATGAGCAGCATCGGCAGCTCGGCCGAAAGGTCCGCGTAGAGACCGTCCTCGTAGAGACGCTGCACGAAAGCGCCGAACGGCAGGATGTCCGGGGCTTCCCAAACCGCGAGATTCCTCCTGGTCTGGAAAGCGTCGAACTCCAGCATCAGCGCTTGCGAAAGGCGCTGGTTGGGCGTGACCACGGTGACGCCCGCGGCGCGCCCTTGAGCGAGGCGTTCGAAGAGAGCGCTCTTCTCGATGACCGGCAGCTGCGCGCCCGCGCTCATGGGCGCCTACTTTAGCGCGTCTTCAGCGCTCCAGAAGCTGCTTCTTCTCCTTGACCTTCGCCCACTCGTCGGCGTCCCCGGGCGCGGGCTTGCGCTCGACGATGGGCTTCCACTTCTTGGAGAGTTCGGCGTTCAGGGGGATCCAGCCGCGCTGCTCCGGCGGCACGTCGTCCTCGGCGAATATCGCCTCGACCGGGCATTCGGGGACGCACAGGGTGCAGTCGATGCACTCCTCCGGGTCGATGACCAGCATATTGGGGCCTTCGCGGAAGCAGTCGACCGGGCAGACGTCCACGCAGTCGGTGTACTTGCACTTGATGCAGCTCTCGGTGACGACATAAGCCATGCGGTCATCTTAGCACGCCGAGGCTCGGATTTTGCCGCTTTCTCCAGCAAAAATAACCCCTTATCGGAAAAGGACATGCCCGCCCACCCTTTTCCAACCGCGTGAATTCCGCTAGCATATCGTTGAGTTTCGGGCTCGCGCCCAAACATACAAGTCACGCTGCTCCGCTGTAACTCCCGTCTCGCAAAGGAAGCAAATGAACGAATTCATCCATCACGTCAATGACGCCACGTTCGAACCCGAAGTGCTGAAGTCCGATGTCCCGGTCCTGGTCGACTACTGGGCGGAGTGGTGCGGCCCGTGCAAGGCCATCGCGCCAGTGCTCGACGAGGTCGCCAAGGAGTACTCGGGCAAGCTGAAGGTCGCGAAGGTCAACGTCGACGAGAACCAGGAGATCCCGAGAAAATACGGCATCCGCGGCATTCCGACGCTGATGCTGTTCAAGAACGGCAACGTGGAGGCGCAGAAGGTCGGGTCGCTGTCGAAGTCGCAGCTGACCGCGTTCCTTGACAGCAACATTTAAAGACTTTATTCTTCGCGCTTAAGGCAGGCAGCACGAGCAAGCTGCCTGTCCTCCGCGCCTGCAAGGAGCTGTATCCAGGCGCAAATCCTCCCCGTTTCGGTTCCCAGCTTTTCCTTTCGAACGGTCTGAGGTCGTTCACATCCCGCTTGAGCGTTTTATGCATTTATCAGAACTGAAAACACAACACGTCAGCCAGTTGCTCGAGATGGCGACCGCGAACGAAGTCGACGGCGCCAACCGCATGCGCAAGCAGGAGCTGATCTTCGCGCTCCTGAAGAACCGCGCCAAGAAAGGCGAATCGATCTTCGGCGACGGCACGCTGGAAGTGCTGCCTGACGGTTTCGGCTTCCTGCGCTCGCCCGACACGTCGTACCTCGCCTCGACCGACGATATCTACGTCTCTCCGAGCCAGATCCGGCGCTTCAACCTGCACACCGGCGATTCGATCGAGGGCGAGATCCGCACGCCCAAGGACGGCGAGCGCTACTTCGCCCTGGTCAAGGTCGACAAGGTCAATGCCGACGCGCCCGAGGCCTCCAAGCACAAGATCCTCTTCGAGAACCTCACGCCCCTGCACCCCGACGAGCACCTCAAGCTCGAGCGCGACATGAAGGGCGAGGAGAACATCACCAGCCGCATCATCGACATCATCGCGCCTATCGGCAAGGGCCAACGCGGCCTGATCGTCTCGCCCCCGAAGGCCGGCAAGACCGTGCTGATGCAGCAGCTCGCGCACGCCATCATCGCGAACAATCCCGACATCGTCCTGATCGTGCTGCTCATCGACGAGCGCCCCGAGGAAGTGACCGAAATGGTGCGCTCGGTCAAGGGCGAGGTCGTGTCCTCGACCTTCGACGAGCCCGCGTCGCGCCACGTGCAGGTCGCCGAGATGGTGATCGAGAAGGCGAAGCGCCTGGTCGAGCACAAGAAGGACGTGGTGATTCTGCTCGACTCGATCACGCGCCTGGCGCGCGCCTACAACACCGTGGTGCCGGCCTCGGGCAAGGTGCTCACCGGCGGCGTCGACGCCAACGCGCTGCAGCGCCCCAAGCGCTTCTTCGGCGCGGCGCGGAACATCGAGGAAGGCGGCTCGCTCACCATCCTCGCCACCGCGCTGATCGACACCGGCAGCCGGATGGACGACGTGATCTACGAGGAATTCAAGGGCACCGGCAACATGGAGATCCACCTCGACCGGCGCATGTACGAGAAGCGCATCTTCCCGGCGATCAACGTGAACCGCTCGGGCACGCGCCGCGAGGAATTGCTGATCAAGCCCGAGATCCTGCAGAAGGTCTGGGTGCTGCGTAAGCTCCTCTACCCCATGGACGACCTGGAAGCGGCGGAATTCCTGGTCGACAAGATCCGGGCGACCAAGAACAACGGCGACTTCTTCGACTCGATGAGACGCGGGTAGTTTGCCCAAGCCGGTGATTTCAGGGATAATTCCGCCCCCACGAGGACTGATGCCATGAAAGAAAAGATCCATCCCGAATACAAGGAAATCAAGGTGATCTGCAGCTGCGGAAACACCTTCGCGACGCGCTCGACACTCGGCAAGGAATTGCACGTCGAGGTCTGCTCTTCATGCCATCCGTTCTACACGGGCAAGCAGAAGATCGTCGACACCGCCGGCCGCGTCGAGAAGTTCCGCCAGAAGTACACGAAGAAGTCGTCGGCCAAGCCGGCCAAAGCCGCGTCCGCGTAAGCGTGCCGGACCGGGGCTCCAGGGAAAGGCAGCTTCGGCTGCCTTTTTTCATTCGGCGGCGCTCGCCGGAGCCCGGATGAATTCCCGCGTCGCGCTGCCTCTTGCGCCCGGGCTGCTCGCGCTGTTGCTGCTTGCCTACCTGCTGCCCGGGCTCGTGGCGCACGACCTGTGGAAGACCGACGATGCGATCGGCATCGGTATCGTCCACCAGATGCTCGAGCACGGCCAGTGGCTGGTGCCGCATCTGGCGGGCGAGCCGTACTGGGAGGACGGGCCCTTCCACTACTGGATCGCGGCGCTGACCGCGAAGCTGCTCGGATGGGTGCTCTCCACCCACGACGGCGCGCGCCTGGCGAGCGGCCTGGTGATGGCCGTGGTCTTCGCCCTGGTGCACGTCACGGGTCGCGAGCTCTACGGCAAGCCCGAGGCGATGGGCGCGGTGCTCGCCCTGCTGGGATCTCTCGGGCTGCTCATGCACGCCCACGAGACGCTGGGGGAGATCAGCATGCTCGCCGGGCAGGCCCTGGCATGGTACGGGATCGCGGCGGCCAGGACCCGGGCGTACCGCGGCGGGTGGCTCCTCGGCCTGGGGCTCTCCGTGGCCGGTCTGAGCAAGGGCGTGCCCGCGGTGATCGCCCCGATGGCGATCGCCCTCGCCGCACCGATCATCTCCTCCGCCTGGCGCCGGCGGGAATACTTTCCTGCGCTCGCGCTGGCCTTGCTGCTGTTTCTTTTCGTCTTCGGCGGCTGGCTCGCTCTCGCCGAGCACGCGTTTCCGGGGTCCCTGACCGCGTGGCGCCAAGCGACCGCGGGGCTGTTCATCGTCCCGCCGACGGCCGAACTGGGGCTCTGGGGCCCGATCCTCGCCTGGGCGACCTGGCCCGCGTGGCCGCTTGCCGTTTGGACCCTCTGGGAAACGCGCCGCCGCAGCTTCGGCTCGGCGACGCGGATGCTCATCTTCGCCGTCGCCGCCAGCCTGGCGGTGCTGGCGCTCCTAGCCGATCCGCACGAGATCTATGCGCTGCCACTGCTCCTTCCGCTCTCGCTCCTGGCCGGCGCCGGCGTCCCCAGCCTTCGCCGCGGCGCGGCGAACGGGCTGGCGTGGTTCGGCGTGATGTGCGCCGGATTCTTCGGCTTGCTCATGTGGGTGGGGTGGTTCGCGATGACGACCGGGTTTCCCGACGCTATCGCGCGCAACTTCACGCGCCTCGAGCCCGGCCACGTGCAGCATTTCTCCTGGATCGCTTTCGCTGTCGCGCTCGCGTGCACGCTCGCGTGGCTCGGGCTGATCGCCAAGAGCGAGCGCTCGGCGCCGTTCCGCAGCGTGACCTTCTGGGCGGCGGGCATCACTCTCCTGTGGGTGCTGGCGATGACGCTGATTCTCTCTTGGATCGACTACGGCAAGAGCTACCGGCAGGTGGCGGCCACGCTGAAAAAGAACATTCCCGCGGGCACGCGCTGCATCGAAAGCCGCGGGCTGGGCGAGGCGCAGCGGGCCATATTCGACTACCGTGCGGGAATCGTCACGCGGCGCATCGAGAACGGCGGCGATACCGACTGTCCTATCCTGCTGGTGCAGGCCCATCTGGGCGATTCGGACAACCTCGGGCCAGGATGGAAGTTCCTGTGGGAAGGGCGCCGCCCGCGCGACCGCGAGCGCTACCGCCTCTACCAGAGGCAGCCGTGAGCCAGCTGACCCGCTCGCCCGCGTGGCAGGCGCTCGCCGCGCATCAGAAGAAGATCGCCGCGACAACGCTCGCCGCATTCTTTGCCGCGGATTCCTCTCGCGCGAAGCGCTTCACCGCCGAAGCCGGCGGCATCCTGCTCGACTATTCCAAGCACCGCGTCGACGCGGAGGCGCTGCGGCTGCTGCTGGCGCTCGCCGCCCAGGCGCAGTTGTCCCAGTGGATCGCGAGGATGTTCGCAGGCGAGCCGATCAACAATACCGAAGGGCGGCCGGCGCTGCACGTCGCGCTGCGCGCGCATCACCCCGGGGTCGAGGTGCGGGATACGCTCGAGCGCATGCGCCGCTTCGTCGGCGAGGTCCGCGGCGACTCGCGGATCACCGACGTCGTCAACATCGGCATCGGCGGCTCCGACCTCGGGCCGCGCATGCTCACGCGGGCGCTGCGGCGCTTCCGCACGTCCGGCCCCGGCCTGCATTTCGTCTCGAATATCGATCCGGCCGACCTCGACGCAACGCTCGCCGGCCTGTCGGCGGCGACCACCCTGTTCATCGTCGCGTCCAAGACCTTCTCGACCGCCGAAACGCTGGACAATGCGGCACGCGCGAAGGCGTGGCTCGAGGCCGGACTCGGCAAGTCCGCCGACCTCTCGCGCCATTTCGCGGCGGCGACCGCGAACGTC
>DASSQD010000004.1:0-20295 GCA_035702665.1 Burkholderiales bacterium
TGGCGGAGAGGGTGGGATTCGAACCCACGATACGCTTGCGCGTATTCCGGTTTTCGAGACCGGCACGTTCAACCGCTCCGTCACCTCTCCGGTGGCGGGCATTTTACCAGCGGGTTCAGCGCGATGTGGCTATGACCTTGAGACCGCCCATGTAGTGCTGCAAGGCCGGTGGAATATCGATTCCCCCGTCGGCACGCTGATAGTTCTCCATAACTGCGATCAGCGTTCGCCCCACGGCGAGCCCGGAACCGTTGAGGGTATGAACAAGCTCGGGCTTGCCCTTCTCGTTGCGGAAACGCGCCTGCATGCGCCGCGCCTGGAACGCTTCGAAATTGCTGCACGACGAGATCTCACGGTAGGCGTTCTGCCCCGGCAGCCAGACCTCGATATCGTAAGTCTTTGCAGAGGAGAAGCCGGTGTCGCCGGTGCACAGCGTCACCACGCGGTGCGGGAGCTCCAGCTTCCTCAGGATCGCTTCGGCATGCCCCGTCAGCTCCTCGTGCGCATCATAGGATTTTGCCGGGTGCACGATCTGAACGAGTTCGACCTTGTCGAATTGATGGTTGCGGATCATGCCCCGCGTGTCCTTGCCGGCGGCACCCGCTTCCGAGCGGAAGCAGGGCGAGTAGCAGGCGAATCTCAACGGCAGCTGCTCGAGCGGCACGATCGTGTCGCGTACGAAATTGGTCACGGGGTACTCGGAAGTGGGGATGAGATAGAGGTCTCGGTCCTCGATCTTGAATAGGTCGCCTTTGAACTTGGCGAGGCTCGTCACGCCGTCGGCGCAAGCTCCGGTCACGATGTAGGGCGCGTACACCTCCACATATCCGTGCTCCGCGGTGTGCGTGTCGAGCATGAATTGCGCGATCGCACGATGCAGGCGCGCGATCGCGCCTTTCATCACTACGAAGCGCGCACCGGCGAGCTTTGCCGCGGTATCGAAGTCCAGCCCCCCGAGGGTGGCTCCCAGGTCCACGTGATCTTTCGGCCGGAAGGCGAACTTGCGCGGCTCTCCCCAGCGGCGCTGCTCGACGGCGTCCTCGGGCCGATTCCCGACCGGGACGCTCGCGTCAAGCAGATTCGGGACGAGAGAAACGAATTCGCGGAGTCTCTCCTGCACTACGGTGTTCTCAGCCTCCATGCGCTTGAGCGTCTCGCCGAGCTCGGTGCCCTGACGCATCAGCGCAGCCGCCAGCGCATCGTCCCTTTTCGCTTTCGCTTGACCGACCTGCTTGGCGAGCGCGTTGCGTTGCGACTGCAGCTGCTCCGTGGCGGTCTGAACCTGCCTACGCTTCTCTTCGAGCGCCCCGAAGGCGGCGACGTCGAGGACGTAGCCGCGAGTCGCGAGGCGCTTCGCTACGGCGTCGATCTCGGTCCTCAGCAGCTGTACGTCGATCATTTCTTCTTTGCCGCTTCGTCGCGGCGGCGCAGTTCTTTCATCTTTTCACCGATCCTGCCTTCGAGGCCACGGTCGGTCGGCCGGTACCAGTCGACCCGCGGCATGCCGTCTGGCAGGTAATTCTCGCCCGGCGCATACGCGTCTGGCTCGTCGTGAGCATACCGATAGTCGCGCCCGAAGCCCAGGTCCTTCATGAGCTTCGTCGGCGCATTGCGCAGGTGCGGGGGTACGGCGCGCGACTCGTCTCCGGAGACGAAGCTGCGCGCCAGGCTGTAGGCGCTGTAGACAGCGTTGGACTTTGCCGCGCAGGCGAGATAGATGACCGCCTCGGCGAGGGCGAGCTCTCCCTCAGGGCTTCCGAGCCGCTCGTAAGTCTCGCAGGCGTCGAGCGCGACGCGCAAGGCGCGCGGATCGGCAAGACCGACATCCTCGACGGCCATTCTTACCACGCGGCGGCCAACATAGAGCGGATCGGCGCCGCCGTCGAGCATGCGCACCAACCAATAGAGGGACGCATCAGGGTCGGAGCCCCGGACAGACTTGTGCAGGGCGGAGATCTGATCGTAGAAGGCGTCCCCGCCCTTGTCGAACCGGCGCAGGTTGCGCGCCACCGCGTTCTGGGCGAACTCGCCGTCGATTTCAGCGACACCCGCGCCCGCCGCCGCGGTCTGCAGTATCTCGAGCAGGTTGAGCAGGCGTCTCGCATCTCCGTCCGCCAGCCCGATCACGCGCTCGCGCGCCTTTGCGTCGAACGTAAGCGCGGAGGGCAACCGCGACAGGGCTCGGTCAAACAGCTCGCCCAGCTCCGCCTCGGAGAGGCTGTGGAGCACGTAGACCGCTGCGCGCGACAGCAGCGCGCCGATCACCTCAAAGGACGGATTTTCCGTCGTCGCGCCGATGAACGTCAGCAAGCCCTGCTCGACGAAAGGCAGGAAAGCATCCTGCTGCGCCTTGTTGAAGCGATGGACCTCGTCGACGAACAGGATCGTGCGCCGGCCCGAGGTGGCGAGGACCTCCTGGGCGCGCTGCACCGCCTCCTTGATGTCCTTCACTCCGGCGAATACCGCCGAGAGCGCGATGAATTCGGCGTCGAAGGCGTCCGCCATGAGGCGAGCGAGCGTGGTCTTGCCGACACCCGGCGGCCCCCACAAGATCATCGAGTGGGGCTTCCTCGACTCGAACGCGAGGCGCAGGGGCTTGCCGGGGCCGAGCAGATGCCGCTGTCCGGTCACCTCGGCGAGCGACCTCGGCCGCATCGCCTCGGCCAGCGGGGGCACAGGCGCGCGCGCGGGAAACAGATCTGTCATTCGCGTCCCGGCGGCGGGACTAGTTCACGTCGCCGATCACGTCGGCGCCCTTCGGGGGCGAGAAACGGAACAGCGCCGAGCCGAGATCCGGATTGCGCTCGAGCGAATGGAATTTCAGCACGGTCGTCTGCCCAAAAGTGTCGACGAGTTCCATGACCCGCAGCCCGGACGCGTCGAAACCCATTCGAATCCTCTCGAAGCTGCCCTCCTTGTCGCGTGGCAGAGCCTCGAGCCATTCGATGCCGTCCTTCACCCCCTTGTCGGAGAGGCTGAACGCCTGCATCGCCTCGTTGTTGCCCGCAAGCAGGGCCGCCGGCGTCGACCCCAGCGCCCGGTCGAGCTTCTTGACCGTAACCTGCTTCAGGTCCTCGTCGTAGATCCACACCTTGGTGCCGTCGCCGACGATCAGCTGCGCGTAGGGCTTGAGGTAAGTCCACCGGAACCTGCCGGGACGCGAGAACGCGAGCGATCCGCGCGATTCCTGCAGAAGCTTCCGATTGCTGTCGAAGATCTTCTGCTCGAATTCACCCCGCGCGGTGCGGAAGCCGGTGATGAAATCGGAGAAGCGCTCCAGGCTCGAGGCCAGGGCGCAAGGTGCCGAGAGCGCGAAGGTCAGAAGCGATACCGCGGCCGAGAGGCGAGGAGCTTTCATGCCCTACTCCATTCTGGCGGGCACGAGCACCTCGCGGTTGCCGTTGGTCTGCATCGCGGACACGAGGCCCGCCTGCTCCATCTGCTCGATGAGACGCGCCGCGCGGTTGTAGCCGATGCGCAGGTGGCGCTGCACCAGCGAAATCGACGCGCGCCGCGTCCGCAGAACCATCTCCACGGCCTGATCGTAGAGCGGATCGGATTCTCCGCCACCTCCGGCCGGGAGTTCGCCGCCGGAATCGACCTCGTCGCCTTCGAGGACACCTTCGACATATTCAGGACGGCCGAGGGATTTCAGATACTCCACGACTTTCTGCACCTCGTGGTCGGCGACGTAGGCACCGTGCACGCGCTGCGACATTCCGGAGCCGGGGGGCAGGTAGAGCATGTCGCCCTGCCCGATCAGCGATTCCGCCCCCTGCTGGTCGAGAATGGTGCGCGAGTCGACCTTGCTCGATACCTGGAACGCGATGCGCGTCGGCACGTTCGCCTTGATCAGGCCGGTGATCACGTCGACCGACGGCCGCTGAGTGGCGAGAATCAGGTGGATACCCGCGGCGCGCGCCTTCTGTGCCAGGCGCGCGATCAGCTCTTCCACCTTCTTACCCGACACCATCATGAGATCGGCGAGTTCGTCGATGATGACGACGATGTGCGGCAATCGCTCCAGGTCGCGAGGCTCGGGGAGATCGAGCGTCTCGGGGTCCTTGAGGGGGTTGCCCGCCTTCTCCGCATCGGTGACTTTGTGGTTGTAGCCGGATAGATTGCGCACCGCGACCCAGGTCATGAGGCGATAGCGCCGCTCGACTTCGCCTATGCACCAGTTGAGCGCGTTCGCGGCCTGACGCATGTCGGTGACCACCGGAGCGAGCAGGTGCGGAATCCCCTGGTAGGTCGAGAGCTCGAGCATCTTCGGGTCGACCATGACGAGCCGGACTTCGCGCGGCTCCGTCTTGTACAGGATCGACAGGATCATCGCGTTGAGCGCCACCGACTTCCCCGAGCCGGTCGTTCCCGCGACCAGCAAATGCGGCATCCGCGCGAGGTCCGCGACCACGGGGTTGCCGGCGATGTCTTTGCCCAGGGCGAGGGTCAGGGGCGAGTGCATCTCGTGATAGGCCCGCGAGCTGACAATCTCGGACAGCCGCACGATCTGACGGTGGGGATTGGGAATCTCCAGTCCCATGCAGGACTTCCCGGGAATCGTCTCGACCACACGGATGCTGTACACCGATAGGGCGCGCGCGAGGTCTTTCACCAGATTGACGATCTGGCTGCCCTTGACGCCTACGGCTGGCTCGATCTCGTAGCGGGTGATGACCGGTCCCGGGTATGCGGCGAGCACCTTGACCTGGACGCCGAAGTCGCCGAGCTTCTTTTCGATGAGCCTGGAGGTGTACTCGAGGGTTTCGGGCGACAGAATCTCGACTTCGCTGTTCGCCTCGTCGAGGAGCTTGAGCGGAGGCAGCGGCGTGTCGGGCAGGTCGCGGAACAGGGGTTCCTGCCTTTCCCTCTGCACCCGCGAGGACTTGGGTATCTCGACGACGGGAGGCTCGATACGGATCGGGGCGTGCTCTTCGATCAGAAGCTCGCGCTTCTCCTCCACCACCGCTTCCCGCCGCTCCGCCGCGATCGCGCCCGCCTTGCGATCCTGCCAGCTCTGCCACCGATGGAATACCCACAGACAGCCGTGCTCCAGGCCTGCGCCGACGTGCTCCATCAGCGTAAGCCAGGACACGCCGGTGAAGAGCGAGAGCGTCGTTGCGAAGAGCACGACCAGTATCAGAGTGGCGCCGGTAAAGCCGAATCCAGACTGCAGCACCCTCGCGACGACCTCGCCGATCACGCCTCCCGGGGCGAGCGGCAGCGTCACCTTTAGGGAGTGAAGGCGCAGCGCCTCGACACCACTCGAAGCGATGAGGAGCGCGCTGAAGCCGACGATGGCGACGACAACGGAGCGCCCGTCGCTCTTCGATCCGCTGTCAAGACGCCTCAGCGTCCACAACGCGGCAAGCGCAAGCAGCACCACCCACCACCAGGCCGAAAGGCCGAAGAGGTAGAGAAGCCCGTCGGCGACCCAAGCGCCTACCTTGCCGCCGAGGTTCCGTATCTCGCCGGCCGCGACGCTGTGCGACCACCCAGGATCCGCGCGGCTGAAGGTGCCTAGGACAAGGGACAGATAGAGAGCCGCCGCGACCAAGACGAACAGCCGCGATTCGCGCAGCAGTGCAGCGACCTTGCCGGGAAGGGGTGCCTGATTCCGTTTCAAATTGCCTCGGCCGCCAGATTCCCCGATTGCCCCCTCAATCGATCGTCAGAATGGATTCGTGCAGGAAGATCGACCCGGGACGCACGTCGATGTACCCGCCTGACTGCAGATCCTTCATCACCCGGCTGACCATTTCGCGCGAAGCACCGATCATCTTGGCGATGTCCTGCTTGGCCAGCTTCCGGGTGACCACTTTCTGACCGTCTATCGTCTCCGACATCTCCAGCAGCAGATGGGCCACCCGCCCGTACACGTCCATGAGCGCGAGGCTGCCGATCTTCTGGTCGGCCTCCCGAAGGCGCTTCACCAACCCCCTCATGACCGTCATCGCCATCTCGAAGTTGTCGGCGAGGCAGCGCTTGAAGTCCCGCTTCGAAAGACTCAGCAGCTCGCAGGCCTCGAGGGCCGCCACGCTCGCCGAGCGTGGGTGGTCGTCGATCAGTCCCATCTCTCCGAAAAATTCGTTCGGCCCCAGGATGGCGAGAATCACCTCGCGCCCTTCGTCGTCGCTGATCATCACCTTGAGGCGGCCCGAGATGATCACGTAGAGTGATTCGGTCACATCGCCGGCAGCGATGATGGTCGTGCCGCGCGGGAAGCTCTTGCGGGTGACCGCTCCGGTCAACAAAGCCAACTGGTTCTCGGGCAGCACCGAAAACAGAGGCACATTGCGCAGCAACAGCATCGACACGCTAGCCGGGGCCGTCATTTGTACATCCTCCCAGGGAACATCCTGGCATCGTATCTTATCACCAGACAGGCGCGGCCCGTCTCCGCGGGAGCGACGAGGAAGTCGCGCGAATCTCCCGGGTTATAATCGACCGTCGGAGAGCGGTTGAAATCCGGTTTTCTGTCCCCATTCCTCGCGTTATGACAAGAAAAACCAGACACTCGCGGCTTCTCATACTCGGTTCCGGCCCGGCCGGCTACACAGCCGCAGTCTATGCCGCGCGCGCCAATCTGAAGCCGGTGGTCATCGCTGGCCTCGCGCCAGGCGGACAGCTCATGACCACCACCGACGTGGACAACTGGCCGGCCGATGCCGCGGGCGTCCAAGGCCCGGAGCTTATGGAGCGCTTCCAGAAGCACGCCGAGCGCTTCGAAACCGAGATCGTATTCGACCATATCCATACGGCCCACCTGAAAGAGCACCCGATCCGCCTCGAGGGTGACGCAAGCGACTACACCTGCGACGCGCTCATCATCGCGACCGGCGCTTCGGCGCGCTATCTCGGGCTGGAATCGGAGAAAGCGTTCATGGGCAAGGGGGTCTCGGCCTGCGCCACCTGCGACGGTTTCTTCTACAAGGGCCAGGACGTCGCGGTCGTCGGCGGCGGCAACACGGCGGTCGAGGAGGCCCTGTACCTCTCGAACATCGCGCGCCACGTCACGGTCATCCACCGCAGGGACAAGTTCAGGGCCGAGAAGATCCTGCAGAGGAAGCTGCTCGAGAAGGGCAACGTCACGGTCCGCTGGAACCAGGTGCTCGACGAAGTTCTCGGAGACGCGAAAGGCGTCAGCGGAATCCAGGTCAAGGACGTCGAGACCGGCGCCCGGCAGAAGATCGACGTCCACGGCCTGTTCGTCGCCGTCGGGCACACGCCGAACACCGGCATCTTCGACGGCCAGCTGGACATGAAGGGCGGCTACATCGTCACGCGAGGCGGCAGCGAGGGGAACGCCAGCGCTACCAGCGTTCCCGGGGTCTTCGCCGCGGGGGACGTGCAGGACCATGTCTACCGGCAGGCCGTGACCAGCGCCGGAAGCGGATGCATCGCGGCCCTCGACGCGGAGAAATTCCTGGAAGGGCTGCATTAGAGTGAGCAAGCGTCTCCGCGAGGTCCCGGTGGACGAAGCCGCGCTGTTCCGTGACGCGGTGCGCGGTACCACACCGATTCGTCCCGCGCCGCGCGTTCACCGCCGCGACAAGGCGCCGCCGCCGGTCCCGGTTCAGTCCCTGCTAGACGGGCATGAGGCGTTCGCCGAGAGCGTACTCGGCGCCCTCTCGGAGGAGCAGTCCATCGAGATCGGACAGGAGGCGTCGTACCTGCGCGCCGGCCTGGGCCGCGACGTTCTGCGCAAGCTGAAACGGGGACACTGGGTGGTCCAGGACGTCGTCGACCTGCACGGGTTCAATCGCGACGAGGCGCGCCTGTCGCTCGCGGAGTTCCTCGCGGGCTGCCTGAAGCGCGGGCTCCGCTGCGTCCGCGTCGTGCACGGCAAGGGCTTGCGCTCGCCGGGAAAGGCGCCGGTGCTGAAGGGAAAGGTGCAGCTGTGGCTGCTGAAGCGCGAAGAGGTCCTCGCTTTCTGCGAGGCACCGAGAACCCAAGGGGGAAGCGGCGCGCTCCTGGTCCTGCTCAAATCCTAGACTAGACGGCGGCCTCGTTGGTTTCGCCGGTGCGGATGCGCACCACCTGTTCGACCGCGGTTACGAAGATCTTGCCGTCGCCGATCTTGCCGGTGCGCGCCGCCTTGACGATCGCCTCGATCGCGCCCTCGAGCATCTTCTCGGTCACGACCACCTCGACCTTGACCTTGGGGAGGAAATCCACGACGTATTCGGCGCCGCGGTAGAGCTCGGTGTGCCCCTTCTGCCGCCCGAAGCCCTTCACTTCCGTGACCGTCAGGCCGGTGACACCGACCTCCGCGAGCGCCTCGCGAACCTCGTCGAGCTTGAAAGGCTTCACGACGGCTTCGATCTTCTTCATGGCTTTCCTCCAGCGTTGACCCGCGCCGAGCAGTATAACCGACGAGGCTGTCTGGGGCAGCCGCCGGCTATTCGTACGGTTCCCGGTAGCGGGAGGTAATCGGGTAGCGCCAATCCTTGCCGAACCCGCGGTGGGTGATCCTGATGCCGATCGGGGCCTGGCGGCGCTTGTATTCGCTGCGGTGGATCATTTCCACGACCCGCCTCACGCTCTCCGCGTCGAGGCCCTGGGCAACCATCTCCGTAGGGCTCAGGTCGTTTTCCATGTATGCCGAGATGATGGCGTCCAGGACATCGTAGGGAGGCAGGCTGTCCTGGTCGGTCTGGTTGGGCCTGAGCTCGGCCGACGGGGCGCGCGTCAGGACGCGTTCCGGGATCACTCGCTTGACCGCGTTCCGATAGGCGCACAGTCGATACACGAGCGTCTTCAGAATGTCCTTGATCACCGCGAACCCGCCCGCCATGTCGCCGTAAAGAGTCGCATAGCCCACCGCCATTTCGGACTTGTTGCCGGTGGTGAGCACGATGGCTCCGAACTTGTTCGACAGCGCCATCAGCAGCGTGCCGCGGATGCGGGCTTGGAGATTCTCCTCGGTTGCATCGACCGGCCGGCTCGCGAACTCTTTCGCCAGCAGCCCGAGGAAGGCATCGAACGCCGGACCGATCGGGATTTCCTCGTAGCGCACGCCGAGATTCCGGGCGAGCTCCCGCGAATCCTCGAGGCTCATCGGCGCGGTATATTGCGAAGGCATCATCACCGCGCGCACCCGCTCCGCGCCGAGCGCGTCGCATGCGATGCACAGCGTGAGCGCCGAATCGACCCCGCCCGACAGGCCCACGATCGCCCCCGGGAACCGGTTCTTGCCGACATAGTCGCGCACTCCCAGACACAGGGCCGCGTAAACCTCGGCTTCCACCGGCCGCGGCGGCGCGATCGCGCCGCGTTGCGGCTCGCCGTCGACGAATGTGACGAAATCGAGCGCCTCCTCGAAGAGCGGCAGCTGGCAGACTTTCTCGCCGCGCTTGTCCAGCGCGAACGAGGCGCCGTCGAAGACCAGCTCGTCCTGGCCGCCCACGAGGTTCGCGTAGACCAGCGCCATGCCGGTCTCGCTGACGCGCTCGCGCATCACGTCATCGCGGGATGCCTGCTTGCCCAGGTGGTAGGGCGAAGCGTTCAGCACCAGCAGCACGTGAGCGCCCGCATCGCGCGCCGCGCGTGGCGCGCCGGCCTGCCAGGCGTCGGCGCAGATGTTGATCCCGACCTGGACGTCATCGTGGTCCGGACGCGCGGTGAGAGGTCCGAGCGGACCCCAGGTGTCCTCGCAGATGTTCAGCCCGAAGCGCGTCTCGCCGACCTGAAACACGTACGGGACCACGCCGGGTTCGAAATAGCGCTCCTCGTCGAAGACGGTGTAGTTCGGCAAGGTGTTCTTATGGTAGGTACCGAGCACGCGTCCGTCGCGCATGACCGACGCGGCGTTGTAGCGCCGGCCGTCCACCTGGTGGGGGTGGCCGACGACGAGCGTGATCCCGGTCACCTTTCCCGCGAGGCGGGACAGAGCGTCCGCGCAGTCGCGATAGAAGCCGTCGCGCAGGAGCAGGTCCTCCGGGGGATAGCCGCAAAGGGCCAGTTCCGGCGTGAGAATCAGGCTCGCGCCCGCGGCGCGCGCGTCCTCGCAATATCGCAGGATCTTGGCGGCGTTGCCGGCGAGATCGCCGACCACGCAGTTGATCTGGGCGATCGCGATCTTGACGATGTTCGCCATCGAGGAAGTCTACCATCGGGGAACGAAGCGCCGCGCCGCGACGGTCGCGATGGATCGACCCTATAATCGATCCGGCGGCAACTTCGCCACGTCGCGGTGCTTCGATTGAAGGAAGACTCTCCCTCGCTGAAAGTCGTCGACTCGCTCGGGGCAATCGACCCGCAAGCATGGAACGCGCTCGCCGCGGGCCATCCCTTCCTGCGCCACGAGTTCCTTCATGCGCTCCACCAAACCGGCTGCGCCTGCGACAGGACGGGCTGGTCTCCTCGCCACCTCACGCTGTGGCAGGGCGAGTCGCTGGTCGGCGCGATGCCGCTGTACGCCAAGAGCCATTCGTACGGCGAATACGTGTTCGATTGGGCCTGGGCCGACGCCTACCATCGCGGCGGGCTGGCCTATTACCCGAAGCTTCTCGCCGCCGTACCATTCTCGCCCGTCACCGGACCTCGGCTGCTCTCCCGCGACAGCGCGAACCGCGCGCTGCTGATCCGCTCCGCGCTGGAGCTCGCGCGCAGCGTGTCCTCGCTGCACGTCCTGTTTCCGGGCGAGGCCGAAGCGCGGGAAATGGAGTCGTCGGGAATGATGCTCCGCCAGGCGGTGCAGTTCCACTGGGAAAACCGCGGCTATACGAGCTTCGACCAATTCCTCTCCGACCTCGCCTCGGCGAAGCGCAAGAAGATCCGCCAGGAAAGGCGGCGCGTGCACCAGACGGGCGTGCGTGTGCGCCGTCTGGTCGGGCGCGAGATTTCCGAGGAGCACTGGAGATTCTTCACGCGGTGCTACAACGGCACCTACCGGGCACACCACTCGAGCCCCTATCTGAATCTCGATTTCTTCAGGCGGCTCGGCGAGTCTCTTCCCGAGCACGTCCTAATGGTAGTCGCCGATCTCGAAGGAGAACCGATCGCGAGCGCTTTGAACATCTTCTCGCAGGACGTGCTCTACGGACGGTATTGGGGCTCGATTGGCCACGTCCCCCTGCTGCACTTCGAGGCCTGCTACTACCAGGCGCTCGAGTTCTGCATCGAGCGCGGCATCCGGGTTTTCGAAGGCGGTGCTCAGGGGGAGCACAAGCTCGCGCGCGGCTTCATGCCGACGCGGACCTGGTCGGCGCATTGGCTGCGTCATCCGGAGTTCTCGAATGCAGTCGAGAAATTCCTTGCGCGCGAATCGAAGGGAATCGAGCGCTACGTGGATGAACTGAACGAGCACAGCCCGTTCCGGGCGGGGACCTAGATTTACTTGCCCTTGGGCAGGCCACCCAGGAGTGCGGCGACCTGGCGCGGAGCCCGCTGCGCCGGCGCAGCTCGAGCGGGCGCATTGCCGGGAGGCGCCGGCTCGTAGGGCGAGCTGAAAATCGGGTCGGCGCTCTTCGCCGCCTGAGCCGGACGAGTCAGGCGATCGCGTTCGCCATGGCGCGGCTTGCGCTCCCGCGCCACCGAGTCGCTGCGGCGGGTCGGCTGGCTCATCATGGAAGTCGCAACGCTCAATTCGGGTCCGAATCCGGGAACAATCTTCCGCGGAATGCTCAAGCGGATCGTCTTCTCTATCGCTTCGAGGCGCTCGTGCTCCTCGGCACAAACCAGGGAGATCGCCTCGCCGCTCGCGCCCGCCCGACCGGTTCGGCCGATGCGGTGAACATAGTCCTCGGGAGCCCCAGGCAGTTCGAAGTTCACGACGTGAGGAAGATCCTCGATATCGAGCCCGCGCGCCGCCACGTCGGTCGCTACCAGAACCCTGACCTTTCCCGACTTGAAATCCTCGAGCGCTTGCAGCCGTTCAGGCTGGCTCTTGTCGCCGTGGATGGCGGCGGTATGAATCCCGTCACGATTGAGCTGATAGGCGAGACGGTTTGCTCCGATGCGGGTCGAGTTGAAAACCAGCACCTGGCGCAGATCACGCGACTGGATGAGATATGCAAGCAGCTCGCGCTTGCGCTCGCGCCTCACCGGGTGCACCAGGTGCGTAACCGACTCCGCTGCAGCATTGTTGCGTGCCACCTGAACCAGCACCGGGTCGCGCAGGAACGAATCGGCGAGAGTGCGTATCTCGCCGGTCAAGGTCGCCGAGAACAGGAGGTTTTGCCGCTGCTTCGGCAGCAGCGCCATGATGCGCCGCACGTCGGGAATGAAGCCCATGTCGAGCATGCGATCGGCCTCGTCGAGCACAAAGGCCTCGACTTGCTGAAGATTGACCGCTTTCTGCTGCACGTGGTCAAGGAGACGCCCGGGTGTGGCCACCAGAAACTCCACGCCCTGGCGCAGCGCCGCAGTTTGAGGCTTCATGTCGATGCCGCCGAACACCACGGTGCTGCGCAGCGCGATGTACTTTCCGTAGATGCGGACGCTTTCCTCGACCTGCGCGGCGAGTTCCCTGGTCGGCGTGAGTATCAGCGCGCGCACCGGATGCCGCGCCGGAGAGGCGCTGGTGTTGGCGTGCCGGGCGAGCCGGTGCAGCAGCGGAAGCGTGAACCCCGCGGTCTTGCCGGTGCCGGTCTGCGCGCCGCCCAGGACGTCGCGCCCCTCAAGCACCAACGGAATCGCCTGCGCCTGGATAGGCGTAGGTTCGGTGTACCCCTGTTCCGCCACCGCCTTGAGCAGCTCGGGCAGAAGATTCAGATCAGCAAAGCTGGACAACGAAGGAAGGCCAGACGAACGCGGATGAGAGGGAATTATAGCAAAGGAAGCGCCACGGCCCTGGAGTCCTTTCGGACCGGTTCGCGGGCTCCTTCCTGGCGCTCGAGGGCCCACGCGACGTGCTCGCGCACCAGCGCGGATCCATCCTGAGCTCTCGAGCGAAGCGCCGCCATTGCGCGCGCGCTCCGGGGAGCGTTGCCCAGCCCCACGGCGAGATTGCGCAGCCACCGCTCGTAGCCGATCCGCAGGATGGCGCTCCCGGCCATGCGCTCCCGAAACTCCTCTTCGGTCCACGCGAACAGCTCGATCAGCTCGGCGCGATCCAGCCCGTTGCGCACGCGGAAATCGGGCTCCCGAGTCGTCTGGGCGTAGCGATTCCAGGGACAGACGAGCTGGCAGTCGTCGCAGCCGTAGACGCGGTTGCCGATGAGCGGCCGCAGCTCGACCGGAATGCTCCCCTTGAGTTCTATCGTGAGGTAGGAGATGCAGCGCCTCGCGTCCAACCGGTAAGGTCCGACGATCGCCTGGGTGGGGCAGACGTCGATGCATTTCTTGCAGCTTCCGCAGTGCTCTCTCACGGGTGCGTCCGCCGGCAGCGGCAGGTCGGTATAGATGTCCCCGAGGAAGAAGAAGGAGCCGGCGTCGCGCGCGATGAGCAGGGTGTGCTTGCCCCTCCAGCCGAGGCCGGCCTTGCGCGCGAGCTCGACCTCCATCACCGGCGCCGAGTCGGTGAACACGCGATAGCCGAACCGACCGACTTCCCCCGCGATCCGGTGTGCGAGCCGCTGCAGACGCGCCCTCAGCACCTTGTGATAGTCGCGCCCGAGCGCGTAGCGAGCGACGAAGGCCTTGCTGCCGTCGGCGAGCACGCCGAGGCTCTCGGCCGCGTCGGGGCGATAGTCCATGCGCGCGGAGATCACGCGCACGGTGCCGGGAACGAGCGACGGCGGGCGCGTCCTTTTCGTGCCGTGCCTTCGCATATAATCGAGTTCGCCCGCGAAACCGGACGCGAGCCACGCCTTGAGGCGAGGCTCCGCCGCCGAGAGGTCGGTATCGGCAATACCCACCGCCTGGAAGCCCAGCTCGCGCCCCCAGGATTTGATCTTGGCGGCGAGCGCTGCCAGCCGGGCAGCGCTTGGACGCGGGCGAGCTAGCCTCCGATCCGCCTTTGCATGCTTCATCCTGAGAATCATAGCCAGCCGCCCGCAGAATCGCACTGGGAGTCGCATCTGGACGACACCGCGGCGACGAGCCGGCTCGGCGAGCGGCTCGCGGGATGCATCCAACCGGGGATGCGCCTCTACTTTCGCGGTGAACTCGGCAGCGGCAAATCGACTCTGATTCGAGGGCTGCTGCGCGGCCTGGGCGTCAAGGCTCGGGTCAAGAGTCCGACCTACACGCTGGTTGAGCTTTACGTTGTTTCTAGATTAAACTTGTACCACTTTGATTTCTATCGCTTCCTCGATGCACATGAGTTCGTGGATTCCGGTTTCGCCGATTACTTCGAAGGCGACGCAGTCTGTCTGGTCGAATGGCCGGAGCGAGCCGGAGAGACGCTGCCGCCGCCCGACCTCGAGTTCACGCTCAGCTACTCGGGCGCCGGACGGGATATCGGCGCGCGCGCCCTCACCGCGGCGGGGGAGCATTGCCTAGCTCAATGTCGAGACGCCTGAGCGCGCCCGCGCTCGCGGGCATTTGCGCGCTGCTCCTTGGCCAACTCGCTCTCGCAGCCGAGCCGGCCGGCGAGCGGGTGCGAGCGGTCCGCGTGTGGCCGGCCCCCGAGTACACGCGCGTGACGCTCGAGTCCGCCGAGCCGCTGCGCCACCACCTGAGCGTGGTGAAGGACCCGGAGCGACTCGTCCTCGACCTGGAGGGCGTCGATTACCCAAGCGTCCAGGACGGATTCGCGGGTAAAGTGTCCCAGGGCGACCCGTACATCGGCAATCTGCGCGTCGGACGGTTCAAGCCGGGCGTGGTTCGTGTGGTCCTCGACCTCAAGACCGAGGTCAAGCCGCAGATCTTCACGCTCGCGCCCGTCGGCGAATACGGGCACCGCCTGGTGCTCGACATCTATCCGACGCAGGAAGTCGACCCTATCCTCTCTCTCCTGGAGAAGCCCGGCGCGAAGGCGGAGCCGTTCCTCGGCAGCGCAGCCTCGAAGACGGTCCCCGGGAAGGCGCAGATCGAGCCGGCGGCCGAGCGCCCCATCACGATCGCGGTCGACGCCGGGCACGGCGGCGAGGACCCCGGCGCCAAGGGACGCCGGGGCACGTACGAAAAGACCGTCACCATGACGATAGCGCGCAAGCTGAAGTCGCTGATCGACGGCGAGCCGAACATGCGCGCCCTGCTCATCCGCGACGGCGATTACTTCATCAAGCTCGACGCGCGGGTCGAGAAGGCGAACCTCGTCAAAGCGGATCTGTTCGTCTCGATCCACGCCGATTCGTTCGTCAAGCCGCACGCCCGCGGCTCCTCGGTGTTCGCGCTCTCCGAGCGCGGCGCGACCAGCACCGCGGCCCAGCAGCTCGCCAAGCGGGAAAACGACGCGGACCTGATCGGAGGCGTCAATCTCAAGAGCAAGGACCGCTATCTGAAGATGACGCTCACCGATCTGAGCCTGACGGCGCAGATCAACGACAGCCTGAAGCTCGGCCGGGCCGTGCTCGGCGAACTGGGCGACGTCAATTCGCTCCACCGCGGACGCGTCGAGCAGGCGGGCTTCGCCGTGCTCAAGGCCCCACAGATTCCGTCGATCCTCGTCGAAACCGCCTTCATCAGCAATCCCGACGAAGAACGCAGGCTCACCGACGAGGCCTACCAGGAGAAGATCGCGCGCGCAATTCTGCGCGGCATCAAGAGCTACATCGCCAAGAATCCCCCGTTGCTGATTCCCCCGACGCTCGCCGCCGTCCGCTAAAGCCCGATCGGCGGCCTCAGGTCTTCGCCCGGCTCAGCCGGTACCTGACGTACTCGAACACGAGCGGCATCAACGACAGGGCGATCACGCCGAGGATCGCGGCGCTCAGGTTCTGCTTGACCGCGGGCACGTTGCCGAACCAGTAGCCCGCGTACAGCAGCGAAAGCACCCAGGCGAGCGCCCCGGCGAGGTTGTAGGCGAAAAAGCGCAGGTAGGTCATCCGCGCTATGCCCGCCACGAACGGCGCGAAGGTCCGCAGGATCGGGACGAAGCGCGTGATCACGACGGTCTTTCCCCCGTGCCGCTCGTAGAAGGCGTGCGCGCGGTCGAGCGCCTTGCGGTCAAAGAAGCGGGAGCCCTCCCAATGGAAAACCCTCGGCCCGATGTAGTAGCCGATCGAGTAGTTCACCGTGTTGCCCAGCACCGCCGCGACGACGAGGAGCAGGGCAAGCAGATGGACGTCCATGCCGCCGGCCGCTGCGAGCGCCCCCGCGACGAAAAGCAGCGAGTCGCCGGGCAGGAACGGCGTCACGACGAACCCGGTCTCCGAGAAAATGATGACGAACAGGATCGGGTACACCCACGCCCCGTACTCCTGTAGCACGGCCGCAAGGTGCTGGTCGAGATGGACGAAAAGATCCCAGGCGGAAAGCAGGATTTCCACGGGCCGCATTCTACCGTGTCACATATAATTGGCGCGTCGATCGCACCAGCCCAACAGAAGAAACGAATCGTGTCCACCATCCGGCTCCTGCCCGAGGCGCTGATCAGCCAGATCGCGGCAGGCGAGGTGGTCGAGCGGCCGGCGTCGGTCGTGAAGGAACTCCTGGAGAACAGCCTCGACGCGGGCGCGACCGATATCGGCGTCGCGCTCGCCGAGGGAGGCATCAAGCAGATTCGCGTGGTCGACAACGGCGCCGGAATCGCCAGCGACGACCTGGCGATGGCGTTCGCGCGCCACGCAACCAGCAAGATCGCGTCGCTCGACGATCTCGAGCAGGTCCGGTCCCTGGGATTTCGCGGCGAGGCGCTGGCGAGCATCGCATCAGTGGCGCGCGTGAAACTCGCGAGCCGCGCGGCCGGCGCCGCGCGCGCCTCTGCGATCGGGGCCGAAGGCGGGAGCATCGGGACCGCCGAGCCGGCCGCGCAGCCCGAGGGCACGGCCGTCGAGGTCAACGATCTCTACTACAACACGCCGGCACGGCGGAAGTTCCTGAAGAGCGAGACTACCGAGTTCGGCCACTGCGAGGAGGTCT
This sequence comes from Burkholderiales bacterium, assembly GCA_035702665.1. GTDB lineage: Bacteria > Pseudomonadota > Gammaproteobacteria > Burkholderiales > SG8-39 > VBDM01. The sequence goes on from DASSQD010000004.1 coordinate 16,912, forward strand.
TTACGCGCACCGTGCTCTCGCGGCCCGATGTCGCTTTTACCCTGCGGCACAACGGGCGCGTGGCCGCGCGGATTGCGCCCGGCGACCCGGCGAAACGGGTCGAGGCCGCGCTCGGCGAGGAGTTCGCCAGATCGATGCGGCCGGTCGCCGCCGACGGCGGCGTGCTCAAGCTCTCGGGCTTCGTCGGCTCGCCTGCCTACACCCGAGCGACGCGGGACGCCCAGTACGTGTACGTAAACGGGCGCTTCGTGCGCGACAAGCTCCTCGCGCACGCCCTGCGCGAAGCCTACCGCGACGTGCTCCACGGGGAGCGCCATCCGGCGTATGTCCTGTTTCTCGAGATTGATCCGCGCGGGGTGGACGTCAACGTCCACCCCGCCAAGATCGAGATCCGCTTCCGGGACCCGCGCGCGGTCCATCAGTTCGTGTTCCACGCTGTCGCCAAGAGCCTGTCGGCCTCCGCGGCCGAAGCCCCCGCGGCCATCGCCACGCCCGCGGTCGAAGGACACTCGATCACGCCGCAATTCCGCCAGGCCGGTTTGGGCCTGGCGCAGCCGGTGGCCAAGTATGCCGCGATGTTCGCGGAACGCCCCCCGGGCGCGGCGCTTGCCCCTGCGCCCGCGAAGGACGGCGCGGCGGGCGCGCCGCTGGGCTACGCGCTCGCGCAGCTCCACGGGATCTACCTCCTCGCCCAGAATAGCGAAGGCCTGGTGCTGGTCGACATGCACGCCGCGCACGAGCGCATCCTCTACGAGAAGCTCAAGTCCGCGCTCGACTCGCGCGCGATGAACACGCAGAAGCTGCTGATCCCGGCGACCTTCCACGCGGACCGCGTCGACGTCGCCACGGCCGAGGAGCACGGCTCCACGCTCAACCTGCTCGGCTTCGATGTCGCCGCGATCTCCCCGTTCGCCCTTGCGGTCCGCGCGGTCCCGGCGATGCTCGCCGAGGCCGACGCGTCGGTGCTCGCGCGCGCCCTGCTGCGAGACATCCGGGAGTACGGCGCGAGCCGCGTGCTCACCGAGCGCCGCGACGAGCTGCTGGGAAACATTGCCTGCCACGGCGCCGTGCGCGCCCATCGAGCGCTGACCATCCCCGAGATGAACGCGCTGTTGCGCGAAATGGAGGAGACGGAGCGCTCCGGCCAGTGCAACCATGGCCGTCCGACGTGGTTCCAGATGAGCCTCGCCGACCTCGACAAGCTCTTCATGCGTGGCCGCTGACACCCTCGCAGTCGTTCTCATGGGTCCGACCGCAAGCGGCAAGAGCGCGCTGGCGGCCAAGCTGGCCGAGCGCTTCCCGGTCGAGATCGTCAGTGTCGATTCGGCGCAGATCTACCGCGGAATGGACATCGGCACGGCCAAGCCTTCGATCGCCGAGCGCGAGGCGGTGCCGCATCACCTGATCGACATCCTCGATCCGACCGAGAGCTATTCGGCGGCCCAGTTCCGCAGCGACGCCGTCGGACTGATCCGGGAAATCTCCGCGCGCGGCCGCATTCCGCTCCTCGTCGGCGGCACCATGCTCTACTTCAAGGCGCTGCGCGAGGGACTGTCGGAGCTGCCGGAGTCGGATGTCAAAGTGCGCGCGCAAATCGACGCCGAGGCCGCCGAGCGCGGCTGGCCGGCGCTGCATGCCGAGCTCGCGAAAGTCGACGCGGCGACCGCCGCGAGGCTCAAGCCGACCGACTCGCAACGCGTCCAGCGCGCGCTGGAAATCCATCGCGTGACTGGGAAACCCATGTCGCAGCTCATCGGGCAAAGAAAGAACCCCCTTCCCTTCCGCGTCGTCGAGATCGCGCTCGTCCCTTCGGACCGTAGCGAGCTGCATCGGCGTGTCGAATCGCGCTTCGACTCGATGCTCGAGCGCGGGCTGGTGGAGGAGTTGCGAACGCTACGCGATCGCTATGCGCTGCGACCCGGCCTCCCTTCGATGCGCACCGTGGGGTATCGGCAGGCGTGGCAATTCCTCGAGGGAGAGTTCGATCGCGACGAACTTCGCGATCGCGGCATCTTCGCAACGCGCCAGCTCGCGAAGCGACAGCTCACCTGGCTCCGGGCGATGGAAGAAGCGCATACCTTCGACTGCCTGGCGCAAGACGTCGCAACGCAGGTCGCCGGCCACCTGCGAGGCCAAATCGCACGTTACTCGGCAGACAGGTCGCCGGCGAGCGCCGTCAAAGCGAGCGGAAGTCCTCGTCACTGAGATCGAGCCTTGCCGCCGCTACGTTCTCCTCGAGGTGCGCGAGATTGCCCGTCCCCGGGATCGGCAGCATGACGGGCGATTTCTTCAGCAGCCAGGCGACGGCGATTTGCGCCGGCGAAGCGCCCAACTTCTGCGCGAGCTTCTTTACCTTGGAAAGCCTCAAGGCGGCGCCGTCGCCCAGCGGGTACCAGGGCAGGAAGGCGATGCCGTGCTTCTCGCAATGCAGAAGCACGCTCTCGGAGCCGCGGTCGGCGAGACTGTAGCGGTTCTGCACCGAGACGATCGGCACGATCTTCCGGGCCGCCTCGAGCTGCGCCACCGTGACGTTGGACAGCCCGACGTGGCGCACCTTGCCCTCGCGCTGCATGTCGGCCAACGTTCCGACCGAGACCTCGAGCGGCACCTTCGGATCCACCGTGTGCAGCTGATAGAGGTCGATCCGTTCGAGCCTGAGGCGCTTCAGGCTTCCCTCCAGGTCCTTCCTCAGCTTCTCGGGCCGGCAGTCGTCGTCCCAGCGCGACGGCCTCGGCCGCGCGAGGCCGCACTTCGTCGCGACGACCAAGCCCTCCGGATACGGATGCAGCGCCTCGGCGATCAGCGTCTCGTCCGTGTGCGGCCCGTAGCTCTCGGCCGTATCGAAGAGCTGGACGCCGAGCTCCGCGGCCCGCTGCAGCACCCGGATCGCGTTCCGCCGGTCGCTCGGCTCGCCCCAGATGTCCTCGTTGTCGATCACCCGCATCGCGCCGAAGCCCAGGCGGTTCACGGTCAGGTCGGCGAGGCGGAGGGTGGTCAAGCGGAGGTCCGGGCTTTGTCTAGAAGTCACGCATGCGGAATTCCAAAGTCTGCTGGTGGATCCTCAGTCCAGCCAGCCCTCCCCTACGGATTCGTTCGTTCTCCTTGTACGCCAGTAGCAGTGATCTTCCGCTTGATGTCGCGAATCGCATTTTGAATCGCTGTGTCGACTACCTTTGGCATGGACTCGTTGAGTTCGCTGACCTTAACATTTCCGCTGTCGTTCCCCAGAAATGGGACTCCGTTGACGGTGCCTTGAATCAGGGTAGATAGCGATGCACGCGAGGAGGGTTGCGAGCGGAACCAGTCCGAATTGATCATCGCCTGCCCGATCGCGTTACCCGCGACGTTCCCGGCCGCATAGCCAGCGGGCATCGATCCGCCCGG
>DASSQD010000005.1:0-11555 GCA_035702665.1 Burkholderiales bacterium
GACCGCGAGGCCTTCGGTGCGTCTTCCGTCCTTCACGTTCGGGTTGAACGGAATATCCTGCCTCACCGCGGCGTTGTAAGCGCGGATCTCGTTCAGCGCCTGTTCCGCGTTGACGTCGTCGAGCTTCGAGACCAGCTCCTCCAGCGTGTTCGCCGTGACCTTGGTGACCTGCTTGATGCGGTATTCGTCCCTGAGCTGGCCTTTCACCTTCGCATCGAAGATCTGCCAGGCGAACTGCTGCGGCTGGTTGAGGATCACGCGACCGTATTTCGCGTAGGTGTAGTTGCGGAAGTCCGCGCCTTCGTCGACGAAGCGCTTGCCTTCCGCATTGATGTAGATCCCCCAGGGGTAGGAATGCTTCTGGAACTGGTCGCCCACGGCCAAGTCTCCGAACTCCGGCGCGTTCCGCTCCCACGCCACCGCGTGGCAGCCCGACCAGTTGCCGGTCGCTTGCGCTCCCACGTCGAGCGCCATGCGGATGACGTCGCCGGTGTTGAAGCGCGTCCCGCGCACCTTGGCGAGCTCCCATCCCGGCCCGAGGTAGCGCGTGCGCATCTCCGCGTTCGCCTGGAAGCCGCCTGCCGCGAGGACGACGGCTTTCGATCCGACCTGGACGGTCTTGCCTTGTCGCTTCACGACCACGCCGTGCACGCCGTCGTCGTCGGCGACGAGCGAGACGGCTCTCGCCTGGTACCAGATCTCCACGCCGCTCTTCTTCGCGATCTGCGTGAGCGAGTCGACCAAGCCCGGGCCGCCGCCGATGGCTTCGAGCGTCAGGCCGCCCCAGAACTTGAACTTGCCGTCGATCTTGAACGCCTGCCGGCCCCAGGCCGCGGTGAAGCGCACGCCTTTCTTCCGCATCCACAGCGCGGTGGGGAAGCTTTGCTTGACCAGGATCTCGGTCAGGTCGGGGTCGCAGCGGTACTCGGTGACGCGCGCCATGTCGTCGAGGAACTGGTCGGCCGTGTACGTGCCGAAGTCGGTGCGCTCGCGCTCCTCCCTCGACAGGTCGATCAGCTGCGCGAGGTCCTCGGCGCCGTTGTACACGATGCGCAGGAGCCCTGCGGTGAAGCGCGAATTGCCCCCGGATTCGTCCTCGGGCGCGCGCTCGAGCAGAAGCACCCGCTTCGCCGTCTCCTTCGCCGACAGCGCGGCGCACAGGGCGGCGTTGCCGCCGCCGACCACGATCACGTCGTACTCGCTACTCACTGCGCAAAGCTCCTTGTGTTGTTCGCACGATACTTCAATCGGGCTGTATCCCGGAAGTCTTGACCACCTTGGCCCATTTCTCGATCTCGGCCCTGTAGAAGGCGTCGAAGGCGTCCGCCCCCAGCGGGTCGACGACCGCGCCCAGGGCCGAGAGCTTCTCCCGGACGCCCGCGTCCTCGAGCGCCTTCAGCATCTCCGCGCTGAGCCTGGCGACCGTATCGTGCGGCGTCTTCGCCGGGGCGAACAGGCCCCACCAGACGAAAGCCTCGTAGCCGGGGACGCCGGCTTCCGCGAACGTCGGAACCTCGGGGAGCATCGCGATCCGCTTCGGGCTCGCGACCGCGAGCGCGCGCAGCCGCTGCGCCTTGATGTTCGCGGCGACCTCGACCGGGTTGGTGATGAAGAAGGCGATGCGCCCGCCCATGAGGTCGGTGATCGCCGGGGCGCCGCCCTTGTAGGGCACGTGCACCACGTCGATCCCCGTCTGGATGCGCAAGAGCTCGGTCGCGAGGTGCTGCGAGCTGCCGTTGCCCGCCGATCCGTAGTTGAGGCTGCCGGGCTTCGCCCGGGCGAGCGCGAGCAGCTCCGTCAGCGACTTCGCCGGCGAAGCCGGCGAGACGACGAGCACCAGCGGCGCGTAGCCGACGCGCCCGACCGGCGCGAAATCGCGCCGCGCGTCGAACGGCAGGTTCTGGAACAGGCTCACGTTCGTCGCGAGGCCGTTCGCGCCCATGAGCAAGGTCGAGCCGTCGGCGGCCGCCTTGGCGACGAGATCGGCGCCGAGGTTGGCGTTCGCGCCGGGGCGGTTGTCGACGACGACCGGGCTCTTCATCTGCTCCGACATGCGCTGCCCCACGGTGCGCGAGACCACGTCCACCGCGCCGCCCGCGGCGTAGGGGACGACGATCCTGACCGGCTTTGCGCTCTGCGCCATCGCCGCCGGCGCGGCGGCGAGCAGCGCGAAGATCCACGACATCCTCTTCATGATCCGTTCCTCCATGAGCCGAGCAATCGATAAGTGCCGACGTGAGCCGGGGAGCCTTCCAGCGCCGCGCGCACCCGGTCTTCCAATGCTTCTCCGTCCTTTTCCCGCATGACTTCCACGATCAGCGCGGTGGCTATCCCGCGGTCCCCGCCCGGCCGCAGCCTCGCCTCGCTGCTCGTGGCGCTCGCCGGACCCTGCGCGGCCTGCCAAACCTGGACGCCGACGACGCGCGGATCGCGCTCGAGGCCGGCCGCGTCGACCTCTGCCGGCCGCCCGGAGTACGCCGCGACCGCGCAGCCGCCGATTGCCCGGCGCGGCGAACGATAGGCGACCGCGCAGGCGGTGCGCACCATGTTGCGGAACCCCTTCATCACTTCTCGCGTCTGCGGCGTGGGGGAGGCCAGCCTCGCGAGATATTCCGGCGAGGCGAGCGCCTCCGGCGACGCCGTCTCGTAGCGGATGAAGAAGCGCGGAGACCCCGCCGTCGCCTCGTAGCGCCTCGCCTCGAGGAACCCCGGCAGCGCGAGGCGCTCCGGGATGTGCTCGGTCACGAGCCAGCGCTCGTAGAGGTCCGAGTACGAGTCCTCGAGGTCGTGCCAGATGGCGAGAACTCCGGCCATCGCCTATTCCCGGTCCTTCAGCGGACGTGCTTTCTGCCGAAGACCGGCTCGGCGTGCGGGATCGGCGGCAGCGCCCAGGCTCCCGTCCCGGGCGGGCGGATGTTGGCGTCGACGTGCACGTCGATGAGGCAGGGCTTGCCCAGCTTCACCGCGTGCTCGAGCGCGCCTTTGAAATCCTGGGATTGGGTGACGGTCATTCCCTCGACGCCGGCCGCGCGCGCCCAGGCGGCGAAGTCCGGGTTGTAGGGCTTGCGCTCGGGCCCGGCGTAGAAGGCGGTGCCGTGCTCGCGGCCGCCGAAGTAGGCGTACTGCAGGTCGCGGATCGCGGCCCAGGCAAAGTTGTTCCACACGACCCACACCGCGGGGATGTCGTACTCCACGGCCGTGCACAGCACGTGCGACACCATGGTGAAGCCGCCGTCGCCGCAGATGGAGACGCAGGGACGGTCGGGCGCTGCGAGCTTCGCTCCCAGGATGGAGCTCGGCCCGAAGCCCATGCCCGAGTAGCCCCAGGTGTTCAGCATCGCCTGCGGCTTTCGCGCCTCCCAGAACTGCATGAACCAGTTGTGGTGGATCCCGGAATCGAGCGAGATGATGGCATCGTCGGGGAGCACCGCGCGGCAGTCGGCGACGATGCGCTCGGGCCGGATCGGCGAGGCGTGGATCTCGAAGTTCGGGCGGATGTATTTCTCCCACTCCGCGCGCCATTGCGCGATCTCCGAGTGCCACGCGTCGAGCTGTTTCCCGTCGATCCGCAGGTTCTCCGCGAGCAGCTGCCGCACGAAGGTGCGCGCGTCGGCGAGGACGCCGATGTCCGGCGTGTAGTTCCTGCCGATCTCGGCGTGATCGACGTCGACGTGCACCAGCTTCGCCGCCGGGAAGTTCCAGGAGTAGCCGGGCATCCAGGACGAGGAGGAGCGGTCGTCGAAGCGCGCGCCGATCGCGATCACGAGGTCCGCGTGCCGGCCGGCCTGGTTGGCGGGATAGGCGCCGTTCCTGCCGATGAAGCCGAGCGACAGGGGATCGCGCATGTCGATGCAGCCCATGCCGTTCGGCGAGCTGATCACCGGAACGCGGTGCTTCCTCGCGAACTCGGTCAGCTCCGCGCCGCCCTCGGAGAGCGTCATCCCGTGACCGATGAAGATCACCGGCCGGCGCGAGTTCTGCAGCAGCTCCAGCGTCTTCTTCACGTCCTCGGGCGAGGCGCCGCTGCGCCGCTCGGCCGACCGCCATGCGGGCTCGAGCGCGACTTCGGCCTCTTCCTGGAACAGGTTGAAGGGAACGTCGAGGTTCACCGGACCGGGCCGGCCGCTGGTCGCCGTGGTGATCGCCTGGCGCATCGCGAGCGGCAGCATGTCGACGCGCGTCGGCTGGAAGCTCCGTTTCACCACCGGGCGGATGACGTTCGGGAAATCCGCCTGGTTGTGGCGGTTCAGCTCCTGAAAGGGTCCGCGGTTGAACTGCGAGGTCGGGACGTTCGCCGTGATGGCGAGGAGGGCGGAGGAATCGGTCTGCGCCACCGCGAGCGCCATGATGAGGTTGGCCGAGCCGGGGCCCGTGGAGGTGAGCGTCGCCACGGGCCGGTGCTTCACGCGGAAATAGCCGTCGGCCATGTGCGCGGCGGTCTGCTCGTGGCGGGGCGAGACGAGCTTGACCTTGTCGCGCACCTGGTAGAGCGGGTCGAGCAGGCCGACGTTGCCGTGGCCGCAGATGCCGAAGACGTACGGGATCTTCTCGCCGACGAGGAACTCGGCGATGAGATCGCCGCCTTTCCTCTTCGCGACCTTGGGGCCGCCGGCCGCGAGAACGCTTTCGCTGGGCTTGTTCATCCCGTCAATCGGCCTGGATGTGCGCCTTCTCGACGACCCGCTTCCAGCGCTGCTGCTCGGCGGCGATGTAGTCCGCGTATTCCTTCGGCGTCGAGCCGATCGGCTCGGCGGCGTCGGGCTCGAGCTGCTTGTTCACGGCCGGGCTCTTCGCAGCCTTGGCGGCTTCCGCGGCGAGGCGGTTCGCGATCGCGTCGGGGAGCTTCGCGGGCGCGTTCAGCCCGTACCACTGAGCGGTCTCGAAGCCGGGATAGCCCTGCTCGGCGACCGTCTTCACCTCGGGAAGGATGGGCAAACGCCTCGACGCGCCGACCGCGACTACGCGCAGCTTGCCCGACTGCACGTGCGGCATCAGCGGCGGCGTGCCCGCCGCGGTGAACTGGGTGCGCCCGGCGATCAGATCGATCAGGTTGGGACCGGTGCCCTTGTACGGCACGTGCTGGATGTCGATGCCGCTCACCATCTTGAAGTATTCGACCGCGAGATGGCCGGCGCTGCCGTTGCCGGCCGAGCCGTAGTAGAGCTTGCCCGGCTCCTTCTTCGCGAGCGCCACGAACTCGCGCAGGTCCTTCGCGGGCACGCCCGAGGGCACGACGTAGATCTGCGGAACCTTGGCGAACAGGGACACGGCGCGGAAGTCCCGGTTGGTGTCGAAGGGGAGCTTCTTGAACATGAAGGGGTTCACCGCGAACGTGCCGATGTGGCCGATGATGAGCGTGTAGCCGTCCGGCTCGGCGTGCGCGACCTCCTCCATCGCGATGTTGCCCCCGCCGCCGGGCTTGTTCTCGACGACGAACTGCTGGCCCAGGCCCTTGCTCATCTCCGTCGAGAACGCACGGGCGATGATCGACGAGCTGCCTCCGGGCGCGAACGGAACGACCAGGCGGATCGGCTTGGTCGGATACTGGGCGTAGGCTCCGAAGGAAGCTGCGGCGAGAACCGAGGCGAGAAGGGCGGCGGGCGCCGGGACGCTACGCGGCACGGGCGGACGCCTTTGCCGTGGCGAGGAGGTCGCGCAGCACGAACGGCAGGATCCCGCCGTGCACGTAGTAGTCGACCTCGATCGGCGTTTCGATCCGCAGCAGCAGCTTGATCTCCTTCGTCGATCCGTCCTTGCGGCGGATCACCGCGGTGACTTCCTGGCGCGGCTGCACGCCTTTCTCGATGCCGAGGATGTCGACGGTCTCGTCGCCCTTGATCCCGAGCGACGCGACCGAGTCGCTGCCGGTGAACTGGAAGGGCAGCACGCCCATCATGACGAGGTTGGCGCGGTGGATGCGCTCGAAGCTCTTCACGATCACCGCGCGCGTGCCGAGCAGCAGCGTGCCCTTCGCCGCCCAGTCGCGCGAGCTGCCGGTGCCGTACTCCTCGCCGCCGAACACCACGGTCGGCACGCCCTCGGCGATGTACTTCATCGCAGCCTCGTAGATCGGCATCTGCTCGCCCGACGGCTGGTGGTAGGTGAGGCCGCCCTCGGTGCGCGAGCCGTCGGGCTTCACCGGCAGCATCAGGTTCTTGATGCGCACGTTGCCGAAGGTGCCGCGCATCATCACCTCGTGGTTGCCGCGGCGCGCGCCGAAGCTGTTGAAGTCGGACACCGAGACGTCGTGCTCGAGGAGATAGGTGCCCGCGGGCGAGGTCGGCTTGATCGACCCCGCCGGGCTGATGTGGTCGGTGGTGAGCGAGTCGCCGAAGATGCCGAGGACCCTGGCGCTGCGGATCGCGCCGGTCGCCTTGGGCTGCATGGCGAAATCCTTGAAGAAGGGCGGCTCGGCGATGTAGGTCGACTTCGGCCAGCCGTACACCTGGCCCGTCGCCGCTTGGACGGTCTTCCACATCGGATTCGCGTTGGCGACGTCGCCGTAGAGCGTGCGGAAGGTCTTGGGGTCCATCGCGTGCTTCATGCACGCCTGGATCTCCTCGGCGGCGGGCCAGATGTCGCCGATCCACACGTCCTCGCCGCTCTTGCCCTTGCCGATCGGCTCGCTCATCAGGTCACGGAGCACCGTGCCCGCGAGCGCGTAGGCGACGACGAGCGGCGGCGAGGCGAGGAAGTTCGCGCGCAGGCTGGCGTGGATGCGGGCCTCGAAGTTGCGGTTGCCCGAGAGCACCGCGGCGCCGATCAGGTCGTTCTTGCTGATCGCCTCGTCGATGGTCTCGGCGAGCGGCCCCGAGTTGCCGATGCAGGTGGTGCAGCCGTACGCGGCGAGGTTGAAGCCGAGCTTCTCGAGGTAGGGCAGGAGCCCGGTCTTCTTGAGGTACTCGGTGACCACGCGCGACCCGGGCGCAAGCGAGGTCTTGACGTGCTTCTTCACCGTCAGGCCGCGCTCGACCGCTTTCTTGGCGAGCAGGCCCGCGGCGAGCAGCACGCCGGGGTTCGAGGTGTTCGTGCACGAGGTGATCGCGGCGATCATCACGTCGCCGGAGCCGACGTCGAGGCCGTCGCGCGTCTTGAAGCGCTTGGACAGGTCTTCGGCCTTCTTGGCGAAGCCGTTCTCGGCGACCGGCTTGGAAAAGAGCTCGCTGAACTTCGCCTTCACCTTGCCGATCTCGATCCTGTCCTGCGGGCGCTTGGGGCCGGCGAGCGAAGGCGTCACCGTGCCCAGATCGAGCTCGATCACCTCGCTGTAGTCGATCTGGCCCTTCTTCGGGGTGCCGTACATGCCCTGCGCCTTGAAGTAGGACTGGAAGGCGTCGATCTCGTCCTTCGTGCGCCCGGTCCCCTCGAAATAGGCGATGGTGGCGTCGTCGATGGGGAAGAAGCCCATGGTCGCGCCGTAGTCGGGCGCCATGTTTCCTATCGTGGCGCGGTCGGGGACGGTGAGGCTCGCGGTGCCCTCGCCGAAGAATTCGACGAACTTGTTCACCACCTTGGCCTTCCTGAGGATCTCGGTGATGGTGAGCACGAGGTCGGTCGCCGTCACCCCGCCGCGCAGCCGCCCCTTCAAGTTGAAGCCGACCACGTCGGGGGTGAGCATATAGATCGGCTGGCCGAGCATCCCCGCCTCGGCCTCGATGCCGCCCACGCCCCAGCCGACCACGCCGATGCCGTTGATCATGGTGGTATGGCTGTCGGTGCCGACGAGCGAATCCGGGTAGCTGATCCCGTCCTTCCTGTGCACGCCGCGCGCGAGGTACTCGAGGTTGACCTGGTGGACGATGCCGATTCCGGGCGGCACGACGCGGAACGTGTCGAAGGCCTGCGTCGCCCACTTCATGAAGGTGTAGCGCTCCTGGTTGCGCCTGAACTCGAGCTTCATGTTCAGATCGAGCGCGTTCTTCACGCCGTAGTGGTCGATCTGGATCGAGTGGTCGACCACCAGGTCGACCGGCACCAGCGGCTCGACCACCTTGGCGTCCTTGCCGAGGCGGTCGGCGACGCTCCGCATCGCGGCGAGGTCCGCCAGCGCCGGAATCCCGGTCAGGTCCTGCAGCAGGATGCGCGACACCACGAAGGGAATCTCCTCGGTGCGCGGCGCGTTGGGCTTCCAGCGCGCCAGCTCGCGCACATGGGCCTCGGTGACCTTCTTGCCGTCGCAGTTGCGCAGCACCGATTCGAGCACGATGCGGATCGATACCGGCAGGCGCGACGTATCGACGCCGAGCGCTTTCCCGAGCGCGGGCAGCGAGTAGAGCTTGCCCGTCTTCCCGGATTTCATCTTGAATTCTTTGAGGGTGCTGAACAGGTTGTGTGACATCGGACTTCCTTCAGATGACGAACAGGTCGACGAACTTGTCGACCGGGGTCGATTCGAGGCGGTTCTGGTCGCGGCACAGATCGAGGATCGCCTGCTGCCGCTCCGCGGGGAAGCGGCGGGCGAGGTTGGTGCGGAACTTGGCTTCGAGCAAGGGGATGCCTTCGTGCCGGCGGCGGCGGTGGCCGACGGGGTATTCTACCGCCACCTTGCGCGTCGCGGTCCCGTCCTTGAAGAAGACCTGGAGCTGGTTCGCGATCGAGCGCTTCTTGGGGTCGAGATAGTCGCGCGACCAGCGCTTGTTCTCGACGCAGCTCATCTTCGCGCGCAGCGCGTCGATGCGCGGATCGCGCGCGACCTCGTCCTCGTAGTCGGCGGCCGTGAGACTACCCTTGATCAGGCCGATCGCGGCCATGTACTGGATGCAGTGGTCGCGGTCGGCGGGATTGTTCAAGGGGCCTTTCTTGTCGATGATGCGGATCGCCGATTCGTGGGTGACGATCTCGATCTTCTTGATCTTGTCCAGCTTGTCTTTCACCTCGGGGTGCAGCTCGATGGCGGCTTCCACCGCCGTTTGCGCGTGGAACTCCGCCGGGAAGGAGATCTTGAACAGGACGTTTTCCATGACGTAGGAGCCGTAACGGCGCTGGAACTTGAACGGCTTGCCGCGGAACGATACGTCGTAGAAGCCCCAGCCCTTGGCGGAGAGCACCGACGGATAGCCCATCTCGCCGGTCCTCGCGATGAGCGCAAGGCGCACGCCGCGCGAGGTCGCGTCGCCCGCCGCCCAGGACTTGCGCGAGCCGGTATTGGGCGCGTGGCGGTAGGTGCGCAGGCTCTGCCCGTCGACCCACGCGAGGGACACGGCGTTGATCACCGCGTCGCGCGGCAGGCCCAGCATCTGCGCCACCACCGCGGTGGTGGCGACCTTGACGAGCACGACGTGGTCGAGGCCGACGCGGTTGAAGCTGTTCGCAAGGGCAATCACGCCCTGGATCTCGTGCGCCTTGATCATCGCCGTGAGCACGTCGCGCATCGAGAGCGGCGTGCCGCTGCGCGACAGCCAGTCGGCGGTCGCGAGGATGCCGCCGAGATTGTCGGAAGGGTGGCCCCACTCGGCGGCGAGCCAGGTGTCGTTGAAGTCGAGCCAGCGGATCGCCGCGCCGATGTTGAACGCGGCCTGGACCGGGTCGAGCTCGAAGCGCGTGCCGGGAACGCGCGCGCCCCTGGACATCGACGTGCCGGGAACCAGCGGACCGAGCAGCTTGGTGCAGGCGGGATATTCGAGCGCCTCCAGGCCGCAGCCCAGCGTGTCCATCAGGCACAGCCGCGCGGTGTTGTAGGCTTCGGCGCTCTCTATCTGATACTTGCCGACGTAGTCGGCGATGTCGACGAGGACCCTGTCCGGCGTGGGGCGGACATTGGAAACGTGAGCGGACATCAATAGTCTTTTTTGACGGCCCCTTCGCTCGGCATTGCGGACGGCGCCGCGGACGGCTCTCCCGAGGGGGCGGGAGCGGGGCTGGGCTCCGCGGCGGCGGGCGGAGCGGTTTCCGCGGCGGGCGCGGCCGGTGCCGCCTGCCCGGCCGCAGCCGCGGGCGCGGCGACCGGCGTTCCCGTCATGGGCAGCCGCAGGCAGCGGTAGTCGCCTTTCGCATCGCCGAGGCGCAGGCCCATCGACGCGGTCTTCACCTTGGCCGTCACGCCTTCCGGCCGGATCATGAACTCCTGGCCCTGCGCGGGCTTCACCTTGAACCACCCGTCCGCGTCGGCGAGGACCTCGGACCGGCCGTAGATCTCGCGCGCGAAGCCGTCCACTTCGATGGTCACCTGGTCGCTTCCGGCGTCGGCGACGTAGAGAATCGGAGGCTTGTTGTGGTACTCGACTCCGGGAAGCCTGCATTCCCAGGTTCCGGCGATGTCGCCGGCGGGGGACGCCATGGCGGGGCAGGCGCAAAGCAGCGCTGCGAGGAAAGCGGGCCTCAGGTCCTTCATCGCTGTCTCCTGTTTCACCTCACCGGCGCTCGGCGAGCGGCACCCATCTCCGGTTCTCGGGCCCGTTGTAGACGGCGGCCGGGCGGATGATTTTACCGTCGATTCGCTGCTCGATGATATGCGCGGACCAGCCGGAGGTGCGCGAGACGACGAAAATCGGGGTGAACATGGCGGTCGGGACGCCCATCATGTGATAGGAGACCGCACTATACCAGTCCAGGTTCGCGAACATCTTCTTCTCGCGCCACATCACCTGCTCGAGACGCTCGGCGATGTCGTAGAGCTTCGTGTCCTTCTTTGACTGCGACAGCCGCCGCGCGACGTCCTTGATCACGCGGTTGCGCGGGTCGCCGGTGGTGTACACCGGGTGGCCGAAGCCGATGACGATCTCCTTGTTAGCGAGGCGCCGCAGCACGTCGGCCTCGGCGGCGTCGGGGCTCGCGTAGCGCGACTGGACCTCGAAGGCGAACTCGTTCGCGCCGCCGTGCTTGGGCCCGCGCAGGGCGCCGATGCCGCCGCAGATCGCCGAGTGGATGTCGGAGCCCGTGCCGGCGATGACGCGGCAGGTGAACGTCGAGGCGTTGAACTCGTGCTCGGCGTAGAGGATGAGCGAGGTGTGCATGGCGCGCTGCCACTCGGCCGAAGGCGGCTTGCCGTGGAGCAGGTGCAGGAAGTGCCCGCCGATCGAATCGTCGTCCGTCTCGGTCTCGATCCGCCGCTTGCTCCTGCCGTAGTGGTGCCAGTAGAGCAGCATCGACCCGAGCGAGGCCATGAGGCGATCCGCGACGGCGCGCGCCCCCGCGGGGGAATGGTCGTCCTTCTCGGGCTCGACGGTGCCGAGCACCGAGACGCCGGTGCGCAGAACGTCCATGGGATGCGCCGAAGCCGGCACCTGCTCGAGCGCCGCCTTGACCGCGTGCGGGAGGCCGCGCAGCGTCGCGAGCCGCTTCTTGTACGCGGCGAGCTCGGCCCGGTTCGGCAGCTTCTCGTGCACGAGCAGGTAAGCGACCTCCTCGAACTCGGCCTCGTCGGCGAAATCGAGGATGTCGTAGCCCCGGTAGTGCAGGTCGTTGCCGCTGCGGCCCACCGTGCACAGCGCGGTGTTGCCGGCGGCGACTCCGGAAAGGGCGACCGATTTCTTCGGTTTCGGCGCCGTCGCGGCTTCGCTCATTTGCCTTTCTCCCTGGCGAAAAGCTCGTCGAGCTTGCGCTCGTAGGCGTGATAG
>DASSQD010000006.1:0-52780 GCA_035702665.1 Burkholderiales bacterium
ATTCCGCTGAAGCCGGGGTATACGTCCGCGCGTTGGCCACAGGCCCCTGAGCAGGAGAGACCCAGCATGGCCGAACCCCACATCGCGCAGAAATCGCCGTATGCCGTGGAGCTGGCGCCCGGCGACTACTGGTGGTGCCGCTGCGGGGGGTCGAAGAGCCAACCCTTCTGCGACGGCACTCACAAGACCACCGAATTCACGCCGGTAAAATTCACCGTCGCCAAGGCCGAGAAGCTGTGGCTGTGCGGCTGCAAGCGCACGCGCAACCAGCCCTACTGCGACGGGACCCACAAGACCCTGTAACGGCCCGCGCCCGGCCGCCGCTATTTCTTCGCCGCCGACCAGCGGCCTTCCTGGCCGCTGTCGCTGCGGAACGAGCCTTCCATCGCGGCGCCCGTCACCCGGCCGCTGAAGTCGCGGCGCACGCCGCGGCCGTCGACGTAGGCGAAGCTGATCCGGAACCCGGACAGGTGCGCGTCGCGCAGGCCCGCGAGCACCGTGCCGAGGAAGGCTACGCCCTCGATCCTCTGGAACTTCTGCTCGAAATTGAGGCTGACCTTCTCGGTAGCGCCGTTGCTCGTGGCCTCCAGCGCCCAGCGCCCCGCGACGCTCGCCGGCACGACCCAGAAGTAGACGCGCCTGCCGTCCACGTCGGAAGACTCGTCGGGCTCCCAGTCCTCCATGTTGAAGGCGTGGGTGACGATGCGCGTGCCGGGGCGCAGCGCGAGGATCTGCGGCCGCAGCTTCATGTTGAGCGAGGGCAGGAGGTACATCGTCAGCACCGTGGCCGTCGTGAAATCGGTGGCGAAGATGTCGCCGTGGACGATCTGCGCCCTGCCGGTGACGCCCGCGGCCTGGGCGTTCTTCTGCGCGTAGGCCACCATGTCCGGGTTGTATTCGACGCCCATCGAGCGCGCGCCGAACTTCTTCGCGGCGGCGATCGCGATCTTGCCGTCGCCAGCGCCGAGGTCGATCACGTAGTCGTCGGGCTTGGTCTGCGCCATGGTGAGCATGCGGTCGACCACTTCGTCCGGGGTCGGCACCCAGACGACGTCCTTGCCCTGCTGGCCGACGTAGGGCTTGAAATCCTGCTTCTGCGCACAGGCCGCGCCGGCGGCGGCGAGCAGCACGGCGGTGACTACCGGTACGAGGGCGCGGTGCATGTCGTCCTTTCCGTTGGAGTTGAAGTGCGGCCTATCTTACAGCGCTTCGGCGGCGTGGTCGGCGAGGCGCGAGCGCTCGCCCCGCTGCAGGGTGACGTGCCCCGAATGCTGCCAGCCTTTCATCCGGTCGACCACGTAGGTCAGGCCCGAGCTGCCCTCGGTGAGGTAGGGTGTGTCGATCTGCGCGATGTTGCCCAGGCACACCACCTTGGTACCCGGACCGGCACGCGTGATCAGCGTCTTCATCTGCTTGGGCGTGAGGTTCTGCGCCTCGTCCAGGATGAGGTACTTGTTGATGAAGGTGCGGCCGCGCATGAAGTTGAGCGACTTGATCTTGATGCGCGAGCGGATGAGGTCGCGCGTGGCGGCCCGGCCCCACTCGCCCGCCTCGTCGTCGGTCTTGTTCAGCACGTCGAGGTTGTCCTCGAGCGCGCCCATCCAGGGCGTCATCTTCTCCTCCTCCGTTCCCGGCAGGAAGCCGATGTCCTCGCCGACGGGGACGGTGACCCGGGTCATGATGATCTCCGAGTATTGCTTGGACTCCAGGGTCTGCATGAGGCCTGCGGCGAGCGCGAGCAGCGTCTTGCCGGTGCCCGCCTGGCCGAGCAGGGTGACGAAGTCGATGTCGGGATTCATGAGCAGATTGAGCGCGAAATTCTGCTCGCGGTTGCGCGCCGTGATGCCCCAGACGTTGTTCTTCGCGTGGGTGTAGTCGCGCACGGTCTCGAGCACCGCGCTGCGCTCCGACAGCTCCTTCACCGTCGCGAGCAGCGGCCGCTCGCTCTCCTGATAGACGAACTCGTTCAGCAGCAGCTTGTCGCACAGCGGGCCGCGGACGCGGTAGTAGGCGCGGCCCTCGCGCTTCCACGACTCGACGTCGCGGCCGTGCTCGTCCCAGAAGTCGGCCGGCAGCTCGCGCGCGCCGGTGTAGAGGAGGTCGGTGTCCTCGAGCACCTTGTCGTTGTAGTAGTCCTCGGCGAGCAAGCCGAGCGCATGCGCCTTGATGCGCATGTTGATGTCCTTGGACACCAGGATGACCGGCCGGTCCGGCTCGCGCTTCTGGAGGAAGATCACCACGCCGATGATGTGATTGTCGGACTTTCCGATCGGCAGGCTCGCGGGGATGTGTCCGGCGATCGCCTCGGTCTGCAGGTAGAGGCGGCCGCCCGCGCTGTCGGCGTCGTGGCGCTTCAGCGGAATCCCTTCGGCGATGGGGCCTGGAGCGTGGCTCACGATGTCATCGAGGAAGCGGCTCGCCTGGCGCGCGTTGCGGGCGATCTCCGAGGCGCCGCTCTTGTGGTTGTCCAGCTCCTCGAGCGTCATGATCGGCAGGAACACGTCGTGTTCCTCGAACCGGAACAGGCTCGTCGGATCGTGGATCAGGACATTGGTGTCCAGCACGAACAGCTTGGCGGTGGAATGCTGGGCTTTCGCCCGGGATTGGCGGGAAGGCTTTCGCGCGGCGGCGGGCCCGGATTCGAGCGGCCGCTCAGTCTGCTTCAACAAAATCGAGCACCTCCTGTGCGTGGCCCGGAACCTTGACGCCGCGCCATTCGCGCAGAATCACCCGATCGCGGTCGAGGACGAAAGTGCTGCGCTCGATGCCGCGCACCTTCCTGCCGTACATGTTCTTCATCTTCATCACGCCGAACTGCTCGCAGACCTTCTCGTTCTCGTCGGAAAGCAGGTCGAAGGGGAACTCCATCTTGGCCTTGAAGTTCTCGTGCGACCTGAGGCTGTCCCGCGACACCCCGTACACGGCGGCTCCGGCCTTCACGAACCTCGGATGCAGATCGCGAAACTGTGAGCCCTCGGTGGTGCAGCCCGGGGTGTTGTCCTTCGGATAGAAGTACAGCACCACGAGCCTGGACTTTGCCGCCGAGAGCCGGAATTCCTTGCCGCCGGTGGCGGGCAGTACGAAATCGCCTACCGCTTTGTCGGCCATCCTGTTTGCGCGTCTCGACTGTCTACGCGAAGAATTTTACCAGTTCGCCGAGCAGTTCGGCCGGCGCCTCCTCGGGCAGGTAGTGGCCGCAGTCGAGGGTGCGCCCCTGCACGTTCTCGGCGCGCTCGGCCCAGTCGGCGAGCGGCTTGAAGCAGCGCTCGATGGTGCCGTGCTTGCCCCACAGCACCAGCAGCGGCGCGGTTACCTTGCGCGCGATGTCCGCCTCGTCGTGCTCGAGGTCGATCGACTCGGCGGCGCGGTAGTCCTCGCAGCTCGCGTGGATCGCCGCCGGATCGCGGAAGCACCGGCGATACTCGGCGAGCGCCTCGGTCGCGAACGCCTTGAGCCCGGCGTGCCGCGTTCCGATGTGGCTCTCGAGGTAGAAGTCGGGGTTCGAGCCGATCAGCGTCTCGGGGATCGGCTCGGGACGCAGCAGGAAGAACCAGTGATAGTAGGACTTCGCGAATTCGCGCGTCACGCGCTGGTACATGGTGCGCGTCGGGATGATGTCGAGCACGGCGAGCTTCCGCACCTGCCCCGGGTGGTCGAGCGCCATGCGGTGCGCGACGCGCCCGCCGCGGTCGTGCCCGCACACGAAGAAGTCCTCGTGGCCGAGCGCGCGCATCACCTCGACCTGGTCCTGCGCCATGGCGCGCTTGGAATAGTTGGAGTGGTCGGCCAGGCCGTGCGGTTTCTCGCTGTCGCCGTAGCCGCGCAGGTCCGCGGCGACGACGCTGAAGCGCCTGGCCAGCTCGGGCGCGACCCTGTGCCAGATCGCGTGCGTCTGCGGATAGCCGTGCAGCAGGAGCAGGGGCGGCCCGACGCCTCCCTGGACCAGATTGATCGCGGCTCCGCTCGTCCTGATGCGCCGTTGCCTGAATCCCGGAAAGAGGCCGTTCATGAGAGGAACTCCTTGCCCTGGACGGTGAGCGAGCCCGAGCGCCCCGGCACGGCTCCCAGGGCGATCTCGTTGCGCGGCAGGCTCTTCAGGTCGAGCTCCTCGGCGAGCGCGCGCAGCGGCACCAGCTCGTAGCCCTGGCTCTTCCAGCCGGCGAGCATCGCCTCGAAGGCTCCCGCGAGCTTCCCGCCCTCGAGCTCGGCGTGAAGCGTGTACACATGCCCCTCTACCGGCGGCGTGCGCGTGAGCTCGAGCACATGCCCGGCGACGTTCTTCGCGGTCACGCCGTCCGTGCCGATCAGCTCGTCGAGGGTGGGGAGCGTCGTCGGCAGCTGCGGGCAGGCGACGATCTCGGCGCGCCACACGGGAATGAAGGGGCGGGTGCCGCGGCTGTCGGAGCAGTAGTCGAAGCCCAGGCGCTGCGTCAGGCGCAGGGCGTGCAGGTTCATCTGCCATCCCGCGGCGCCGTGGGCGCGCGCAGGCTCGCCGAAGATACTTTGGAATCGCTCTTGCGCTAAGACCATCTGGCGCTCGGTCCATTGCGCGTCCGCGCCGCAGACGCCGTCCTGCCACTTGACGTGGTCCCAGGTGTGGATTCCGACCTCGAAGCCGGCGTCGCGAACCGAGCGCATGATCCCGCCGCAGCGCCGGCCGATGTCCGGTCCCGGCAGCAGCGTGCCGTAGAGCAGGGTGAGCAGGCCGTAGTGCGACAGCACCGAGGTGCGCGACACCTTGGAGAAGAATCCGCGGCGGAACGCGCGCTTTATCGCGCGGCCGGTGTGATCCGGCCCCAGGCTGAAGAAGAACGTCGCGCCCGCGTCGTGCTTCTTCAGGATCTCGACCAGCCGCGGTACGCCCTTGCGCGTCCCGCGGTAGGTGTCGACGTCGACCTTGAGCGCGAGCTTCATTCCACCAGCTGGGCCGCGTCCTGGACGTGCGTGCGATACGCGTCGAAGATGCGCTTCAGCGCCTCGCGCATGCCGACGCGAGGCTTCCAGCCGAGGTCCTTCATCGTGCCCGCGATTCTCGGGACGCGGTTCTGCACGTCCTGGTACCCCTTGCCGTAGTACTGGGCCGCGGTGGTGTTCACGAGCTTCACCTTCTTGGCCTTGTCGTGATACTCGGGATATTCGAGAGCGAGCTTCAGCATCATCTCGGCGAGCTCCCTCACCGAGTAGTTGTTCTTCGGATTGCCGATGTTGTAGATCTTGCCGCTGGCGATGCGCCCGGGGTTGGCGATGATCTGCACCAGCGCGTCGATGCCGTCGTCGATGTACGTGAAGGCGCGCTTCTGGCGCCCGCCGTCGACGAGCTTGATGGGCTCGCCGCGCACCATATGGCCGAAGAACTGGGTGATGACGCGCGAGCTGCCTTCCTTGGGCGCGTTGAGGTTGTCGAGACCCGAGCCGATCCAGTTGAACGGGCGGAACAGCGTGTAGTCGAGTCCTTCCATCATTCCGTAGGCGTGGATCACCCGGTCCATGAGCTGCTTCGCACATGCGTAGATCCAGCGCGGCTTGTTGATCGGCCCGTAGACGAGCGGCGAGCTCTCGGGGTCGAACTCGCGGTCCGGCGACATGCCGTAGACCTCCGAGGTCGAGGGGAACACCAGGCGCTTGCCGTGCCTCACGCAGCCGCGCACGATCGGCAGGTTCGCCTCGAAGTCGAGCTCGAAAACCCTGAGCGGCTGCTTGACGTAGGTCGCCGGAGTCGCGATCGCGACCAGCGGCAGCACGGTGTCGCACTTGCGCACGTGGTACTCGATCCACTCGCGGTTGATCGTGATGTCGCCCTCGAAGAAGCGGAAGCGCTCGTGGTCGAGCAGGTCGGCGACGCGGTCGCTTTGCATGTCCATGCCGTAGACCTCCCAGTCGGTGGTCTCGACGATGCGCTGGGAGAGGTGATGGCCGATGAAGCCGTTGACGCCGAGGATCAGGATTCTTTTCATGGAGGTTCCTAGGACAGTAGCACCCTGCGGGCGCCTATGCGATGGGCGAATTCTTGCGCGGAGAGAGCCTTGCCGTCCAGTTCGGTCTCGAGCAGCTCAAGCGATCCGCCGTCGACGCAGGCGGCGAGCACCCGATCGTTTTCCACTTGGAGGAACGCGGTCGGGCGCGCGGGGGCACGCCGCGGCAGCGTTCGTGTGCGCAGCACCCGCAGCCGCTTCCCCTCGATCTGGGTGAAGGCGCCGGGGTATGGCGGGGCGACAGCGCGCACCAGATCGTGGATGCGCTTCGCGCTCTCGCGCCAGTCGATGCGCCCGTCCTCGGGCTTGCGCCCGCCGAAATAGCTTCCCTTCGAAAGGTCCTGGACCCTGAGGACCGCAGTGCCAGCGATCAGGCTGGGAAGGCTGCGCACGAGCACGCGCTCGGCGGCGCCGGTCACCTTCCGGAATACGTCGACGGCCTGGTCGTCGGGCAGGATAGGCACGGCTTCCTGATCTACGATACGCCCCGCGTCGGGTTTCTCGACCATCTCGTGGAGCGTGGCGCCCGTCTCGATTTCTCCTTGGACGATCGCCCAGTTGACCGGCACGCGACCGCGGTATTTCGGCAGCAGCGAACCGTGCATGTTGAATCCGGGTGCGACCGAGAGGAGCTCCTTCCTGAGCATCGAGCGGTAGTAGAACGAGAAGATGAAGTCCGGGCGCAACTCCCGGACCTTCGCGACGAAGGAGGATTCGTTCGCGTCCTCGGGCGTTGCGATCGGCAGCCCGCGCGAGCGAGCGAGGGCCGCGACGCTGCCGAACCAGATATTCTCCCCGGGCGAGTCCTCGTGGGTTACCACCAGCGGCACCTCGATGCCCCGCGCGAGCAGCACTTCGAGGCAGCGGCAGCCGACGTCGTGGTACGCGAAGACGACGGCCCGGGTCACTCTTTCTTCTCGAGCGTCGCCTGGATGACGTAGCGCGGGCGCTCGCGCACCTGCTCGTAGATCCGGCCGACGTATTCGCCCAGGAGGCCGATCCCGAACAGGGTGATGCCGATGAGGAAGAAGGCGATCCCGAACAGGGTAAACAGCCCCTCGGCCTCCGGTCCGACGATCAGGCGCCGCACCGCGAGCACCAGCACGAACAGGAGCGACAGCAGCGAGATGACGATGCCGGAGAAGGAGAACAGCTGCAGCGGCAGCACCGAGAATCCCGTCACCAGGTCGAAATTCAGCCTGACGAGCTTGTAGAACGAATATTTCGATTCCCCCGCGATCCGCTCCTCGTGGGCGACCTCGATCTCGGTCGGGCGCTGGGCGAAAGTGTAGGCGAGCGCCGGGATGAAGGTATTGATCTCGCGGCAGCCGTTGACGGTGTCGACGATCGCCCGGCTGTAGGCGCGCAGCATGCAGCCCTGGTCGGTCATGCGTATCTGGGTGATGCGCTCGCGGAGCGCGTTCATCAGGCGCGACGCGTGCCGCCGGAACGCGGTGTCCTGGCGCTCGCTGCGCACGGTGCCGACGTAGTCGTAGCCCTCGTCCATCTTCGCGAGCAGCCTGCCGATCTCCTCGGGCGGGTTCTGCAGGTCGGCGTCGAGGGTGACGACGCGCTCGCCGCGGCTCGCCTCGAACCCCGCCATGATGGCGAGGTGCTGGCCGAAATTGCCGTTGAACAGGATGACGCGCGTGGCGTCGGGGCGCCGCTCGAACTGCTCGCGCAGCAGCGCCGCAGAGCGGTCGGCGCTGCCGTCGTTCACGAAGATGACTTCGTAGGGCTGGCCGAGCGCGTCGAGCGCCGGATAGAGCCTCGCGAAGAGGGCCGGGAGCACCGCCTCCTCGTTGTAGACGGGGATGACGACGGATACCCTGGGCTTCATCGCAGCACGCGCTTCACGGCCTCGCACACCCGCTCCACGTCCGCGTCCCTCATCGCCGGGAAGAGCGGCAGGGTGGCGATGCCCTTGCCGATGCGCTCGGCGTTCGGGTACTGGCCTTCGCGCCAGCCGAGCGAGCGATACAGCGAAAAGAGGTGGATCGCAGGATAGTGCACGCCGACCGCGATGCCCTGCTCGCGCATCTTCGCGATGAACCGGCCGCGCTCCATGCGCTGCGGCAGCACCACCTGGAACATGTGCCAGTTGGAGTTCTCGAAGTCGGCGGGCGGCAGCTCGCAGCCGAGGCCGCGGTCGAAGCACTCGAAGTAACGCCGGGCGAGCGCGCGGCGCTTCTCGGTGAATTCGGCGAGGCGCCGCAGCTGGCCCAAGCCGATGCGCGCGGCGACGTCGGTGAGGTTGAATTTCCCGCCGACGACGTCGACGTCCATGCCGTCGTCGCCGAAGCGCGTCACGCCCATCAGCCGCAGCTTTTCCGTGAGCGCGGCGTCGCCCTCGCTGGGCAGGACGATGGCGCCGCCCTCCGCCGTCGTGAGGTTCTTGTTGGCGTGGAAGCTGAACGCGACGAGGTCGCCGCGCGCGCCGACGCGGACGCCTTTCCAGCTCGAACCGAAGGCCTGCGCGGCGTCCTCGACCACGCGCAAGGCGTGCCGGCCGGCGATGGCGTACAGGCGGTCGAGATCGACGGGAAGGCCGGCGAGGTACACGGGCAGTATGGCGCGGGTCTTGGCGGTGATCGCGCTCTCGACTCGCGCGAGGTCGATGTTGCGCGTCGCAGCGTCGACGTCGACGAAGACCGGCCGCGCGCCCACCTCCAATACCATGTGGCTGGTCGCCACCCAGGAGAGCGGCGTGGTGATGACCTCGTCGCCCGGGCCGACGCCCGCCAGGCGCAGGCCGATCTCGAGCGCGGCGGTGCCCGAGTTGAGCGCGCGCACGGGGCGCCCGCCGCAGAAGCGCGACAGCTCCGCCTCGAACTCCTTCACCTTCGGGCCCGAGGTGATCCAGCCCGAGCGCAGCACCTCGGCGACTCCGGCGATGGTGTCCTCGTCTATCGAGGGGCGCGTGAAGGGCAGGAAGGAATCGCCGGCCACGGATGCTAGCTGCGCGCGACGAGAAACACGCCGGCGACGATGAAGGCGATGCCGACCGCCTTCTGCGCGGTGAGCGATTCCCCGAAAAGGTACCAGGCCGCGAGCGCGTTGACGATGTACCCGACCGACAGCATGGGGTAGGCGATCGACACCGGGACGCGCGACAGCCCGACGATCCAGACCGCGACGCTGACCACGTAGCAGGCGAGGCCGCCCGCGATGTGCGGCTCGAGCGCGAGCTTGATCCCCACCGGGACGATGTTTTGCGCGCTGAATTCGAATCGACCGACCACGTTGGTGCCGGCCTTGAGGAGCAGCTGCGCCGCGGCGTTCAGCAGCACGCCCGTCATGAGCAGGGCGAAGGTGACCGCGCTCACGGCTTCCTCACGATCACGCGGCGCGGATCGCGGGCGACGATGCGCATCGGCACGGGATGGGCCTTGAGGAAGGCGGGAAGATCGGCGGCGTTGAACATGGCGAAGGCGTCGCGGTCCGCCTCCCAGGCGCGAGCGAAGGCGGCCGCGTCCGGGAGAAAATCCCGCGGCGCGCGACCGATCGGATCGCCGAGCTCGTCGGTGACTGACACCATGGTGACATTCCTTCCCAGATAGAAGAGCGCCGTGTGGTCGAAGGTTTCCACGAAGTAGAAGGGAGCGTCCGGTTTCACCTGGTCCCGGATCTGCCGGACGATATGATACGCGGAAAGCGAGGGCGCCAAGCTCTCGTGCCCGGAGAGCGCGAGCTGGGACAGCGCCAGCCCGCCGAAAGCAAGCGAGAGCGCGGCGGAGGCGCGCATTCCGCGCGACAGGAGCGCAGCCGACAGCGCGCCTCCCGCGGCGAGGGCGGCGCCGGCGGCGACGAGCCAGGGCACGTAGCCTTGCAGCAGGGAAGCCGGCACCGCGTCGGACGCGTAGTCCGTCGCGTACGGCGCGGCGGCGGCGAGCGCGATCCCCAGCGCGGCGGCCACGGCCGATTGCGCGAGGAGCACGCGCCGGCCCGCCGAGCCGAGATAGTCTCCGACCAGGAGCGCCAGCGCCGGAAAAAGGGGCAGGATGTACGGGACGAGCTTGGAGTCCGACGCGGAGAAGAAGACGAACACGACTGCGCACCACAGGAGCAGGAAGCGCCGCGCGTCGAAGCCGGCCGCGGCGGTGCGCTTCCACGCGTCGCGCACGGCGGGGAGCAGCGCCACGATCCACGGCATTATCCCGATCAGCAGCACCGGCAGGAAGTACCACGCCGGCTGGTAGCGGTCGTGCTCCTTGGTGAGGAAGCGCTCGAAGTGCTCGTGGATGAAGAAAAAGCGGGCGAACTCCGGATTCGCGCGCGACACGAGCACGAACCAGGGCGCGGCGATCGCGAGGAACAGCAGGCCGCCTCGGACCGGATACAGCCGCGACAGCAGCTTCCAATCGCGCTGCGCCAGGACGTAGGCCGCGACCGCGCCGGCGGGCAGCACCACGCCGACCAGTCCCTTGGTGAGGACGGCGAGCGCCATCGCGGCCCATCCGAGCAGCATCCAGCGCCTTCGCCCCGTCTCCTCCGGCTCGCGCTGCGCCACCGCGAACGCGAACACGGAGGCGGACATGAAGAAGCTGAGCGCCATGTCCAGCGTGAGCAGGTGTCCGACGATGGCGTAGAGCGCCGAGCTCGCCGTCACCGCGGCGCCGAGCAGGCCCGCGGGCGGCGCGAACAGGCGGTTTCCCGCCCAGAACACCAGCAGCACGCCGAGGAACCCCGTCAGTCCCGGCCAGAGCCGCGCGGCCCATTCGTGCATGCCGAACGCCGTCAGGGAGGCCGCCGTGGCCCAGTACTGCAGCGGCGGCTTCTCGAAGTACTTGTAGCCGTTGATGTGCGGCGTGAGCCAGTCGCCGCTCGCGATCATCTCGCGCGGGATCTCCGCGTAGCGGCCCTCGTCCGGCTTGACCAGGTGCCGGTATCCCAGGTTGCAGAACCAGGCGAGCGCGAGCGCGGCCAGGAGCGCGAGCAGGACGCGGCGCGGGACGCCTCCGGTCATGCGAACAGCAGCGCCGCCGCCACCTTGCGCCCTTCGGCCATGAGGATGTTGTAGGTGCGGCACGCGGCCTGGAGGTCCATCACCTCGACGCCGATCCCCGCGCTCAGCAGCGGGGCGACGATCTCGGGCCGCGGAAAGCGCAGCCTCGCTCCGGTGCCGAGGAGGACGATCTCGCGGTCGAGGCCCGCGAGCGCCCCGAAGTGCTCGGCCCTCAGGCCGGCGAAGCTCGGCGCCGGCCAGTCGGCGAGGATGCGCTCGGGCAGCACGACGACGCTCTTCTCGATCCGCTCGCCGTTGACCATCACGTAGCCCGCGCCGTAGCCGGTAAACGTGTTCTTGGCGCCCGCCGACTCGAGATGCAGCTTCAAAGGTTTGCTCGTGCTGTAAGTGTCCGGTAACATTATAACTTTTTGCACTGCGCCATGAGACAGTTCCCCCGCATCCAGCGCCTTCCGCCCTACGTCTTCAACATCACCAACGAGTTGAAGATGGCGGCGCGGCACGCGGGCGAGGACGTGATCGACATGAGCATGGGCAACCCGGACGGGCCGACGCCGAAGCATATCGTCGCCAAGCTGGTCGAGGCCGCCCAGCGCCCGGACACGCACGGCTACTCGGTGTCCAAGGGAATCCCGCGCCTGCGCCGCGCGATCTGCAGCTGGTACCAGAGGCGCTACGGCGTCGCGTTCGACCCGGACTCGGAGGCGATCGTCACCATCGGATCGAAGGAAGGCCTGGCGCACCTGATGCTCGCGTGCCTGGACCGCGGCGACACGGTGCTCGTGCCCAATCCCTCGTATCCGATCCACATCTACGGCGCGATCATCGCCGGCGCCGACATCCGCTCGGTGCGCATGACCGCGGACGTGGATTTCTTTGAGGAGCTGGAGCGCGCGATCCGCGAGCTGATCCCCAAGCCCAAGATGCTGATCGTCGGCTTCCCCTCCAACCCGACGGCGAAGTGCGTGGAGCTCGAGTTCTTCGAGCGCGTGATCGCGCTGGCGAAGCAGCACGACATCCTCGTGGTGCACGACTTGGCCTACGCCGACATAACTTTCGATGGCTGGAAGGCGCCCTCGATCATGCAGGTGCCCGGGGCGCGCGACGTCGCGGTCGAGTTCTTCACCATGTCGAAGAGCTACAACATGGCCGGGTGGCGCATCGGCTTCATGGTGGGCAACAGGGACCTGGTGAACGCGCTTGCGCGCATCAAGAGCTACCACGACTACGGCACCTTCACGCCGATCCAGGTGGCGTCGATCGTCGCGCTCGAGGGTCCGCAGGACTGCGTCGAGGAGCACCGCATGAAATACCAGAAGCGCCGCGACGTCATGGTGAAGGGCCTCCACGAGGCGGGCTGGATGGTCGACAACCCCAAGGCCTCGATGTACATCTGGGCGAAGATTCCCGAGGCCTACGCGAAGCTCGGGTCGCTCGAGTTCGCGAAGAAGGTGCTGAAGGACGCGCGGGTGGCTGTGTCCCCCGGCATCGGCTTCGGCGACTACGGCGACGACCACGTGCGCATCGCGCTCATCGAGAACGAGGCGCGCACCCGGCAGGCGGTGCGCGGCATCAAGGAAATGTTCCGCAAGGACGGGCTGCTGTGATCCGCATCGTCGAGGTCACGGATGACTCCGGGGCGATCGGAGCGCCCGATTGGTTCGCCAAGGCCGAAGCCGTGCACCGCCAGTTGCGCACAGCGCTCCCCCGCGACTACGCCGCCAAGATGAAGCGGGTGTTCAAGGGCGGCGCGCGCATGTGCGTGGCGGTGGACGGGCCGGTGGTGACGGGCGTCGCGGTCTACCGGGTCTACGAGAACACTTTCCAAGGAAGGCAGCTCTACGTCGACGACCTGGTCACCGACGAGAAGCGGCGCTCGACCGGCGTGGGCAAGGCGCTGCTTTCGTATCTGGAGCGGAAGGCGCGCGGGGCGGGCCTGGAGAACCTCGCGCTCGACTCGGGCACGCAGCGGCAGCAGGCGCACAAGTTCTATTTTCGCGAAGGGATGGTCGTGACCTCGTTCCATTTCGGGAAGCGGCTCAAATGAAGCCGATCAACGTCGGTCTGCTCGGCATCGGCACCGTGGGCGGTGGCACCTGGAACGTGCTCGCGCGCAACCGCGAGGAGATCTCGCGCCGCGCCGGACGCGACATCCGCATCAGCGTGGTCGCCGACAAGGAAATCGAGAAGGCGAAGAAGCTCACCGGGGGGGCGGTGCGCGTCGTCGCCGACGGCTTTGCGGTGGTGCGCGATCCCGAGGTCGACATCGTGGTCGAGCTGATCGGGGGCTACACCGTCGCCAAGGACCTGGTGCTCGCCGCGATCGAGAACGGCAAGCACGTCGTCACCGCCAACAAGGCGCTGCTCGCCACCTACGGCAACGAGATCTTCGCCGCCGCGCAGAAGAAGGACGTGATGGTCGCGTTCGAGGGCGCGGTCGCGGGCGGCATCCCCATCATCAAGGCGCTGCGCGAGGGCCTCACCGCCAACCGCATCGAATGGATCGCCGGGATCATCAACGGCACTTCGAACTTCATCCTCTCGGAGATGCGCGACAAGGGGCTCGCGTTCGACGCGGTGCTGAAGGAGGCCCAGGCGCGCGGCTACGCCGAGGCCGACCCGACCTTCGACATCGAGGGCGTCGACGCGGCTCACAAGCTCACCATCATGTCGGCGATCGCCTTCGGCATCCCGATGCAGTTCGACAAGTGCTACAAGGAAGGGATCTCGAAGCTTACCCAGGCCGACATCCGCTACGCCGAGCAGCTCGGCTATCGCATCAAGCTGCTCGGCATCACGAAGCGTACCGAGCAGGGCATCGAGCTGCGCGTGCATCCGACGCTGATTCCCGCCAAGCGCCTCATCGCCAACGTCGAGGGCGTGATGAACGCGGTGCTGGTAAAGGGGGACGCGGTCGGTCCGACGATGTACTACGGCGCGGGCGCGGGCGCCGAGCCCACCGGCAGCGCGGTGGTCGCCGACCTCGTCGATATCACGCGGCTGCACACCGCCGACCCCGAGCACCGCGTGCCGCACCTCGCGTTCCAGCCCGACCGCATGTCGACCCTCAAGGTGCTGCCGATGGACGAGGTCGTGACCTCCTACTACCTGCGCATGCAGGTCGCCGACAAGCCGGGCGTGCTCGCCGACATCACCCGCATCCTCGCCGACGGCTCGATCTCGATCGACGCCATGGTCCAGCGCGAGCCGCAGGAGGGCGAGGAGCAGGTCGACATCATCATGCTGACGCACCAGACGAAGGAAAAGGCGGTGAACGCCGCGATCGCGAAGATCGAGAAGCTGCCGGTCGTGACCGGCAAGGTGACGCGCATCCGGCTCGAGGAGCTGGGGCGGAACTAGCTCCATGCGCTACGTCAGCACCCGGGGCGGCGCGGAACCGCAGCCGTTCACAGGGATCCTGCTCGAAGGCCTCGCCGCCGACGGCGGCCTCTTCGTCCCCGAGAACCTTCCGCGCCTGAGCGCCTCGGAGCTCGCGGCGATGCGCGGCATGGGCTACCGCGAGCTCGCGTTCGCGGTGCTCTCGAAGTTCGTCGACGACATTCCGCCGGGCGATCTCAAGCGCTTGGTCGACGCGAGCTACACGAAGAAGGCCTTCGGCAGCGACGACATCACGCCGGTGAGGAAGCTCGGGGACGAGCTGTTTCTCGTTGGCCTCTCGAACGGGCCCTCGCTCGCGTTCAAGGACGTCGCGCTGCAGCTCCTCGGGAATCTCTTCGAGTACGTCCTGGAGAAGCGCGGCGAGCGAATCAATATCCTCGGCGCCACTTCCGGTGACACCGGTTCCTCCGCGGAGTACGCGCTGCGGGGAAAGAGGAAGATCAAGGTCTTCATGTTGTCGCCCCACGGCCGCATGAGCGCCTTCCAGGCGGCGCAGATGTACTCGCTCCAGGATCCGAACATCTTCAATATCGCGATCCGCGGCGTGTTCGACGACTGCCAGGACATCGTGAAGGCGGTCTCGGGCGATCGAGCGTTCAAGGCGAAGCACCGGATCGGCGCGGTCAACTCGATCAACTGGGCGCGGATCGCCGCGCAGGCGGTGTACTACTTCAAGGCGTACTACGCCGTGACGCGGGAAACCGGCGAGCCGGTTTTCTTCTCGGTGCCCTCGGGCAACTTCGGGAATATCTACGCGGGACACGTCGCGCGCAGCATGGGTCTGCCGATCCGGAAGCTCATCGTCGCGACCAACGAGAACGACGTCCTCGACGAGTTCTTCCGCACCGGCCGCTACCGCGTGCGCAGGGCGAAGGAAGTGCACGCGACCAGCAGCCCATCGATGGACATCTCCAAATCGTCCAACTTCGAGCGTTACGCCTACGATCTCGTGGGGCGCGACGGCAAGGTGCTGCGCGAACTATGGAAGAAGATGGAGCGCGACGGAACGCTCGACTTCTCGGGAACGCCGTACTTCCGCCAAGTCGCCGAGACCGGCTTTGTCTCCGGCTCGAGCACGCACGCGGACCGCCTCGCGACCATCCGGCGCGTGTGGAACGATCACAGCGTCATGGTCGACCCGCACACCGCGGACGGCATCAAGGTCGGTTTGGAGCATCGCGAGAAGGGCGTGCCGCTCGTCTGCATGGAGACGGCTCAACCCGCGAAGTTTGCAGAGACGATTCGCGAGGCAATCGGCCGGGATCCCGTTCGGCCGGCCGGCTTCGAGAATCTGGAGGAGCGGCCACAGAGAGTCGAGGTAATGAAGGTCGACGAGAAGGCGGTGAGGACTTTCATCGCCGGTCACGCTGGCTGACTTGGAAAGGAAGCGGAATGATCTACAAGGGCGGGCGCGAGGAGGACCCCTGTCTCGCCGTTTTCGGACATCGGGGCAACAAATGAAACACAGAGTCCGGGCGGCGCTGGTGTACGATGTCCGGCATGATCGACGACGCCTTCGCAACGCGCTTCGCCGCAGAATGGATCGCCGCCTGGAACGCGCACGATCTCGGACGGGTCCTTTCGCACTACGCCGAGGATTTCGAGATGTCCTCGCCCTACGTCGTGCAGATAGCCGGCGAGCCTTCGGGCACGCTCCGCGGCAAGACGGCGGTGGGCGCGTACTGGAAGAAGGCGCTGGAGCTGGTTCCCGACCTGAAGTTCGAGCTGCTGACGGTGCTCGTGGGGGTCGACAGCATTACGCTGCACTACAAAGGCGCGCGCGGGCGTTTCGTCGCGGAAGTCCTCCATTTCGGCCCTGACGGAAAGGTCGCCAAGGGTTTCGCGCACTACGCCGACTAGCGTCGGCACTCGCCGTCCTCTAGAATTCGCGCATGAGCTCGGTGCTGTCCAAGGAAAAGAACGTCCTCGGCGGACCGCTGCTCGCGTGTAGCTACTCGCCGCTCACCGGTTTCTTCCGCGACGGCTGCTGCGCCACCTACGGTGCGGAGGGCGTCGCGCACCTGGTATGCGTGAAGGTCACCGACGAGTTCCTCGAGTTCAGCAAGTCGCGCGGCAACGATCTCTCGACGCCGCGGCCCGACATGCGCTTCAAGGGCCTGCACCCCGGCGACCGCTGGTGCCTGCACGTGCTGCGCTGGGTCGAGGCCTACAAGGCGGGCAAGGCGCCCCAGGTCATCCTGGAATCGACCCACGAGAACGTCCTCAAGTACGTTGCCATCGACGCCCTGAAGGGGCACGCGCTCGATCTGCAGTGATTTCCGCCGCGGCGGAAACAATTTGCAACCAAATCGGGCCCGCGGGCAACAGTTGCGAAACGGGTCCGGGCCACAATCCGTGCGTCGCATTCATTTCGAGGAGATAGAGATGACGCTACGCAATGCGGTGAAGGCCGGCGCGCTCGCGGCCGCGGCGCTCGTCGCCGGCACGGGCTGGGCGCAGACCGCCGACCCGCCGCGCGCTCGCTCCGAAGGTATCGAGCCGATGCGCGGCTTCGAGCGGCTGCACAAGGACCTCAACCTCGACGGCCAGCAGGAAGAGCTGTGGAACAAGGCGCGGACCGCGCAGCGCGACATGTTCAGGACGATGCGCGCCAAGGCCGCCGAGACGCGCGCGAAGCTGCGCGTCGAGATCGACAAGCCCGGCATGGACCTCAAGCAGTTCGCGCAGTACGGAGAACAGGTCCGCGCCCAGATGCGCACGCAGATGGAGGCGCTGCACAAGCAGGTGCAGATCGCGTGGTTCAAGCTGTACGACTCGCTCGACGCGAAGCAGAAGGAGCAGGTGCGCGTGGCGATCCGCGACGGCATGGACCGCATGGGCGCGCATCGCGGCATGCATCGCGGCTGGCGCCCGGAAGGACGCGGCGATCTGCCGGGCGATCCGGGCCGGGGCTGACGCGATCCGCCCGGGCTATTGGCCCGGCGGCGTCTGGGGCGCGGGGCTCACCTCGAAGAGCGAGGGCGACGACGCGTCGATGCCGGCGCGGATCCACCTCGTCTGCGGCGACCCGAACACGACCACCCGCGTGAAGTTCGCGAGCGGCTGGCCGCTGCGCGGGTCGGCGAGCGGCTTGTCGAGCCTGTAGAGGTGGGTGTCGCCGTTCACGAAGAGCACGGGTCTGCCGAAGTCCACGGCGAGGTCGCGCAGCGCGTCGCGGAATCCGGCGAAGCCGTCGCCTCCAGTGCGATGCGCCCGGCGCCCGAAATCCGGGTCGGCCTGCGCGAGGATCACCATCCCCGCGAGGTCGCGCTCGCGGGCGAGCCGCAGGCTGTCCCGCATCCAGGCGAGCACCGCCGCCATGCGCGCCTTGTATTCGGCGTCCATCGCGGGCGTCCTGCCGAGGTTGTTGTTGCTGCCCTGGACGTTCAGCCCCACGAACAGGACCTTGCCCGCGATCCAGCGCATGTGCTCCCGGTACTCGGCGTACGGCCCCGACTGGCGCTCGAGGCGGATCCTGCTCCGGCCGAGGCTGTAATCGCCCGACTCGAACAGCTCGCGCACCTTCCTCAGGCGCTCCAGGGGATCGAATCCCGTGCGGTGGCAGTCGACCCACTCGTTGTCCCCGGGGACGAGCACGAATGGATGCTCCGACCGGTCGAACTGCCGCCGGCGCGCCTCGAGCCACTCGTCGGTGCAGGGTCCCTTGCCGCCGGTGATGTCGCCGACGTGGATCACGAAGGCGAGGTCCTCGCGGTTCATCTGGTCGATCATCGCGTCGAGCGCCGCCGCTTCGGCCTCGCTGTAAGGCGTATCGCCGATCAGGGCGAAGGCGAGCGGCGGGTGGAAGGCCGAAGGCAGCGGCGGCGGGATGTGCGCCGTGCAGGCTGCGAGTGCGACGAGCGGGGCGAGGCTCAGACGAGCCAGGAGAGGACGACGGGCAGCAGATCCTTGCACCAGGTGAGGTTAGCAGAGTTCATTTCCTCGGAGCCGCCGATCAGACCCGGCGAGCCCGAGTACGCGGCGACGATCGCGGCGAGAAGCTTCGCGCGCTGCTCCGCCGTGCAGTTCATGAACCGCTGGCGCCAGCGCGAGGACGTCGCCGCGCTCACCGCGCACGCAGCGGCGCTCCCGCGGATGCTCCTGCCCTCGAACATCGTTCCCACGTAGGTCAGCCAGCGCTCCCGGTTGCGCAGGTGCGCGAGCGGCGTGTTGGTGAGGAGATTGAAGGTGCGCTTGCAGTCGATGCAGCGGTAGCGCGGCAGCCCGTGCGCCGAGCCCCAGCGCACG
Organism: Burkholderiales bacterium; assembly: GCA_035702665.1. GTDB lineage: Bacteria > Pseudomonadota > Gammaproteobacteria > Burkholderiales > SG8-39 > VBDM01. The sequence continues at coordinate 18,586 of DASSQD010000006.1, forward strand.
CTGTGATCCGACGCGCAGTGCGGGCAGGGCAGGCGCTGCGCGCGCGCGGCTCTCGCCGGATGCGCCTCCGCTTCCTGGCTCCGGGAATCGAGCGATGCGATGTCGGACGCGGCCTGCTCAGCCATATGCCGTTGGGCCCAGAGGCGCTGAAAGCCGAGTACGGGGTGGGTTCTGTGCTTCCGGTGTCTTATCGGCCTGCGCCTCAGCAGGCCGCCACGCCCGGCAGTCTCTCGGCGAGCATGATCGAACCCCGAACGGGAAAAAGAGTTGATGTAAATCAAGGCTTACGGAAATGTAAGAGACGCCTCGGAAGCGGACATCGCGGAAAAATATTTCTGTGCGCGTTTAGTGTTGGCAATGTTCAACCAACCTGACGTCTAGCTGACTCGAAACCGCCTTTCGCCAGTTGGTCTGCGGCGTGAGGGACCCAGGAGCACTCGTCTGCGGTGATCGTCGGGCTCGAGTCCAACACCCATCCGCTACAGGCTGCGCGCTAGGCGAACGCTGCACCCGTGCATACAATTTTTTGCGGAGCTGCACCGCGGGCTTGCACGTTTGCGTGCCTCGTTGGGGCTTTCATCAATCACTCGTATCGAGGAGAAGAAATGGAGAACAGAGGAGCACGAATCGCGAGCGCGATTGCCGTAGGCGTGGCGGCCGCTTTCAGCCTGCCGGCGCAGGTTGCCGCGGCGGACGGGGACAGCACGCTGCAGTTCTACGGTCACCTTGACCTGTCGGTCGACGGCGCAACGAAGGGCATCAAGGAGGGCGGATCGGGCCAGAACCCGCCGGCGACCGGCAAGACCGGATGGCAGACGGACGTTTCGAGCAACCTTTCGTATTTCGGCTTCCGCGGCGATCACGACATCGGCGGCGGATACAAGATGGTGTTCCAGGCGGAAACCCAGATCGACGTCGCCGCGACACCGGGACCCAGCCCGGTCAGCCAGGTTTCCCAGGGGAACGTCGACAACAAGGTGCTCGGTGCGCTCGGCTCGCGCAACAGCTTCCTCGGCATCGCAGGCGGTTTCGGCGCCTTCAAGCTCGGCAAAACCGACGCCCCCTACAAGCTGTCGACCTCGCGCATGGATCCCTTCTCGGCGACGGTGGGCGACTACAACAGCATCATGGGTAACACCGGCGGAGACAATCGCGCCGAGTTCGACACCCGTCTTTCGCATGCGATGTGGTACGAATCCCCCAAGATGGGCGGCGCCTCTTTTAGCGCGCTCTGGGCTCCCGGACAGAACCGCGCGAGCGACAACAGCATCAATGCCAGCGGCGAGCCCGATTGCACGGGGGGAGGAGGGGGAATAACAAAGTTCGGTTTCCCTGGCCCCTGCAATGACGGCTCCTTCGGCGACGCCTACAGCGTGGCCGGCGTCTACGAGGCGGGTCCGCTGTACGGGATCGTGGCGTACGAGTTCCACAAGTTTTCCAACCGCACCGGCGACGAAGCCCCCGGCAGCAACACTGTCGGCGTCGCGGACGAATCGGCGGCGAAGGTGGGCATCCAGTACGCGTTTCCGACCCACACTATCGTCAGCGTGATTTACGAGAAGCTGGACCGCAGGGCTCCCAATGCGGACTTCAACGAGCGGTCACGCAGCGGCTCGTGGCTGGCGGTGACACAAAAATTCTCCGACAAGGACGAGGCCAGCCTCGGATGGGGACACGCAGGAAAAACACCGGGCCAGCCGGGCGGGGGGGACTCCGGGGTAACCACCAATCCCGGGTCGGTCGACAACGCGTCCAACATGTACTCGGTCGGATACAAGCATAATTTCGACAAGAAGAGCAATTGGTACGCGGTCTATGCCCGTCAGGCCAATCACGCCGGTGGGCACTTCGATCTCGGCGCGAGCGGCCACGGCATCACCACCGACTGCAAGGATGCCGCGGGGCTCTGCTTCACCGGCGAAACGCTGCAGGCGGTATCGGTGGGCTGGATGTACTCGTTCTAGCAAGCAAGCACGGAAGACGTCTCCTCTTCCGATTTCGTGGTAGGTTAAGCGGGCGTCGAAAGGCGCCCGCTTTTTTTGTTCCGTAGGGGAATCGAAGTGAAGCGTTTGACATTCGCAGTCGGCTTCTTCGTCGCGCTAGCGTCCTCCTCCGCGATGGCGGCCTTTATCTTCCGGGCAGGAGACTCTGTCTGGGTGGATGGCAAGAAATACAGCTGGGAAGAGTGGAAGAAGATCCGCGACGACCCGGAGCTGGTGAAACAATCCCAGGAAGGGCCGCCGCAGGCCAAGGCGATTCCCCCCGGGGAACCGAGGGCGGCGTCGTGCGCCACCGCAATCTACTACGACGAATTTCCCAGCGAAGACGAGCGGTTCCAGTGCACCGCAGGCCTGGGTGCCCTCACGCGCCAGCAGATCCTCGAGAAGGGCTGGAAGGTGGATCTCATCGAAAAGATTCCGCCACCTTCCGGGCAGCCTGCGCAATCGCCGCGCGGGCTGCCGCTCTACTTGTATAAGCTGGTCATCTCGCGCTAAAAGCGGGCGCTCCGGGTGAAACCGGCTCGGGATATTCAGGTCGTCGGCCCTTTCGTGGCAGGTGTGGTGCTCTGCGGATGCGTGTCGTACGGGGGTTTTGCTCCGGGCGTGTCGACAATGTGGGATGTGCGATCACGGGCAGGAAGACCCACCGACGTGCGTTTCGTTCATGGCGAGGAAGTCTGGGAATACGCCACCGGCCCCGAGGGAGTGGAGACCCATGTCATCGCGTTCGACGGGACAGGCGTGGTCCAATCCGCCGAGCAGGTCCTGACCCTGGGCAATATTCGCCGCCTGACACCCGGGAAGACGACGCGGCAGGAAACGCGGGAGCTTCTCGGGCGTCCCGGAGAAGTCAGCATGATGAACGGCAAGGAAGTCTGGGAATGGCGCTTCAGGCCGTTCGGCTTCATCCCGGAAATCCTGGCCGTCTCGTTTGGGGGAGACGGGCTCGTGACTGACGTCGCCCGCGTGCCGGAATCCATCGGCGGAAGCAATCGGGGGAAAAGATGATGCGTACCACTATCGTTCTGTTCGCCTTGCTCGCGGCTGCATGCTCCTCTTCGCCCGACCGATCCGCGCCTCCGTCGCAACCCCAAAAGGCCTCCGTTCCGAAACGGCCGGGAGTCGACGTGCTGTGCTTGAACGACTGCCTCGGGAGCGGTGCCACGAAGGAGCTCTGCGAACAGCGCTGCAACTACTGAGCGTACAGAGCGAAGTAGAAGGGCCGGCGAATCGTCGGCCCTTTTTGTTTCAGCGTTTACCAAAGTGGGTGTTCCGAAACATCTCGTTTCACACTCTTACAGCGTGAGGGATGCTGTTTCGCTACTTTCAGCGCCATGCTCGTTGCGAGGCGTGTCTTGGGCTGCGAGGTCGACAGCCGCATCTACCTGACAGGGTTTTCCTGACATCTGGCTCGTGATTTCTGACGAAAAGCTGAGCGATGTTCACGGGGCCCGCGCGATAGCTAGAATGAGTCTGCTGGCCGCCGCGCTGTGGAGGCGAACCGAGTGCGGATTGATTTGCTTCGGGGAGAGGACCATGAATGAAAGCAGGTCCTGGAAGGCAATCACGCTGAGCCTCGTCGCGTGCGCAGTCCTCGTTGACTGCGGTGGCCGGGGCGGGAGCGATTCGAGCTCCAGCAGCGGACCTGGGGTGAGCGTCACTGTCCCGCCCGCTCCCAAGGTGTTCCTGGTGGTCGGCGGAAATGTCTCGGGATTGGGCGGAACCGTCGTGCTGCAGAACAACGGCGCCGATGCGCTGACGATGAGCGCGGACGGAAGATTTGCGTTTTCGACCAAGATTCCCGCCAATGCGGGGTATGCGGTCACGGTACTCACTCAACCGGCCGGCCAGAACTGCACGGTCGCCAACGGATCCGGAAATCTGACTGGCGATCCATTTCTGTCGATACCGCCGAGTGACGTCACCAATGTAAAGATCACGTGCGCGCCCTACAGCGCAACCACGCTCGCGCTGTTCGCAGGAAACCTGGGTGGGCCGGGCACGGTGGATGGGCTGAGCTCCGCGGCGCAATTCTTCATACCGCAGGGCGTGATCGCCGACAAAGCGGGCAACGTCTTCGTGGCCGACAGCGGAAATCGCACGATCCGCAAGATCGATCCCATAGGCACGGTGAGCACCCTTGCCGGGGTGCCGCGGTTGTACGGCAGCGCCGATGGGCCGGGTGCCGCGGCGCGTTTCACCAATCCGGTGGGCATGGCGACCGACGCCGCGGGCAACTTGTATGTCGCCGACAGCAATCCCATCACTTTGTCTGTCGCTGGCAGTGTCGTCAGCAATGGCAATATCCGCAAGGTCACGCCGGCGGGTGTCGTGACCACCCTGGCCGAGATATCGGGAACCAACCCGGGGCCGCTCTTCGGTATTGCGGTCGACAGCAAGAACAATGTCTACGTGGCCGACTCCGGGAACTGCGTGATCCGCGAAGTGACCCCCGCCGGTCGCATGCTCGTCTTCGCCGGCGCGATCGGCTCCTGCGGCAGCGCGGACGGAACCGGAGCGGCAGCGCGCTTCGATTGGCCCTACGCGCTCGCGATCGACGGTATGGACAACGTCTACGTGGCCGACGCGAACAATCGAACGATCCGCAAGATCACGCCGGCGGGCGTGGTGAGCACGCTCGCGGGGACTCCGGGGAACTTCGGCACTCTCGACGGGATTGGTCCGTTAGCGCAGTTTTCCGACCCGGTCGGTATCGGCGTCGACGGCCTGGGCAACCTGTATGTAGCCGACTGGCAGTTTGTAATAGGGACGGCATACGCGATCCGCAAGATCACCCCCACGGGCTCAGTGAGCACGCTCGCAGTGCTGCCTTATGGACTCATAACCGAAGAGTGGCCCGTTCCCGCGATAGGTGTCGCGTTTGGCTATCCGATGGGAGTGACGGTCGACGGTGCCGGCAACGTCTATGTCGCCGACGCGAGCAACAGCGTGATCCGGAAGATCACCCCGCAGGGTGTAGTGAGCGTGTATGCCGGCACGGAGTATGCGCCGGGGAGCGCGGACGGTACGGGATCCGCCGCCCAATTCCAAGGAAACTTTGCCAAGATCGCCGCCGACAACCTGGGCAATCTGTACGTCGCCGACAACGGGAACAACACCGTCCGCAAGATCACACCATCGGGCGTGGTGAGCACCTTCGCGGGCACGGCTGGGACCACCGGCGGCGCCGATGGGACCGGCGCTGCGGCTCAGTTCAAGTATCCAAGTGCCGTGGCGACCGACGCTGCCGGCAACGTGTACGTGGCAGACGCCGGGAACTACTCCATCCGCAAGATCACGCCAGCGGGCGTGGTCAGCACCCTTGCCGGAGGTACGCGCGGCAGCGCCGACGGGACCGGCACCGCGGCGCAGTTCGGCTCTCTAGGCGGGGTGGCGACCGATAGCGCAGGCAACGTCTACGTGGCGGATGACTGGTTCTGCACGGTCCGCAAGATCACGCCGACGGGTGTCGTCAGCACTTTTGCCGGAACCGCGGGGAACTGCGTAAGCAAGGATGGAGTGGGCACGGCCGCAGGATTCGCACATCCCGAAGACGTGGCCACCGACAGTGCCGGAAACGTGTACGTTGCCGACGGGTCGATCCGGGTGATCACACCCGCCGGGGTGGTGAGTACGCTTGCCGGATCGATGAATAGTTCATCTACGGGTGTCGTGGACGGCCCGGTCGCCACGGCCACTTTCGGGTCTACGGTGGCACTAACCGTTGACGGCGTGGGGAATGTCTACGTGGCCGACTGGTGGGACAGTACAGTGCGCAAGATCTCCACCACGGGAATCGTGAGCACGGTCGCCGGAGTCTTCGGACAGTCGGGTTTCCAGCCCGGGAGCGCGCCCGGAGTGATAGCCTTTCCTACGGGCGTCGCGGTCAGCGGCAATTCGCTCTATATCATCACGTCGAACGGCGTTGCGGTCGTGCAAGGCATTTAGCATCAGCCTACGCCCGCCAACTGCCGAGATGAGCGGAACTCTGATGTCGCGCGCTTCCGCATCAGCCATTGCCTTGGTGATGGTCAGTGGATGCGGTATCCCAGGCCCGGTCGTGGCGCCCGGAGCCGAGGACGTGAAGATCACACGAAATCCGGCTGATGTTGCAGCGTGCACCCCCGCCGGAAATATTGATTTTGATTCGATGGGGAGCGTATATCTGGTGCAGAACAAGGCTGTCGGCTATAACGCAAACGTAGTCCTGCGCACTGTCGGCGGCGGAATCGCCTATCGCTGCGAAAAAGTGCCAACGACTACGCAGTAGTGTTCCGCGAACCCCGACTCACAGCCGCTTCAACTTGTACAGCAGCTCCAGCGCCTCCCGAGGCGACAGCTCGTCCGGGCTGACCGCGTCGAGCGCCTCGCGCAAGAGGTCGGGCTCCGGGGCGGGTTCGGCCTCGGCCTTTCCTGCGACGAAGAGATCGTTCTGCCCGCCGCGGGTGAGGCTCGCGTCCTCGAGCATCTGTAAGTATTTTCGCGCGTTTCGCACGACGCTCTTCGGCACGCCGGCCAGCTGCGCGACCTGGAGCCCGTAGCTCTGCGATGCGGGGCCTTCCTCGACCGCGTGGAGAAAGACGATCGTGTCCTTGTGCTCGACCGCGTCGAGGTGGACGTTCGCCGCGTGCTTGTACTCGAGCGCGAGCCGCGTCATCTCGAAGTAGTGAGTGGCGAACAGGGTGAGCGCCCGGTTTTTCTCCAGCAGCTGGCGCGCGATCGCCCAGGCGAGCGCGAGGCCGTCGAAGGTCGAGGTGCCGCGCCCGACCTCGTCCATGAGCACCAGGCTCTTCTCGGTCGCGTTGTGCAGGATGTTCGCCGACTCGGTCATCTCGACCATGAAGGTCGAGCGGCCGCCGGCAAGGTCGTCGGCCGCGCCCACGCGCGTGAAGATCTGATCGACGGGCCCGATGCGGGCAGACTTGGCCGGAACGAATGAGCCGACGTGCGCCAGGAGGACGATCAGCGCGACCTGCCGCATGTAGGTCGACTTCCCGCCCATGTTGGGGCCGGTGACGAGCAGGAGTTGCCGCGCGGGCGACAGGCGCACGCCGTTGGGGACGAATTGCTCGATCTGCGCCTCGACCACCGGGTGGCGGCCGGCGTCGATCTCGACCGCGATGTCGTCGCTGAACTCGGGGCGGCAATAGCCGCGCCGGGCCGCCGTCGCGGCGAAGCAGGCGAGGAGGTCGAGCTGCGCGAGCGCCCGGGCAATGCGCTGGAGCGCTGCAAGCTGGGCCGCGAGCAGGCCCAGCAGCTCGTCGTACAGCGTCTTCTCCAGGGCGAGGGCGCGGTCGCGCGCCGAGAGCGCCTTGTCCTCGAAGGCCTTCAGCTCGGGCGTGATGTAGCGCTCGGCGTTCTTGAGCGTCTGCCGGCGGCGGTAGTCGGCCGGCGTTTTCCCGGCATGGGCGTTGGTGATCTCGATGTAGAAGCCGTGCACGTTGTTGTAGGCGACGCGCAGGTTGGGGATGCCGGTGCGAGCGCGCTCGCGCGCTTCGAGCTCCGCGAGGAACGTTCCCGAGTCGGTCTGGAGCGCGCGCAGCTCGTCGAGCTCGTCGTGATAGCCGTCGGCGATCACGCCGCCGTCCCTGACCATGGCCGACGGGTCCTCCTGGATTGCGCGGCGGAGCAGCGCCAGGCATTCCTCCGGGACCTCGAGCTCGCCTCTCAGCTTCGCGAGCAGCGGAGCGGCGCCGGGGACCGCGGGAACGAGCTCGGGCAGCAGGGCGAGGCTGTCGCGCAGCGACGAGAGGTCGCGCGGGCGTGCGTTCTTGAGCGCAACGCGCCCGGTGATGCGCTCGACGTCGGCGAAGCGCCGCAGGAGCTTGTGGATGGCCGGGTGCGCGTCGGCGAGCGCGGCGACGCCCTCGTGGCGCTCGCGCACCGCCGGATGGTCGCGCAGCGGGTGGTGCAGCCAGTGGCGCAGCATCCGGCTGCCCATGCCGGTCGCGCATTCGTCCAAGACCGAGAACAGGGTCGGAGCGGGCTCGCCGCGCAGCGTCTCGGTCAGCTCGAGGTTCCTGCGCGTCGCCGCGTCCATGCGGACGTACTCGCTGGTGCGCTCGGGGATCACCGCGCTCACGTGCGCCAGCGCCTGGCCTTGCGTCTTCCTCGCGTACTCGAGCACGGCGCCGCACGCGGCGATCGCCGGCTCCATGTCGTCGCAGCCGTAGCCGGCGAGGCTCGCTGCGCCGAGCTGCTTGAGCAGGATCTTGCGCCCGGCGTCGAGATCGAAGTGCCACTGCGGCAGCCGCGTCACGGCGAACCCGTTCAGGACCGTGTCCTCCGTCGCCAGGATCTCCGCCGGCCCGATGCGGCGCAGCTCGCTGTCGAGGAGCTGCGGGGCGATCTCGGTCACGCGCAGGTCGCCGCTCGCGAGATTGAGCCACGCGAGCCCGACCGCGCCCTTCGTGCGCGCGAGCGCGAGCAGGATGTTGTCGGCCTTCTCCTCGAGCAGCTCCGAGTCGGTCAGCGTTCCCGGCGTGACGATGCGCGTGACCTGGCGGTCGACCGGGCCCTTGGAGGTGGCCGGATCGCCGATCTGCTCGCAGATCGCCACCGACTCGCCGATTCGCACGAGCTTGGCGAGATACTGGTCGACCGCGTGGTAGGGGACGCCGGCCATCTTGATCGGCGCGCCCGCGGAGGCGCCGCGCGTGGTGAGCGTGAGGTCGAGCAGGCGCGAAGCGCGCTCGGCGTCGTCGTAGAACATCTCGTAGAAATCCCCCATGCGGTAGAACAGCAGGATGTCCGGGTACTGCGCCTTGAGACGCAGGTACTGCTGCATCATGGGAGTGTGCTCGGAGAGCGCGGGCTCGATCAAAGTCTTCTCGCTTGCATGGATTTGGAGGAATCGCGCGAATCAACCCTTCCTCACGGACGTCCGGGACCGAAGTCCTGGTTGCCGAACGCGGAGCCGCCGGGGCGCCTGATGCGGATGAAGCCGCGCTTGGTCCCCTGGTGGCAGGCGTTGCACGCGGCGGTGAGGCTGTCGAACGCCCTGGCGAAGTCCGCGGCGCTCTTGCGCTCGATCGCCTTCCCGATTGCATCGAGCGGCCCCGGCGTCAGGCTCGCGATCATGGCGGCGACCGGCACGCCGTCGTGCGTCGGGTGCTGGCTGCGCGCGTCGTCGAACCCCTCGCGCAGCTCGTCCAGCTCGTAATCGGCGAGGGCCCAGTTGCCGCGGCTTCCGGCGAGCCAGAGCTTGGCGTGCCGCATCTGCTGCAGCGACATGATCTCGCCGAGGCCGGGGACGTACGCCTTCGCGTCCGCGCGGGCCGGGCCCGCCGCGATCGCGACGCCCAGTCCCGCCAGGGCGGCGGCGACATACAGGATCTTCCTCATACGAGCGGCTCCTTTTGCAGTTACGTATGATAGCGGCATGGACAGCCCGGAGGTCCTGCTCCTCGCCCGCGCCCAGTTCGGGCTGAACATCGGGTTCCATATCCTCTTCCCGACGCTGACGATCGCGCTCGCCTGGATCCTCCTCTACTTCCGCATCCGGTTCGCGCGCTCGGGCGACCCCGCCTGGCTCGCCACCTACAAGCTATGGACCAAGGTGTTCGCCCTGACCTTCGCGATGGGCGTGGTGACGGGCATCACCATGTCGTTCCAGTTCGGCACGAACTGGCCCGGGTTCATGCTGAAGGTCGGCAACATCGCGGGCCCGCTGCTGGCCTACGAGGTGCTCACCGCGTTTTTCCTCGAAGCGACGTTTCTCGGCATCATGCTGTTCGGCATGAACCGCGTGCCGGGCTGGGTGCATATCTTCGCCTCGGCCATGGTCGCGCTCGGCACCACCACGTCGGCCTTCTGGATCCTCGCGCTCAATTCCTGGATGCAGACGCCTGCGGGCCAGGTGGTGCAGGGCGGGCAGATCATCTCGGGCAGCTGGTTGCAGGTGCTGTTCAACCCTTCCTTCCCGTGGCGCTTCACGCACATGCTGCTCGCCTCGGGGCTGACCGCATCGTTCGTGATCGCGGGCCTATCGGCGTGGCGGCTGCTGCGCGCGCCCGAGGACGCGTCGGCGCGGGCGACGCTGCGCACCGGGCTCCTGCTCGCCGCGGTGCTCGCTCCGGTCCAGGCTTTCGTCGGCGACCAGCACGGGCTCAACACGCTCGAGCACCAGCCGGCGAAGATCGCGGCGATCGAGGCGATCTGGAAGACGGAGAGGGGCGTGCCGCTCGTCCTCTTCGCGATACCCGACGACGACCGGCGCAGGAACGACTTCGCGATCGAAGTCCCCAAGGGCGCGAGCCTGCTGCTCAAGCACGACGCCGGCGCCGAGCTGAAGGGCATCGACGCCTTCTGGCCCGACGCCGCGCCGGTGGCGCCGGTATTCTTCGCCTTCCGCGCGATGGTCGGAATGGGCGTGCTGATGCTCGTCGCCGCCTGGTGCGGCGCGTGGGCGACACGGGGCAAGCGCCTGCCGCCGCGCTGGATGCTGTGGACGCTCTCGGGGTTCACGTTCTCGGGCTGGTTCGCGACGCTGTGCGGCTGGCTGGTCACCGAGATCGGCAGGCAGCCCTGGCTGGTCACCGGCATCCTCCGAACCGCGGACGCGGTCGGCCCGGCCTCGGGCGCGCAGCTCGGCGCGAGCCTCACCGGATACGTGATTACGTATACAGGGATGTTCCTCGCCTACATGGTGGTGCTGACGCACCTCGCGGGGAAGGGGACCCAGGCATGAGCTTCGACCTGCCGCTCGTCTTCGCCGCGTTCATGGGCCTGGCGATGCTGATGTACGTCGTGCTCGACGGCTACGACCTGGGCGTGGGCATGCTGATGCCGGCGGCGGACGCGCGCGAGCAGGAGCTGATGGTCGCCTCGATCGGCCCCTTCTGGGACGCCAACGAGACCTGGCTCGTGCTCGGCGTGGGCATCCTGCTCGTCGCCTTTCCCGCCGCGCACGGCATCGTGCTGGGCGCGCTGTATCTTCCGGTCGCCTGGATGCTGATCGGGCTCATGCTGCGCGGGGTCGCCTTCGAGTTCCGCGTCAAGGCCGAGGGCTGGCACCGCGAGCTGTGGAACGGGCTCTTCTGGTTCGGGTCCTTCCTCGCCTCGTTCGCCCAGGGGTTCATGCTCGGGCGCTACATCACCGGCTTCCAACCGGGCATGGGCTACACGGTGTTCGCGCTGCTGGTCGGCGCGAGCCTGTGCGGCGGCTACGTGCTGCTCGGCGCGACTTGGCTCGTCCTCAAGACGCAGGGCGTGCTACAGGGCAAAGCGCTCGGCTGGGCGCGCTGGGGCCTCGCCTGGGTGGCGCTCGCGGTCGCGCTGGTGAGCCTCGCCACGCCGTTCGCGAGCGAGTCGGTGCAGACGAAGTGGTTCGGGGATTTTCCGAGCCCGCGGACGCTGGCGCTGATGCTGCTGCCGCTCGCGACCCTCATTGCGGGCGAGGTGGTCTGGGCGAGCACCGGGCGGCTGAAGCGCGGCGAGCCCCAGCGAGACTGGGTGCCCTTCGCCGCCGCGGTCGCTATCTTCGCCCTCGCCTTCGCCGGGCTCGCCTACAGCCTGTTCCCCTTCGTGGTGATCGACCGCATGACGATCTGGGAGGCGGCGGCGCACCCGTCGTCGCTCGAGTTCATGCTCGTCGGCGTGCTCGTCGTGCTGCCTTTTCTCGTCGCCTACACTGCGTTCGCCTACCGCGTGTTCCGCGGCAAGGCGCGTCCCGGGCTGTACCCGTAGCTAGCGCAGCGCCCGCGCGTAGTAGCTCTCGTCGATGTATTTCGCGGGATCGGTGAGGTCCTTCTTCGGCTTCGCGAACTCGCTGCGCAGCTTGAGCACCGTTCGGCAGCCCTCGAGGTCGAGCTTCGCTTTCTTCTGGAAGCCCTCGTTCGCCGCGAACAGGGTCTCGTAGGCCTTCTGCGCCGCGGGCCGCGGCGCCGCCGGGATGTGCTTCATGTAGACAGCGACCGCCTCGTCCTTGTTGGCCCGGTCCTGCAGCCAGTCCATCGCGGCGACATAGGAGCGGATGAAGGCGACGAGCTCCACGGAGTGCTGCGTCGCCCAGGCGCGGCGCGCGACGCCGACCGAGGCCTGGTACGCGCCGAAGGTGGCGGTGGTGTCGCCCAGACGGGTGTACCCCTTCGATTCGGGAAGCAGCTCCGAAGGCGAGCTGATCATGGTTCCGGCGATGCGGCCTTCCATGAGCGCCTGGACGCGCGCAGGCGTGCCGCCGAGCTTCTCCACCTTGTAGTCCGCCATCGTGAGGCCGTTCATCGCGGCCAGCTTGTAGAGAATGAACGCGAAGCCCGTGGTCGCCGCGTCGACGCCGACGGTCTTCCCCTTGAGCGCCGCGTAGGTCTTGACGTCGGGCGAGGTGACGAAGCGCAGCGAGCCCGAGTAGCCGCCCATGAAGGCGAAGAGATCCGGCGGCGCGGAGAGTTCGGTCTCGCCTTGCCCCTCCTGGTAGGCGACGACGTTGTCGTACGCAGTCGTGCCGAGGTCGTACTTGCCCGACATCAGGTTGCGGATCTGCTCGACGGAATTCGGCGTGAACGAAAGGTTCACCGCGACGCCGTTCTTCGCGAACAGGCCCCTGTCCTGCGCCGCCCAGACGGGCCAGTTGCCGCCGCCGCCGAAGGCGATGACCTCCAGCCGCCGGGGTTCCTGCGCGAATGCCGCGGCGGCGGCGAAAGCCAGCAGCGCGGCGACGATCCTGGGTCTCATGGCTCCTCCTCTGCGTGTCGTGCGGACAGTATAAGGCTTCAGCGGCGGCGCTCGCGCGGATCGAGGATCTCGCGCAGGCGGTCGGAGACCAGGTTGATCGCTACGATCGCCAGGAGCAGGGCGATTCCCGGAAAGAAGCTGATCCAGTAGTGGCCCGAGAGCAGGTAGTTGAAGCCGTTCGCGATCAGCAGGCCGAGCGACGGCTCGGTGATCGGCAGCCCCAGGCCGAGAAACGAAAGGGTCGCCTCGAGCGTGATCGCGGCGGCGACCTGCACCGCGGCGAGCACGATGAGCGGGGCGAGGCAGTTCGGGAGTAGGTGCCGGAAGATGATGCGCGAATCCGGCAGCGCCAGGGCGAGCGCGGCCTCGACGTAGTCCTTCCTGCGCTCGACCAGAGCGGCCGCGTGCGCCGCGCGCGCGTAGGTCGCCCATTGCACCGCGACGATCGCCGCGACGATCTTGTCCGCGCCCCGCCCGAGGAGCGCGAGCAGCACCAGCGCGATCAGGATCGAGGGGAAGGAGAGCTGCAGCTCGGCGAGGCGCATGACGAGCGCCTCGACCCAGCCGCCGAACCAGGCCGCGGCCAGCCCCAGCGCGACGCCGATCGCAAACGCGAGCACGGTGCTCGCGAATCCCACCGCGAGGCTGGTGCGCAGCCCGTAGAGGATCGCCGAGAGCATGTCGCGGCCCTGGTCGTCGGTGCCCAGCCAGCGGATCGCGTCCGCGCTCGTGCGCGCGAGCGGCGGCAGTCGCGAATCGATGAGCTGCAGCTGGGCGAGGTCGTATGGATTCTGCGGCGAGACCCAGGGCGCGAGCAGCGCCGCCAGCGAAAGCAGCGCGAGGAGCGCCGCGCCGGCGAGCGCGGCGCGGCTTGCGGCGAAGTCGCCGGCGATGCGCCGGGCGGGGCTCACGCGCCGGCCTGCAGCCGCACCCGCGGGTCGAGCCAGGACATCAGCAGGTCGACCGCGAGGTTGATGGCGACGAACAGCACGACGACGATGCACAGGTAGCCGACGATCACCGGCCGGTCGAGGACGTTGATCGAGTCGATGAGGAGCTTGCCCATGCCCGGCCAGGCGAAGATGGTCTCCGTCACCACCGCGAACGCGATCACCGAGCCGAACTGGACTCCGGTCACGGCGACCACGGGAACGAGCACGTTCCTGAGCACGTGCGCGCCGACCACGCGGCTCTCGGCCAGGCCCTTGGACCGCGCGAAGCGGACGTAGTCCTGCTGCATGGCCTCCAGCGTTCCCGAGCGCACCAGCCGCGCGATCAGCGAGAGGTTGAAGAGCGCGAGGTTCGCCGCCGGAAGGGCCAGGTGGCGCAGGCCCTCGGCGGTGAGGAAGCTCACCGGGATCCCGGCGAGGTCGATCGTCGGCCCGCGTCCGGAGGTCGGCAGCCAGCCGAGCCAGACCGAGAACACCAGGATGAGCAGCAGCCCCACCCAGAACGTCGGAAGCGAGAACCCGAGGATCGATCCCGCCATGATCGTCCTGCCCGCGGCCGACCGCGGCGCGACGCCGGCCCACAGGCCGAGCGGAATGCCGAGCACGAGCGCGATCAGCATCGCCGCGGTCGCGAGCTCGATCGTCGCCGGCATGCGCTCGAGGATCAGCCCGATCGCCGGGACGTTGTAGGCGAAGGACTTGCCCAGGGTCCCGGTCGCGGCGTCCTTGAGAAACAGCCAGTACTGCTGCGCGAGCGGCCGGTCGAGCCCGAGCGCGGCGGTGATGCGCGCGATCTCGGCCTGGTCGGCCTGGGGATTGATGAGGATGTCGACGGGGTTGCCGATGGCGTAGACGCCGGCGAACACGAGGATCGACATGAGGAGGAGCACCACCAGGCTCTGGGCGAGGCGCCGGGCGACGTAGGAGAGCATGCGCCTAGCGGGCCCGCACGTGGTGGGCGAAGGTGAACTCGTCGGTGCGCGGCGCGTACGCGAGGGTTCTCTTCATCGCCCAGGTCGCGACCTGGTGGTGCAGCGGGATCACCGCGAGGTCGCGCATCGCGAGGCGCATCGCCTCGCGCGCAATCGCCTCGCGCGCCTTCTCGTCGACGGTGGCGAAGCCGCGCTCGAGCAACGCGTCGAGCTTGGGGTTCGAGTACCCCGACCAGTTGAACGAGCCGAATCCCTTCCTCGCGTCGGCCGTGGCGACGAGCGAGCGCAGCGCCAGGTCGCCCGAGAACGAGCCCCAGCCGAGCATGGCGAAGGCGAATTTCCCCTTCGCGCCCCTGGGAAGGTACACGTTCATCGGCATCGCCTCGATGCGCGCGCGAACGCCGACGCGCGCGAGCATCTGCGCCACGGCCTGCGCGATCTGCTCGTCGTTGACGTAACGGTTGTTGGGCGCCGACAGCGTCATCGCGAATCCGTCCGGATAGCCGGCCTGCGCCAGTAGGCGCTTCGCTCCCTCGGGATCGTAGGCGTCGGGCTTCAGGTCCGGTGCATAGCCGAACACGGTCGGCGACACGAGGTTCGAGGCCGGCAGCGCGGCCCCGTCCATCAGCCGCTCGGCGATCGCGCGGCGGTCGATCGCCTGCGACAGCGCACGGCGCACGCGCAGGTCGCGCAAGGGGTTGCGAGAGAGCGGCTGGCCCGCCTTGTCGGCGAGCCCGGACGCGCGCTCGCGCTGGTCGAGCTCGAAGAAGATCGTGCGCCAGGAGACTTTCTGCGCCGTCGCCAGACGCGGGTCGCGGCGGATCCGCTGCAGGTCCGCCGTGGGCACTTGGTCGATGAGGTCGACGTCTCCGGACAGCAGCGCGGCCAGGCGGGCCGGGTCGGTGGTCATGATGCGGAAGGTGACCTTGTCCCACGGCGGGGCTCCGCCCCAGTACGTGCCGTTGCGCGCCAGCTCGACGCGGTCGCCGCGCGCGAAGCGCACGAAGCGGAAAGGCCCGGTGCCGATCATCGCCTTGCCGGAGTCGAAGTCCTCGGGCTTCGCGCCTGCCGCGGCCTTCTTCGAGACGATGAACACCGAGTCGAGATCGTAGGGCACCATCGCGTAGGGCGCGGCCGTCTTGAGCCGGAGCGTATACGGGTCCGGGACCTCCTTTGCGACGATGCGCCGCGTGAAGGGCGCGAACTGGCCGTTCGGGACCTTCAGCGTGCGCTCGATCGAGAACACCACGTCCTCGGCGGTCAGCTCGCTGCCGTCGTGGAAGCGCACGCCGCGGCGGAGCTTGAACTCCCAGGTGGTCGGGTCCAGCGCGCGCCACGAGACGGCGAGCCCCGGGACGAGGCGCGCGTCCTCGTCGACGTGGGTGAGCGCGTCGAACACGTGCCAGCCGATGTTGACGTTCGGCTGGAGGTTGAGGAAATGGGGGTCCATCGAGGTCGGGTCGGCGGCGAGCCCGATGCGCAGCTCGGCGGCGTGCGCGCACGAGATCCACAACGCTCCCGCAAGCAGGGTACGGAGCAGGCTCACGGCGTCCCTCGCGGCCTAGCGCGCGGCCAGCGGGCCGACGATCTGGACGAGCTGCGCGAAGACCTTCGGATTGCCGCACACCACGCGGCCGGACTCGAGATAGCCCGCGTCGCCGTGGAAATCCCCGATGAGCCCGCCCGCCTCCTGCACCAGCAGCGCGCCCGCCGCCATGTCCCACGGCGAAAGCCCCATCTCCCAGAAGCCGTCGAGCCGCCCGGCGGCGACGTAGGCGATGTCGAGCGCCGCTGCGCCCGCGCGGCGTATGCCCGCGGTGCGCACGGTGATCTCGCGAAACATGCCCAGGTACTCGTCGAGGGACATGAGGTCGCGGAAGGGGAAGCCCGTGCCGATCAGGGCCTCGTTGAGCTGGGCGCGCTTGGAGACGCGGATACGCCGCTCGTTGAGAAAGGCGCCGCGTCCGCGCGTCGCGGTGAACAGCTCATTCTTCGTCGGGTCGTAGACCACCCCTTGCTGGAGCACGCCCTTGTGCCGCAGGCCGATCGACACCGCATACTGCGGAAATCCGTGGATGAAATTGGTGGTGCCGTCGAGCGGATCGATGATCCAGGTGTATTCGGATTCGCCCGCCGAGCCCGCGGTGGCGCCGGACTCCTCTGCTAGAATCGAGTGGTCCGGATAGGCGCGGTGCAGTATCTCGATGATCGCCGCTTCCGCGGCCTTGTCCACTTCGGTGACGAAATCATTGTGCCGCTTGCGCGTCACGGGCAGCACTTCCACGTCGCGGGCCGCGCGGTTGATGATCGCGCCGGCGCGGCGCGCGGCTCTGACCGCGATTCCGAGCATCGGGTGCATTTTCCGTCCGGGACTTCTAAAAGAGCACTGCGGCTGAGGGCCGGATTCTAGTATGAAAGCGAGCGGCCCGCTGTCCCGAATCCGCGTCGTGCTCTCGCACCCGTCGCACCCGGGCAACATCGGCGCGGCGGCGCGCGCGATGAAGACCATGGGCCTCGTGCGGCTCGTCCTCGTGCGTCCCAAGCGCTTCCCGGCGCCGGAGGCGCGGGCGATGGCGAGCGGCGCGCTCGACATCCTGGAGTCCGCGCGCGTGTGCGGCAGCCTCGACGAGGCGCTCGCCGGGACGACCTTCTCGGTGGCGCTGAGCGCGCGGCGGCGCGAGTTGTCGCACCGGCCGCTCACCGCGCGCGACGCGGCGTGCGAGCTGGTCGGCGCGGCGCAGCGCGACGAGGTCGCGATCGTCTTCGGCAACGAGACCGTCGGCCTCGCGAACAAGGAGGTGATGTCGTGCAGCTGCCTCGCGCGCATTCCGGCGAGCGAGGAGTACGCGTCCCTCAACCTCGCGCACGCGGTGCAGGTGATGGCCTACGAGATGCGCATGGCGGCGCTCGCGCCGGCGGCGCCTTCGCCGCCATCCGAGGGGGCGAGCCACGAGGACATCGAGCAGCTCCACGCGCACCTGGAGCGCAGCCTCGTCGCGAGCGGTTTCCTGCAGCCGCGCGACCCGCGCAAGCTCATGGAGCGCCTGCGGCGGCTCATCGCCAGAGCCCGCCTCGAGAAGGTCGAGGTCAATATCCTGCGCGGGATGCTCGGCGCCTGGGATCGCCCACGCGGCAAATAGTTGACCAAATCACTAAGGTTTCTGATAATACCGTTCCGATTCCGGGAGAGCCGATGTTCAGCCGCATCCGCGAAGACATAGCCTGCGTATTCGACCGCGATCCCGCCGCGCGCTCGACCTGGGAGGTGGTGACCTGCTATCCGGGATTCCACGCGCTGCTGATCCACCGGCTGGCGCACGCCTTGTGGCGCATGAAGTTGCGCTGGCTGGCGCGGTTCACGTCGCACTGCTCGCGCTTTCTCACCGGGATCGAGATCCACCCGGGGGCGAAGATCGGGCGGCGCGCGTTCATCGATCACGGCATGGGCGTCGTCATCGGCGAGACCGCCGAACTGGGCGACGACTGCACCCTGTATCACGGCGTCACGCTCGGCGGGACGACCTGGAACAAGGGCAAGCGCCATCCGACGCTCGGGAAGGGCGTGGTCATCGGCGCGGGCGCGAAGGTGCTCGGGCCCATCGTCGTCGGAGACGGCGCGCGCATCGGCTCGAACGCCGTGGTGGTGAAGGACGTTCCGGCGGGCGCGACCGCGGTCGGGATTCCCGCGCGCATCATTCTCGACGAGCAGGACAAGACGCGCGAGGAGAAGGCGGCCAAGCTGGGATTCTCTGCCTACGCGGTCACCTCCAAGGCCGAGGACGATCCCTTCGCCAAGGCGGTTCAAGGCTTGCTCGATCACAGCCTCGACATGGACAAGCGTATCGAGTTGATCCTGAAGGAAATTGAATCTCTCAAGGCCGAACAGGACAGCGCCTTGTCGGCGACTCGATGGGGCGACCGCAAGGTTGCCGGGAAATAATAGTTGACTGATTTTGTCGGATTAAGTATAGTTGAGCGGTTTTCTCAGGTATTCGCCCAGGAGCGAGCCCAATGAGATTGACCACCAAGGGAAGGTTTGCGGTGACCGCGATGCTCGACCTCGCCATGAACGGCGGCAAGCGTCCGGTCACGCTCGCCGGCATCAGCCAGCGCCAGAGCATCTCGCTGTCGTACCTCGAGCAGCTGTTCGGCAAGCTGCGGCGTCACACATTGGTCGAGAGCGTGCGCGGCCCGGGCGGCGGCTACACGCTGGCGCGCGACCTCGCGAAAGTGTCGGTCGCCGACATCATCACAGCGGTGGACGAGCCGCTCGACGCGACGCAATGCGGCGGCAAGGAGAACTGCAAGGACGAGCAGCGCTGCATGACCCACGACCTGTGGTCCACGCTCAACGACAAGATGTACGAGTACCTGGATTCGGTGAAGCTCTCAGACCTCGTCGCGCAGCAGGCGGCGCGCAAGGACACGGTGAAGGTGCTGCAGGACCGGCGCGGCAAGGAAGCCGCGGTGGCGTGACCAAGGATTCAGGAACGCGATGAAATTCCCGATCTACCTCGATTACTCCGCGACGACGCCGGTCGACCCGCGCGTCGCGCAGAAGATGATCCCGTATCTCACCGAGCAGTTCGGCAATCCGGCGAGCCGCTCGCACGCTTTCGGGTGGGATGCGGAGAAGGCAGTCGAGGAGGCGCGAGAGCACGTGGCGGCGCTCCTGAACGCCGACCCGAAAGAGATCATCTGGACCTCGGGCGCGACCGAGGGGGACAACCTCGCCATCAAGGGCGCGGCGAACTTCTACAAGAGCAAGGGCAGGCACATCGTCACGATGAAGACCGAGCACAAGGCGGTGCTCGACACGGTGCGCGAGCTCGAGCGCCAGGGCTTCGAGGCAACCTACCTCGATCCCGAGCAGAACGGCCTGCTCGACCTGGAAAAATTCAAGGCGGCGCTGCGTCCGGACACGATTCTCGTATCGGTGATGATGGTGAACAACGAGATCGGCGTGATCCAGCCGATCGCCGAGATCGGCGAGATTTGCCGCGCGAAGGGCATCATCTTCCACTGCGACGCGGTGCAAGCCGCCGGAAAGATCCCGATCGACCTGCAGAAGCTGAAAGTGGATCTTCTGACCGTGACCGCGCACAAGGTGTACGGGCCGAAGGGCATCGGCGCGCAGTACGTGCGCAGGAAACCGCGAGTGCGCATCGAGCCGCAGATCCACGGCGGCGGCCACGAGCGCGGGTTCCGCTCGGGGACGCTTGCCACGCACCAGATCGTCGGCATGGGCGAGGCCTTCCGCCTGGCGAAGCTCGAAATGGCCGCCGAGGGCGAGCGCATCCGTGCCCTGCGCGACAGGCTGCTGAACGGCTTCAAGGACATGGAAGAGGTGTACGTCAACGGTGACCTGCAGCGGCGCATCCCGGGAAACCTCAACATCAGCTTCAATTTCGTCGAGGGCGAATCGCTGATCATGGCGATCAAGGATATTGCGGTGTCCTCGGGCTCGGCGTGCACTTCGGCAAGCCTCGAGCCTTCCTACGTGCTGCGGGCGCTCGGGCGCTCGGACGAGCTCGCGCACAGCTCGATCCGCTTTACGATCGGCCGCTTCACTACCGAAGAGGAGATCGACTACGCCGTCAAGCTCCTGCGCGCCAAGATCGGCAAGCTGCGCGAGCTTTCGCCCTTGTGGGAGATGTACAAGGACGGCGTGGACCTAGATACCGTGCAATGGGCGGCACATTGAGGAGTCGGACATGGCATACAGCGATAAAGTCATAGATCACTACGAGAACCCGCGCAACGTCGGGTCCTTCGACAAGGCGGACGACCAGGTCGGAACCGGCATGGTAGGCGCGCCCGCCTGCGGCGACGTCATGAAGCTGCAGATCAAGGTCAACCAGGCGGGCGTCATCGAGGACGCGCGCTTCAAGACCTACGGCTGCGGCTCTGCGATCGCGTCCTCGTCGCTGGTCACCGAGTGGGTGAAGGGCAAGACCCTCGACGAGGCCGGCAATATCAAGAACACCCACATCGCCGAGGAGCTGGCGCTGCCTCCGGTGAAGATCCACTGCTCGATCCTCGCCGAGGACGCGATCAAGGCGGCGATCGAGGACTACCGGAAGAAGCACGGCGCGGAGCAGCCCGCGGCGGCAAAGGCGGCTTGATGATCACGCTCACCGAGCGCGCCGCCGCCCACGTCTCCGGCTTCATCGCCAAGCGCGGCAGGGGAGTGGGCTTGCGCCTGGGTGTGCGCACCTCCGGGTGCTCGGGCATGGCCTACAAGCTCGAGTACGCCGACGCGGTCAACCCGGGCGACCACACCTTCGAGAGCCACGGCGTGAAAGTGGTCGTGGACCCGAAGAGCCTGGCGTACCTGGACGGGACCGAGCTCGATTTCGCCAAGGAAGGCCTGAACGAGGGATTCAAGTTCAACAATCCCAACGTCAAGGATCAGTGCGGCTGCGGCGAGAGCTTCAACGTCTGACGCCCGCGCTCTGACAGCGAGACAGAAGGGGCCTTGGGCCCCTTTTTCGCATCTCCAGCGGAAATGAACCTCAACGAAAACCACTTCCAGATCTTCGGCGTGCCGGCTCAGTTCGAGGTGGACGCCGCCGCGCTGGAGGAGCGCTACCGCGAGCTGCAGCGCGAGGTGCACCCGGACCGCTTCGCGGCGGCCTCGCAGGCCGAGCAGCGCGTTTCGATGCAGCTCGCGACGCGGGTGAACGAGGCCTACCAGACGCTGAAGTCTCCGCTGCGGCGAGCCGAGTATCTGCTGCAGCTGAACGGCGTCGATCCGGAGTTCGAGACCAACACGGCGATGCCGCCGGAATTCCTGGCCGGCCAGATGGAAAGGCGCGAGGAGCTCGAGTCGGCAGCCGCGGCGGGCGACTGGGAGCGGCTGATCGCGCTCTCATCGGGCCTGCGCACCGAGCAGGACGCCCTGCTCGGGAGGGTCGAGAGGGAGCTCGACGCCAGCGAATGGGGCGACGCGGCCGCGACGCTGCGGCAGCTCAAGTTCCTCGAGAAATTCGGCGAGGAGATCGGCGCGGCCGAAGAGAAGATGGATTCCTGATGGCCCTGCTGCAGATCTCGGAGCCGGGGGAATCCCCCGCCCCGCACGAGCACCGGCTCGCGGTCGGCATCGACCTGGGCACGACCAATTCCCTGGTTGCGACGGTGCGCAACGGCATCGCGGTCGTGCTCAACGACCGCGAGGGCCAGGGCCTGCTGCCCTCGATCGTGCGCTACCTGCGCGACGGAGGCGTGACCGTCGGACGCGAGGCCGAGCGCGAGCAGGCGCGCGATCCCAAGAACACCGTCGTCTCGGTGAAGCGCTTCATGGGCCGGGGCCTGAGGGACGTGACGCACGCCGAGAACAGCCCCTACGATTTCGTCGACTCGCCCGGCATGGTGCAGTTGCGCACCGCCGCCGGCGTGAAGAGCCCGGTCGAGGTTTCCGCGGAGATCCTCAAGGCGCTGCGCGCGCTCGCCGAGGAATCGCTCGCCGGCGAGCTGTCCGGCGCGGTGATCACCGTGCCCGCGTATTTCGACGACGCGCAGCGGCAGGCGACCAAGGACGCGGGCAAGCTCGCCGGCCTGAACGTGCTGCGCCTCCTCAACGAGCCGACGGCCGCGGCGATCGCCTACGGCCTCGACAACGCCACCGAGGGCGTGTACGCGGTCTACGACCTCGGAGGCGGGACCTTTGACATCTCGATCCTGAAGCTCTCGAAGGGCGTGTTCGAGGTGATGGCGACCAACGGCGACGCCGCCCTCGGGGGCGACGACTTCGACCAGCGCCTCTTCTGCTGGGTAGTCGAGCGTGCGAAGCTCGCGCCGCTGTCGGCCGAGGACACGCGGCTGCTGCTGGTGAAGTCGCGCGCGGCCAAGGAGTTCCTCACCGTCCATGCCGAAGCGCGCGTCGCGGCGGCGCTCTCGAGCGGCGAGGCCGTCGACGAGACGGTGACGCAGGAGGAGTTCCAGGAGATGACCCGGCCGCTGGTCGCGAAGACCCTCGGGCCGACGCGCCGGGCGCTGCGCGACGCGGGCCTCGACGTCGCGGACGTCAAAGGCGTGGTCATGGTCGGCGGCGCGACGCGCATGCCGCACGTGCAGCGCGCGGTGGGCGAGCTGTTCCGCCAGGCGCCGCTCAACAACCTCGACCCCGACAAGGTGGTCGCCCTCGGCGCCGCGATCCAGGCGAACGTGCTCGCCGGGAACCGGCGCGCGGGCGAGGACTGGCTGCTGCTCGACGTGATTCCCCTGTCGCTGGGCGTCGAGACCATGGGAGGCCTCGCCGAGAGGGTGATCCCGCGCAACTCGACCCTGCCCGTCGCGCGCGCGCAGGAGTTCACCACCTTCCGCGACGGCCAGACCGCGATGAGCATCCACGTGGTCCAGGGCGAACGCGAGCTGGTGTCGGATTGCCGCTCGCTCGCGAGGTTCGAGCTGCACGGCATTCCGCCGATGACGGCCGGCGCCGCCCGCATCCGCGTGACCTTTCAGGTGGATGCCGACGGGCTGCTCGCGGTATCCGCGCGCGAGGCCACGACCGGGGTGCAGGCCGCGATCGCGGTGAAGCCTTCCTACGGTCTCTCCGACGCGCAGATCACGCAGATGCTCAAGGACTCGTTCGACCACGCTCGCGACGACGTGCAGGCGCGGGTGCTGAAGGAGCAGCAGGTGGAAGGCGAGCGCATGCTCGAGGCGGTCGAGAGCGCGCTGCGCGAGGATGCAGACCTCGTCTCGGCCGAGGAGCGGGGCGCCGTGCGCGCCGAGCTCGACGCGCTGAAGAAGACGCTCAGCTGCGCCGACCATCGCACCATCCGTTCGGCGATCGAGCGGGTCAACCGCGCGACCGAGGCTTTCGCCGGCCGCCGCATGGACCGCGCCGTGAAGCGCGCGCTGGCGGGCAGGAAAGTGGAGAGCTTCTAGGCCTCGATGCCGCAGATCACCGTCCTGCCCCACGCGGAGCTGTGCCCCGAGGGCGCGGTCCTCGAAGCGAAGACCGGCGTGTCGATCTGCGACACCCTGCTCGCGAACGGCATCGAGATCGAGCACGCCTGCGAGAAGTCCTGCGCCTGCACCACCTGCCACGTGGTGGTGCGCGAGGGCTTCGACGCGCTCGATCCCTCGGAGGAGAACGAGGACGACATGCTCGACAAGGCCTGGGGGCTCGAGGCCAACTCGCGGCTGTCGTGCCAGGCGATCGTCAAGGACGGCGATCTGACGATCGAGATCCCCAAGTACACGATCAACATGGTCAAGGAGGGCGGGAAATGAAGTGGACCGACACGCTGGACATCGCCATCGCCCTTTCCGAGAAGCACGCCGATGTCGACCCGCGCTACGTGCGCTTCACCGATCTCTTCAAGTGGGTGCAGGCGCTGGACGGCTTCGACGACGCTCCCGAGCGCTGCGGAGAGAAGATCCTCGAGGCGATCCAGGCGGCGTGGATGGAAGAGGCCGGGTAAGCTCCGCGCCGATGCGCTTCGCCGTCTTGGGGGCGCTCTGCCGCCGCGGGCGCTGGCCTAGACCAGGCAGCGGAGAATCCGGGCGACGCTCTCCCCGACCGACATCACGCTGGTGTCGACGCGCACCTCGGGCTGTGCCGGAGGGTCGTAGCGGCTGCCGATTCCGGTAAAGTCCTTCAGCTCGCCCCTGCGCGCCTTGGCGTACATGCCCTTGGGGTCGCGGTGCTCGCATACTTCGATCGGGGTGTCGACGAATACTTCGATGAAGTCCCCGTCGGAGAACAGGCGTCTCGCCATCTGGCGCTGAGCTTGTGTTTTCCTGACACGAACTGTCCTGAAATCCCGACACCTCAGCAGGTGCGGGAAGCGCGTGCTAAAGTCGCCGGGTCCAAAGGAGGACACACAATGAAACCCACCGCATTCCGCGCAGTGATCGCCGCTCTCGCGGCCGCAGTCTCGTGGCAGGCGGCCGCCCAGGCGCCGCAAGGGATGCGGGTCCGCGGCACGATCGAGAAGGTCGACGGCAACGTGCTCTCGGTCAAGTCGAACGAGGGCGAGACGATGAAAATCGCGCTGACCGGCGACGCGCGCATCGTTGGCGTGGTGAAGGCTTCTCTGGCCGACATCAAGCCCGGCACGTTCATCGGCAGCGCCGCGACGCCGCAGCCCGACGGCAGCCAGAAGGCGCTGGAGGTGCACATCTTCCCCGAGGCCATGCGCGGCACCGGGGAGGGCCACCGCCCGTATTTCATTCCCAACAGCACCATGACCAACGGGACGGCCGGCAACGCCGTCAAGGGCATCGACGGCAACGCCGTGATGGTCAGCTACAAGGGCGGTGAGAAGAAGATCGTCGTGCCCCAGGGCGTGCCGATCGTGCGCTACGAAATCGGCAGCCGCGGCGACCTGAAGCCGGGCGCCGCGTTCACCGTTCTCAGCGCGGTGAAGAAGCCGGACGGAACCTACGAGACCAATCGCGTGAACGTCGGTCGCGAAGGCGCCGTCCCGCAGTAGGCCGGGGCTACTTCAGCAGCCGGATCGCGACCCGCTGCGGCGGGACGTTCGGCAGCTTCTTCTCGAGCAACGGAAAGTCGCGATCGCGGAGGTCCGCGGTGGTTACGCTCCATTGCTGGTCGCCCCGCCGCGCGAGGTGCAGGTTGCCCAGGTAGATCACCTCGCCCGCGCGTACCTCGAAGCGCTTGGAGAACGGCACCGCGTTCTGGTTGACGAATCCTCCGACCACCCCGGACCAGCGGAAGAACTCGTAGTCGCCGGGCGCGATCTCGAGGACTGCGAGGCGCCCGGGCGGCTGGTCGGGTGGGTTGCCTCCCTTGAGGATCGGCCAGTCGACGATGCCGCGGGTCGGCCCGAAGACCTGGATCGAGCGACCCTGGAGGCTGAGGTTGTCGCCGACCGGGCGTAGGTAGAAGAGGAACTCTGCCGGAATCCTACCCGACGCGGTCAGCGAGACGATGATCACGCTCCGCGACGAATCGGGTTTGAGCTCGTAGTCGGGGCCGACGGTGCGGATGCAGCCCGCGAGCAGGAACGCCAGGAGCGCGGCAAGAAGCGATCGGTGCATGCTGTCCCCTTGTGCTCACCCCCCGGTGATGCAGGCGCGACTATAGCAGGCGCGAAACAAACGAAACAAGAAGGATGCCTTCCGGAAATCTTCTTGATGCGCCGCGTCAATATGATCGCTTCGGAGAACCGACATGGACGCGAAGGAATTCGAAATGGACGAGGGCGCGCTGCTGAAGATCGCGGGCCGGAAAGGCGAGCGCCTGCGCGTGCGCTCAGGCGAGGTCTGGGTGACGCAGTACGGCGACTTCAACGACTACCTGCTGAAGGACGGTGATTCGCTCGAATTGAGCGGCGCAGGCTCGACCCTCGCGAATGCGACCCGGCCCACGCTGCTCGAGCTGCTGGGGGACGAGCCGGCCGGAAGCAAAGCGGGCCGCGCCCTGGCGGGGGCCACGGCCCTGCTGTGGCAGATGTTCGCCTAGGCTATTTCTTGAAGACGGCGGCGAAGAACTTCGACGCCGCGGCTTCCGCTTCCTTGTTCGCCTTCGCGTCGTAGCGCAGCGGCAGGTTGAACTTCTTGCCGAGCGCGGTCGCCTCGGGGTTCGTGAAGGCGTGCACCGCGCCGGGGTACATGATCACGTTGTAGTCGGCGTTCGCCGCCTTGAGGTCGCCCTCGAACTGGGTGTACTGCTCCTTCTTGATGAAGGGATCGTCGGCGCCGTTGAGGACCAGGATCTTGGCCTTGACCGAGCCGGGCGCGGGTGCCGGTGTGTTCAGGCCCAGCGAGGCGTGGAAGCCCGCGACGCCGGCGAGGTCGGCGCCGGCGCGCGCCATGTTGAGCACCACCGCGCCGCCGAAGCAGTAGCCCACGGCACCGATGCGCGAGGCGTCGACGCTCGGCTGCTTCGCCAGCTCGGCGCGGGCCGCGTTGAAGCGCGACTGCATCGCCTGCGGATTCTTCATCACTCCGCCCGAGAGCGCGCCCGCATCCTTCGGGTTGTCGGCGGTCTTGGCGTCGCCGTACATGTCGGCGATGAAGGCGACGTAGCCCTCCCGTGCCAGCCGGCGCGCCTCGTTGTGCATGTGCTTGGTGATGCCCCACCATTCGTGCACGACGATGATCCCGGGCCGCTTGCCCTTCTTGGCGGTGTCGTAGACGACGAAGCCTTTCAGCGTGGTGTCGCCGTCCTTGTATGTGACCGGCGTTTCCTTGACCGCGGCGAGGGCGGGGACGGCGAGCGAGAGGGCGAGCAGCGCTCCGAGAAGCTGTGTCTTCATGGTGTCTCCTGCGGTTCGAGGGTCGGAAGTGCCGGGAAATTTAACCCGGCGACCGAAGGCATGTCCAGCCCCGCGTCTACCCGCTCAGCGCAACCGATCCGCCAAGCCCTGTTGCGGCGAGGGCAGCCCGTCGTCCGGTGTGAACCGCAGGCGCCTGGCGATCACGCCGAGCCCGCCCCCCGCGAGGAGGATGCCGACGACCCAGAACGCCAGTACCGCAAGGCCCGCCGCGCCCGGTCGCGGCCACGGCGTCTTCCACAGCAGGTCCGCGCGGTCGATCATCCAGTGCCAGCCGGTGTCGGCGAGGATCGCCGAGAGGATGATCATCCCGACCTTGCGAGGCAGCACGTACCGCCGCACCCCGGCGAGCGCAGGCAGCATGATCGCGAGGACCATGATCTGGCCGATTTCTATGCCGGCGTTGAACGCGAACAGCGAGACCAGCAGGTGGGTTCCGGCGAACTGGAAGTTCTCCTGCAGCCCGTAGGAGAAACCGAAGCCGTGGACCAGCCCGAACAGGCCGGTGATCAGGACGCGCCGCTCGAGCTTGACGCCCATGATGTTCTCGAGCGCCATGTA
Source organism: Burkholderiales bacterium (assembly GCA_035702665.1). Taxonomy (GTDB): domain Bacteria; phylum Pseudomonadota; class Gammaproteobacteria; order Burkholderiales; family SG8-39; genus VBDM01. The sequence continues at coordinate 45,954 of DASSQD010000006.1, forward strand.
GACGATCGATGCGGCGATCGCCGTCTCGACGAAGGGGGGGAACCAGGCGCCCGATGGCGCGAGATGAAAGGCCGAGCCCAGCAGCGTGAACGAATGCGCGACCGTGAAAATCGTGATGACCGACAGAATCTGCCGCCAGCCGCGCAGCGGAATCACCAGACAGAGCAGGAACAGCAGATGATCGTAGCCGGTGAGGATATGCGCGATGCCGAGCCCGATGAAACCCGACGCGGCCCGCAACCAGGTGGGATTCAGCGCGACCGTCCCCGCGGCGCTGGTGATGACCATGGCCCGGCCGTCTTCGCCGGGCGGCATATAGCGCAATGCGAGCTTGAGATAATCCCCGAGCTCCCGGCCGGCGGTGGTGCGGATGGCGAACTCCGAACCCGGCGAGCCGATCGGATAGGTGATCCGGGCGTCCACGTAGCCCTGGTCGATGTAGATGCCCGTGCCGCGTTCGAGGGGCTCGGCCACGTGCCTCGTGGCCTGCTCGTAGCTCTCGAAGGAACGATCGGACGGCAGCGACAACCGTCCCGCGGCGTGCGACGCGGCCAGCGGCCGGTCGTTCTCTGTGAGCGTGATGTCCTGCTGGATCGCAGCGAGCGCCCGCTCGAGCGCGGGTCCCGACTTGTCGACGTCGATTTCGATGTTGTTCACCGGAAACCTCGCCGACTTGAACAGATATAGCGGCACGCGGACGACGAGCTGAGCATCGTCCGGCTCGATCTTGACGAATGCGTTGATGACCGCGTCGAGCTTGAATTCGTGCGCGTAGGCGATGTGAGCGCACGATGCCGCACACAGAAGCAGCGACGCTGCCGAAAGGCGCGAACCGCGAAGTTTCATCTCATGTCCCGCCGTGCGTGAAACAAGGGCGGCTCGGTGAACTGAACCCGCGTCAACCGGCGATGACGCCGGCTGGCGCGGGCAGCCTGGCTCACGAGTCGCAGCCGGAGGCCTTCGCCGCCGGCCGCGCCCGCGTCAGTCGCAATCCCCGTTGCCCTTGCCACGCCCATCGTGGCCGTCGCATCGCACGGGCATGAACTTCTGAACGCGCCGGCCGTTGATCGTCTCGCCGGTGTAGAGGTTGCCCTTCGAGTCGAGCGCGACGCTGTGCAGGAACGTGAACTGGCCCGCCTGGAGCCCGGGCGCGCCGAACCCGGAGAGGATCGTGCCCATCACGCGGCTCATGATGTGCAGGATCTCGTTCCCTCCGTCCGCCTCGAACATGAACGTCTGCCCGTAGTCGTTGGAGAACGCGAGGTCCCACGCCGACCCGGCGGTGCCGAGCCCCGGTGCGCCGCCGATTCCCAGGGTCACGCCCGTCCCCGGAACGACCGGGATGATCCGTTGCAGCACGCCGGTCTTGGTGAAGACCTGGATGCGGTCGTCGGCGCGATCGCACACGTAGAGCAGGTTGTCGTTGCCCGCCGCGATGCAATGCGGATGGCCGCCGTCGCCCGAGGCGAACAAGCCGGGGGAGTCGGTCACGAAGTTCATCGTGCCGGCCACGCCGCCCCATTGCCGCAGCCAGGTGCCGGTCGCGCTGAACACCACGACGCGGTGATTGCCGTACCCGTCCGCGATGTAGATGCTGCCGCGTTCTCCCGTCACCGGATCACGGCCCGGATCGATGTACATGTTGGCGGGCTCGTTCAGCAGCGTCTTGCTCTGGTTGGCGAGAGGGTTGGCTCCCGAATTGCCGCACACATTGGCGGGCGGGTTGTCGCACACGCCGCGCGTCCCGATCTGCAGCAGCAGATGCTTGCCGTCATGCGAGTACTTCTGCACGATGCCGTCGCCGTTGCCGGCGATCCAGACATTGTCCTGGTAGTCGATGAAGCAGCCATGGATGCCGTTGGGCAGCACATTCCGGTCGCCCCAGGCGTTCGCCACGTCGCCGTCGGTATCGAATTCGATGACGGGCGCCGCGGGGACGGAATCGAGAGTCTCGGGCGAGTTGACCAGGTTTCCCCGCGTCACGATGAACACGTGGTCCCGCGAATCGACGCAGGTTCCTGCGACTTCGCCGGTCGACCAGGGCTTGGGTTTGCCGGTCGAGGTACTGAGCACGAGCGGGGTTCCAAAATCGCCGGCGCTGGGCAACGGCATCTTCGGCCACGAGCCGTCGACTGCGAAGCTCGGGATCCTGGGGAACTTCTTCGAATCGGCTTGCGATACGGAAACGGTCAGGCCCAAGGCCGCGGCCGCCGCCAGTCCAACGGCTCCTGCGTAGAGATAGCGTCTTCCTCTCATGATGCTCTCCTGGTTGTATTCGCTACACGGTGATGCTCTCCTGTGGGATGAACGGAATGAATCCAGCGATCGCCGGCTCTGTACGCGCTCCTCCGAGCGCCGGTTCTCGACGAGAACACGCTACTCTTTCGGCCAACACGACGCAAGACGCCGGCGGGATCGTCCTCCTCGGACTCGGAGACAATCGCCTCAATGCGAGAGAATCTGGGTCAACCCTGTGAGGATCGCTCGATATTAAGAAGCAATCTTCTTGAACGCCGGATATTGAGAAGCGATCCTGCTGAATTCCTAGTACCGCGAGAAATCCGGCTTGCGCTTTTCGAGGAACGCGGTCATCGCTTCCTTCGCTTCCGCCGACTGCAACCGCCGGGAGAACAGGCGTGCTTCCTCGGCCATCTGCTCGGCGACCGCCGCCGCCAGCGGGCGCTTCATCAATTGCTTGGTCAGGCGCACGGACTCGGGCGGCAGCGCGGCGAGCGCCGTTGCCGCGGCGCGCGCGCGCTCGATCAGCGTTTCCGGGGGCACGATCTCGATGACGATGCCCGCGGCGAGGGCTTCGTCTGCGGTGAAGGCCTGCCCGAGGAGCAGCCACGCGGCGGCGCGCTGGTAGCCCGCGGCCATCGGCAGCAGCAGGCTCGAGGCTGCCTCGGGCACGAGGCCCAGGTGCACGAAGGGCAGCTGGAAGCGGGCGCCCGGCGCCGCGTACACCAGGTCGCAGTGCAGGAGCAGGGTGGTGCCGATGCCTACCGCCGGCCCGCCGACCGCGGCGACCGCGGGTTTCTCGACCTTCGAGAGCGCGGAGACGAAGCGCAGCGCCTGCGAGGCACCCGCCGGACCTTGGAGGAAATCCTTGAGATCGTTGCCGGCGGTGAAGCAATCGTGTGTGCCGTGGATCAGGATCGCGCGCACTTCCGGGTCGGCCTCCGCGGCGGCGAGCGACTCGGTCATCGCTGCGTACATCGCGGCCGTGAGCGCGTTCTTCTTGTCGGGGCGCGCCAGCTCGATCGTCGCGACGCGCCCGCGGGTTTCGGTCTTGATCATGACGGTCGGCCCCGGTCGGACAGTCTACGCCGATTCGGTTCGTATTCGAGTACGTCAGCGCCGCGCCGGGCGAAGCGATTCGATCATCGCCCGGAAGTCCTCGGGCGCTTCTCGCTCGAACGACAGGCGTCGGCCGGTCCGGGGATGCACGAATCCCAGCGTTCGTGCGTGGAGCATCGTTCGCGTCGCTTCGATGGTCGGACCTGCGTACTCGCGGATATAAACGCGCTCGCCGACCAGGGGATGGCCGAGCTCGGACAAGTGGATGCGGATCTGATGCTGACGCCCGGTTTCGAGGCGGCACTCGAGCAAGGTCGCGCCGTCGAGCGGGACGATCGGCTTGACGTGCGTGACCGAACGCTTCGCCTCGGGCGGGATTCCGCCTCTGGGGCGCCGAAAGTGGCCGTAGGAGCCGCGCAGTCCGTCGCCCCGGTCCAGGACGAGATGAGTCTCGATGCGCTGGGCGGGGACCGCGCCGTGCGCGATCGCGTGATAGACGCGCTCGATGTCGTGCGCGCGGAACCGCATCGCCAGGACGCGCTTCGCCTCCGCGGTGCGCGCGAACACCATCACGCCGCTCGTGTCCTTGTCGAGCCGGTGAACGACGCCGAGTCCGGTGCCGAAGCCGCGCCCGTGCGTCCGGCGCAGCAGGGTTCGCGTGCAGTCGACGAGCGTGTCCTTGTCGCGCGGCTCGTAGGCGACGCTCAGCATTCCGGCCGGTTTGTCGACGACGACGACGTCGCGGTCCAGGAACACGATCGCGCTCTCGGGCAGGACGCCGGCGCGGATCTTCGGCGCGTGTTCGTCGACGAGCACCTCGGCGCCGGGAGGAACGCGCATGGCCGAATCGAGGCAGCGCCGGCCGTTCACGGTCACGCGTCCTTCCGCGCACAGCTCACGCGCGCGAGACCACGCGGCGCCGGTCTGCCGGCGCACGATCGCGGCGAGAGTGGGCTCGGGCGGACTCGCCTTGCGCGCGGGTCGGACGCGCCGGGACGTCGCTTCCCGCCGATGCATCGTCGTCAACGACGCCTGGGCTCGCGCAGCGCCGGGTTCAGCTTGTCGATGTCGGCTTGAACCTGCTCCCGGCTTCGTTCGTAGACGAGCTCCCGCCCTCTCACGGTCCCGGCGTAGGACAGGCCCATGCGGGTCGGGGTCAGCTCGCACTTGACGTTGTGTATGCCCTCGCCGAGAACGATCTCTATCCGGTCGGCCCGCTTGCTGTAGACCACCACGTCCAGCGTCTGCCCGGTTTCGGTTACGCGTACCTTGATCTTCTCCGGGTCCATCGAATCCGACTAGGACGACACCTCGAACGCCTCGTGAGCGTCGGTTTCGAAGGCCAGTCCCTTGGGCAGGGGAACGATGGCCGACTGAACGGCGCCGCCTGCGACGTGGATCCGGTTGCCGATCGCAGCCATGATGCACTCGTGCCGGGGCAGGAGCATTGAAGGCAGCTGCCACCAGGTGTCGCTCGCCGGATCGTAGGCTTCGAACGCGCGATACGCAGCCAGGACTTGCTGATCCTGCACCTCGCCGCCGGCAGCGTAGATGATGCCGTTCAATGTCGCCGTGTTCAGCCCGCTGCGGGCCGTGGGCATGGGGGCCCTGGTTACCCAGGAGTCCGACGCCGGATCATAGGCCTGCACGAGGTTAGTGTTTCCCGGGTAGCCGATGATGAAAGCGCCGCTCAGCCGTCCGCCTATCACGTAGATTTTGCCGTTCACCGCCTCGCAGCCCGGGTGATTGCAGGCGGTCGGCATAGGGGCACGCGCGCGCCACTTGTTTGTGGCGGGATCGTACTCTTCCACAATGCCCAGGGACTGTTGCGGCTGGCGCGGACGGATGGTCGGTGAGCTTGCATTGGGGACAGGTCCCGCTCCGCCGATCACGTAGATCTTCCCGCCGACCGCAGCGGCCACGCTGCCGCCGCGCGTCGTCGGCATCGGGGCAAGGGCCTTCCAGCCGTCCGTGGCCGGGTCGTATTCCCAGGCATCGCTGACCGGATTCCAGCCCGGCGGCCCCGACGGCGGAAGGTCGAAGCCGCCGAACAAATACATCTTGCCGTTCAGCGCCGTGACCGCCGCGTGGTGGACCGGGTGCGGCATCGCCTTCTTCTCCCTCCACGCGTCGCCTGCGGGATCGTATTCGTAGACGAGGCCGGCCGGCTTGAACCCAGGCAGTAGCCCTTGCGACGCGACCAGCTTGCCGTTGACCGCTACGCCCAGCAGCTCCCCGACCGCGCGCGGCAAGGGCGCGAGCCTGATCCACTTTCCCTGCGGAGGTGATGCCGGCTTGTCCGCGGGCTGGGCGGAGAGGGCTCCGCCCTTGAATGTCCACACCAGCCCCTGGCTTGCAGCCGCTGCCATCAAGCCGAGCCCGGAGGCTACGAAAGTTCTTCTGCGCATGCCGCTCACCTCCCGTTTGGGTCGCAGCCGAATCTACTCTCCCGAGGCGGCGCTCGCAAGCTGCTCTAGCGCGGCTGTGCTGGCGTCACTCACTTCATCCCCGCCCGCATGAACGATTGCATGAACTGGCGCTGAAAGAGCAGGAACGCGACGACAGCGGCGCGACTGCCATCAGGGTGCCGGCGCTGACCACGCCCCAGTCCACTGGAGCATCGCCACCGGCTACGTCGCCGGAGGGCCCGAGCAGCACCACGAACTTTCCCGCGTCGGCGCGAAAGCTGATGGCGTCGACCGCGCGCACCCGGCCGAAGCGCTTCGAGACCTTATCGAGGACTATCTCCGACATCGCGCTCCTCTCGCGGTGGCCGGCCGCCGTGAACGGCAGCGTGTCTATTATGCCTCGGTGTATGCCTCGTCGGATTCCTGCCAAACATCAAAGATCAAGCGGTTGGAGATTCAACAATCCATCCAACCCGACATAGTCAAAATAGTAACTCGCCTTCTCCCGCACCACCGGCTTCGCGTGGTACGCGATACTGATCCCAGCCTCGCTCATGAACTTGAGATCGTTCGCCCCGTCGCCGATCGCGATGATCTGCTCCCTCGTCGCTCGGAGTTCGTCGCGCGCTGACAGCAGCGCCTCGCGCTTGCCGTCCGCGTTGACGATGCGGCCTTCGAGTTCGCCGGTGAATCTTCCGTTCTTGACGACGAGGGTGTTCGCACGCACGTAGTCGAACCCGAGCCGCGTCTTGAGACGGTCGGTGACGTGGGTGAATCCGCCCGAGACGAGGAGGATCTTCAGGCCGGCCTTCTTCACCCCGGCGATCAGCCGGTCGGCGCCGGGGGACAGCTTCACCCGCTCTGTATACAACTGCTCCAGGGCGCTCTCGGGAAGCCCCTTCAGCACCGCGACGCGCCGTCGCAGGCTCTCGTCGTATTCGATCTCGCCGCGCATGGCCTGGCCGGTGACGGCGGCGACTTCGGCCTTGCGGCCGACGAGGTCGGCCAGCTCGTCGATGGTCTCGATCGTGATGAGGGTGGAGTCCATGTCCATCACCAGGAGCCGGAAGTCGGAGAGCTTGCGCGGCACCGCGATGAAGGCGAAGTCGAGGTGGGCCTTGG
>DASSQD010000007.1:0-17686 GCA_035702665.1 Burkholderiales bacterium
TCGCCAAGCTCGCCAACAAGAAGATCAAGATGGTGGCGGTGGTGAACCCCAGCAACCCGCCCTCGGTGGCCCTGAAGCCCGAGGCGCTGAAGAAGATCGTCGGCATCGTGAAGAGCAAGAACCCTAGCCTCATGATCGTCACCGACGACGTGTATGGAACCTTCGTGCCGGGGTTTCGCTCGCTCATGGCCGAGCTGCCGCGGAACACCATCTGCGTGTATTCCTTCTCCAAGAACTTCGGCTGCACCGGCTGGCGCATCGGCGTGATCGGCGTGCATCAGGACAATATCTATGACCGCATGATCGCGAAGCTCCCCGGGGCGTGGAAGAAGCGCCTGAGCAAGCGCTACGGGCCGCTGACGCTCGAGCCCGAGAAGATCAAGTTCATCGACCGCATGGTCGCCGACAGCCGCTGCGTCGCGCTCAACCACACCGCCGGCCTGTCGCAGCCGCAGCAGGTGCAGATGTGCTTCTTCGCGCTGACGCACCTTCTCGACGAGAAGGATACGTACAAGCGTCTGACCATGGAGATCCTCCGCCGGCGGCGCGACCTGCTGTGGAAGGGGCTGGGCATACCGGGCCGCCCGCCGGAGGATCCTTGGCGCGCGTGGTATTACGTGGAGCTCGACCTCGAGGTGTGGGCGAAGACCGTGTACGGGCAGGACTTCTTCGACTACCTCTCGGAAAATTACGAGCCGGTGGATTTCCTCTTTCGCGTCGCCGAGAAATCCTCGGTGGTGCTCATGGACGGCGGGGGTTTCGGCGGGCCGAAGTGGTCGATCCGGGTGTCGCTGGCCAACCTGGACGACGAGGACTACGCACAGATCGGCAGCTTCATGCGCAAGTCGGCCGAGGAGTACGTGACCGCGTGGAAGGCGCGCAGGAAGTAGCGGGTCAGGGCAGGCCGAGGATCCCGAAGATCTCCCGCAGCTGGGCGCTCATCGGCAGGCCGAGCCGCTCGCCGGTCGGGAGCTTGCGCAGGAACCACTGGTCGTACATCTGCTCGAGCTCGCGCGAGGCCGCCAGCCGCTCGAAGGTGCGCTTCACGATCGCGTCGAAATCGGGATCGCCCTTGCGGTACATGATCCCGTAGGGATCGTAGGAGAGGAAATCGCCGACCACCTGGAATTCCTTCGCGCGGCCCGAGCGCGCGATGAGGCCGTACAGCAATACGTCGTCGGTGGCGAAGGCGTCGGCGCGGCCTTTCTCGACGAGCGCGAACGAATCGGCGTGGTCCTTCGCGACCATGAAGCGGATGCCGAGCTTGCGTTTGTCCGACAGGACTTTCATCGCCGCCTGGTTGGTCGTTCCCGAGGTCACCGCCACCGTCTTGCCCTTGAGATCGAGGTAGGAGCGGATCGTGACCGGCCGCCTGACCATCAGCTTGGTGCCGGAGACGAAGATCACCGGCGAGAAGGCGACCCGCTGCTGGCGTTCCCGGTTGCTGGTCGTCGAGCCGCATTCGAGGTCGACCTTCCCGGAAGCCACCCTGTCGATGCGGTTGTCCGGGGTGACGGGAACGAACTCGATTCTCACGTCGTCGAGGCCGAGAGCGTCCTTCGCTTCGTCGACGATCTCGAGGCACAGGTCGATCGAGTAGCCGATCGGCTGGCGCCGCGCGTTCAGGTAGGAGAAAGGCAGCGAGTTCTCGCGGTAGCCTATGGCGACGGCGCCGCTGTCCTTGATCTTCTTCAGCGTGCCCTTCAGCTCCTGGCCGAGCGCCGGCGGCAGCGCGAAGGCGCAGGCGAGGAGCAGGCCGGGCAGGGCGCGGCTCACCGCGGCGCTCACGCGGTCGCGGGCACCGCGCGCCCGCCGACGGGCAGCGCCTCGCCCTCGCCGAGTTCGCCTTCCCACTTGGCGACCACCGCGGTGGCGATACTGTTGCCGATCACGTTCGTCGCCGAGCGGCCCATGTCGAGGAACTGGTCGATGCCCATGATGAGCAGCAGCCCCGCCTCGGGGATGTTGAACGTCGCGAGCGTCGCGGCGATGACGACGAGCGACGCCCTCGGAACGCCCGCCATGCCCTTGCTGGTGACCATCAGGATGAGCAGCATGGTCACCTGCTGGAGCAGCGTCAGCTGGTGGTTGTACGCCTGCGCGATGAACAGCACCGCGAAGGTGCAGTACATCATCGAGCCGTCGAGGTTGAACGAGTAGCCGAGCGGCAGCACGAAGCTCACGATCTTCTTCTTGGCGCCGAAGCGCTCGAGGTACTCGAGCGTCTTGGGGTACGCCGCCTCGCTGCTCGCAGTGGTGAACGACAGCAGCAGAGGCTCGCGCACCATGCGCAGCAGCGTGAACACGCGCGGCCCGAGGAAGACGAATCCGGCGAAGGCGAGCAGGCACCACAGCAGCATCAGGCTGAAGTAGAACTCGCCGGTGAACTTGCCGTAGGTGATCAGTATGCCCAGGCCGGAGGTCGTCACCACCGACGCCATCGCCGCGAACACCGCGATCGGCGCGAGCGACATGACGTAGCTGGTGACCTTAAGGATGACGTGCGAGAGCTCCTCGATCCAGTGGATCATCGCCTTCGCCTTGTCGCCGAGCGCGGCGGCGGCCGAGCCGAAGAAACCCGAGAACACCACGATCTGCAGGATCTCGTTGTCGGCCATCGCCTCGAAGGCGCTGCGCGGCACGAGGTGGGTGACGAACTCCCTGAACGAGAGCGACGCCACCTTGAGGTTGGTCGAGGCCGAGGCGTCGGGGAGCGGCAGGTTGAGCGCCTCGCCGGGACGCAGCAGGTTGACCATCACCAGCCCGAGCAGCAGTGACAGCAGCGAGGCGCTGATGAACCACAGGATGGTCTTGACGCCGATGCGGCCGATGGCCGCGGTGTCGCCCATGTGGGCGATACCGACCACCAGCGTCGAGAACACCAGCGGCGCGATGATCATCTTGATCAATCGCAGGAAGACGTCGGTGAAGAGCGCGATGTAGCCCGCGGTGATCTTCGCCGATTCCGGCGTCGGCAGCAGCTCGTGGCACATGTAGCCGACCACGATCCCCAGAATCATCCCTGTGAAAATCCACGTCGTGAGCTTCATGTGCACCCCTCTCCGGTTTTGGCGCCCGCAAATCGCGTTAGAACATGGCCTCCAACTCCCCCGTGCGCAGCGTGACCCGCTGGCCCACGTGGAAGCGCAATCCGTCGCGCCGCTGGAGGGTGCGGCGCTCGCCCCCGTCCATCGCCACGGTGATCTCGTACGAGGTCTCGCCGAGCTGAGATTGCATCTCCGGCGTCCCCACGGCGCCCACCCGCCAGCGCTCGTCGTCCTTCCCGCTGCCGAACGGGAGGATGGCGACGGCGCCGACGACGCGCCAGTCGTCGGTGCCCGGCCGCGACGAGATGGATTCTGCGGGCACGCCGCTCTGCACCGGCGTGGTCCGGCCGACATGGACTTCGCGGATCGAGCGGATTTCGCCGCAGGCCTGGCATACCGAGCCCGCGCGGGAAGGAGCTTCGGGCGAGGGCAGGCGCAGGTCGAGCGGCTTGTCCGACTGCGCCCAGGCGGCGCCGCCGAGGAGGAGGCCCAGAAAGGCGAGGTGCGTCCGCCGGGCGAGCCGTGCCGGCACCTCCATGGCTACTCGGACAGGCCCTGGATGAAGTAGCTGGCCGAAAGCAGGAGGCTGGGCGGGCCCAGGGGTCCCAGCCAGCGGTCGTAGATAGGACGGATCTCGCCCGAGCGGTACAGGCGCGCCAGCACCCGGTTTACCGCGAGACGCAGGTCGTGATCGCCGCGAGGCAGCATCAGCGCATACGGCTCGATCGAGAAATCCTCGTCGAGGAGCTTGTACACGCCGCCCGCGGGGCTCCGCGTGACCACGCCGATGAGGGTGGTGCGGTCGGAAGCCAGCCCCTCCACCTTCGATTCGTTGAGCAGGGCAAGGCCCTCGTCGCGGGTCTTCACCGTCACCACCTCCGCCTTGATCGAGCGCTGCGCCAGCGCGTCGCGCAGCACCTTCTCGGTGGTCGTTCCCGGGATTACGGCGATGCGCTTGCCGTTGTAGTCGGAGAGATGGCTGACGTCGGTTCCGGCCTTGGCGAGGATGCTCGCCCCGTCGACGAAGGTCACCAGGCTGAAGTCGACCAGTTCCTGCCGTCCCAGCGTCCAGGTGGTCGTGCTGCACTCGACGTCCACCCGGCCGCGGCGCACCGCGTCGATGCGGTTCTGGATGGTGAGCCTGACCCAGCGCGTCTTGAGGTCGTCGCGCTTGAGCTGGGCGCGCAAGCCGGCGGCGACGGCACGGCAGATGTCGACCGAATAGCCCTGCGGCTCGCCCTTTCCGTCGGCGAAGGAGAACGGGGCGCCGCCGTCGATGTAGCCCAGCGTGACCGCGCCCTGCTTGCGGATCTTGGCGAGGGTCTGGGCGCCGGCGGTCCCCGCGGCGGCAGGGGCGAGTGCAAGGGCGAGCGCGACGAGGAGGGCTCTTCTGCCGGTCATGGTTGCCTCGAAGAGGGAGAAATCAGCGCGTCCCGTTTCTGCGCATCTTCGCGGCAGATGCTACCGCATCCAGCAGTAGGCGGTCTTCGAGGGGCTTGCGCAGGTACGCGGCCGCGCCCGCGGCGATGCAATGGGTGCGGGTTTCCGGCTCGTCATAGGCGGTGATCACGATGGCCGGGAGGTGGAGCCCGGACTGCTGCAGCCACTGCAGCACATGCAGGCCGCTCATGTCGGGCATGTGCAGGTCGAGGATGACGCAGTCGGGGCGGCGGTCGGCGAGCGAATTCAGGAAGTCGGCCCCCGAGGCATAGGCCTCGACCTCGAGGTTGGCGGCGCGCATCAGGCGCTTGAGCGCCTTTCTGATCGGCTCTTCGTCGTCGACGATGGCGACAAAAGTGGAATGCTCGGCCACGATAGGGCCATTGAATCAGGTCGCGGGCCGGCGCGGAATTGGACCATGGTCTCATGGACCAAAGTCCTACGCGGGGCCGGATGCCTTCGCGCGGGTCAGGGGGCGGGAGGCTGGGCGGGGGAGGGCCGGATTCCCGCAAGGTCGGCCATGCGGACCAGCTCCACCAGGGAGGTGGCGCCCATCTTGCGCATGATGCGGCCGCGGTGGACCTTGACGGTCTTCTCGACGGTTCCCAGGCTGGCCGCGATGTGCTTGTTGAGCTGGCCGGCGACCACGTGCTCCAGCACCTGGCGCTCGCGCAGCGTGAGCTTGGCGATCCGGTCCCCGATCTTGCGCCGCTCGGCGCGCGCCTCCCTCGCGGCGCCGTCCTTTTCCATGGCTATCTGAACCGCGGCAAGCAGCTCGCTCTCGCCAAAGGGCTTTGTGAGGAAGTCCACCGCCCCCGCCTTCATGGCTTTCACGCTCGTCGGGACGTCGCCTTGGCCGGTGATGAAGACCACCGGGCGTCCCGCTCCCGAGGCCGCCAGCTCGCGCTCGAAATCGAGCCCGTTCTGCTGCGGCAGCGCGACGTCCAGAACCAGACAGCCGGGCTCGGAAGGATCGTGCCCGGCGAGGAACTCCTGAGGCGAGGCGAAGGCACGGGCCTCCCAGCCGGAAGCCCGGAGCAGCCGGGAGAGCGCCTTGCGGACGCCGGCATCGTCGTCGATCACGAATACGGTGCCGCCGGCAGTCACGCGGAGGTCTCCCCATGGCCGGGCAGGGCGATATGGAAAGTCGCCCCAGGCCCGGCGTTGTTCGTTCCCCAGAGGCGGCCGCCGTGGGCCGTGACGATCGAGCGCGAGATCGACAGCCCCAGGCCCAGGCCTTGGGGCTTGGTGGTGAAGAAGGGCTCGAACAGCCTGGGTTGCCGCTCGGGCGCAATTCCGAGACCGCGGTCCGTGACCGATACCTGGACTCCGCCGTCGTCCGTCGCGCGCGTCGCAATCGTCACATGGCGTGCGCCGGCCGCGCTGACCGCTTCGCAAGCGTTGACGAGAAGATTGAGCAGGACTTGTTGCATCTGCACCCGGTCGCATCTCACTAGGGGCAGGTGGGGCGAGAGATCGGTCGCGACCGCGACGTTGCGCGTGACCAGATCGCCGTGTGCCAGGTCGAGCGACTCGAGCACCAGCTCGTTCACCTGGAGCAGCCGGAGCTCGGTCTCGCCCCGCTTGAACAGCGCGCGCAGCCGATGGATCACCTCGCCGGCCCGCTGATCCTCGGCGACGATATCGTCCAGGATCTCGCGCAGCTCGGCCGGGTCGATGCGGTCGGCGGCGAGGAAGTGCAGCGCCGCCTGGGCGTTGCTGAGGATCGCCGTGAGCGGCTGGTTCAGTTCGTGCGCGAGCGCGCCCGAAAGCTGGCCGAGCAGGGCCACGCGCGTAAGGTGCGTCAGTTGCTGGCGATGCTCCTTCGCCTCGAGCTCGGCCTGCCGCTGCGCGATCATGTCCTTGCGCCGCTGTTCCAGCGTCGCAGCGAGCAGCAGTACCGGGACCGACATCGCGATGAGGAACAACTGGATCGAGCGCGCGTTCTCCTCGGGCGAGCTCGTGACGAAGGGGCCTTCGCCGTGGGTGGCGCCCCAGATCGCCAGCAGCACCAGCAGCAGTATCGTGGCGCCGGTGCCCCTGGGCCCGAAGCGCACCGTCGCCCAGAGAAGGAGGGGCAGAGGCGTGTACAGCAGCGCAGGGATGGCGCCGGAGACCGCCTGGTGGCGGTCGAAGGTCGCGAAGCCCACGACGAGCAGGCCTGCGACGAGCGCCGCGGCTTCGGCCGCGCGCCGCGGAGAGGCGCCGCGCAGCGCGGCGAATCCGTCCGCCACCCAGGTCAGGACGAAAGGAACGACAATCAGCGCGGCGAGGATGTTGGAGAACAAGCGCACCCGCACCAGGTGCCAGTAGGGTTCGCGCCCCCAGCCGATGACGGTGACCAGGGCGGCGTCGAGGAACGACGAGAGCAGCGGCGCGAGGAAGGCGCCGAAGACCAGGAAGACGCCGACGTCGCGGAAGGAGTCGAAGCGCAGCGGGGCGGCGCAAAGGCGCCGGATGCATACCGCGCCGATCAGGGCCTCGGTGCTGTTGCTCGCGAACCATCCCAGCACCATCGCTAGGGGGACGCCGCTCTGGAGCTCGGCCGCGAGGTGCGCGGGGAGCGCGGCCGCGAGCAGCAACCACCACGACGACACGGGGGTGAGCAGCAGCGCGGCCAGCAGCAGGGCATTGGGGAGCCAGAGCGTCGAGATCGGATGAGGCTGGAAAGTGAACGCGAAGCCGATCTTCGCGCCCAGGTAGTAGGCGGCGGCGACCAGCAGCGCCTGTCGCCAGGTCTCGGGGCGCACCCCCGCCAGTCCGGTCAGCGCCAGCAGCCGGCTTCCCGGTCCGGAAAGGACCGCGGGCGAGCCCGTTCGCGTGGTTTGAGACATGACTTGTCAGGTTTGTTACGACGGCGCGGCATGACGCTGCCATGCCTTGCCGCCGAACTCTACACCTACGCCGGAAAACCGCCAGTCGGGAATACCTGACAGGGCGCCGCTGGTAAAATCGGTCCATGTCCTATCAAGTCCTTGCGCGCAAGTGGCGCCCGCGCAACTTCGAGTCCTTGGTCGGTCAGGAGCACGTGGTGCGCGCGCTGCGCCACGCGCTCGACGAGAAGCGCCTGCATCACGCCTACCTGTTCTCGGGAACGCGCGGCGTCGGCAAGACGACTCTCGCGCGCATCCTCGCCAAGTGCCTGAACTGCGAGACCGGCATCGGCTCGCGCCCCTGCGGCACCTGCTCGGCCTGCGTCGAGATCGACTCGGGCCGGTACGTCGACCTGATCGAGGTCGACGCCGCGACCAATACCAAGGTCGACGAGATGCGCCAGCTCCTCGAGAACGCGGTGTACGCGCCGACGCGCGGCAGGTTCAAGGTCTACGTGATCGACGAAGTACACATGTTGTCGACCTCGGCCTTCAACGCGATGCTGAAGACGCTGGAGGAGCCGCCCGAGCACGTCGAGTTCATTCTCGCCACCACGGATCCGCAGAAGATCCCGGTGACCGTGCTTTCGCGCTGCCTGCAGTTCAACCTGAAGCAGATGCCGGTGCCGGCGATCGTCTCCCACCTCGCCCGCATACTCGGGGAGGAGAAGATCTCCGCCGAGGAGCCGGCGCTGAAGCTCCTCGCGACCTTCGCCCACGGCAGCATGCGCGACGCGCTGTCGCTGCTCGACCAGGCGATCGCGCACGGCGGCGGCAAAGTGTCCGAGGAAGGCGTTCGCGCAATGCTCGGCGCGCTCGACGATGCGGTTCTGTACGCGATCCTCGAGCGCGTCGCGAGCCGCGACGCCCAGGGCCTGATCGCGACCGCCGAGGAGATGCGCTCGCGCAGCGTCGCCTTCGAGGGCGCGCTCCAGGATCTGGCTTCGCTGCTCCACCGGGTGGCGCTGGCGCAGGCCGCGCCCGAAACCATAGAGCCCGGCGGGAGCCTGTCCGGGCGGCTCGCTGCGCTCGCCAAGGCGCTGGCCCCGGAAGACGTGCAGCTCTTCTATCAGATCGCGATTCACGGCCGGCAGGACTTGCCGTTCGCGCCCGACGATTTCGCCGGCTTTACCATGGTGCTGCTGCGCATGCTCGCGTTCGCCGCGGAGGAGCGGGGCCCCGTCCGGCGCGTCGAGAAGGCCGCGGCCGGCGCGCCGCGCCAGGCCGGATTCGACGGCGACTGGCCCAAGCTCGCCAACGCGCTCAACCTGGGCGGGGTCGCGAAACAGCTCGCGCAAGCGAGCGAGCTTCAGCGCTTCGACGGCGAGTCGCTGGAGCTGTGCGTGCCGCCGGCGGCGAAGCATCTCGCCGAGAAAAGCTTCCAGGACAAGCTGCGCGGCGCGCTGCAGGAGCATTTCGGCAAGCCGGTGCGCCTCACCGTGCGCGTGGGCGAGACCGGCGGCAACACCGCGCGCGACCGCGCGGCGGCGGCGATCAGCCAGGACGCGTTCGTGCGCGACCTGGTCGAGAAATTCGACGCCACGATCGTCGAGTCCTCGATCAAGCCGGCGCAGTAGGAGAGAGCGATGATGAAAGGGCAGCTCGCGGGGCTGATGCAGCAGGCGCAGCGCATGCAGGAGAACATGCGCAAGCTCCAGGACGAGCTCGCGCTGGTCGAGGTCGAGGGACAATCCGGCGCGGGCATGGTCAAGGTCCTTATGACCTGCAAGCACGACGTCAAGCGCGTCAAGATCGATCCTTCGTTGCTCGGCGACGACCGGGAGATGCTCGAGGACCTCGTTGCCGCGGCGATGAACGACGCGGCGCGCAAGGTCGAGGCGGCGGTACAGGAGAAGATGGGCACGATCGCGGGCTCGATGGGTCTCCCCCCGGGGTTCAAGCTGCCCTTCTGAGCATCCGACCATGAAGTCACCCGGCGCGCTCGAAGACCTGATCGAGGCGCTGCGCTGCATCCCCGGCGTGGGACCGAAGTCGGCGCAGCGCACCGCCTACCACCTGCTGCAGCACGACAAGGCCGGCGCCGGAAGGCTCGCCGAGTCGCTCGCCCGCGCCGTGGCGAGCATCCGTCGCTGCGCCATGTGCAACACCTTCGCCGAGGCCGAGCTGTGCTCGCTGTGCGCATCGCCCAAGCGCGACGCTTCGCAGCTGTGCGTCGTCGAGACGCCGGGCGACCTGCTGATGATGGAGCAGACCCTGGCCTACCACGGCCTCTACTTCGTGCTCATGGGGCGCCTGTCGCCGCTCGACGGCATAGGTCCCAAGGAGATCGGCCTGGATGTGATGCAGCGGCGGCTGGCGGGCGGCGAGGTGAAAGAGGTCATCGTCGCCACCAATTTCACCAACGAAGGCGAGGCGACCGCGCACTACATCGGCGAAATGCTGAAGAAGAGCGGGCTGCGCGTGACGCGCATCGCGCGCGGCGTTCCCGTCGGCGGCGAGCTCGAGTACGTGGACACCGGGACGCTCGCGCAGGCCGTGGCCGAGCGCCGGCCCGTATGAGCAAACCCCTCTCGGGACTTAAGGTCGTCGAGCTGGGCCAGCTGATCGCCGGTCCCTTCGCCGGCAAGTTCTTCGCCGACTTCGGCGCCGAGGTGATCAAGATCGAGCCGCCGGGCGGGGACCCGCTGCGCCAATGGCGCAAGCTGCACCGCGGAACGTCGCTGTGGTGGTACGTGCAGAACCGCAACAAGAAATCCGTAACCGTCGATCTGCGTCTGCCGGAGGGTCAGGAGATCGTGCGCCGCATCGCGGCTGACGCCGACGTCGTCATCGAGAATTTCCGCCCCGGAACGCTGGAGAAATGGGGCTTGGGCTACGACCGGCTCGCCGCGGAAAACCCTGGTTTGGTGATGCTGCGGCTGTCCGGCTTCGGTCAGTCGGGCCCCTATCGCGACCAGGCCGGGTTCGGCGCGGTCGCCGAATCCATGGGCGGACTGCGCTACGTGACGGGCTTTCCCGACCGGCCGCCGGTGCGCCCGAACCTGTCGATCGGCGACGCGCTCGCCTCCTTGCACGGCGTGATCGGCGTTCTCATAGCGCTGCACCACCGCGACGCCAACGGCGGCCGCAGTTCGGGACGGGGGCAGGTGGTCGACGTCGCCCTCTACGAAGCCGTGTTCAACATGATGGAGGGCGCGTTGCCCGAATTCGATCTGTTCCGCGAGACGCGCGAGCGCACCGGTACCAATCTCACCGGGATCGTGCCCTCGAACACCTACCTGACGCGCGACCGGCAGCACATCGTGATCGGCGCGAACGCCGACAGCATTTTCAAGCGGCTGATGCACATGATCGGGCGCGGCGATCTCGCCGACGATCTCTCGCTCGCCGACAACGCCGGGCGCGCGAAGCGCGCCGACGAGCTCGACGCCGCCATCGGCGCCTGGACCCGCGGGCGCGACGCGGCCGAAGTATTGACCGCACTGAACGAGGCCCAGGTGCCGAGCGGCAAGATCTACAGCATGGCCGACATCGCGGCCGACGCGCACTACCTGGCGCGCGACATGATCCGGCAGGTGAGGCTCGGAGACGGCACGGCGCTCAGGGTTCCGGGCGTGGTGCCCAAGCTGTCCGAGACGCCCGGCGACATCGACTGGGTGGGGCCTGCGCTCGGCGAGCACACCGAGGCCGTGCTCGCGGCCCACGGCTACGCGGGCGCCGAGATCGCGGATCTCCGCGCGCGCAAGGCGGTCTAGGCGGGCGCGCATGGACAAGGCGATCAAGGGACGCGGCGCCGTGGACAATCCCGGCGGGCGCTTCGAGGAGCTCGCCCGGTCCCGCGACGACGACGAGCGCATCGAGCCGCACCCGAAGACGGTGATCACGCTGCAGCAGGCGCGCTCGATCATCTCGCACAACGACTCGCCAGACCTGCCGTTCAGCCATTCGATCAACCCTTACCAGGGCTGCGAGCACGGCTGCATCTACTGCTACGCCAGGCCCACGCATTCCTATCTGGGGCTTTCGCCGGGCCTGGATTTCGAGACGAAGCTGTTCGCCAAGGAGAACGCGGCCGAGCGCCTGCGCGCCGAGCTGTCGCGGCCGGGCTATCGCCCCGAGCTCATTTCGCTCGGGGCGAACACCGATCCCTACCAGCCCGCCGAGCGCAGGCTCAGGATCACGCGCGGCATCCTCGAGGTGCTTCGGGAATTCCGCCATCCGGTCGGGATCGTGACCAAAGGCTCGCTGATCGAGCGCGACCTCGATCTGCTCGCGCCCATGGCGGCCGAGGGGCTGGTGCAGGTGTTCGTGTCCATCGGAACGCTGGACGGCGAGATCGCGCGCACGCTGGAGCCGCGGGCGGCGGCACCTTATCGCCGCGTCGAGACGGTGCGGCGCCTGTCCGCGCAGGGCGTGCCCTGCGGCGTGTTCGTCGCCCCGATCATCCCCTTCCTCAACGACAAGGACATGGAGGCAGTGCTCGAGGCGGTAGCGGGGGCAGGGGCGCGCACGGCGAGCTTCACGCTCCTGCGCCTTCCCTGGGAGGTGAAGGATCTCTTCAAGGGCTGGCTCGAGCAGCACCATCCGCTCAAGGCCGCGCACATCATGGCGCGCATCCGGGATATGCGGGGCGGCCGCGAGAACGACCCGGAGTTCGGCAGCCGGATGAGAGGCGAGGGGCAGTATGCCGAGCTGCTTCGCCGGCGCTTCGAGGTGGCATGCCGCCGCCTGGGCCTGAACGCGGACAAGCGAGGAGCCGTCGAGACCGGCAAGTTCCGGCGGCCCCAGGCGCAGGGTTCCTTGTTCTAGCGCATTGACACGGCAGGCTGGCCGTGTGAGCATCGAACGGTTTCTCTGCACCGCACGGCTATGCATGTATTTGTATCTATAATCAACATATTAAAGGAGATAACTAATGTCGATTCTTAGGTACTTGGCCGCGCTCGCGGCTGCGGCCCCGCTCCTCGCAAGCGCGCAGGCGCTGGAGAAAAAAGAGGTCCACATCGCGGTCGGCGGTAAGGCGTCCCTCTACTATCTGCCCCTGACGATCGCCGAGCAGCTCGGGTACTTCAGACAAGAAGGAGTGACCGTCGACATCGCCGATTTCGCCGGCGGCTCGCAGGCGCTCAGGGCCGTGGTCGGGGGGAGCGCGGATGTCGTGTCCGGAGCGTACGAGCACACGCTCAACATGCAGCCCAAGGGCCAGTTCCTGCAGTGCTTCGTGCAGCAGGGGCGGGCGCCGCAGATCGCGATCGGAATCTCGGCGGCCCGGGCGAAGACCTACAAGTCGCCCAGAGACTTGAAGGGCCTGAAGGTCGGCGTCTCGGCCCCGGGCTCGAGCACCCACATGATCGTCAACTACTTCATTTCCCGGGACGGCCTCAAGCCCACGGACATCTCCGTCGTCGGCGTCGGCCTGGGCGCGACGGCGATCACGGCGCTCAAGAGCGGCCAGATCGACGCCGTGTCCAACACCGACCCGGTGATGACCAAGCTCGAGCAGGACGGCGACGTGAAGATCATCGCCGACACGCGCACGCTCAAGGGGACCGAGCAGGTGCTCGGCGGACCGATGCCCGCGGGCTGCCTGTACGCGCCGGTGGACTTCATAAAGAAGAACCCGAACACCGTGCAGGCCCTGACCAACGCTATCGTGCGCGCCGACAAATGGATCCACGCGGCGTCCGCGCAGGACGTGCTGCGCACGGTGCCCGAGTCGTACGTGCTGGGGGACCCCGCGCTGTATTTGTTCTCCTTCAACAAGGTGAAGGAGGCGATCTCCACCGACGGCACGATCTCGGACGCCGGCGCGAAGACGGCGCTGAAGGTGATACCGTCGTTCAATCCGGAGGTCAAGGCGAGCGAGATCAAGCTGAACCTCACCTACACGAACGAGTTCGTCAAGAAAGCGAACGCGAAGTACAAGTGACCGTGCGAAGGCACGGTCATCCCGAGGAGCCGTTTCGCGGCGACGAGGGAACTCGTTTTCGATCATGACTGCGGCGGCGCTCGCGCTCGAGAACATCGACTGCACCTTCATCTCGCGCGGGGACCCGTCGCAACGCTACACCGCCGTGCGCGGCGCGACGCTGCGCGTCGCCGAGGGCGAATTCGTCTCGGTGGTCGGCCCGACCGGCTGCGGCAAGTCGACGCTGCTCAACGTCGCCGCCGGCCTGCTGCGGCCGTCCGCGGGGACCGTGAAGGCGTTCGGTGAGCCGCTCGCGGGCATCAACTCGCGCGCCGGCTACATGTTCCAGGCCGAAGCGCTGATGCCGTGGCGCAACGCGCTGGAGAACGTCACCGCGGGGCTGGAGTTCCGGGGCGTCCGCCGCGAGGAGGCGGTCGCGCGCGGGCAGGACTGGCTGAAGCGCGTCGGGCTCGCCGGATTCGGGAAGCGCTTCCCCCACCAGCTGTCGGGCGGCATGCGCAAGCGCGTGGCGCTCGCCCAGATGCTGATCCTCGATCCGCAGATGCTGCTGATGGACGAGCCCTTCTCGGCGCTCGATATCCAGACCCGCCAGCTCATGGAGAACGAGCTGCTCGAGCTGTGGGGCGCGGACCGCAAGTCGGTGGTGTTCATCACTCACGACCTGGAGGAGGCGATCTCGCTCTCCGACCGCGTCGTGGTGCTCTCGGCGGGGCCGGAGTCGCACCCGATCGGAGACTACCGGATCAACCTGCCGCGGCCGCGCGACGTCGCCGAGATCCGGCTCGAGCCGCGCTTCATCGAGATCCATACGCGCATCTGGCACTCCATGAAGGAAGAGGTGCTCAAGGGCTATGAGCAGCAGCAAGGACACTAGCGGCTGGAAGAGCCGCATGCGGCTGCGCTTCTGGCAGGGGCTCCTGCTCGGGTTGCTGCTCGTCGCCTGGTACGTGCTGACCAGCCCGACGCTTCTGCCGCCGATCTACTTCTCCGAGCCGAACCAGGCGGCGTTCTTCTTCGGCGAGCCCCTCAAGGTGGCAGAGCGCCTGTGGCGCTGGTTCGCGAGCGGGGAGATCTACGTGCACCTGTGGGTGACCTTGGTCGAGACGCTGCTGGCCTTTCTGATCGGCACCGTGCTGGGCGTGATCTTCGGGCTGTGGCTCGCGCTCGCGCCCGCGGCCTCGGCGATCCTCGATCCCTACATCAAGGCGGTGAACGCCATGCCGCGGGTGATCCTCGCGCCGATCTTCTTCGTGTGGTTCGGCCTGGACATCGCCTCGAAGGTGGCCCTGGGCGTCACCCTGGTGTTCTTCATCGTGTTCTTCAACGTCTACCAGGGCGTGCGCGAGGTGAGCCCGGTCGTCCTCGCCAACGCGCGCATGCTGGGTGCGAGTCCGCAGCAACTGCTGCGCTACGTCTACGTGCCGAGCGCGATGAGCTGGGTGTTCGCGAGCCTGCACAACTCCGTGGGGCTCGCGTTCGTCGGCGCCGTGGTGGGGGAATACCTGGGATCGGCGAGAGGAGTAGGCTATCTCATCCTCCAGGCCGAGGGCTTCTTCGACATGAACACGGTGGTCGCCGGCGTGATCCTGCTGACGGCGTTTGCGCTGCTGCTCGACTGGGCGGTGGGCGTGATCGAGAAGCGCCTCATGGTGTGGCAGCCGCGCGCGGTCGAAACGGAGCGGACGTGAAAGCGAAGATCGCCTTGTGGTGCGCGCTGGCAGTCCTCCCGCGGTGCGGGATGGCCGCGGAGGATGCGCCGACGTTCACCGCGAGCGAGGTCCGCGCCATCCTGGCGCACGGCCCCTGGCCGCTTCCCGCGAGGGCGGACCCCAGCAATCGGGTATCGGGCAAGCGCGAGGCGGTCGAGCTCGGCGAGCGGCTCTTCTTCGACGAGCGCCTGTCCTCCACGGGCAAGTTCTCCTGCGGAACCTGCCACGTGCCCGAGCGCAACTGGACGGACAATCGCACGCGGGGCGCGGCCGCGGCCGAGGTGGAGCGCAACACGCCGACGCTCATGAACATCAGGCTGGGCCACTGGTTCGGCTGGGACGGCGCCTCCGACAGCCTGTGGGCGCAGAGCATCCGTCCGATCCTCGACGCCCGCGAGCTGGGGGCGAGTCCGCGCCATGTCGCCGAGCTGATGCGCAACGACGAACAGCTCGCCTGCCGCTACCGGAAGGTCTTCGGTGCTTCGCCCGGGAGCGATGACGAGCGGGTGCTGGTCGATGTCGGCAAGGTGCTCGCCGCGTTCGAGGAGACGCTCGAGAGCCCGTCGACGCCTTTCGACCAGTTCCGCAATGCGCTCGAGCGCGGCGAGCGCGTCGCGCCGTGGCGCTACTCGGATGCCGCTCAGCGAGGCCTCAGGATCTTCATCGGCAAAGGCGGCTGCGACGCGTGCCACTCGGGGCCGAACTTCAGCGACGGCGAGTTCCACCGGAACGGATTCCCCAGCGTGCGCGCGGATCCCGGACGCAGCGAGGGCGTGAAGCGCCTGCGCGAGAGCCGCTTCAACCTGCTGGGGCCGTACAACGACGACCCGGCGCGGTCCACCGCCGAGGGGACGCGCCACGCCATCATGGAGCCGGGCGATGCCGGCGCGTTCAAGGTTCCGACGCTGCGCCATATGCTCCTCACTGCTCCCTACGGTCACCACGGAGAGATGGAGCGCATCGCCGATATCGTGCGGCACTATTCCGACGTCGGCGGTCCCGGCTCGCTGAAACCGCTGCGCCTCACGGAGCGCGAACAGACCGATCTGGTCGTGTTCCTGGAATCCTTGAGCACCTTCGGCAATCCCTGGCGCCCCGACGACAAGGGACGGTGCGAATGAGGCGCGGCAAACGCGTGTTGCAACGCAAAAAGGTTTGACAGTCTTTCACGGCGGCCGCTATAATTCCGCTTCTGTACCGGGCGCGGGGTGGAGCAGTCTGGCAGCTCGTCGGGCTCATAACCCGAAGGTCATAGGTTCAAATCCTATCCCCGCAACCAACTCCAGAAAACGCGGAGTTCGGCCCGGTTCGGAATCCCCGCCCGGGGATGCTCTTTAACAAATCGAACAGCCGATAGGTGTGGGCGCTGGGTGAAGCCAGCGACGCCAAACGCGCGCGAGCGCGCAGGCGTTGCACAAAGCTTTAAACAGAGCTCACGCCATAGGTCTAGCAAGGTTTTTAAAACCTTTGCAATGACTTTGAGTGAGTTAGCGGGCTTTGCGGTCAAACGCAGGGCTCGCGCAATCGCATAGCGATTGATCAGGTCAAATTTGAATTGAAGAGTTTGATCCTGGCTCAGATTGAACGCTGGCGGCATGCCTTACACATGCAAGTCGAACGCGAAAGGGGGCAACCCCGAGTAGAGTGGCGAACGGGTGAGCAATACATCGGAACGTGTCCTGTAGCGGGGGACAACCTCGAGAAATCGAGGCTAATACCGCATACGATCTACGGATGAAAGTGGGGGACCGCAAGGCCCCACACTATAGGAGCGGCCGATGCCGGATTAGCTAGTTGGTGGGGTAACGGCCTACCAAGGCGACGATCCGTAGCTGGTTTGAGAGAACGACCAGCCACACTGGGACTGAGACACGGCCCAGACTCCTACGGGAGGCAGCAGTGGGGAATTTTGGACAATGGGCGAAAGCCTGATCCAGCCATGCCGCGTGAGTGAAGAAGGCCTTCGGGTTGTAAAGCTCTTTCGGCGGGGACGAAATTGCGCGGGGTAACATCCCGCGTAGATGACGGTACCCGAAGAAGAAGGACCGGCTAACTACGTGCCAGCAGCCGCGGTAATACGTAGGGTCCAAGCGTTAATCGGAATTACTGGGCGTAAAGCGTGCGTAGGCGGTCTCGCAAGTCCGATGTGAAATCCCCGAGCTTAACTTGGGAACTGCGTTGGAAACTACGAGGCTGGAGTGCGGCAGAGGGGGGTGGAATTCCAGGTGTAGCAGTGAAATGCGTAGAGATCTGGAGGAACACCGATGGCGAAGGCAGCCCCCTGGGCCAGCACTGACGCTGATACACGAAAGCGTGGGGAGCAAACAGGATTAGATACCCTGGTAGTCCACGCCCTAAACGATGGCAACTAGTTGTTGGAGGATGAACTCCTTTAGTAACGCAGCTAACGCGTGAAGTTGCCCGCCTGGGGAGTACGGTCGCAAGATTAAAACTCAAAGGAATTGACGGGGGCCCGCACAAGCGGTGGATGATGTGGTTCAATTCGATGCAACGCGAAAAACCTTACCTACCCTTGACATGCCAGGAAGCCCGATGAAAGTCGGGTGTGCCCGAAAGGGAACCTGGACACAGGTGCTGCATGGCTGTCGTCAGCTCGTGTCGTGAGATGTTGGGTTAAGTCCCGCAACGAGCGCAACCCTTGTCATTAGTTGCTACATTTAGTTGGGCACTCTAATGAGACTGCCGGTGACAAACCGGAGGAAGGTG
>DASSQD010000008.1:0-25606 GCA_035702665.1 Burkholderiales bacterium
GTGGATGTGATCTCGGCGGTATCGGGAGGCACCTTTCCCGCCGCCTACTACGCGTTGCGGGGCGAGAAAACCTTCGACGAGTTCGAGGCGAAGGTGCTGTCGCGCAGCTTCGAGAACGAGCTGGTGTGGCGCATCCTGACCCCGAGCAACTGGTTCCGGCTTCCTTCCGGAACCTTCGGCAAGTCGGATCTCTTTGCCGAGCTCTACGACGAGACGGTGTTCGACCGCGCCACCTTCGCCGACCTGAAGCGCGCCAACGGGCCGCTCGTGGTCATCAACGGCACCGATGTCACCATCGGCGCGCGCTTCTCCTTCACGCAGGAGCAGTTCGACGCGATCTGCGGCGACCTTTCGAAGGTCACTCTGGGGCGGGCCGTCGCCACTTCGACGGCGCTGCCGCCGCTGCTCACGCCGATCACCTTCGAGAACCGCGGCGGGACCTGCGGTGCGAGGGCCCCGGCCTGGCAGGCCGCGGCCGAGGCCGCTGCCGCCGGGTCCGAGACGCCGGGGCGCGCGCTGCTCCGCGCCCGAGCGCTCCAGTCCTACGCCGACCCGGCCCGGCCGTATGTCCACGTCTTCGACGGCGGCCTATCGGAGAATCTCGGCCTGGCCGAGGTGGTGAGGGCCCTGGAGATCCTGAAGGTCTCTCCGGACGAACCGGACCTCGCGGCACTCCGCCGCGCCCGCAAGGTCGTGGTGATCGCCGTGAACGCCCTGCGCTTTCCCGTGGTGGAGTGGGACAAATCCGACGCCGCGCCGGATACGGATATCGTGACCGACCAGATGTGGTCGATCCCCGTCGACCGGATCACGCTGGACGGCGTGGAGCAGGTGCGCGAGAAGCTGGCCGCCTGGCAATCCGCCGCCCCGGAGCGGCGCGCCTACTTCGCGCAGGTCACCTTCGAGAACCTCAAGGATCCCGCCGAGCGGCTCTATTTCAAGCAGGTGAAGACCCGGCTGCAGCTGCCGAAGGAGCAGGTCGACAAGGTGCGCGAGGTCGCCGGCCGGCTGCTGCGCGAGGCGCCGGCTTTCCAGAGGCTGCTCGCCGACCTGAAGCCGGGACGCTGAGTCTTTCTTCTAGACTCCGGGAACGCCCACGAGCAGGAACAGGCTCTTGGTTCCGCCCGGCGCGAAGCCGGCGCCGATCCAGGCGGGTCCGAGGAAGGTGTCCGCTCCGAAAAAGATCGACGCCGACTCGAGATTGCCGGACGTATTCCGGGCATCGTCGAGCTTGTTCACGCGCCCGAGCTCGAGGGAGGCTCCGGCGTACACGCCTGAGCCGAGCGGCGACGGAAGCCGCTTCACCTGGTTGAGGTAGCGCAAGGTCCCGAACGCCGCCTGCTGCCCCGAGAACTGGTTGATGGCGTACGCGGACAGGCGGAACGGCCCGCCGAGCACGAACGAGTCGTAAGCCGGCAGGTTGCTGCCGAAGTTGGTGCCGCCGTAGGCGCCGGCCTGAAACGTGTGCTCGCCCCAGCTTATGGCTCGCACATACGAGAGCTCTCCGCGGGAATAGTCGGCGTCCGCTCCCATCGCGGTCGTGCTCCTGTACCCGGTCACGACGAAGCGGTGTCCGTCGCGCGGGAACCACACCTGGTCGAGGCGGTCGCCGAACAGCCGTATGCGTCCGCCGCTCGCATTGGTTTCCACATCCGGCAGGATCGGCAAGCCCGTCTGGACGTTGGTCCTCACGGTGCGCCACACCGGCCCCAGGCGCAGCTCGCCCCATTGGCCGAAATTCATGCCGGCGTCCAGGCCCGCGCGGTTCTCGCGGATCGTATACTCCGCGACGCGATCGTTGCCGCTATAGACGCCACGGTAGGACTGGCCGGCCTTCGCGTACGGCGCGACGAAGAAAGCGCCATAGCGCGTCAGGGGTTGATAGAACTCGGTGAACGCGTACGAGTCCTGGCCGACCTGCGTCTCGAGCTTCCACTCCGCTCCGAACCGGTTCACCCAGGTGCTGCGGTAGCTCGCGAGCACGTTGAAATAGCTGTCGCCTTTGCCCTCGGTCGCCAGCGTCAGGCCGAAGCGGATGTAGTTGGGCCCGGTCTCCTTCTCCTTCACGCGGATCACCAGGGCGCGCGCGGCGGATCCCTCGTCGATACGGTAATCGACCGACTCGAAGTCGCCGCGCCCGTAGATGCGGCGCAGGTCGCGGGTGAGAGACGCCTCGGTCACCTCGTCCCCCGGCTTGGTGTCCATCAGCTGAAGCAGCACCGCGGAATTGGTCCGCTCGATCCCCTCGAAGCGGATCTCGTCGACGTGTCCCAGAGAGTCCGACCGCGGGACGATCTGGCGCTTGCGCAAGGCCTCGTACTCGGCTTTCGGCAGGCTGTAGCGGCGCAGCTCGTCGGCCTGGCTGCGCGCGGCCGCCTCCCCGATGCGGATCGCTTCAGCCATGTGGTCGAACGACCCCGAGCTGATGTTGCCCAGCTCCGGCTGGATCAGAACGTCACGCTTGGTCAGGCCGGCGAGCTGCTTGTCGACGCGTTCCTTGCCCAGGAAATTGATGAGCTGCCCGACGATGCTGAGCGCGGAGGTGATCTCCTCCCTCTCGAGAGGAGGCGTGGAGATGTTCACCGCGATGATCACCTCGCCGCACATCTTGCGCGCGACGTCGATCGGCAGGTTGTTCGCAATGCCCCCGTCGACGAGCAGTCGGCCGTCGATTTCCACCGGGGCGACGGCGCCCGGGATGGCCATGCTCGCGCGCATCGCCCGGTAGAGGCTGCCGTGGTCGAGGACGACCGCCTCGCCGGTCTCGATGTCGGTCGCCACGGCACGGAAGGGAACCGGCAGCTTGCGGAAATCCGCGACGCTACCCGATTGCTGGGTGAGATAGCGCAGGAAGCTCTCGATGTTGACGCCGGACACGATGCCCTTCTGCACGACGAGCGAGCCGCCGCGCACGCCGAACTCCGGGGCGAACAAGCCCTTGTAGTCGTCCTGCTTCAAGCGCGGCGAGATCTCGGCGCGCGGCGGGCGGTCGGTGAAGACCCCGCTCCAGTCGGTCTGCGTGACGATCCGCTCCATGTCGGCCGGCGTGGTCCCCGCGGCGAACGAGCCGCCCACCACCGATCCCATGCTGGTGCCGGTCACGCAGTCGACCGGCACGCGCAGCTCCTCGAGAACCTTGAGGACGCCGATGTGCGCGGCGCCGCGCGCGCCGCCGCCCGAGAGCGCGAGACCGATCTTCGGGCGCGCAGGCGCAGGCGCGCCCTGGGCTAGCGCGATGCCGGACGCGGCGAGGCAAGCGCCCGCGACGATGATGCGCAAGCCTGGCAAGAGGCGGATCCTGTTCCTATTGCGGAGTCGGTGCAGGGGTCAGGGCCGGCGATGCGGCGGGCGCCGCCTTTGCGGCAGCAAGACCCGCTTCGTACGCCTTCTTGTCGATCTCGAGGACCTGGGAATTCTGCAGCGTGGTCGTCGCCCCCGTTTTGGCGTCCTTGAACTCAATGGCGCCGCCTGCCCCGAGCTTGCGCGAAACTTCCTTCGTATAGAACTCCTTCCCGCTGGCCGGCTCGGTGACTTTGTAGTAGCTTGCACATCCGGCGGCAACGATTCCCAGCGCGAGTGCAGAGACAATGGACCTGCGCGTCATATGGACTCCCTAGAATTTGACAAGCGCCGAGCGCTGGATTTCGGTATGTTAGGCCAACGTGCATCACTTCGCGAGCAAAGGATAATGCACAGGATCACCCTGCGCACGACCACTCCTGTCGGGTTATGCACGGTCGCTGCGCTGGGAATCGCGCTCGCGGGACCGGCTCGGAGTGCGGAACCCGCCGGGGACAGGTGGCAGTTCGAGGTCACTCCCTATATTTTCGGAGCGGGGTTGCGCGGGACCACGGGCCTCGGCCCGGTCAAGGCCGATATCGACTCGAGCTTCGGCGACATCATGAAGCACTTCGACAGCGGCCTCATGGCCGCAGCCGAGGCGCGCAAGGGGCCGTGGGTCTTGGCCTTCGACGGCGTGTACTTTCGCCTCAAGGACCAGGGTACGCGGTCCTGGGAAGGGCCGGCGGGAATCGGCAGCGCTACCGGAGAGCTCGATGCGACGGTGACCCAGCTTGTCTATCAATTGACCGTCGGCTACCGAGTCGTGGATGACTCCACCAAGATCGATGTCTTCGGCGCGGGGCGCTACACGCGCCTGGAAACCGATCTCAACCTGACCACCACGACCGGTCCGCTCCTTCCCGGAGGCACGCGCAGCCTGAGCGGCAGCGCGGATTGGTGGGACCCGGTCGTCGGTGTCCGCGCGATCCTCCCGTTCGCCGAGCACTGGTCGTTCATGGGCTACGCCGACGTCGGCGGGTTCGGGGCCGGCTCGAAGATCACCTATCAGCTGATCGCCGGGGTGAACTGGGAGTTCGCCAAGGCGTTCACGGCCAAGGCGGGCTACCGCTACATGTACCAGGACTACGACAAGAACAATTTCCTCTGGGACATGGCCGCGCACGGCGCCTATGTCGGGCTGGGCATCGCGTTCTGAAAGCGCGGGGACCGCGCGCTGTCCCTATTTCATTCCGGCGCGGACGTCGGCCATCGCTTGGTCGACGTAGTCCAGGCGGATCAGACCGACCCGCGGGTGATCGAGGTCGATGATGACGTAGATCGTCACCGTCATCATGAGCGCGAAGCCGATCATGTGAAAATTGGTGGCAAAAGGCTTGCCTCCGGCGAGGCCATAGCCGATCAGGAGCGAGCAGATCAGCGTGAGCACGACCAGCGCGATGAGGATGATCGTCGGAGTGTGCGTCCGAAGCGCGATCGCTCGGGTCGTCGTGATGTCGATCATGTCGTTCAGCGCAGGCACGAGCAGCAGCGACGCCTCGGGCGGGGCGCCGCGCAGGGCCGCGATCGAGCCGGTCCAGATCGCCTCCTGAAGCGCGTTGGCACGGGCCGCGTGGGCATTGGAGGCACCGATGTCCGGGAGCGCTCGATAGATCGCCACGCGGGCGTCGACGTACTCGCGGAACTTGGCGCGCAGCGCGGGCTGCGCGGCCGCGGGCAGCAGGTCGAGGCGCAGGTATGCAGTCCCGATCGCGTTGGCCTCCTGCACCGTTTGCGCCCTCCGGGCGTCGAAGCGCGAGGTCGCCCCCGAGAAGGTGAAGGCGACCATCAGCCCCAGCAGGGCGTAGATCGCGGTCTCGACCGTGACAAGGCCGACGCGCTCGCGTTCGGTTTCCTCCCGGCTGCGCTGCCCACCGACCCAGCGCCCCATCCAGACGAACAGCAGGATGAAGGCGAACAGGAGGGGAAGAAACACGAACACTATCGCGCTGTCGATCATCGCTTGTCCTCGTTCTTGAGGCGCTCATCCTTCCACCATCCGCCGCCGAGCGCCTGGAGCAGCGCGGCGGAATCGGCGTAGCGGTCGGCAATCGCCTGCGTCCGGTCGATGCGCGCGCCGCGCAGCTTGCGCTGCGCGTCGAGCAGGGCGAGGAAGCTCACTCCGCCCGCCTCGTAGCGGGACGAGATGATGTCGTGGTAGCTGCGCGCCTGCGCGGCGGCGTCGGCCCGTTCCTTCAGCTTGATCGCGTCCGTCTCCAGGGCGCGCAGCGTGTCGGCCACGTTCTGGAAGCCCAGCAGCACGGCCTCCTGATACGCCGCGCCGGCCTGCTCGTACGCGGCCACCGCGGAGCGTCGCTTCGCCTGCAGCTCGTTGCCGTGGAAGAGCGGCTGGGTGAGCGAAGCACCGAGAAGATAGAAGCCCGTGCCCCCCGCGAAGAGGTCGCCGCCGCCCGATGCGAGCGAGCCGCCGGTGGCCGAGAGCGTGATCTGCGGGTACAGGTTGGCGGTCGCAACGCCCACGCGCGCGCCGGCCTGCTTGAGCAGCGCCTCGGCGGCGCGGATGTCCGGCCGCTGGCGCGCGAGCTCCGAAGGAAGGGAGACGGGCAGCTCCTCGGGCAATTGCAGCTCCAACAGGCGGAATTCGGGCAGCCCCGCCGCGCTCGGCGGGCGCCCGGTGTACACGGCGAGCCGGTGGCGCACCTGCTCGAGCTGCCGCTGCAGGTCGGGCAGCATGGCGCGGGTCTGGGCAAGCTCCAGGCGCTGCGCAACGATGTCCGCCTTCGCGGCGCCGCCGATCCGCTCGAGCTGCTCGGCGATGGCGAGCGACCTGGCCTGGAGCGCGATCATCTCTTCGGTGCCCGCGATCTGCTCGCGCAGCGACGCTTCGCGGATCGCGGCGGTGACGACGTTGCCGGCGAGCATCAGGCGCGCAGCCTCGACCTCGTAGCCCTGGTAGTCGGTCTCCGAGCGCAAGGCCTCGAGCTCGTTGCGCGTCGCGCCGAACAGGTCGAGCGTGTAGGACACGCTCACCGATGCGAGAAAGAGGTTCAGCGGCATTCCCACCGGCAGCGCCTGCACGCCCAGCGATTGCGGGTGGACGTCCACGCGGTTGGCGGAGAGCTTCGCGTCGACCCGGGGATACTGGGTCGAGCCCGTGCGCGCGCTCAGGTCCTCCTGCGCCTGCCGCAGCCTCGCGCCGGCCTTCGCGAGCGTCGGGCTGTTGTCGAGCGCCGCGCGCACGAGGCGGTCGAGCGAAGGCGAGCGAAACAGCGTCCACCATTGCGCCGGGATGTCCCCGCCCGCGGCGAAGCGCTGGGCCTGTCCGCCCGGCACGTCGGCGGAGACGGTCTGGGGCACGACCGGCGTCGGGGTGTAGTCCGCGGGTGCGGGGACCTCGGGCGGGCGAACCGGCTCGCTCGAGCAGGCCGCGAGCAGGGCATAGACGGCGAGGAGCGTCGCGCGCTTCATCTAGTCGAGCGTCTTGCGATAGAAGATCAAAGCGATCGCCATCAGCACGACGGTGAACGCCATCATCGGCCAGACGTTCGGCCAGAGGTCGGCCCAGCCGTTGCCCTTCAGGAGAATGCCCCGGACCAGGCGTATGAAGTAGGTCGCAGGCAACAGGTCCCCGATCGCCTGCGCCCAGCCCGGCATGCCCCGGAAAGGGAACATGAACCCGGAGAGCAGGATCGTCGGCAGGAAATAGAAAAAGGTGAGCTGCAGCGCCTGGAGCTGGTTCTGCGCGAGCGACGAGACCGTGATGCCGACCGTCAGCTGG
This sequence comes from Burkholderiales bacterium, assembly GCA_035702665.1. Classification (GTDB taxonomy): domain Bacteria; phylum Pseudomonadota; class Gammaproteobacteria; order Burkholderiales; family SG8-39; genus VBDM01. Next base: position 7,079 of record DASSQD010000008.1, read on the forward strand.
GCGGCGATGAAGAGGAGCGACACCACGTAGAGCACGACCGCGCTGCCGACGAAGGGCACGCCGAACAGCCAGATCGCGGCGAGCAGGATGATGGTGGATTGAATCAAGCCGATGAAGATGTAAGGCACGATCTTTCCGGTCATCACCTCGATCGGCTGCGCCGGCGTGGCGAGCAGGTTCTCCATGGTGCCGCGCTCGCGCTCGCGGGTCATCGCGAGGCCGGTCATCATCACCATGGTCATGGTGAGGATCACCCCCATCAGGCCCGGCACGATGTTGTGCTGCGTGAGGCCCTCGGGATTGTAGAGCCGGTGAACCCGCACCTCGAAGGGCGCGGGAGCGCCGGCGAGCGGAGAGAGCGCGCCCTTGAGGTCCTTGGTCGCGACGGAAGACGCGAGCTCGCGCACCGCGGCGATCGCCGTTCCGGCGGCGGCGGGGTCGGTCGCGTCGGCCTCGATCAGCAGCGCGGGCCGCTCGCCGCGCAGCAGCCTGCGCGTGAAGTCGGCCGGGATGTTCACCACGAACTGCACGTCGCCGCGGGCGAGGGCGGTGCGCGCCTCCTCCTCGCTCGCGATCTCGCGCACGAACTCGAAGTAGCCGCTGGTGCTCATGGCGGACAGATAGCTGCGCGTGAACTCGCTCCGGTCGGCCGCCACCACGGCCGTCGGGAGGTGCTTCGGGTCGGTGTTGATGGCGTAGCCGAAGAGCACGAGCTGGATGATCGGCACGCCGATCACCATGCCGAAGGTGATGCGGTCGCGCTTGAGCTGCAGGAACTCCTTGAGGATGATGGCCCACCAGCGCCCGACGGAGAACACGGTCATCGGCGCGGCCCGTAGTTGTCCACCGACTGCTCCATCAGGTGGATGAAGACATCTTCCAGGCCCGTCTGCGCGGGCTCGGCGCGGCAGGGCGTGCCGGCCAGCGCGCGGCGCAGCGTGGCCTCGAGCGCAGCGGCGTCGCGCCCGGTCACGTGCAGCTTCGATCCGAAGGCCGCGACCTGGTCGATGCCCGGCTCGCCGCGCAGGCGCTCGGCGATCGGCGCGAGATCGCCGTCGGAGACGGCCCAGGTGGTGAGGCGCTGGCCGGCGATGATCTCGTCCGCCGTGCCTTGGGCGATGAGCCGGCCGTAGGAGATGTAGGCGAGCTTGTGGCAGCGCTCGGCCTCGTCCATGTAATGCGTGCTCACCAGCACCGAGATGCCCGAGGAGGCGAGCACGTGCAGCTCCTCCCAGAACTCGCGGCGCGCGCTCGGGTCGACGCCGGCGGTGGGCTCGTCGAGCAGCAGCAGCTCGGGCTGGTGCAGCATGCAGGCGGCGAGCGCGAGGCGCTGCTTCCAGCCGCCCGAGAGGGCGCCGGCGAGCTGCGCCGCCCGCGCTTCGAGACCGAGTTCCTCGATCGCGCGCTGCACGGCCTCGCCGCGCTGCGGCATCTCGTAGACGCGCGCGACGAAATCGAGGTTCTCGCGGATCGACAGATCCTCCCAGAACGAGAAGCGCTGCGTCATGTAGCCGACGCGGCGCTTGATCTCCCCGCTTTCCTTGCGGATGTCGTAGCCGAGGCAGGTGCCCGCGCCCGAATCGGGCGTGAGCAGCCCGCACATCATGCGGATCGAGGTGGTCTTGCCGCTGCCGTTGGGCCCCAGAAAGCCGAAGATCTCGCCGCGGTTCACCCGCAGCGACAGATCGTTCACGACGTGCTTGTCGCCGAAGCGCTTGTTCAGCCCGCGCACGTCGATCGCGCAGTCGGCGGCGGCAGTCATCGCCGGCCTCATTTCAGGCTGACCGTGACCGGCTGCCCGGGCCGCAGCTTCGCCGCGACCTCGAGGGAGGGCCGCGCCTCCACCAGGAACACGAGCTTGGAGCGCGTCTCGTTGCTGTAGATGACGGGCGGGGTGTACTCGGGCTCGTTCGAGATGTAGCTCACCTGCGCGGGCACTTCGGCCTCGCAGCCGTCGCAGCGCAGCGCCACCGCGCGGCCCGGCTTGAGCGCGCCGGCCACGGTCTCGGGGACGAAGAAACGGATCTTCACGTTTGCGGGCGGCAGCATGCGCACCACGGGGCTCCCGGCGGGAACCCATTCGCCCTCGCGGAAGAGCGTGTCGGCGATGAGGCCGCCCTGCATCGCGGAGACGTGCTTCTGGTCGAGGCGCCAGGTGGACTGGTCGGTGGCGGCGCGCGCCGCGGCGACCTGCGCGTTCTGCGCGCGGATCTGGTCCTGGCGCGCCGGCAGCCGCGACACCTCGAGCTGTCCCTCGAGCTCGCGCACCCGCGCCGACTTGATGGCGTAGTTGGCGCGCGAATCCTCGAGCTGGGCGCGCGCGATGCCGCCGACCTCGAACTGCGCCTCGTCGCGCTTGAGCTGCAGCTGGGCCTGCTTCTCCGAGGCGCGGGCCTGGGCGAGCTGCGCCTCGGCGACTTCGAGCTCGGGGTTGCGCTTGCCCAGACGCAGGTCGGCAAGCTGGGCCTGCGCGGCCTTGAGCTGCTCCTGCGCCTGCTCCTTGGCCGCCGTTTCCTGGTCGTCTTCGAGCTGGAACAGGGGCGCCTTGGCCACGACGGTCTGCCCGCGCTGCGCGAGCAGGCGCTCGAGCCGCCCGCCCACCGGCGAGGCCACGTAGACGTACTCGCCCTCGACGTAGCCCTGGTAGGTCGCGGGCCTGTCGCCGGAGCACGCCATGAGCATGACCGGGATCGAGTACAGCGCTGGCGCGACGCGACGCATGGGTGCCGTGCTTCCGATCCGGGATTCTTCCCGAAGCTTACCGATTTGTCTCGTTGGACCAAAGTCCAATTGCCCGACCACGGCTTACTCGGCACTCTAGGCCCGGCAGGGCGCCCTGGCGCCGGCCATCCACGAACAATGGAACACCATCGATGAGGCTGCGTCGCGCCGCGCAGGGGTTTGCCGCCGCCGCGTCTGCCCTCGTGTGCGCGTGCGCGAGCGCTCAGGCGCAGGGAACGCTCCGCGGCGAGAAGACCGAGCTCAGCGTGGCGCCGATCTTCACGACCGGGAGAAACTACTCCTTTGCCAACGGCGCCGGCGCGAAGACCGATCCCGCGTTCGGCCTCGGCATCCAGTGGTTCCACAGCTTCGACGACCACTGGTCGGCCGGGCTTGACATGGCCTTCAGCGGCGCCGACTACACGGCCAGCGTCGCTCCTCAGATCGGCAACCCGGGTCCTGCGTTCAACTACAGCTCCCGCATCGAGACGAGCACCTTCCGCCTCGGCGCCACCTACAATTTCAGCGCCAAGCCCTTCACGCCGTTCTTCACGGGCGGTGTCGGCGTCAGCTGGATAGACACCAACATCCAGAACGGGCCCGGCACGCCCGTGTGCTGGTGGTACCCGTACTACGGCCAGGTGTGCACCGACTCGGTAACGAACAAGGTCCTCACCAAGTTCACCTACAATGCGGGCTTCGGCGTGCGCTACGACTGGCGCACCGAGCCGTATTTCGTGCGCGCGGCGTACGACCGCGCCTGGGTCGATTTCAACGGGAACACCGGCACCGTGGCCTACGACCAGTTCCGTATCGACTTCGGAGTCAGGTTCTGAGCGGCCAGCGCAGGAAGGAGACCCCGTGCGGCAATGGTTCGTCTCGGCCGGCCTGGCGCTGGCGGGCTGCGTCAGCATCACCCCGTCCTCGTTCGGCACTTTCGCCGGCGTCATGCCCTGCGCGGACTGCGCCGGGATCCTCACCGAGCTGCATTTGTATACAGAGCAGGGCCGGCCGACCCGCTACGAGCTCATGGAGACCTACATGGGCACGCGCGACGGCGACCGCAGCATCGGCACGGCCGGCCGCTGGGCGACGGTGAGCGGATCGGCGGACGACCGCGGCGCAACGGTGGTCCAGCTCGACCTCGGCAGCGCCGGCAGCCGGCGGAACTTCCTGAGGGTGGGAGCGGACGAGCTGCGCCGCCTCGACCTGAACCGGAAGGAGATTCCCACGGCCGCTCCGCACACGCTGCACCGGGTGTCCGAGCTCCCGCCGGCGACGCTGCTGGAAGGCGACTCGGGGCGGACGATCGAGGTCGAGCGCGGCCAGCGCGTCTACGTGGTGCTCGCCGCCGATCGGACCACGGGCTACGACTGGATGCTGGAGGCTTCGGGCACCGCGCTGCTCACGAGCCTCGGCAACCCGATCTACGCGCAAAGCGCCGACCTCGCCGGCTCGGGCGGAACCCGCGTTTGGTTCTTCGGCGCCGTCGGCGCCGGAAAACAGGAACTCGTCTTCCGCTATCGACGCCCGTGGGAGCAGGGAGTCCCCGCCGCCAAGACGGTGACGTTCGCGGTGACCGTGCGCTAGGGCGCCGACGATGCCACTAAACGGCGCGTAGGGCCAAGGTCCCATTGTTGGCACCTGGATTTCCCCGTTGAGACTTCGAGATCCGAGGAGGACATTCGATGATTGCAGGCGCGGATCGGCGGCAGACGGGCTGCCTTAGGGCGCTAGCCCTCGCGGCTGCCGTTGCGCTCTGCGCCGGCGTCGCGCACGCCGCGGACTCGCTGCCCTCGTGGAACGACGGGCGGGCGAAATCGCGCATCGTCGCTTTCGTCAAGGCGGTGACCGACCGCAGCAGCAGGGATTACGTTCCGCCGGCGGAGCGCATCGCCACCTTCGACAACGACGGCACGCTGTGGAGCGAGCAGCCGCTGTACTTCCAGTTCGTGTTCATGATCGACCGGATGAAGGCGGCGGCGCCGCAGCACCCGGAGTGGAAGGACAATGCCGCGTTCAAGGCGCTCTCGGCGAACGACCACAAGGCGCTCGCCGAGATGGGGCAGAAGCCGGTGCTGGAGCTGCTCGCGGCCGCGAACAGCGGCATGACGGTCGAAACCTACGACGGAACGATACGCGAGTGGCTCAAGACCGCCCGCCACCCGAGATTCAGGCGCCCCTACACCGACCTCGCCTACAAGCCGATGCAGGAGCTGCTCGCCTACCTGCGCCTGAGCGGGTTCAAGACCTACATCGTCTCCGGCGGCAGCATCGAGTTCATGCGCCCCTGGACGCAGAAGGTGTACGGGATTCCTCCCGAGCAGGTGGTCGGCACCATCTCCGACACGAAGTTCGACGTGCGGGACGGGAAGCCGGTCCTCGTGCGCGAGCCGAATTTCGTGTTCGTCGACGACGGCCCGGGCAAGCCGGTGGGCATCTACCGCGCCATCGGGCGGCGGCCGATCGCCGCCTTCGGCAATTCCGACGGCGACCTGCAGATGCTCCAGTTCACCGAGGCCGGAGCGGGCAGGCGCCTCATGCTGCTCGTCCACCACGACGACGCGCAGCGCGAGTTCGCCTACGACCGCAAATCGAGCGTCGGCAAGCTCGACAAGGCCTGGGACGAGGCGAAAGCGAAGAAGTGGATCGTCGTCAGCATGAAGAACGACTGGAAAAGGATCTTCGCTTTCGAGGAGTAGCTCAGACGATCGAAGTCTCGCTCATCAGCGCCATGTGGAGGCCGCGGGTGGGCTGCTTGCTGCGGACCGCCGCGCGGCCGATGCGCGCGAGGACCTCGAGCTGGACGCGGCTTCCGCCCGCGGCGGCGAGCACCGGCTGCAGGCCCAGAAACAGGCTCGAAGCCTCGGCGTGGCGCCCCTCCGACCAGGCGACGAGCGCCCGCAGGCCGGGCAGGGTGATCCGGCCGGCGCGCTGGGCGGCATAGTCGCGCCCTTCCGAGCGGCGCTCGATCGCATCGACGAGCCGCAGCGCCCGCGCCTGCTGACCGGCGGCGAAGTGCGCGAGCGCCGCGTGCAGGTCGACGAACGGCCAGAAGCCCGGCTCGAGGTTCCGCTCGAAGGCGCCGGAGATCCGCATCCAGCGGCCGCCGTCCGCGACGCCCTCGGCCGTCAGGCGCCACAGCAGGCCGGTCGCGTCGCAGGCCTCGATCTCCGATTCGTCGCTCGCCGGGAGCAGCCACCGATCGAGGATGCCGAGCGCCGGCTCGAGGTTGCCCGCGTCGGCGTCGAACATCGCGAGGTGCCAGGCGTTGTGGGTGCACATGCGGCTGTCGGTGTGCCACTGCTCGCGCTGATCGCGCATCCACTGCGCGCCCTTGCGCGGACGGCCCGATTCGGCGATCGCGTGCGCCACCGAGTGCACGCCCATCGGGCAGCTCGCGTCGCTCGCGAGCGCTTCGCGCCCCAGCGCCTCGGCGCGCGCGGCGTCGCCGTTCTCCGCGTGCGCGAACGACGCGATGGCGAGCAGCGCCGGGTAGCCGGGCTGGTCGCGCGACCACGCCCGCATCGCCGCGTCGATCGTCGAGCACAGGCGCTCGTGCCAGCCGAGGAAGAAGTAGCAGGATTGCGCGAGACGGAGCGCCAGCAGGTCGTGCGGCCACCGGTCGAGGATCGCCGCGTAGCGCCCCGCGGCGAGGACCGGGTCGCCGGCGAGCCACGCTTCCGCCGCCGCGAGGTGGGCGCGCGTGCGCGGCGAGGCCGCGGGGCCGGCGCCCGTCCGGATCACCTCGGCGAGCGCGGGCAGGGCGCCCGGGCTCTTGGCGATGACGCCGGTTGCGGCGCGGATCGTCTGCGCGCGCGCGAACTCCGGATGTCCGGGCTCGATGCCGCGAAGGTCGTCGGCGGGATCGCCCGTCGCGCGGAGCAGGTGATCGAGGGCGAGGGAGGTTGCGTCCATGACAGCGGATTGTGCAGGCAGACCCGGCCAGGGACTTGACGCGGACGCCGGAATCCTTTGCAGGTGCACCGGACTTTCAGGAGTCAGGAACCGTGTGAGAATGATCGAAGCGCGACATCCAGAAGGAGGGACGAATGAGCCTTGGCCAGACCTTGAAGAGAGAGCTCCGGGTGGTCTTGCTGACCACACTCTATTTCGCCGCTTGGTTCGTCCTGCTGATGGTCGTCAAGAAGCTCGTGCTCGAGGAATACCAAATCGAGGTCCGTGGCGTGTCGCTCGCGCTCGTCGGCGCCCTGATCGTCGCCAAGGTCGTGCTGGTGCTGGAGCACGTGAGCCTGGGCGAATGGGTCGGCAGGCATCCCGCGGCGGTCGGCGTCGCGCTGCGCACGCTGCTCTACGGGATCGGGGTGCTGCTCATGCTCCTCCTCGAGAAAGCCTTCGAGTCGCGCGACGAGGCGGGCGGGTTCTGGCCGGCGCTGCTCCACGTGTTCCAGCACCGGGACATGCCTCACGTCTGGGCGAACACCATCGTCGTGGTCTTCGCCCTGTTCGCGTACAACGTGCTGGCGGTACTGCGCCGGCTGCTCGGAGCGGAGAGCCTGGTCCGTTCCTTCCTTGCGCGGCCGGCGGGCAGGTGAAACAAATCGGCCGGTTGGACCAAGGTCCAATTGCCGCCTGCTGTCCTTCCCGCGACACTGGATCGGGATGAACCCCATCGACAGGCTCACGCGGCGCGGGCGCGTGCGCACCCTCGCGATCTGGGCGGCGAGCGCGCTCGCGGTCTATGCGGTCCTGGGGTTCCTGGTCGCGCCGCCGATCGTCCGCTCCCAGCTCGAGCGCGTACTCGCGGGGCAGCTCGGACGTCCGGTGACGATCGAGCGCGTCCGGATCAACCCGTTCTCCCTGTCGGCCTCGATCCGGGGATTTGCGCTGAAAACGCGCGACGGCGGCGAGAACGCCTTTACCTTCGACGAGCTCTACGTCGATCTGGCGTCGTCGTCGCTCTTTCGGCTCGCGCCGGTCGTCGAATCGGTCAGGCTCAGCAAGCCCACCGTCCGCTTCGTCCGCTACGAAGACAAGTCCTACAACTTCCAGGACATCGTCGACCGCTTCGCGAACCGGCCTCCGTCTCCGCCGGGACCGCCGCCGCGGTTCGCGGTCTACAACATCGTGCTCGCCGACGGCCGCGTCGAGATCGACGACCGGCCCGAGAAGGCCCGGCACGTCGTGAGCGACCTGCAGATCGGCATCCCGTTCATCTCCAGCCTGCCCAGCCAGGTCGACATCAACGTCCAGCCTCGCCTGACCGCGAGGGTCAACGGCACGGAGTTCGACCTCGGCGGGGAGACCAAGCCGCTCAAGGACACGCGCGAGACGAGGTTGCGCATCGACATCGACGACCTGCAGATCGGCAAGTACCTGGAGTACTCCCCGGTCCCGCTGCGCGTGAAGATCCCTTCGGGCGGCCTCACCACGCGGCTCGAGCTCGCGCTCTCGACGCAGGACGAGAAGCTGAGCACGCTCACGCTCTCCGGCAGCGTCCGCCTGCAGAAGTTCGCGGCGCAGAAGGCCGACGGCGCGCCCTTGATCGCGATCGAAGCGCTGAACGTCGACATCGACGCGATCGACTTCATCAACCGCCGGGCGGCGATCCGGAGCGTCCGCGTCGACGCGCCCAAGGTCGACGTGATCCGCGGCAAGGACGGCGGGCTCAACTGGGCCGCTTTGGCTCCGGAGTCCAAGCCGTCGGAACCGGCGGAGCCGAAGAACGAGGCCCCGTTCCCGTTCAGCGTCGGGGACATCGCGCTCGCCCGCGGTTCCGTGCGCGTGATCGACGAAGGTCCCGACAAGCCCTTCCGCCTCGCCCTCGACAACATCGCGCTGAGCCTCGAAGGCCTGGGCAACGCGGCCGGGACCAAGGCGGCGGCGCGCCTCGCCTGCGACACCGGCGGGAGGGGCCGCCTCGCCTACGACGGGTCTCTCGAGCTCACGCCGCTGCGCACCTCGGGCAAGCTGGACGTCGCTAACCTCCAGCTCGGCGCCTTCGCGCCCTATATCGAGGAGAAGCTGCGGGTGATCATCGGCGGCGGCGCGCTGTCCACGAAGGGACAGCTCTCGTACGAATCGCGCGAGGACGGCCCGCGCATCGGCTACCGCGCCGACGCGAGCGTCGCTAACTTCGCGACGCTCGACGAGGAGACCTCGCAGGACCTGCTGCGCTGGAAGCAGCTCGCGGTCCGCGGGATCGACTTCGAGCTGACGCCGCTCAAGGTCGCCGTCGGCGAGGTGGCGCTGTCCGACTTCTATTCGCGCCTGATCGTGAACCCGGACGGAACGCTCAACCTCCAGGGGCTGAGCAGGCAGCCCGCCCGGGCCGACGCCGCGCCCGCCAAGCCGGACGCGCAAACCTCGCCGTCCGGTCCGCCCGCGAACGTGCGACTCGGCAAGGTCGTCCTCCGCAACGGCAACGTGAACTTCAGCGACTTCTTCATCAAGCCCAACTACAGCGTCGCGCTGAGCGGCGTCGAGGGGGCGGTGAGCGAGATGACGCCCGACAGGCCGGGCGACGTCGAGCTGCACGGGCGCATCCACCAGACCGCGCCGCTCGAGATCGTCGGGCAGGTGAACTCGCTGTCGAAGGACTTGTTCGTCGACATGAAGGCGAGCGTGAAGGACATCGACCTTCCGCCGGTCACCCCGTACTCGGTGAAATACACGGGCTACGGGATCCAGAAAGGCAAGCTGTCGGTGAAGGTCGCGTATCACATCGAGAATCGCAGGCTCGCGGCGCAGAACAACGTCACCCTCGACCAGCTCACCTTCGGCGAACGGGTCGAGAGCCCGACGGCGACGACGCTGCCCGTGTTGTTCGCGGTCGCGCTGATGAAGGACAGCAACGGCGTCATCGACGTCGATCTGCCGATCTCGGGATCCCTCGACGATCCGCAGTTCAGCGTCGGCGGGATCATCGCCAAGGCGCTCGTCAACCTCGTCACCAAGGCCGTCACCGCGCCCTTCGCCCTGCTCGGCGCGCTCGTCGGCGGCGGAGGCGAGGAGCTGGCGTTCGTCGAATACGCGCCGGGCTCGTCGGCGCTCAGCGCCGAAGACGAGGCGAAGCTGCGAACGCTCTCAAAGGCGCTGACCGAGCGGCCGGCCCTGAAGGTCGAGGTGAGCGGCCGGGTCGACGCCGACGCCGACCGCGAGGCCCTGAAGCGCGCCGCGGTCGACCGCGAGATCAAGCTCGCCAAGCTCAAGGACGTCGGAGGGACGAAAGGGCAGGCGGTGGACGAGGTGGCGATCGCGCCGGAAGAGCACGACAAGTATCTGACGGCCGCGTACAAGGACGCGAAGTTCGACCGGCCGCGGAACGCGATCGGCCTGCTCAAGGACCTGCCGGTGCCGGAAATGGAGCGGCTCATGCTCGCGAACGCGCCGGTCCGCGAGGACGACCTGCGCCAGCTCGCGTTCGCGCGCGCGGGAGCGCCGAAGGAGTGGCTGGTCGAGAACGGCAAGATCGCGGCCGACCGCGTCTTCATCGTCGCGCCGAAGATGAGCGCGGAGGGCATCAAGGATCCGGGCAAGCCGACGCGCGCGGACTTCTCGCTCAAGTGAGTTAAGATCGGATCATGAAGACCCGGGGACTCGCGGTGATCGGGCTGTTCGCCGCTGCGGTGTACGCGCAGACCGTCGCGCCGCCCCCGCCGCCGGGCACACCTCCGCCGCCGCCGGGCTCGGCGCCCGCGGCACAGGGCCACTTCAAGGCCGAGGAGCTCGAGGCGATCGTGGCGCCCGTCGCGCTGTACCCGGACGCGCTCCTCGTGCAGGTGCTGATGGCTTCGACCTATCCGCTCGAGGTCGTCGAGGCCGCGCGCTGGTCGAAGGAGAACCCGGGCCTGAAGGACCAGGCGCTGCAGGACGCGCTGCAAAAGCAGGCCTGGGACCCGAGCGTGAAGGCGCTCGCGTCGTTTCCGACGGTCCTGCAGATGATGAACGACAAGCTCGACATGACCCAGAAGCTGGGCGACGCTTTTCTCGCCCAGCAGAAGGACGTCATGGATGCGGTGCAGCGCCTGCGCGCCAAGGCCTACGCGGCGGGCAATCTCAAGTCGGGCAAGGAGCTGACGTATACCAGCCAGAAGGACGGCGACCAGACCATCATCGTCATCGAGCCGACCGAGCCCGAAGTGGTCTACGTGCCGGCCTACAGCCCGGCGATATACGGGCCGTGGCCGTACCCGATGTACCCGCCTTACTACTATCCGCCGCCGCCGGGCTATCCGGCGGGAGGCTTCTGGTTCGGATTCAGCGTCGGGATCATCATCGGCGGCGTGTGGGCGCGTCCCGTCTGGCACACGGGTGGCGTCAACATCAACATCAACAACTACAACCGGATCAACCACGCCAACATCAACAACCCGAACTGGCAGCACAGCCCCGAGCACCGCAAGGGCGTGCAATACCGCGACCAGGCGAGCCGGGACAAGTTCGGCCAGGGACAGCGGCCGGGCGCCGACACGCGCGAGGCCTTCCGCGGTCGCGCCGAAGCCGGACAGCGCGACATCGCGCGCGGGGGAGCCGAGGACTTCGGCGGAGGCGGCAATCGCGGCGGCGCCTTCGACGGCGTCGGCCGGGGCGGCGAGTCGCGCGATTTCAGCGACCGCGGCGCCGCCAGCCGGGGCGGCGGATTTTCCGGGGGTGGCGGATTTTCCGGCGGTGGCCGCGGCGGCTTCGGGGGCGGCGGAGGCCGTGGAGGCGGGCGCCGATGAGACCACGGTTGAGACGAGCACTCGCGGTCTGCCTGCTCGCGGCGACGGCGGCCTATGCGGCCGGCGCGAAGAATTTCGTCACCCCGGAGGAGGCGGTGCAGGCGCTGGTCGCTGCGGCGCGGGCAAATGATTCCAACGGAATCCTGGCCGTGCTCGGGCCCGAGGCAAGGGAAATCGTGCGCTCCGGCGACGCCGCGACCGACCGGCAGGCGCGCGGGCGCTTTGTGAAGGCCTATCGAGAGGCGAACAAGATCGCGAAGCCCGACGAGAACACGGCACTGCTCCTCGTCGGCAAGGACGAGTGGATCTTCCCCATTCCGATCGTGAAGGACGCGTCGGGCTGGCATTTCGACGTCGCGGAAGGAAAGGAGGAGATCCTCAACCGCCGCATCGGGCGCAACGAGCTCCATGTCATCCAGGCCGTCCAGGCCTACGTCGACGCGCAGAAGGAGTACTACCTGCGCAATCCGCAGCACGACAAGCTGCTGCAGTACGCCCAGCGCCTCGTCAGCAGCAAGGGCCGCCGCGACGGACTCTACTTTCCGGTCAAATCCGGCGAGAAGCCCAGCCCGCTCGGGCCCCTGTTCGACCGCCTGCCGCCGGGCGAGAAGGGCGACGGCGCGACGCGCGAGCCCTACCACGGCTACTACTACCGCATCCTCAAGGGGCAGGGCCCGGACGCGCGCGGCGGCGCGTACAGCTATCTCGCTCAAGGCCGCATGATCGGCGGATTCGCCCTGGTCGCCTGGCCCGCGGCGCACGGCAACACCGGCGTCATGACCTTCATCGTCAACCAGGACGGCGTCGTCTACCAGAAGGACCTCGGGCCCGACACCCAGGCCGCGGTGCAGAAGATCGACGCGTTCGACCCGGACAAGAGCTGGAAGCCGCTCTAGGCCAAGAGAATCTCGTCGTCCGTCTTGAAATAGTAGTCGATCATTTCGCGCAGCACGGCGCGCGGCCGTTCGTCGTCGCGGTTGCCGAACTCGTCGTAGAGCGGCCTGGCGATGCCCGCGAAGATCTCGAACAGGCGCGGATCGAAATGCGCACCGCTTCCGCTCTCGATGATCCGTATCGACTCCTCGTAGGACATCGGCTCCTTGTAGGGCCGGCGAGAGGTCAGCGCGTCGAAGACGTCGGCGATGGCGAATATGCGCGCGTTGACCGGGATGTTCTCGCCGCGCAGGCCGTGGAGGTAGCCGCTGCCGTCGAACTTCTCGTGGTGCGCGCCGACGACGTCGGCGGCGTCGGCGAGCCAGGAGGAGTGCCGGACGATCTCGAGCCCGTACTCGACGTGCCGCTTCATCTCCACGAACTCTGCCTCGTCCAGGCGGCCGGGCTTGAGCAGGATCGCGTCGGGGATGCCGATCTTGCCGATGTCGTGCAGGAAGGCGCCCTTCATGAGCGCGCACATCGCCTTGCGGTCGAGGCCGGCGGCCTCGCCGAGGCGCGCGGCGTAGATGGTGACGCGATAGTTGTGGATGTCGGTGTCGCTGTCCTTCTTCGCGATCGCGCTGCCGAGCGCCGCGATCGAGTCGAGGTTCGAATCGAGGAGTTTGTGCGCGCTGCGGTGCAGCCGGTACACGAGGCGCGCGATGATCGGGTAGATGATGATCGTGGTGGCGAGCACGATGCCGATCGCGATGAGCACGCGCCGCACGATGCGCGCAGTCGCCTCGGTGATCGCTCCCTCCGACACGGCGAGGATCCCGCTCGCGGTGCCGGCGCGGCTCCCGTCGCGCTTGAGGATGGGAACGGTGAGCGATACGACAGGAACGCCGTTCGATCTCGAATATACGTACGCTTGTCCGCCGGCCGGCCCCGCCGGCGGGGTGCCGATGGCGGCCATCGCGGCGGCGTCCTCGATCCCGGCGATGCGCCGTCCGTCGCCGTCGTAGACGACGGCGGATACGAAGCGCCCCGATTCCTGCCCGATGCCGTTCGCCCTGAGCCGGTCGAGCGCCCTCTGGACGCGCGCGCCGTCGAGCCTGTCCGGGGAGCCGCCCTCGTCCTCGATCAGCGCCTTCAGCGCCGCGACGGCGGTGACCGCGCGCTCGACCGCGACCTCGCCGATCGACTTGCGCTCGGCGACAACCGCGAGGGCGGCGATGATCACGCTGGCCGCCGCCGCGGCCAACGCCATTCGCGCCGCGAGCACGTGGCGCACGGGGCGGCCGGGCTTTCTCGGCGCCGGGACGGCCACGAGCTCAGGCGCTGAAGCTCGCGGCGCGGATCACGTTCCCGGGCAGCTTCGCGGGCGCGGGATACGCCTGGATGTACTTGATGTTCTCCATGGGTATGACGAGCAGCGCGCCGTCCGCCTCGACGACGACATGGCGCGAGGCAAGCAATTCCTTGAGCTTGATCACCTGCGCGTCTTCGTTGGGCGCCTGCACCGGGAACTCGATCTTCATCTGCGAGCCATCCATATAGTGGATGGTCATCTCTCGCTTGTTCGCCATCGTGGTCCTCCGCATGGAAGAGACGGGACAGTCTATCATTCGCTCCTGCCATGGACGTCCAATTCACGCGGCAGCTGACTCGCGCGGTGCGCTACGCGGCGTACGCGGCGGCGATGATCGTGGTTCTGGTCGTCCTGGCCGCGTTCCTGGTTCCATACTTCCTCGACACTCCGGCGGTGGAGCGCGAGCTGCAGGCAAGGCTCTCGGAGCTCGCGCAGGGCACGGTCGCTTGGGAGAAGCTCTCGATCCGCCTGCTGCCTTCGCCGCGCGGGAGCTTGAGCGGAGTGCGCGCGGAAATACCGGGCACGGCGAGCTTGCGCGCCGAGCAGGTCGACGCGCATCTGCGGCTGCTGCCGCTGCTGCGCGGTCGCGCCGAGGTCGCCTCCGTGAGCCTGGTGAAGCCGGCGATCCGCGTCCAGGTCTCGCCCTCCGCGCCCGCGAGGAAGGAGGGGACCCGCGGGGAAGAACCGGCCGGCCCGCTCGAGGGCTACCGCACGGCGGTGAGCGCCATTCACCGCTTCGCGCCCGGGGCGGTGATCGACGTCGAGGACGGTCGGGTCGACGTCGGTCTGCCCGACATGCCGCAGGTCCGCCTGGCCCATCTCGAGCTTCACGGCCGCAGCGACAGCAAGCGCATGGAGGTCGAGCTCACGGCGGCGAGCGATGCCTGGAGCCGCCTGAAGGTCGCGGCGAGCGTCGATTTCGCCGATCTCGCGGGCACGCTCAAGATCGATCTCGCCGGCGTGAAGGCGCAGGAATGGCTCGACCACTTCCTCGAGAAGTCGCCGGTCGGCGTCGCGGTGCCGGACGCGAGCCTGCGCGTCGAGGCGCGCAGCGACGGAAGGTCCCGGCTCGAGGCGGATTTCGACCTGCGCGCGGCGACCGTGGAAGTGCTGCGCGCGGCGGAGCGGGTGCGGATTCCGGAGGTCGCCGCGAGCGGCAAGGTCACGGTGAACGGCGAGGAGATCGCGGTGCGGCTGACGGGCGCGCAGCTGGGCGCGAGCAAGCTTGCCGACGGCAGCGTCGTCTACGGACTGAAGAGCCGTTCGCTGGCGAGCTCGACGGACTTCGACGTCGACCTGGCGCGAGCGATGGACGCCACCCGCCGCCTCGTTCCCGAGGAGACCGCGCAGGCGCTCGCCGGAATCCAGAGCGTCGCCGGGCGCGCGCAGGGCCGGGTGAAGTTCGACCTGCCGCGCTCGGGCTGGCGCACGGTCGTCGACATCCGCCAATCGGACTCGACGATCGGCGTGGAAGGCCTGCCGGGACCGGTGAAGATCGCCGACGGCTCGGTGAGCGTGACCGGCGACGCGGTGAAGATCGAGCGCGCCGGCGTCGGCATGCTGGACGCGCGCGCGCGGGCGTCGGCGACGATCAGCTACGGCAAGCAACTGAGAATCGAAGGCGCGGTGTCCGAGGGCAGCGTCGGCGACGAAATTTTCGCGTGGGCATGGAAGACGGTGGACGCGCCGCCGCACCTCGCGCTCAAGACCCCGATCCGAATCGCCGTGGAGCGCGTAAGCTGGAGCCCGAAGAAGCCGCTCGAGCTCGCGGCGACGGCCTCGTTCGACGCAGGACCGGCCGTCGCGGTCGATCTGGGCTGGACGCCCGAGGCGCTCGACCTCCGGCAAGCGTCGATCAAGGACGCGAGAAGCGATGCTCAGATCTCGCTCCACCTCGAGAAAAGGCTGCTGCAGGGAAGATTCTCCGGGCACGTGCAAGACGCGAGCATCGGCGCGATGCTGAAAAGCGCCAAGGTGCCCGAAGGAGGCTTCAGCGGCGATCTGCGGGTCCGCTTCGATCTCGACCATCCCGAGCGCTTCTCGGCCACGGGCAAGCTGGCGGGCGAATCCGTGGACCTCGCGTGGCTGCTGCGGCGCCCCGTCACGGTCGAGCGGTTCGACGTGCAAGCCGACGGACAAAAGCTGCGCATACGCCAGGCCGCGGTGAACTGGGCGCAGCAGCATTTCGCCCTGCGCGGGGAGGCCGCGCGCGCGGCCGACGGCGCCCCGGTGATCGACGCGCAGATCGAGTCCCCGGGCGTGGTGGTCGACGTGCTGCTGCAGGGGACGAAGGCGAAGCCTCCGGCCGCCGAGGAAAAGAAGGCGGAACCGGCGGAGGACGAGCCGGTATGGACGCTGTGGCCGCTGCCGGTGCGGGGAAGCATCGTCTTCAACTCGAAGTTCGTCCAGTACGGCGAGCGCAAGGCCGAGCCCGTGGTCGCGAGACTCACGCTCGAGGCCGAGCGGGCGTCGCTGAACCTGGAGAAAGCGCAGCTGTGCGGGATCTCCTTTCCCCTGACCGCGGAGGCGAGGCCGAACGACGTCTTTGCCTTGAACGTCCAACTGAAGTCGGACAAGCAGCAGCTCGAGAGAACTGTGCGTTGCTTGACGGAGCGCGGCGTGCAGATGACCGGTGAATTCGACCTCCGCGCCGATCTGCGGACCCAAGGCACCCCCGTGGACCTCAGACGCAACCTCGTTGGGACGGTCAGTGCTGAGGCACGCGAGGGCCGGGTAAAGGAGTTCCCGCTGATCCTGAACATACTCTCGTTGCAGAACGTGCGCGACGCGGTCAAGCAGGACGCCAGCTTCGGAGAGGCGGGTTACCCCTATCGCGATATAAAGGCGGCCGGCCGTTTCGAGAAAGGTTCGTTCGCGCTCGATGAGAGCTTCTTCAGAAGCGACGTCATCGGTTTCGCTGCAGCGGGATCGATCTCAATTCTCGACGAGGGTCCCAAGCCCTATGACGCCAAGCTTACGGTGCTCGTGGCGCCGCTGGCTCAGGTCGACAAGTTCATACGCCATATCCCGGTTCTCGGGTATGTAATGGGTGGCTCGATTTCGAGCATTCCCGTGGGCGTCTCCGGAGATATTCGCAAGCCGATTGTCGTGCCGCTCGGGCCACGCGCCGTGATTGGAGAGGTGGGCGGCGTCCTCGAGCGGGCGCTCAAGCTTCCGGAACATTACTTTACAGGGAAGACCAAGCCCCCAACTCCTTAGAAGGCATTGGACCAAAGGCCAATTGCCGCGGCGTTCGGCGTGCGGCACTCTCGGTTGAATGAACGCCTCTCGGATCGGGCTGGCGCTGCTTCTGACGCTCGCTTGCTCCCAGGCGCTCGCGCAGGGGAGGGCGGGCGCGGCGCAGGACTTGGCCGAAAAGAAGGCCGAGAAGGAGTCGGCCTGGCTGCTCGTTCCCACTTTTTCCGTAAGTCCCAAGCTCGGCGCGTCGCTCGGCGCGCTCGCGGGCTATCTCCACTACTTCGACGAGCGCTCGCAAGTGTCGATGTTCGGCATCAGCGCGCAGTACACGTCGACCGGCTCGATGGTGGCGGGCGCCTTCGGCAAGGCGTCCTTCGACGAGGACCATCAGCGGCTGATCCTCGGGGTCTTCGGCGGCAACATCAAGAACGACTACAACGATTTTCTCGGGACCGGGCAACCGCTTCACACCGAGGACCAGCTGCGCGCGGCGGTGACACGGTATCTCTACCGGATCTACGACGACTGGTACCTCGGCGCGCAGGCGGTCTACACCGACTACGCGACGTTCGGCACGACGCCGCTCGACGACCAGGTGCTGAACATCCTGGGGCTCACGGGGTTCACGTCGGGCGGCGTGGGCGGCGCGGCCTACCACGACTCGCGCGATCTCGAATCGGCCCCGAGCCGGGGCTGGCTGCTCAACGCGAACAACATCGCGTACCGCGAGTGGATCGCGGGCTCGCAGAACTTCGACGTCTACCGCCTGGACTACCGGGGCTTCTGGGGGCACGGGAGCGGCAACGTGCTCGCCGTGCGCCAGAACAACCACTGGACCGTCGACGCGCCGCCGAGCGGCAACGCGACGGTCATATTGCGCGGCTACAATCCGGGCCAGTACCTCGGGCGGAACATGTCCTCCCTCGAAGCGGAGGAGCGCCTGCGCCTCGCCGAGAAATGGACCGCGACCTTGTTCGCCGGCGTCGCCTGCCTGTACGGCGACGGCCGCGGTTGCTCCGAGAAGGTCAACCTGTATCCGGACTACGGCGCCGGCGTCCAGTACGTGCTCAAGCGCCGCGAGGGTATCGTGCTCAACCTCGAGTACGCCGGAGGCAAGGACGGCAACTACGGCGTCTATCTCAAGCTCGGTTACAGTTATTGAGGAGCGGGTTGACCCAGGTCAACTCGAGGATGCGCGTAACATCTTATTTTCGACGATTCGATGCCCAAGGAGGCGAAATGAGGATCCTGCTGCAGATCGTGCTATCGATGGCATTGGCGCTGTGTACGCTGGGTGCATACGCACAGAACTCTCCGCCGCGCGGCGGCAAGTGGGAGTTCACGCTGCAACCTCAATACGTCCATGGGCAGACCTTCGACACCGGAAACGGGTCCGGCGGGACGGTGGATTCCGCGCTGGGATTCGGATTCGGAGTGGCGTACAACCTCAACAACAACTTCTCGCTGGGCGGCGACTTCTTCTGGAACTCGGCCAACTACAACGTCACTATCGCGCCCGCGGCCGGAAACGGTAACGCCCCCTTTAGCGCCAGCGGAACGTTGCAGACGAGCACCATTCGCTTCAACGGGGTCTGGAACATCATTTCGGGAGATTTCACGCCGTTGATCATGGGCGGGATCGGCTCGACTTACATCGACACTAACATCCCGACCGCCCCG
>DASSQD010000009.1:0-2513 GCA_035702665.1 Burkholderiales bacterium
CAACAAGGAAGCGCTGTGGCTGGCAGTGCTCGAGGACGCCTATGCCAAGATTCGCGGCGAAGAACGTCTGCTCGATGTAGGCAGCCTGCCGCCGCAGGAGGGGATGCGCCGCCTGGTCGAGTTCAGCATCCGCTACTGCGAGGACAATCCCGATTTTGTGGCGCTGCTCATTGGCGAGAACCTCAATCGCGCGGCATCTGCGCCGCTCCCGGCGCGTCCGCGACATGCATGTCTCGCTGCTCGCCGTCATCGCCGGCCTGCTTGGGCAGGGGCAGCGCGCGGGCGTCTTCCGTCGGGGCATCGATCCAGCTGAACTTTACATCACCATCGCTGCGCTGGGATTCTTCTACTTCTCCAATGTCCACACTCTGTCGGTGATCTTCGGCCGCGATCTCAACGCGCCCGGTGCCCGCCGCCGCCACCGTCAACACGCCGTCGAGGTCATCCTGGGGTACCTGCGGCCGTAAATCTGGTCCCAGGCTGTCATTGCGAGGAGTGCGAGGCAAACAAGCGCTGTCATTGCGAGGCGCCCGCCAGGGCGCCGCGGCAATCTCCATCAAGCATAGGCGCAATCCCCGAGGGAGATTGCTTCGTCGGTGCGCCAGGAAAGCTGGCGCGATCCAGCCGGTGGAAGTCCGGCCCGGGCAAGCCGTAGCGGGCGCCCGGTAGTGAGTGTTGCGGGGTCGTCGGCGACGGCGGCTGCGAAGCGTACACAACGATGCTGCGAGGGTGTGTATTGAGCCCCGAAAGGCAAAACATCGCGGAGGCCGAGACGGTCGACGACGTCGAAGGCAACATGTGCGGCACCGTCATGCGAGGGGCCGACGCTCCGCCGGGGTCGGAGACCACATCACGCAGCAAGGGATCGCGTCGGAACCTGGGATGTCTCGCGTCTGGCCGGCGGAACGAGAGAGCCACGCCGGCCTGCGCCGGGAAGGCGAGGAGCCGTAGCCGGCGATGAACGGGCGCGAGAAGTCAGACCCCGCCATAGTAGCTGCGAAGCGGCCGAACGAGGACGGGCGACCGTCGGCGGAGGCGGTGGAGCCAAGGGCGGGGGCCGAGGGGAATGCGGGCCGGCGAAGCACGCTCCGGGCACAGGACCGGGACGGCGTGGCCCAGAGCCTGGACCGCATACGGCAGGCAGCAAGGGCAAGGAAGGAAGAACGGTTCACTGCGCTCCTACACCATGTCAGCGTGGCTCATCTCCGGTCGGCGTTTTACGCGGTAAGGCGGGACGCCGCGCCGGGGGTGGACGGGGTGACATGGCAAGACTACGAGGCCGGTCTCGACGCTCGTCTCGCCGATCTGCACGATCGGGTCCACCGGGGCGGGCCGTATCATCCGCTTCCATCGCGGCGCCGGTACATACCGAAGCCGGATGGACGGCAGAGGCCGCTCGCGGTCGCCGCTCTTGAAGACAAGGTCGTCCAGAGGGCGGTGCAGGAGGTGCTGAGCGCGATCTACGAGGCAGACTTCCTCGGGTTCTCGTATGGGTTCCGACCTGGACGCGGCCAGCACGATGCGCTGGATGCGCTCACTGTCGGGATCACCAGCAGGAAGGTGAACTGGATCGTGGACGCCGACATCCGGTCGTTCTTCGACACGGTGAGCCATGACTGGCTCATCCGGTTCCTGGAGCACCGGATCGGCGATCGGCGCATCATCCGCCTGATCCAGAAATGGCTGAAGGCGGGCGTTGTCGAGGACGGCGTGGTGACGGCGAGCGACGCGGGGACGCCGCAAGGCGCGGTGATCTCGCCGCTGCTCGCCAATGTCTACCTGCACTACGTCCTCGACTTGTGGGCCGAGCAGTGGCGTCGGCGCGAGGCGACAGGCGACATGATCATCGTGCGCTATGCCGATGACGTGGTCGTCGGCTTCGAGCACGAAGCCGAGGCTCGACGCTTCCTGGACGCGATGCGTCGGCGGCTTGCAGGGTTCAGCCTGGCGCTGCACCCGGACAAGACCCGGATCATCGAGTTCGGCCGCCATGCGGCGGCGAACCGGGCGAAGCGGGGACTTGGCAAGCCGGCCACCTTCAACTTCCTGGGCTTCACGCTCATCTGCGGCAGGACACGGCGGGGCAAGTTCCTCATCACGCGGAAGACCCGCCGCGACCGCCTGCGCGCGAAGCTCAAGGAAGTGAAGGACACGCTGCGGCGGCGGATGGATCAGCCCATCCCCGAGCTCGGGACGTGGCTGGGACAGGTCGTCAGAGGCTTCTTCAACTACCACGCCGTGCCGACCAATGGCGCTGCGCTGGTGCGGTTCCGGCAGCAGGTCATCCGTCTCTGGCAACGCGCCCTTCACCGGCGCGGTGACCGGGACGCGACGACCTGGCCGCGGATCGCGAAGCTCGCCTCCGATTATCTCCCACCGCCGCGCATCCTCCATCCCTGGCCCTCGCACCGCTTCGCCGTCAGACACCCGAGGTGGGAGCCGTATGCGGGAAAGCCGCTCGTACGGATCTGTGCGGGGGGCGCGCAGTGATGCGCGTCCCTACCGCGATCGCT
>DASSQD010000010.1:0-19921 GCA_035702665.1 Burkholderiales bacterium
CGCCGCGCACCGAGATGAATCCCATCCTGCAGTCGATCCTGACCTGCCCCGAATGCGGACACTCGAAGTCCGAGACGATGCCGCAGGATTCCTGCCGGTTCTTCTACGAATGCGAAGCGTGCAAGGCGCTGCTCCGCCCCAGGGCGGGCGACTGCTGCGTGTTCTGCTCCTACGGCTCGGTGAAGTGCCCCTCGCGGCAATCGGCCGGACGCTAGGCCGAACGCGTAGCGCCGCGCGGCGAAGCGCAGAGCGGGTTGACTCCGGCATCGGCCTGCCATACCGTGTCCGCATGAAGCGCGCAATGCATGCACTGATGCTGGCCATGGTCCTGGCCGCCTGCGCCACCTCGCCGTCGGCGGACATCGACTTCGACTACGATACGGCGGCGGATTTCGCGGCGCTCAAGACCTTCGCCTGGACGGCGCCGACCGGCAACGCGGTCGCGGACGAGCTGCTGGTGAAGCGCATTCGCGGCGCCGTGGATGCCCAGCTCCAGGCGAAGGGACGCACGGCGTCGGCCGCCAACCCCGACTTCCTCATCGGCATGCAGCTTTCCGGAAAGACCACGTACGGCGGCTCCGTCGGGGTCGGCGTGTCGGTGGGAATTCCCGTGGGCAGGGCGGGGCGGGTCTCCGTCGGCGGAGGAAAGAGCAAGCCCGTCGAGAGAAAAGAAGGAACGCTCGTCCTGGATTTTCTGGACGCCAAGACCAAATCGCTCGTGTGGCGGGCGACGGCTTCGGGAGCGGTCGAGCCGTCCTCCACGCCCGAGTATCAGCAGAACCGCATCAACGCGATCGTCGCGGAGATGCTGTCCTACTTCCCGCCCAAGAAGAAATAGCGGCCTTCGGCGCGCGGGAGTCCCCGGTCTGAGCATTTTTCCCTGGCGGCTGCGCTCCGGGCCGCCCAAAACGGGCGTTTTCGTGCCAAATTCGGCACGCATCCTGCTTTCCCGATAGGAGAGACCCATTTCCGAGAGGCGATTTGGCGTGCGCGACGAGACCGACGCGGTGACGTGGAAGCGTTCGCCTTTCCTGTCGCGACGCTTCGTCGTCGGCTCGATCGTCGCGTTCGGCATCCTCGCCGCGAACGCCTACGTCACCTACCGCACGATCGCCAACCTGATCGACGCGTCGCGCTCGGTCGAGAGCACGCTCGCCGTGACCGCGGCGCTCAAGGACGTCCAGAACAGCATCGCCGGCGCCGAGACCGGCCTGCGCGGCTACATCCTCACCGGCGAGCTCGACCGGCTCGCCCAGGCGCACGACCTGGTGGGACGCGCCGGACTTTCCACCCGCGAGCTGCGCGCTCGCCCTGAGGCGCTCGCCGACCAGGCGCAGCGCATCGAGCGGCTCGACGCGCTCGTCGTCGAGGAGTTCGAGCGGTTCGGCCGGCTGATCGAGACCCACCGCAGGAGCGGCATGCAGGCGGCGATCCGCGGCATCGGCGCGACCGGAAGCGCGGCGGCGATCCGCGAGGCCGAGACGCTCGCCCAGGACCTGCTCGCGGCCGAGGACCTGAAGCTCGCGGCGCAGACCGAGCAGTCCAAACGCAGCTCGAGCTTCAGCGTCATCACCGCCGTGGTCGCGACCTTCTTCAACCTCGGCCTGCTCGGCGCCGTGATCCTGCTCGCGCGTCGGGAGATCCGGGAGCGGCGGCAGGCGGAGGAAGTGGTGAAGTTCGCCGCGACGCACGATCCTCTGACGGGCCTGCCGAACCGGGTGCTGCTCGCCGAGCGCGTGAACCGCGCGGTCGCGCAGGCGAAGAGCCAGGGCCGCAGCACCGCGGTGCTGTTCATCGACCTCGACCGCTTCAAGAACATCAACGACGCTCTGGGTCACGAGGCGGGAGACCGCCTGCTGCAGAACGTCGCCGACCGGCTGGTGCGCTGCGTGCGCCGCTCGGACACGGTCGCGCGCCAGGGCGGCGACGAGTTCGTCGTGCTGGTCGAGGCCTTCCAGGGCCCGCGCGACCTCACCCAGGTCGCGGAGAAGATCCTCGCGGAAGTCGCGGGACCGATGACCGTGTACGGCAAGGAATTCCAGATCACCGCGAGCGTCGGCATCAGCACCTTCCCGGCCGGAGGCGACGACCTGCGCTCGCTGCTGAAGAACGCCGACACCGCGATGTACCGCGCGAAGCAGCAGGGCAACGCCTACCAGTTCTACGCCGAGCAGATGAGCGAGCATTCGGTCGAGCGGCTCGAGCTCGAGGCGGCGCTGCGCCAGGCGCTCGAGCGCGACGAGATGCGGCTGCACTACCAGCCCAAGATCGAGGCGAAGACCGGGCGCGTCACCGGCATCGAGTGCCTGCTGCGCTGGCAGCACCCGAAGCTGGGCCTCATCCAGCCCGACCAGCTGGTGCCGCTCGCCGAGGAGACCGGCCTCATCGTTCCGATCGGCAAGTGGGCGCTGCACGCCGCGTGCCTGCAGGCGCGCGCCTGGGCCGCGCAGGGGCTGCCGTCGCTGAGCGTCGCCGTCAACCTGTCGCCGCGGCAGTTCATGAGCGCCACGCTGGTGGACGACCTGACGGCCGCGATCGGCGAGACCGGGATGAACGCCGACCTGATCGAGTTCGAGGTGACCGAGAGCGTGATGATGCGCGACCCGGAGGAGGCGGGGAAGCTCCTGCGCCGGCTCAAGGCGATCGGCGTGCGCCTGACGATCGACGATTTCGGGACGGGCTACTCGTCCCTCGCCTACCTCAAGCGCCTGCCGATCGACTGCGTGAAGATCGACGCGTCCTTCGTCCGCGGCATCCCCGTCGACGCGAGCGACGTCGCCATCACCGAGACCGTCATCGCCATGTCGCGCAGCCTGGGCCTCAAAGTGATCGCCGAAGGCGTCGAGACCCGCGCGCAGATGAAGTTCCTCGAGGAGCGCGGCTGCGACGAGATGCAGGGCTTCTACTTCGCCAAGCCGCTCCCCGCCGAGCAGCTCGCGGCCTACATCCGTCAGGAAGGAACGCCGGCGGAGGCGCGGGGCCGGGTCATCGCGCTGGGCGAACGGCGCAAGTAGCCCCGCGCTTCAGGGGATCAGGCGCGTCAGCTCCGCCCCGATCCTCCGCGCGAGCGCGACGCCTTCCTCGGCCCCGAGCAGGCGCGTCAGCGATTCCTCGAGAGTGCGCAGCTTCTCGCGCAGCTCGAGCGGGCTGTGGCAGGCGTTGATTTCCTCGACCAGCAGTTCGCCCAGCGACGCGAGCCGCCCGCGCATGCGGCTGCGCAGCTCCGTCATGGCCTGGATCTTGATCCCCGCGAAGACCACCGGGTCGTTGGCCGCCGGCACGCGCGGGACGCGGTTCGGGTCGGCCTCGCCCGGGGCGACCTCCTCGACGAAGCCCTCGGCGAGGAGGTGCTCAAGGGTTCTCTGGAACTCGCCGGCGCGCACGTACACCGACAGCTCGTTCGCGTCGCGGTGGCCGTCGACGATGATCAGCAGGCGGCGCGCGTGGTTCTCGAGCCCGAACTTGCGCTCGGCGACTTCCTGCCGGCCTTTCTCGGTCTTGCGGTAGATCGCGGCGTCGTCCACGCGGAAGCCGGCCGCTTCAGGGGGCGACGCGCTTCCATACGTGGCGCTCGCGCGAGGCGAGCAGCGGCACGGCCTCGGCGACGTATTGCTTGAAGTGCGCGGTCTGCTGGTGCGCGTCGAACGCCTTCTCGTCGGCGTACACCTCGTAGAGCAGCACCCGGGTCCCGTCCTTCGGGTCGACGAGCACGTCGAACTGGCGGCAGCCGGGCTCCTTGCGCGACGCCGCGGCGTTCTCGACCGCCTTGGCGGTGAAGCTCTCGACGTTCCCGGGCTTGATGCGGAGATCGACGGACAGGACGAACATTTTCACGGCTCCCTAGCGACGCGAGCCGGAATGATATGCCAACTAGGCTTTGGAGCGCGCGAGCTCTTCCAGATGGGCGGAGTTGACAGCGGGGCTAAACAGGAATCCCTGATATTCGTCGCAGCCCAGCTCGCGCAGGTGCTCGAGCTGCTCCTTCGTCTCCACTCCTTCGGCCACCACCTTCACGCCGAAGCTGTGCGCGAGCGCCACCACCGCGCGCACGATCGCCCGGTCCTGGGCGTCGCCGACGATGCCGTGGATGAACGAGCGGTCGACCTTGATGCTGTGGAAGGGGAAGCGCTTGAGATACCCCAGCGACGAATACCCGGTGCCGAAGTCGTCGATCGTGAACCGCAGCCCCAGGTCGGTCAGCTGGCGCACGACGCGCTCGGTCTCCTCCAGGCCCCCGAGGAAGATGCTCTCGGTGACCTCGAGCTCGAGCCAGCGGGAGTCGAGGTTCTCGGCCTCGAGCGTCGCGACGATGTCGCTCAGCAGGTGGTCGTTGAACTGGCGCACCGACAGGTTCACCGCGATGCTCAAGAAAAGGCCGCGTTCCCGCCATTCGCGCACCTGCGCGGCGACGCGCTGGAGGACGAAGCGCCCGAGCTTCACGATCAGCCCCGTCTCCTCGGCGAGCGGAATGAAGCGCGCCGGCGCCACCTCGCCGAGCTCGGCGTCGCGCCACCGCACCAGCGCCTCCGCGCCGCACACCCGTCCGGCGGCGATGTCGAGCTTGGGCTGGTACGCGATCTCCAGCTCGCCGCGCTCCAGGGCGCGCCACAGGCGGGTCTCCAGCTTCTGCCGGTCGAGCGTCAGCGCGTTCATGTCGGCGCTGAAGAGCTGGATGTCGCCGCGGCGGCGCTCCTTCGCGCGGTACATGGCGATGTCGGCGGCGCGGATCAGGTCCTTGGCGTCCTCGCCGTCTCCCGGCCAGCAGGTGACGCCGATGCTCGCCGAGACGTTGAGCGTGTGCCCGTCGATGTCGAAGGGCGCCGCGAGCGCGGCCGGGATCTTGCGCGCGACGGCCTCGGCCGAATCCCTGGAGCGCAGGCCTTCGACGATCACCACGAACTCGTCCCCGCCGAAGCGCGCCAGCGTGTCGCCCTCGCGGATGGCGCGGCCGACGCGGCTCGCCACGGCGATCAGCAGCTTGTCGCCGACGTGGTGGCCGAGCGAGTCGTTCACCGCCTTGAAGCGGTCGACGTCGATGAACAGCACGGCGATGAACGTCGCGCTGCGCCGCGCGGCCGCGATGGAGTGCGACAGGCGCTCGTTCAGCAGCGCGCGGTTCGGCAGGTCGGTGAGCGGGTCGCGGGTCGCCAGGTACTGCACGCGCGCCTCGGCGCGCTTGCGGTCGGTGATGTCGATCGACTGGACCATCAGCAGCGGCTGCCCCTCGACCTCGACCAGGGCGGCCGACGCGAGCACGTCCCGGGTCTTGCCGTCCTTGGCGCGCAGCCGCAGCTCGCGCCCGTTGACGACGCCGTCGCGCCGCACCTCGTCGACGAAGCGCTGGCGGTCGTCCGGATTGAGCCAGATCCCCAGCTCGACGCCGGTGTGGCCGAGCATCTCGGCGCGCGACCAGCCGTAGAGCGCCTCGCACGCCGGGTTGACCTCGACGAACTTTCCGTCGTCCAGGCCGGCGATGGTCATCGACTCGGGGCTCGCCTGCAGGGTGCGGGCGAAGCGCCGCTCGGACTCGTCCAGGCGCTCTTCGTCGGCGGCGCGTCCCTCGATCGCGCGCAGCGCCACCCAGAGCAGCGCGAACAGCGCGGCGATCGCCCCCGCCACGCCCCCGGCGATCCTCGCCGTGTCGCGCCTCCAGGGCGCGAGGATCTCGCCGACGTCGTTGGATACGGCGACGGCCAGCCCCGGGTCCGGGATCGACCGGTAGGCGATGATGTGCTCGATCCCGTCGAGTTCGCTCATGAAGTGGACGGTTCCGGCCGGGGCCTTGTTCACGCCGGCGGTCATCACCGGCGTGCTGCTCAGGTCGAACCCCGGCTCGAAGTGCGGCGAGGGCGGAAACCGCAGGAGCAGCAGGCCGTCCCGGCGGAAGAGAACCAGGCTCTGGCCCCGGGACAGCCCGAGGTCCCGGTAGAAGGCCTCGAGCCGGCTCGGGTCCACGGAGGCGCCGACCACGCCGCCGAACGCGCCGGCGGGTCCCGCGACGCGGCACGTCACCGGGATGGTCGCCACGCCCGAGACCGGCGAAGGCTGCGGCCGCCCGACGAACAGCGAGGACGTCAGGGGACCGAGATGCGCCTTGACGTACTCGATCCCGCTGCCGTCCAGGCGCGGCGTGGGAAAGCGCGAGCTGCCCGCGTACAGGACGGCGTCCGGGCCGTACACGAACATCCCGTTGACCTGCGGCTGCTGGGCCTGCCTCGTCATGAGCCACTGGTGCAGGCGCGCCTCCGGGAGCCGCGGCATGCCTCCTGCCTCGCGGATGTCGGTGGCGAGGTTGGCGAGCAGCAGGCCGACCGCCTCGAAGGTGCGCTGCACGTGCTCGTCGAGCGCCCGGGCGAGCGTGCTCGCGTTGCGCGTCGCCTCGGCCAGCCTTTCGGAGCGGTCCTGGAGGACATAGGTGGCCGCCCCGGCGCACAGGCTGAGCGCGATCAGCGCATAGCTCCCGATGAGCGCGAGCCGCAGCCGGTCGTAGAAGGCCCGCGCGCGGACCGACGGTCTCGGGTTCACGCTAAGCCGGACGCCGCATCATCGCGGCAGGGCACAGCCGGCGCGAGCGCGGAATGGCATGGACGGAACTCCCCGGGTGTTTACGCACCAGATCATAAGCCAAAGGGCATCGAGATCGTGTCGGAGAGCGTACGCGCGAAACCGTTGCTGGAGTCCACGCTGGCCTGTCCCACCTGCGGCTTCCACAAGTCCGAGCCCATGGCGCTCGACTCGTGCCTGTTCTTCTACGAGTGCAAGCGGTGCCGGGCCGTGCTGCGGCCCAGGCCCGGAGACTGCTGCGTCTTCTGCACCTACGGCTCGGTGAAGTGCCCGCCGGAGCAGACCGCGCGGCGCTACGGGACCGCCTGAGGCCAGGCTTCCGGCGGTTCCGGTAAGCTTGTCGCCCATGCCCGGTACCTCCGTGACGGTACGCTAGCCACAACGGCGTTGCGTCTCCCGCCTTGAACAAGAACGCCTCCGCCTCGCGCGGCTACGCCCTGCTGCTGCTCGCGCTCGCCTCGCTTCTGTGGGCGGGCAACTGGGTGCTCGGCCGCGCGCTGCGCGACCTGTTCGAGCCCGTGGCGCTGAATTTCTGGCGCTGGCTGGTCGCCGCCGTCGCGCTCGCGCCCTTCGCCTGGCCGCGGCTGCGGGCGCAGTTCGCCGCGGCGCGGGGCTCCGCCGGGCTGCTCTTCGTGCTCGCCTTCCTCGGCGTCGCGCTGTTCCAGACGCTGGTCTACGCGGGGCTGAAGACCACCACCGCGGTCAACGCGGTGCTGCTCAATTCCTCGATGCCGGCGTTCATGCTGCTGTGCTCCTGGGCGATCGAGCGCGAGCGCGGCACGCCGCGGCAGGTGGCGGGCATGCTGATCTCGCTCGCCGGCATCCTCGTGATCCTGGCGCGCGGCGAGGCCGCGAGCCTCGCGCGCCTGGAGTTCCACTCGGGCGACGCGCTGATCCTGCTCGCCATGCCGGTGTGGGGCGTGTACTCGGTGCTGCTCAAGCGCCGCCCGCCCGGGCTGGACGGCATCGCGTTCCTGTTCGCGATCTCGCTGATCGGCGCGGTGCTGCTGCTGCCGGCGTTCGCGCTGGAGGCGTGGCGATCGCCGCCGCGCTGGCCCGGCCCCGAGGGCGTCGCCGCGGCTCTCTACGTCGGCCTCGCCGCCTCGGTCTGCGCCTTCATCTGCTGGAACCGCGGCGTGGCGATCGTCGGCGCGAATACCGCCGGCTTCACGGTGCACCTCCTGCCCGCGTTCGGCACGCTGCTCGCGATCGCGTTCCTGGGCGAATCCTTCCGGCCGTACCACGCGCTCGGCATCGCCACCATCCTTCTCGGCGTGGTCGTCGCCACGCGCAGGGCCGCTTCCGGCAAGGCCGCGTGAGCCGCTACGACTACGACCTCTTCACCCTCGGCGCGGGCTCCGGCGGCGTGCGCGCGAGCCGCATGGCAGGCCAGCTCGGGGCGAAGGTCGCGATCGCCGAGCGCGATCGCGTCGGCGGCACCTGCGTCATCCGCGGCTGCATTCCCAAGAAGCTCCTGTCGTACGCCGCGCACTACGCCGAGGACCTCGAGGACGCGCGCGGCTTCGGCTGGAGCGTCGGCGAGGCGTCGTTCTCGTGGCCCGCGCTCGTCGCCGCCAAGAACCGCGAGATCGCGCGGCTCGAGGGCGTGTACCGGAGCGCGCTCGAGAAAGCGGGCGTCGCGACGCTGCGCGGCACGGCGAGGCTCGCCGATCCTCACACGGTCGAGATCGGCGGCGAGCGCGTCACGGCGAAGAACATCCTCGTCGCCACCGGCGGCCGGCCGGTCCGGCCGGCGATACCGGGCGCCGAGCTGGCGATCACCTCCGACGAGGCCTTCGAGCTGCCGGAGCTGCCGCGCCGGATCCTCATCGTGGGCGGCGGCTACATCGCGGTCGAGTTCGCCGGGATCTTCCGCGGCCTGGGCGCCGAGGTCACGCTCTGCTACCGCGGCGCGCAGATCCTGCGCGGATTCGACGACGACGTGCGCGCGCACCTGCACGCCGAGATGGCGAAGAAGGGCGTGCGCGTCCTGCTCGGCAGCTCGGTATCGCGCATCGCGCGCGGCGCCCGCGGCCTGGAAGCCGACGCGGGCGGCCGGATCGAATGCGACGCGGTGATGTTCGCGACGGGGCGCGCGCCCAACACGGCGGGGCTGGGGCTCGCCGAGGCCGGCGTCGGGCTGGACGGGCAGGGCGGCGTGCAGGTCGACCGCTTCTGCCGCTCGAGCGTGCCGCACATCTACGCGGCGGGCGACGTGACCCACCGCATCGCGCTGACGCCGGTGGCGATCCGCGAGGGCGCGGCGGTGGCGACGACCCTCTTCGGCGGGACCGAGACGCCGGTCGATCACGACGACGTGCCGAGCGCCGTGTTCAGCCAGCCGCCGGTCGGCACCGTCGGCCTGAGCGAGGCGAAGGCCGCGGAGAGGCTCGGCGCGGTCGACATCTACAAGGCGAGCTTCCGGCCGCTGCGGCACACGCTCTCCGGCCGCGACGAGCGCACGCTGGTGAAGCTCGTGGTCGATGGTGCGACGCAACGCGTCGTCGGCGCGCACATGGTCGGCGCCGACGCGCCGGAGATCATCCAGGGCGTGGCGCTTGCGGTGAAGGCGGGCCTGACCAAGGCGCAGTTCGACGCCACCGTCGGCATCCACCCGACGGCGGCGGAGGAGTTCGTGACGCTGCGGGAAAGAACCGCCGCCCGCCCACCGCCTGCCCACCGTTGACACTTCGCTGACGCAGGGCGTATAAAAAATCGCTGCAAAAGCGCGGTGCGCGGCCGGGCGCACTGCAACCCGACACTTCCTGGAGAGGGGCTACTATGGCATCCGGCATCAAGAGCAGGTTCTTTTCACGCCGCAATTTCTTCAAGGCTGCCGCCGCGGGCACCGCGCTCACTGCGGGCGGGCCGATCGGCCGCGCCTTCGCGCACGACGACGACCGCGACGAGTTCTCCTGCAACGGCAGGGCCGACATCGCGCTGGTCAACGGCCGCATCCATACGATGGACCGCAACAACCGCATCGTCTCGGCGGTGGCGATCCGCGACGGCCGCTTCGCGGAGATCGGCCGCGCGAGCGAGATCGGCCGCTGCGGACAGGTCATCAACCTGCACGGCGCCTCCGTGATCCCGGGCCTCATCGACTCGCACTGCCATTTCGTCCGCGACGGCCTGAACCCCGGCCACGAGGTGCGCATCATCGAGCTGGCCGCGTCGGTCTCCGAGCTGCTCGGCATGATCGCCCAGCGCGCGAGAACGGTGCCCGCCGGCCAGTTCATCACCTGCGTGAGCGGCTGGAACATCAACGGCCTCGCCGAGCACCGCGTGCCGACGACCGCCGAGCTGGACGCCGCGGCGCCGCACAACCCGATCTACATCAGCGAATTCGGCGGCACCAACAAGGCGCTCACCAACACCTCCGGCAAGGCCTGGTTCACCGGGAAGGGCGTCGTGGTCAACGCCGACGGCTCGGTGGCGAGCGCCGGGCTCGCGTTCGCCGCGCTGCGCGCCGCCGAGATCGCGGGCGACCCGGCGCTGCCCGATCGCCTCACCACGACCAGGGAGGCGATCGCCTTCGCCAACAGCCTCGGCCTCACCATGGTCCACGACGTCGGCGGCAACGGCTTCCCGCAGGCGAACGCGGCGCAGGCGAGCCTGTTCGTCGACCTCACGCCGTACAACCAAGCGCTCGAGCTGTGGCGCGAGAAGCAGCTCAACATGCGCATCCGCTCGTTCCTGTACAGCGAGTTCGACACCTCGCCGACCCTCGACGTGGCGCGCACGCGCATGATCAACGACTTCATCCGCCTCGGCGACAACGTGTTCCGCCTGAACGGCGTGGGGGAGCGCGTGCAGATCAGCACCACCGCGCCGGGGTTCGTCGACCACTGCATCTACGCGGCGACCCACGGCTGGACGGTGCAGCAGCACTCGGCGACCGCGCAGGAGATCGCGTTCCACGTCAACGCCTACCAGCAGGGCGCCGCAGCCGCGGCCCCGGCGGGCATCGGGGCGCTGCGCTGGTCGCTGACCCACGCCAACGTGATCACCGACGGCCAGATCGCGGCGCTGCGCGACATCAAGGTCGGCATCACGGCGCAGGGCACGGCCTACACGGGCAACGCCGGCGGCACGCCGTTCCGCAGCATCCTCGACATCATGGGGCCCGCGGGCATTCCGACCGGCGGCGGCAGCGACGCCACCAACGTCGGCCCGCTCAACCCCTGGCTGATGATGTACTTCATGTCGACCGGGAAGAACAACGCCGGCGTGTCGATCAACGGGCCGCAAAGCTGCACGCGCCTGGAAGCGCTGCGCATGTACACCCTCGGCAGCGCCTACTTCTCGTTCGACGACGACAAGCTCGGCTCGATCGAGCGGGGGAAGCTCGCGGACTGCGCGGTGCTCTCCGACGATCCGCTGACCGCGTCGGACGACGGCTTCCGCAGGATCATGTCGACGCTGACGCTGCAGTCGGGCCGCATCGTGAGCGGCGGCCTGCATCACCGCGGCTGAGGAGGGAGCGCTCCTGCACATCGGCTCGCAGCGGGAGGAGGGAACGGGCCGCCCGGTCGGGGGCACGAACGCTGCGAAGCGCGCGGCAGGAGCGCAGACGGTGGAGCGGGGCGGCTAGCCTCGCGCCTGGGCGGCGTCGTCGGACGCTTCGCGGCTGTCGGCGCGGCCGAGGTTGGCCCCGATCCGCAGCAGGTCGGCGTGGTGGAACGGCCGGTGCCGCTCGAGGAAGCGCTCGATGACCTTGTTGACGGCCTCCGGGTGCGTGACCGGTCCCATGTGGCCGAGGTCGTCGAACTCCATGACCTCGACGCGCGGCAGCGCGCGCGCGAGCAGCCGCGCCACGGCGCGGGAGGACGGCGGCGACTTCCTGCCGGTCATGAGCAGCACCGGAGCGCCGAGCCAGGAGAAGGCGCGCAGCGGGGTCAGCTCGGCCATGCAGGCGCCGTACCAGCCGCGCAGGTTGGCCATGGAAACGGCGACCTGGCCCTGCCGCGGCTCGGGCATCTGCGCCCAAGCGCCTTCGCCCGCCCAGTAGTCGACGAAGCACCTGCCCGCGCCGGCCGGATCGCCCGCGTCGAACAGGGCGGCGGCGCTCGCGAAGGCGGCGCGGAACCCGTCGACGTCGTTCGGCGGAGGAGACTCGGCGTTCACCAGCGAGAACAGCGTCGGCTCGTAGAGGGCGAGCGCGTGCACGAGCTCGGGCCGCTCGAGCGCCGCGATCAGCGCGACGGCGGCGCCGAAGGAATGCGCGACCAGCGTGACGGGACCGCCCGCTCGCGCGAACACCGGCTCGAGCAGCGCCACCTCGTCGCGCAGCGTCATCGGGCGCTTCGCTTTCCACGCCGGGCTCTGGCCCGAGCCGTAGGAGTCGGCGGCCATCACCCGGAACCGCGGCGCGAGCGCGTCCGCGAGCGGCTGCCACTGGCGCGAGTTGCTCGCGCTCGCGTGCAGGCACACGACGGCCGGACCCGCGCCGGTCTCGCGGTAGTAAGGAACAGGAGGCGGCACGCGAAGTCCGCGATCGGGCGCCACGGCTAGTATCCGCCGGCGTCGGAGCCGCGGCTTGCGGCCTTCGCCGGCGCTTGCCGCGTGTAGAAGTAGTAGTCGGCGGTGTAGTTCACGCGCACCTGCTTGCCGAGGGTCGCCGCGGAGCAGCCGGACTCGGGCGCGACGCCGCCCGCGGTGTGGACGCGCTGGACGCTCGTGACCTTGCTGAAGGCGCCGCTCGGACCGTCGGACTCGGCCGAGAGCAGCAGCCAGGCAATCGCGCCGGCGGAGGGCGCGTCGGCGCGCTCCTTCACCGTGCCCACGACCCGGCTGCCGTCGGCCGATTCCCAGTGGGGACCGGCGTAGTGGTGGCCGACCCTGGCGCCGTGGCCGTCGAAGAGATCGGCCTCGGGAGCGATGAACTGCCACTCGTACTGCCCGGCCTCGTCCTCCTTCACGCCGCATTCGTAGATCTGCACGCCGCCGGCCGGAAGGACCATGGCGAGCGTCTCGTTCGAGGCGGGGACGAGCTTGTGCGGGACCGCGACGCCGGCCGCGGGCTGCGGCGGCGTGCTCGCGCAACCGGCGGCGAAGAGGACGGACAGGAGGACTGGGACTCTCGATCCTTTGGACATGCGTTCCTTTCTTTCACGGTTCATACGGCTTCGGAGATGCAATAGGCCCTGAGCCCGCAGTTGCAGGGCTTGCGCTGGTATGGGCACGGGGGCAACGCGGGCTCGCGGCGATCGTGCTTGCACTGCGGGCAGATCAGGGTGGCCGACGCCGGCAGATGGAAGCACTGCGGGCAGCGATCGGCGCGGGGCGGGCTCATGATGCGTCACAGGCACGAGGCGTGGCCGTCGCCGTCGATGCACTGCGGATAGGTCGCGACGCCGCGCCGGATCGTGATCGGGTTTCCGTCCTGCACCGCGCGCAGGTTGAACGGCCGTACCAGCGCGCTGAACCCCCAGTCCTCGCGGAACACCGTGAGCGTGAGGCCGCCGTCGAAGCGCGGACCGCCGGCGCCGAAGGGGCGGCAGCCCTGCGCCAGCCATTCGACATCGAACGGCGCCGCGGGCACCAAGGCGCCGGGCTTGAGGCGCACGCCGTTCACCAGCACCGCGGTCCTCGGTTCGCAGCCGAGCGCCGGCCGGGGATCGACCCAGCGCAGCGGCACCTCGTCCGGGTCGAGCGCAGGCACGAGAAAGGCGTTGAGCATGAAGGGAGCCGGATTGAAGCCCGTGTGCGCCGGGCGCACGGGCGGCGGGTTCCTCCGCTCCAGGGTGGCGGAGATCACCGCGCCCAGGCCGATCGCGGCGGCGAGCCCGAGCGCGTAGCCGAAGACCGAGGCGAGGCCCACCGCGGTGAACAGGCCGGCCGCGCGCAGCGGAGCGCGCCGGGCGTACTCGATATGGGGCAGAACAGACGCTCTTGGAAATTCCGACCGCCGCATGGTCGCTCCCGAGGATCGACAAGCGGAGCAGTCTAGAGGCCGGATGCGTCAGGGGAATTTCTCCCGCCGGCCTTTTTTGTTTCGTTTGTTTCATGCCGGCGGCATTCCTTCACGCGGCGGGGGTATCATTTCGCCCTTCGCCCGCCGGGCGGAGCATACGGGAGGCCATGCGGTGCAGGGGTCCACGGGCCAGGAGGCAACGATCCTGATCGTCGACGACGAGCCGGGCGTGCGCGACGTGCTCGAGGAGTATTTCGCCGGCCACGGCTACGTCGCGCTGTGCGCCGAGAGCGCGCACGCGGCGCGCGCGATCTCCGCGAAGCAGGCGGTCGACCTGGCGCTGATCGACATTCACATGCCGGGCGAGGACGGCCTGTCCCTGTCGCGGCACCTGCGCGAGCGCTACTCGGGAATCGCGATCGTCATGCTCACCTCGGCCGACGCGGTGGTCGACCGCGTCGTCGGCCTGGAGATGGGCGCCGACGACTACGTGGCGAAGCCCTTCGATCCGCGCGAGCTGCTCGCCCGCGTGAAGAGCGTCCTGCGCCGCACCTCGTCGGCGCGGCGCGGCGACCTCGGCGAGGAGCGCGTGCGCATCGGGCGCTGCGTCCTCGACATCGCCGCGCACCGGCTCACCGACGAGAACGGCGCCGAGGTGCCGATGACGCCGCTCGAGTTCGACCTGCTGAAGGCGCTCGCCGAGCATCCCAACCGGGCGCTGTCGCGCGAGTCGATCATGAACATGAGCCAGCGGCGCGACTGGACGCCCTTCGACCGCAGCGTGGACCTGCGCATCATGCGCCTGCGCAAGAAGATCGAGCCCGACCCGGACCACCCGCGCTACATCAGGACCGTGCGCAACGAAGGCTATCTCTTCGCGCCGGGCGGAGCGTGACCCGGCGGCTGCGCGCGCTCGCGTGCGCCGCGCTGCTGCTCGCCCTAGGGGCCTGCGTGCGCGAGCCGGAATCGGCGCTGCGCATCGGCACCAACGTCTGGATCGGCTGCGAGCCGCTGTACCTCGCGCGCGAGCTCGGCCTCATGAACCCGAAGATGATCCAGCTGGTCGAGTACCCGTCGGCGAGCGAGGTGCTGCGCGCCTTCCGCAACGAGGCGATCGACGCGATGGTGATCAGCCTCGACGAGCTCTACGGCCTCGCCTCGGAAGGGCTCACGCCGCGCGTCGTCCTGGTGGTCGACGTCTCGCACGGCGCCGACGCCGTCGTCGGCCGCTCCGGGATGAAATCCATGAAAGACCTGAGGGGCAAGCGCGTCGCGGTGGAGAGCGGCGCCTTGGGCGCCTTCGTGCTGTCCCGCGCGCTCGCGCTCAACGGCATGCAGGCGAGCGACGTCAAGGTGGTGCAGCTCGAGTCGAACGAGCAGCCCGGCGCCTTCGAGAAGGGCCAGGTCGACGCCGCCGTCACCTTCGATCCGTACCGGGGCGAGCTGCTGCGCGCGGGCGCGGTATCGCTGTTCGACAGCACCCAGATGCCCGGCGAGATCGTCGACCTCGTGGCGGTGCGCATGGGCCTGCTCGAGACCCGGCCCAAGGCCATCCGCGCGATGCTGGCAGGGTGGCTCGGCGCGATCGACTACCTCAAGCGCGAGCCCCAGGACGCGGCGCGGCGCATGGGCATACGCCAGCAGACGACCGGCGAGCAGTTCCTCAAGGCCTTGCAGGGCCTGCACATCCCCTCGCGCGAGGAGAACCTGAGGATGCTGGGCGGCCCCAGCCCCGAGCTCGCGGTGACCGGGCGCCGCCTCAGGGACCTGATGGTGGAAGCGAGGCTGCTGCGCATGCCGGCGGACATCGAAGGCCTGCTCGCGCCCGGGCCGCTCGCGAGCCTGCCGCAATGAACCTGCGCGTTCCCGCCTCGCTCAGGGTCACGGTCCCGCTGATCCTGCTCGGCTTCGCGGCGGCGCTCTCCGCGGTGAACCTCGTCTACCACGTGCCCCAGGCCGAGCGCGCGGCCGAGGACGACGTCCGCAAGCGGCTCGCGCAGGAAATGTCGCGGCTGCAGAGCACGCTGGAGTACCTGCTGCTCAAGGGCGACGAGGCGGCCGCCGAGCACGAGATCTCCGTGCTCGCGCACAACCACGACTACGTCTTCGCGGCGCTGACCGACTACCAGAACCAGGTCATCGCCGCGACCCGCCGCGCCTGGCTGGGGCGGCACATCGCCGACGTCCTGCCGAACTTCGACCGAGACGAGGGCGTGCAGGCCGTGCGCGGGCACCCGGCGCGGATCGATCTCGGCGACGGCCGCATCGCGCTGCTCGCCTACTCCGGGATCCTGATGGGCAGCGAGCGCGACGAGCTGCGCCCCACGCGGAGCGGTAGCTTGTTCGTCGCGTACGAGCTGACCCGCGCGCAGGACGAGGCGAGCGCGCAGGTGCTGCGCCAGTCGTTCTACTGGGCGGGATGGGTGACCGCGCTCGCGCTGTTCATGTGGCTGGTGTTCCACTTCCTGCTGACGCGGCGCACGGCGCGGCTGGTGCGCGCCGCCGAGCAGGTCGCCGCCGGCAACCTCGACGCGCGCAGCGGCCTGCGCGGGCACGACGAGCTGGCGCGCCTGTCGCGCGCCTTCGACTCCATGGCGCTCGCGGTCGCGCGCGACGTGGCCGAGAAGAAGCGCTCGACGCAGGTGTTCGAGCAGCAGCGCGAGGCGCTGCACCAGCGCGAGAAGCTCGCCGCGCTCGGCTCGCTCCTCGCCGGCGTCGCGCACGAGCTGAACAACCCGCTCTCGGTCGTGGTGGCGAGAGCGATCATGCTGGAGGAGCAGGGGCATCCGGGGACGCGGGCCGCGGCGCTCAAGATCCGCACCGCGGCCGAGCGCTGCGCGCGCATCGTGCGCACCTTCCTCGCCATGGCCCGCCAGCAGCCGCCCGAGCGCGGGCCGGTGTCGATCAACGAGGTGATCTCGGCGGCGCTCGACATGACCGCGTACGCCGTGCGCACCAGCAACATCGAGCTGACGGTCGAGCTGGACGAGGACATTCCGCCGATCCTCGCCGACCCCGACCAGCTGCACCAGGTGCTGCTGAACCTGGTCGTCAACGCCCAGCAGGTGCTGCAGGACCGGCCGGGGAAGCGGCGCATACGCGTCGCGAGCCGCTACGACGCGGAAGCCAGCGCGATCCGCATCGCGGTGGCCGACAACGGCCCGGGGATTCCCGAGCATCTGCGCACGCGCGTGTTCGAGCCGTACTTCACCACCAAGCCTACGGGCATGGGCACCGGCGTCGGTCTCGCCGTGAGCCACGGCATCGTCGAGGCGCACGGCGGCACGCTCACCCTCGACTGTCCCGAGATGGGCGGCGCGGTGTTCACGATCACGCTTCCCGCGTGCCCGGCGGGCGTGAGCGACGAGGCGGACGGGCCGTCGCGCGAGCTCGCCCCCGGGCGGCGCAAGATCCTCATCGTCGACGACGAGGCCGAGATCCGCGAGATCCTCTCGGACATCCTCACCGGGGCGCAGCACCGCGTCGCCGCGGTCGCCTCCGGACGCGAGGCGCTCGAGCGCATGGCCGAGGAGCGCTACGACGTGATCCTCACCGACATCCGCATGCCCGACCTCGACGGCCGCACCCTGTACCGCGAGATCGAGCGGCGCTGGCCCGAGCAGGCCGCGCGCGTGGTGTTCGTCACCGGCGACAGCCTGGCGTCGACCCTGCACGAGTTCGCGAGCGAATACGGCCGCCCGGTGATCGAGAAGCCGTTCCTGCCGAAGGAAGTGCGCCGCGTCGTCGCCGAGATCACCGGACAGGACGCTTGATACAATCCACGGCTTCAGCCGGCCGCTGGAGCGCGTCCTGAGCACGTCAAGCCATGAGCCTTTCGTCCCCCGCCTCGAAGACGCGCCGCTTCTCCTGGGGCGGGGGCGCTTCGTCGACGACGCTCGTGCGGCGGGTGCCGCATTCGCTTCGTTCGTGCGCTCGCCCCACGCGAGCGCGAATATCCGCTCCGTCGACACTCGAGAAGCTTCGAATCGGCCCGGCGTCCTCGCCGTACTGACGGGCGCCGACACGCGCACGGTCGGCAATCTCGCGCGCCCGCGGCCGGTCGACGGGCGCGGCGGGGCGAAGATGATCCTGTCGACATGGCCGGCGCTCGCCGAGCGGCGCGTCGTCCACGTCGGCCAGCCGGTCGCGATGATCGTCGCCGAGACCCCGGCGCAGGCGGCCGACGCGGCGGAGCTGGTGTCGGTCGACTACGAGGCGACGCCCGCGGTCGTCGACGTGCGCGACGCGGCCGCGCCCGGAGCGCCGCAAGTGTGGCCCGAGGCGCCGGGCAACCTCGCGCTCGACTGGCCCGGTCCCGCGCCGGACCCCGACGGGAGCAACGCGCGCGAGATCGAGCGCATCCTCGCGTCGGCGGCGCACCGCGCGCGCGTGTCGCTGGTCAACCAGCGCGTGATCGTCGCCTCGCTCGAGACGCGCGGCGCGACCGCGAGCTACGACGCGGCGGCGGACGCGTTCACGCTGCGCTCCTGCTCCCAGGGCCCGGGCTGGCTGCGCGAGATGCTGAGCGGGGCGTTCGGTCTGCCGCCCGAGAAGCTGCGCGTGATCACCGAGGACGTCGGCGGCGCCTTCGGCATGAAATCGGGCGCATACCCCGAGTACGCGGCGATGCTCGTCGCCGCGAAGAAGCTCGGGCGCCCCGTGCACTGGATGTCGACCCGCTCCGAGGCGTTCATCAGCGACAACCAGGGGCGCGACATGATCCTCGAGGGGGAGATGGCGCTGGGGCCGAAGGGCGAGTTTCTCGCGCTCAGGGTGAAGACCCTCGCCAACCTCGGCGCATTCATCACCAACGCGGGCCTGGTCACGACCACGCAGAACTTCGGGCGGTGCCTGTCGAGCGTGTACCGCATCCCGCGCATCCAGTGCGACGTCCGCTGCCTGTATACGAATACGGTGCAGACCGGCCCCTACCGCGGCGCCGGAAGGCCCGAAGCGAACTACCTGGTCGAGCGCCTGGTCGACGAGTGCGCTCGCGTCACCGGCATCGACCGCGTCGAGATCCGGCGCCGCAACTTCATCGAGCCGCAGGCGATGCCCTACAAGACGCCGGTCGCGGTGACCTACGACACGGGCGACTTCGCCGCGATCTTCGACGAGGCGCTGGCGCTGTCGGACTACGCGGGGTTCCCCGCGCGGCGCGAGGCCGCGGCGAAGCGCGGGATGCGGCGCGGCATCGGGATCTCGTGCTTTCTCGAGCACGCGGGCGGCGTGCCCGTCGAGAGCGCGGCGCTGCGCTTTCCCGGCGGCGACAAGGCGGTGGTCGCGCTCGGCGTGCAGGGGACGGGGCAGGGGCACGCGACCGTCTATTCCAGGCTTGCGGCGAGGCAATTCGGCATCGACGCGAAACTCGTCGAGGTGAAGCAGGGCGATTCCCGCCTCGGGGTGCCGAGCGGCGGCACCGTCGCTTCGCGCTCCACGATGATGGCGGGGAGCGCGCTCTACCGCACCATCGAGACGGCGCTGGCGAAGGGGAAAAAGGCCGCCGCCCGGATATTCGAGGCGACCGAGGCCGACATCGAGTACCGCGACGGCGTCTTCGAGGTGGTGGGGACCGATCGCAGGATGTCGCTGTTCGAAGTCGCCGCCGCCGTGGCGGGTACGGAGGAGAGCCTCGACGGCGCCGCGAAGGTCGAGCTGCCCCCGACCTTTCCCAACGGCTGCCATGTCGCCGAGGTGGAGATCGATCCGGAGACCGGCGTCGCGGCCGTCGTCGCGTACGCCGCGGTGGACGACTGCGGCGTCGTGCTGGACGAGACCCTGACCGAGGGCCAGGTCTGCGGCGGGCTCGCCCAGGGGCTCGGCCAGGCGCTCCTCGAGCACGGCGTCTACGACCGCGAGAGCGGCCAGATCCTCACCGGGGCCTTCACCGACTACGCCATGCCCCGCGCGGACCACATGCCGCCGCTCGCCGGAGCGTTCCATCCCGTGCCGTGCACCACCAATCCGATCGGCGTCAAAGGCGTCGGCGAGGCGGGAACGACAGGCGCGCTCGCCGCCGTCATGAACGCCATCGCGGACGCGCTGCCGCCCGGGGCCGGGATCCCGGACATGCCGGCGACGCCGGACAAGCTGTGGCGCGCCTGCCGGGAAGGAAGCCGCCAGCGTCAGCAATCTGCAAGGAAGCCCCTCTAAGCTGCCAGCAGCTTTCACTCGTACTCGTCACCGAGGAGGATGCGATGTGGAACCAAGTCTATAACCCGTTCTCGAGCGAAGTCCTCTCCACGCTGGTCGCGGCGCTGCCCGTGGTGACCCTGCTGGCGCTGATCGCCTCGGGCAAGGTCAAGGCGCACCTCGCCGCGGTGATCGCGCTCGCGGTGGCCCTAGCGGTCGCGGTCTACGCTTTCACCATGCCGGGCGGCATGGCGATCCGCGCCGCGGTGCTGGGCCTCGCGACCGGCTTCTTCCCCATCGGTTGGATCG
>DASSQD010000011.1:0-15454 GCA_035702665.1 Burkholderiales bacterium
GTCCCGCCGACGGCAAGGCCGAAGCGGATCGCCCGCTCGAGCGCACCTTTGTTCATCGCCGGCAGCACGCCGGGCAACGCGATGTCCACCGCCGAAGCCAGAGTGTTGGGCGCGGCGCCGAACGCGGTCGACGCGCCCGAGAACATCTTCGACGCGGTGGAGAGCTGCGCGTGCGTCTCCAGCCCGATGACGATTTCCCAGCTCATTGCAGCCCCGCCGGCTCGCGCCGGTGCCAGTCGGTCGCCTTCTGGTACTGGTGCGCCACGTTGAGCAGCTTCGCTTCCGCGAAGTAGTTGCCCACGAGGTGCAGCCCCACCGGAAGGCCCCCCGCGCCGAAGCCGCAGGGAATCGAGGCCGCGGGCAGCCCGGCGAGGTTGGCGGGTATCGTGTAGATGTCGTTCAGG
Organism: Burkholderiales bacterium; assembly: GCA_035702665.1. Classification (GTDB taxonomy): domain Bacteria; phylum Pseudomonadota; class Gammaproteobacteria; order Burkholderiales; family SG8-39; genus VBDM01. The sequence goes on from DASSQD010000011.1 coordinate 405, forward strand.
TACATCTGCACGGGGTCCGAGGTCTTCGCGCCGATCTTGAACGCCACGGTCGGCGAGGTCGGGCCGACCACCACGTCACAGCGCTTGAACGCCTCGACGAAGTCGTTCGCGATCAGGCGCCGGATCCTCTGCGCCTTGAGGTAGTAGGCGTCGTAGTAGCCGTGCGAGAGCACGTAGGTGCCGATGAGGATGCGCCGCCTCACCTCCGCGCCGAATCCTTCCGCGCGCGTCCTCTTATACATGTCCGCCAGGTCGGCGTAGTCCTTGGCGCGGTAGCCGTAGCGCACGCCGTCGAAGCGCGAAAGGTTCGACGAAGCCTCGGCGGGCGCGATCACGTAGTACGCCGGCACCGAAAGGCCCGAGTTGGGCAGCTCGATCGGAACGCGCTTCGCACCGAGCTTTTCGAGCTGCGCGAGCGCGGCCTCGACAGCGGCGCCGACGTCGGCGTCGAGGCCGCCGCCGAAATGCTCGTTCGGAACGCCGACGCGGAGTCCCGAAAGCGGCCTCTCGAGGTCGTGCGTATAGTCCTCGCGCGGGCGTTCGATCGACGTGGAATCGCGCTCGTCGTAGTCGGCCATGACGTTGAGCAGCAGCGCGAGGTCTTCTGCGCTCTTCGCGAACGGCCCACCCTGGTCGAGGCTGGAGGCGAACGCAACCATCCCGTAGCGCGACACGAGGCCGTACGTAGGCTTCAGCCCGCAGATGCCCGAGAGCGCCGCAGGCTGGCGGATGGATCCGCCGGTGTCGGTCCCGGTCGCCGCCGGCGCCATGCGCGCTGCGATCGCCGCGGCCGAGCCGCCCGAAGAGCCGCCCGGCACGCAGTCCGCGTTCCAGGGATTCCGCACCGGTCCGTAGAACGAGGACTCGCTCGATGAGCCCATCGCGAACTCGTCCATGTTGGTCTTCCCGAGCAGCACCGCGCCCGCGGCGTTGAAGCGCTCGATCACGTGCGCGTCATAGGGGGAGACGAAGTTCGACAGGATCTTCGACCCGCAGGTGGTGAGCCAGTCGCGCGCGACGAAAATGTCCTTGTGCGCCACCGGGATGCCGGTGAGGGGCTGCGCCTGTCCTGTCGCGATGCGCGCGTCGGCCGCCCGAGCCTGGGCGAGGCTCTTCTCGGCATCGACGGTGATGAAGGCGTTGAACTTCCCGTTCAGCGCGCCGATGCGCGAAAGGAACGCCTTCGTCAGCTCGACGCTGGAGAATTTCTTTTGCGCGAGCCCTGCGGCAAGGTCCTTGACGGAGGAGTTCAGCATGGATTCAGGATCTTGCAGCCTGAATCCGCTACTCGATCACTTTGGGAACGAGGTAGAGCCCCGCCTCGTTCTGGGGGGCGAGCTTGAGAAACCGCTCGCGCTGGTCCGGCTCGGTCACTTTGTCGGGCCGGAGGCGCAAGGCCACCCCTTGGGCATGCGTCATCGGGGCGATTCCCTCGGTGTCGACCTTCTGCATCCGGCCGATCAACTCGAAAATCTTGTTCAACTCGGCTTGCATTGTCCGCGCCTCGGCGTCGCTGATGCCGATCCGCGCCAGTTCGGCGATTGCACGGACCTCTTCGGGGGTCAAAGGCATAAAAAATCGCTTAAAACGGAATTTTATTTGCTGTATTATAGCGCAATCGTGAATCCCCTTTCCTAAGGAAATCAGCAGGATGTTCGGCTTTTTGCGTGGATATTTCTCGGATGACATGGCAATTGACCTGGGAACGGCCAATACGCTGATCTACGTTCGCGGCAAAGGCATCGTGCTCGACGAGCCCTCGGTGGTCGCGATACGGCAAGAGGGCGGGCCCAATTCCAAGAAGACGATCCAGGCGGTCGGCAAGGAAGCGAAGTCGATGCTCGGCAAGACGCCGGGAAACATCACCGCGATCCGTCCGATGAAGGACGGCGTGATCGCCGACTTCACCGTCACCGAGCAGATGCTCAAGCAGTTCATCAAGAAGGTGCACGAGTCGCGCCTGTTCTCACCCTCGCCGCGGATCATCATCTGCGTCCCCTGCGGTTCGACCCAGGTCGAGCGCCGCGCGATCCGCGAGGCGGCGATCGAGGCCGGGGCGAGCCAGGTCTACCTGATCGAGGAGCCGATGGCGGCGGCAATCGGCGCGGACCTCCCGGTCGCGGAGGCGACGGGCTCGATGGTGGTGGATGTCGGCGGCGGCACGACCGAGGTCGGCGTGATCTCGCTCGGCGGCATGGTGTACTCGGGCTCGGTGCGCGTCGGCGGCGACAAGTTCGACGAGGCGATCGTCAACTATATCCGCCGCAACTACGGCATGCTGATCGGCGACACGACGGCCGAGAACGTGAAGAAGGAGATCGGCTCGGCCTTTCCCGGGTCGGAAGTGCGCGAGATGGAAGTGAAGGGGCGCAACCTTGCCGAAGGCATTCCGCGCAGCTTCACGATCTCCTCCAACGAGATCCTGGAGGCACTCACCGAGCCGCTCAACCAGATCGTGGGCGCAGTGAAGTCCGCTCTCGAGCAGACGCCGCCCGAACTCGGCGCCGATATCGCCGAGAAAGGCATGGTCCTCACCGGGGGAGGCGCGTTGCTGCGCGACCTCGACCGGCTGCTGATGGAAGAAACCGGGCTACCGGTCATCGTCGCCGACGACCCGCTCACCTGCGTGGTGCGCGGCTCGGGCAAGGCGCTGGAGAGGATGGAAAAACTCGGGAGCATCTTCGCGAGCGAATAAGCGGGAGCCAGGGGAGCGGAGGAAGCGATTGCTGCGCGCGTGTTCGTGATGGGTTCAAGTCTCGCCCGCCCTTAGCCCCAGGCTCCGGTCATGGATTACCAGCCGCCGCCGTTCTTCAGCCGCGGTCCCGCACCGCTGGTCCGTCTCGGGTTTTTCCTGTCGCTCGCCGTGCTCCTCATGGTGCTCGACGCGCGTTTCCGCTACGCCGAATCCATACGCGAGGTCGTCGCGCTGCTCGCCTACCCGCTGCAGCGCGTATCGCTCGCGCCTTCCGAGCTGCTCGGCGCCGCAGCGGACTTCTTCACCACGCAGGTCGCCCTCAAGCAGGAGAACGACCGGCTCAAGACCAAGGACCTGCTGGAGGCGAGCGAACTGCTCACCCTCGAGTCGTTGCGCGCGGAGAATGCCCAGTTGCGGCGCCTGTTCGACGCACGCGAGCGCCTGCCGCGCCCGGCCACTCTCGCCGAGATCCTGTACCAGGGGCGCGACCCCTTCTCGCACAAGGTGATCATCGACAAGGGGAGCCAGCAGGGCATCGAGGCTGGCCAGGCGGTCATAGACGACATCGGCGTCGTCGGCCAGGTGACCCGCGTGCATCCCTGGATCGCGGAGGTGACGCTGGTCACCGACAAAGAGCAGCGGACCCCGGTGGAAGTCGTGAGAAACGGATTACGCGCGGTGATCTACGGCGGCGGCGACAAAGGCACGCTCGACCTCTCCTATACCGCCACCAACGCGGACGTGCAGGCCGACGATCTGCTCGTCACCTCCGGGATCGACGGCACCTATCCGCCCGGCCTCCCCGTCGCCAAGATATCGAAGATCGAGCGCGACGCCGCCTACTCGTTCGCGAAGATCACGTGCGTGCCTACGGCGGGCACCGACCAGAACCGGCAAGTGCTCGTCCTATCGCGCGAGGCAAATCTGCCTGCGCCGCCGGCGGAAGCCGAACCGCGGGCGGGACCTACGCCCAAGCAGAAACGCCCGAAGAAGTAGAAGCGCATGGCCTACTTCGAGCAGCCCGAGCGCATCCTCCTCCCCGTGAACGTCTGGTACATGGCGCTCACGATCGTACTCGCGCTCCTGTTCAATCTGGCCCCCTGGGGCGATCTCGCCGGGGTCCCGGACATGGTCGCGCTGGTGCTCACCTGCTGGTGCGTGCACCAGCCGCGCAAGATGGGCATCGGGGTCGCCTGGTTCGTCGGGCTCGTCATGGACGCGGGGACCGGCGCCCTCCTCGGTCAGCACGCTTTCGCCTACGCCGTTCTCGCGTTCGGCGCAATCACTCTGCACCGGCGCATCCTGTGGTTTTCGCTGTGGCAGCAGGCGGCTCACATCCTGGTGCTGCTGCTCGCGAGCCAGTGCCTGATGCTCGCGGTGCGCATGATCAAGGGCGACGCCTTTCCCGGGCCGATGTACTTCGCGGAGAGCCTGACCGCCGCCGCGCTGTGGCCCACCGCGACCTTCCTGCTGCTCCTGCCGCAGCGCAGGCCCGAAAGCGTGGACGAGAACCGGCCGCTGTAGGGCGAGGCGATGAAGGAGCTCAAGAACGTCAGGCGGGAGCTTCACTACTTCCAAGTGCGCCTGGGCGTCGCCGGCGCGCTCGTCCTCGGCGCCTTCGCGGTCCTGTTCGGGCGCTTCTTCTACCTTCAGGTCATCCAGCACGACTACTACGACACGAAGGCAGAGGACAACCGCATCTCCATCGTTCCGATCCAGCCCAACCGCGGGTTGATCCTCGACCGCAAGGGCGTCGTGCTCGCGCGCAACTACTCCGCCTATACGCTCGAACTCACGCTGTCCAAGATCCCGGACCTCGAGGGAACGATCAAGTCCCTCGGCACGCTGGTCGACATCCAGCCCAGGGACCGGCGCCGCTTCCAGAAGCTCAGGGAGGAGAGCAAGGGTCAGGACAACCTGCCGCTGAAGACGCGGCTTACCGACGAGGAAGTCGCCGTGCTCGCGGTCAACCGCTACCGCTTTCCCGGCGTCGACATCAAGGGACGCCTGTTCCGGCAGTACCCTCTGGGCGAGCAAGCTTCGCACATTGTCGGCTACATCAGCCGCATCGACGACCGGGACGTCGACAAGATCGAGGAGTCGGACCAGGCGGGCAACTACAAGGGCACCGACCACATCGGCAAGACCGGCCTCGAGCAGAGCTACGAGCAGGCGCTTCACGGCACGACCGGCTTCGAGCAGGTCGAGACCGACGCGAGCGGTCGGATCGTGCGCGGCGCAAACGTCCGCGCGCTCGCGCCGCGCACGCCCCCCGTACCGGGCAACAACCTGGTGCTCACGCTCGACATGGGCCTGCAGGAGGCCGCGGAGCGGGCGTTCGGCGAGAACCGCGGAGCGCTGGTGGCGATCGAGCCCTCGACGGGCGGGATCCTCGCATTCGTTTCCAAGCCCGGCTACGACCCGAATCTGTTCATCGACGGCATCGACCCGGCGAATTGGGACGCGCTCAACAACTCGCCCGACCACCCCCTGAACAACCGCGCGCTCACCGGCCTGTATCCGCCCGGATCGACGTTCAAGCCGTACATGGCGCTCGCCGCGCTCGAGCTCGGGAAGCGCACGCCCACCCAGACCATCTTCGATCCCGGCTACTTCATCTTCGGCAACAACCGCTTCCGCGACGACAAGGCGGACGGCCACGGCTACGTCGACATGTACAAGTCGATCGTGGTGTCGTGCGACACGTACTACTACAACCTCGCCAACGACCTCGGCATCGACAACATGGCGCACTTCATCGGCCAGTTCGGCTTCGGGGCCAAGACCGGAATCGACGTCGAGGGCGAGTTCGTCGGAGTGCTGCCGTCCCCGGAATGGAAGCTGAAGCGCTTCAAGAGCGCCCCGGCGCAGCAGAAGTGGTTCCCCGGCGAGACCATCAGCGTCGGCATCGGCCAGGGCTACAACTCGTATACGCCGCTGCAGCTCGCGCAGGCGGTGGCGACGCTCGCCAACGACGGCGTGATGTACCGCCCGCACTTCGTCGACTACATCCAGAACCCGATCACGGGCGAGCGCAAGTACGTCGCGCCCCAGCCGCTCAAGACGATCCCCCTCAAGGCGAAGAACCTCGAGTTCGTCAAGCACGCCATGATCGGCGTGAACAAGGAGGGCACGGGCGCCCGCGCGTTCGCGGGCGCCGCCTACGTGAGCGCCGGCAAGACCGGCACGGCGCAGGTGGTCGCTCTCAAGAAGGATGAGAAGTATTCCGAGGCGAACGTCGACGAGCGCCTGCGCGACCACGCGCTCTTCATCGCCTTTGCCCCGGCCGACGATCCGAAGATCGCTCTCGCGGTGCTGGTCGAGAACGCCGGGTTCGGCGCGCGCGCGGCCGCGCCCGTCGCGAGGAAGGTCCTCGATTTCTACCTGCTGGGCAAGGGCGTCGACAAGCCCGCCGCGCCCGCGCCCAAGCTGAGGGACGATGACGACGGCGACGATTAGGCAACTGCTCGAGCGATTCGCGGCCAAGATCGACGGGCCGCTGATCGCGATCGTGCTGTGCATCATCGCGCTCGGCCTCGCCACCCTCTACAGCGCTGCCTACCAGGCGCCTGCGCGGTTCGGCGCGCAGGCGCTGAACACGCTCCTCGCGCTGATCCTGATGTGGGCGGCGGCCCAGGTGCATCCGCAGGTGTTCATGCGCATCGCGGTGCCGGTGTTCATCGCGGTGCTGCTGATGCTGGTCGGCGTGGCGCTGTTCGGCGACGTGAGGAACGGCGCGCGCCGCTGGCTGCCGCTGGGATTCGCGAGCATCCAGCCTTCGGAGCTGATGAAGCTCGCGATGCCGCTCCTGCTCGCGCGCTATTTCCACCGGCACGAATCGGCGCTGCGCTTTCGCGAGTTCGCGGTGGCGTTCGTCATTCTCGCCGTGCCCACCGCGATGATCGCGCGCCAGCCGGACCTGGGGACGGCGCTCCTCGTCGCCGCGGCCGGCCTCTACGTGATCTTCCTCGCCGGCCTGCCGTGGAAGGTCATCGCCGCCGGAATCACCGCTGTGCTGGCGAGCCTGCCCATCCTCTGGGGCGTGCTGCACGACTACCAGCGCAGGCGCTTTCTCACGCTGCTCGATCCCTCGTCGGATCCGCTCGGCGCGGGCTACCACATCATCCAGTCGACGATCGCCGTGGGCTCGGGCGGGATCACCGGCAAGGGCTGGCTCGAGGGCACGCAAACGCACCTGGAATTCATTCCCGAGCGCGCCACCGACTTCATCTTCGCCGTGTATTCTGAGGAATTCGGCCTGATCGGCGCGACGATCCTCCTCGTCCTTTACCTCGCGCTCATCATGCGCGGCCTGATGATCTCGGCCAACGCGCCGACCTTCTTCACGCGCCTGCTCGCCGGCTCGATCACGCTGACCTTCTTCACCTACGCGGTGGTCAACATGGGCATGGTGAGCGGGCTCCTTCCGGTGGTCGGCGTGCCGCTGCCCTTCATCAGCTACGGCGGCACCTCGCTCATCACGCTGTCCTTGGGCATCGGCATGCTGATGAGCATCCAGCACCACCGCACGCTGGTGCAGACGTGAGGGCCGCGTCACGCTCGCTGGCGGCGCCGATGCTCGCGGCCCTGCTCGCCGGCTGCGGCGGCGGGCACGGCGGTTACTACAAGGGCGACGGGCCTGGCGGGCCGCCGCCCGTCGATCTCGACAGGATCGCCGACGCGACCCCCAGGTCCGAGCCGCTCGACGCGGGCGCGAACGTGCCCTACACCGCGCTCGGCCGGAGATACGTCCCCTACACTTCGCTCACGCCCTACCGGGCGCGGGGCGTCGCCACCTGGTACGGGCGCAAGTTCCAGGGCAAGCGGACCTCGAGCGGGGAGCGCTACGACATGTACGCGATGACCGCCGCTCACACCGTCCTGCCGATCCCCAGCTACGCGCGCGTCACCAACCTCGCCAACGGGAGGAGCGTCGTGGTACGCATCAACGACCGCGGGCCGTTCCACGCCGACCGCCTCATCGACCTGTCCTACGCCGCCGCGTACAAGCTCGGCTACGTCGCCGCAGGCAGCGCGAAAGTCGAGGTCGAGGCCATCCTGCCCGGCAAGCGCGCGGCGGTCGCTGAGCCCCCGCCGGTATAATCCGGGCTCCGATGCCGCGCATTCCCGCTGCCCTGCTGTTCTTCGCGCTGCTGTCGCAGCCTGCGCTCGCCAAGGCGCCGGTGCCGCCGGTCCTGGGCGCGCGCGCCTGGCTGCTGCTCGATGCGACCAGCGGCCAGCAGCTCGCGAGCCGCAATCCGGACGAGCGCATCGAGCCGGCGTCGCTCACGAAGCTGATGACCGCGTACGTCGTTTTTTCGGCGCTGAAGGGGAAGTCGATCGCCCTCGGGCAGCCGATCAGGGTTTCCGATCGCGCCTGGCACGCCCCGGGCTCGCGCATGTTCATCGAGCCCACGAAACCGGTCACGGTGCAGGAGCTGCTGCACGGGATGATCGTGCAGTCGGGCAACGACGCCAGCATCGCCCTCGCCGAGGCCATCGCTGGCTCGGAAGCGGCGTTCGTCGAGCGCATGAACGGCGAGGCGACGCGACTCGGCATGAAGAGCACCCACTTCGCCAACACGAGCGGAATGCCCGACGCCAACCACTATTCGACGACGAGCGACCTCGCGCTTCTCGCCGCCGCGTTGATCCGCGACTACCCCGAGTACTACAAGATGTATTCGGAGCGCGAATACCGCTACAACGACATCACTCAGCTGAACCGCAACCGCCTGCTGTGGCTCGACCCGAACGTGGACGGCATGAAGACGGGGCACACCGAGAGCGCCGGTTACTGCCTCGTCGCTTCCGCGCGGCGCGGAGACCGGCGGCTGGTATCGGTGCTGGTGGGCGCGCCGTCGGAGCGTCAGCGCAACGAGGAGAGCCAGAAGCTCCTCAACTTCGGCTTCCTTGCCTTCGACGCGATGCGCCTGTATCAGAAGGACCAGGAGATCACCAGGCTCGCGGTATGGAGAGGCAGCGAGCGCGAGCTGCGCGCCGGCGTGCTCGCCGATCTCTACGTCACCGTTCCTGCCGGAAAGACGGACAAGCTGCAGGCGGAGATCGTCAGCGAGCAGCCGCTGATCGCGCCTCTGGCCGCGGGCCAGCGCGTGGCGACGCTGCGCGTGGCGCTCGACGGCCAGCCGCTCGGGGAGTATCCGGTGGTCGCGCTGGAAGACGTCGCCCCCGCCAGCATTTTCCAGCGCGCCTGGGACGGCATCGCCTTGTGGTTCAAGTAGGCGCCCCGATATCCGAGGGATCCAGATGATCTATCTCAACGGCGAATTCATGCCGATCGAGCAGGCGAAGATCTCGGTGCTCGACCGCGGCTTCATCTTCGGCGATGGGGTCTACGAGGTGGTCCCGGCGTATTCGCGCCGGCCGTTCCGCCTCGCCGAGCACCTCGCGCGGCTCCAGACAAGCCTGGATGCGATCCGCCTCGTCAATCCGAACACGAACGCGAAGTGGTCCGAGCTGGTCGGCAGGATCATCGCGGGCAATCCCTGGGAAGACCAGAACGTCTATGTGCAGATCACCCGGGGCGTCGCGAAGCGCGACCACGCCTTTCCCAAAGGCCTCAAGCCGACGGTGTTCCTGATGGCGACCGAGCTGGTCACGCCTTCGGCCGAGCTGCTGAAGACCGGCGCCCAGGCGATCGTGCTGCCGGACTTCCGCTGGCTGCGCTGCGACATCAAGTCGACCTCGCTCCTCGGCAACTGCATGCTGCGCACGCAGGCGGCGGAAGCGGGGTGCACCGAGGCGATCCTGGTGCGCGAAGGCGAGCTCACGGAAGCCTCGGCGAGCAACGTGTTCGTAGTGAAGAACGGAACCGTCCTCGCGCCGCCCAAGTCTCACCTGATATTGCCCGGAATAACCTACGACGTGGTGCTGGAGATCTTGCGCAGCAACGGCATTCTCCACGAGGTTCGCCCCGTGAAGGAAAGCGAGCTGCGCTCGGCCGACGAGGTCTGGGTCACCTCTTCCTCGCGGGAAGTGCTGCCGATCACGACGCTCGACGGCAAGCCGGTCGGACCCGGAAAGCCCGGCCCCGTCGGCCTGAGGGTCCACGCCCTCTACCAGCAATACAAGGCGCAGGTGATGCGGGCTCCGGTCCATGCCTGAGAACGACGCCCTCCTCCTCGCCTTCCCCTGCGAATTCCCCATCAAGGTGATGGGCAAGACGCAGGCCGGCTACGCCCAGGCCGTTATCGAGGTGGTGACGCGCCACGCCCCCGATTTCGACCCGGCGACGCTCGAGATGCGCCCCAGCCGCGAGGGCAAGTACCTCTCGCTCACCTGCACCATCCGCGCGGTGTCGCGCGAGCAGCTCGACGACCTGTACCGCGAGCTGTGCGATCATCCGATGGTGACGATGGTCCTCTAAGGCATGCTCGCCTACGTGCAGACGAAACGCAGCGGTGCGGCCATCGCCAGGCGCCCCGCCTCGCTCGTCCGTCACCTGGGCCTTGCCGAGTACGCGGCCACCTACGACGCGATGCGCCGCTTCACCGCCGAGCGGGATTCGAGGACGCCCGACGAACTGTGGGTGCTCGAGCACCCGAGCGTGTACACGGCAGGGATCGCCGCCCGCCCGGAGCATTTCGCGAAACACTCGGGCATCCCGCTGGTGCGCGCCGACCGCGGCGGGCAGGTCACCTACCACGGGCCGGGACAGGCGATCGTGTATACGCTGGTCGATCTCGAACGGCGCGGGCTCACGGTGCGCGGCATGGTCGCCCTGATCGAGGACGCGGTGATCGGCGTTCTCGGCGAGCGCGGCGTCGGCGCCGAGCGCAGGGCAGGCGCGCCGGGCGTCTACGTGGAAGACGCGAAGATCGCGGCGCTCGGGCTTCGCGTGCGGCGCGGGTGCTGCTATCACGGCGCCGCGCTGAACGTCGCCATGGACCTCGCGCCTTTCTCCGACATCGATCCCTGCGGCTATCCGGGCCTGAGAGTCACGCAGACCTCGGCGCTGGGCCTCGCGGGCGACGCGCAGGATCTCGGCCGCGCCCTCGCATCGGGCATCGCGCGCCTCCTGGAAGTCCGATGAGCGAATTGGCCGAGAAGAAGAAGGGCCTCGCGAAGACGCGCATTCCGATCGCCGTCGCGCCGGCGGAACGCCTTGCGAAACCCGAGTGGATCCGCGTGCGCGCTCCCTCCGAGGGGTCGCGCTTTCACGAGATCAAGCAGATCCTGCGCGAGAAGAAGCTCCACACGGTGTGCGAGGAAGCCTCCTGCCCGAACATCGGCGAGTGCTTCGGCAAAGGCACCGCGACCTTCATGATCCTCGGCGATCTGTGCACGCGGCGCTGCCCGTTTTGCGACGTCGCCCACGGCAGGCCGTTGCCGCCCGATCCCGAGGAGCCCGAGCACCTCGCGCAGACCATCGCGGCGCTCAAGCTCTCGTACGTCGTCATTACCAGCGTCGACCGGGACGACCTCAGGGACGGCGGCGCAAGGCACTTCGTCGATTGCATCCGCGCCGTGCGCGCAAGGTCCCCGGCAACACGCATCGAGGTCCTCGTTCCCGATTTCCGCGGGCGCCTCGAGCGCGCGCTCGACGTTCTCGACGCCGCGCTCCCCGACGTGATGAACCACAACCTCGAGACCGTGCCGCGCCTGTACCGCAAGGCGCGCCCGGGCGGCAACTACCCGCACTCGCTGAAACTGCTGAAGGACTTCAAGGCACGCCACGCGCACATCCCGACCAAATCGGGACTGATGGTCGGCCTGGGCGAGACCGAAGAAGAAATTATCCAAGTCATGCGCGACCTGCGCACCCACGATGTCGACATGCTCACCGTCGGCCAGTACCTGCAGCCCTCGCCGCACCACCTGCCGGTGGAGCGCTTCGTGCTGCCGGACACCTTCGCGATGTTCGAGCGCGAGGCCGCGAAGCTCGGCTTCAGCCACGCCGCGGTCGGTCCGATGGTGCGCTCCTCGTACCACGCCGACCAGCAGGCGCACGCCGCAGGCGTGGGCTAGGAGGGACCTTGCTTCGATATTCCGGAATTCTCGCCGCGCTGGTCGTCTCCTCCGCATCCGGCATCACACTCGACGACATCAGCAACCGCGACGCCATCAACGGGCTCAAGCAGGCCCTCGCCAACGGCGCGCAGTCGGCGGTGGTGAAGCTCGGCAAGCAGGACGGATTCATGAACGACTCGCGCATCAGGATTCCGCTGCCGCCGTCGATGAAGCGCGCCGAGGCGATGATGCACTCGATCGGCGCGGGCAAGCAGGCCGATGACCTCGTCCTGAAGATGAACCGCGCGGCCGAGGCGGCGGTGCCTCAGGCCAAGCCGCTCCTCATCGACGCGGCTAAGAAAATGACCGTTCAGGACGCGAAGGGCATTCTCACGGGCGGCCCGGACAGCGCGACCCAGTACTTCAAGCGCACCACCACCGAGCCGCTCGTGCAGAAATTCAAGCCGGTCGTGAAGAAGGCGATGGCCAAGGTGAAGCTCGCCGAGGCGTACAACGAGATCGCGGCGAGCGGGGCGAAATTCGGCCTGGTCAAGGACGAGGACGCGAGCCTGGAAGACTACGTCACCCGCAAGGCCCTCGACGGCCTGTTCATCGGCATCGCCGACGAGGAGAAGAAGATCCGCGAGAATCCGGCCGCTGCGGCGTCGTCGATCGTGAAGAAGGTGTTCGGGGCGCTGGTGAAGTAGATCCCCGGTGGGCACTGTGAGACCGGTAGCGCTGCTGATCCTGTCCGCGGTCGCGTCGGCCGCACTCGCCGCCCCCGACGAAGACAAGCTCGGCAAGCGGCGCGGCTATCCGATCGGAAACGCCGCCAGCTGGTACTACGATGAGTCGGTGCGCGTCGGGTCTTTCACGCACCAGGCCGAGATCAAGGGCATCTACCGCGGCGAGGTCCATACGCTGCAGCCATCCTCGAAGCCCATGCCGCTGCCGCGGGCCGCGCAGGAGCCCGGTTTCCGCTGGAACGCGAAGGACGCGCGCGGCCTCTCGGTGGACGACTACTTGGCGCGCCAGCGCATCATGGGCCTCCTCGTCGTCAAGGACGGCATGGTGCAGCTCGAGCGCTACCAGTACGAGCGCAAGCCGAGCGACCGCTTCACCTCGCAGTCGATGGCCAAGTCCATCACGGCGCTCGCGATCGGCATCGCGCAGCGCGATGGACTGATCAAGTCGCTGGACGACGCCGCGGAGCGTTACGCGCCGGAGATCAAGGGAACGGTGCTCGGCCAGACGACGCTGCGCAATCTGATGCGGATGGCGTCCGGCATCAAGTACGAGCAGACCTACGACGGGTCCGGCGACACGCCGCTTTTCAGCGGAGCGATCGCGAACGGCGGGATCGAGGCTGCGGTGCGCACGATCGCCGTACGCGAAGCCGGTCAAGGCGCGCGCTTCTACTACGCCGGCCCCAATACGGTCACGCTGGCCGCCGCGCTACGCGGTGCGACCGGCATGAGCCTGAGCGAGTATCTGACGCCGCGCCTGTGGCAGGCGATCGGCGCCGAGGACAGCGCATTCTGGTACGCGGACCGCACGGGCCTGGAAGTGGCGCTGGGCAACTTCAACGCCACCCTGCGCGACTACGCGCGCCTGGGCGTGGTGCTCGCGAACGACGGCGCGCGGCCGGACGATCCCGATCACGCGCAGATCGTTCCCCGCGAGTTCCTCCTCGACGCGACGGACTGGCGACGCGCACCGAGTGCATTCCGCCCGAACGGCGCCACTCCCTACATGGGCTACGGCTACCAGTTCTGGATATTTCCCGGAGAGCATCGGCGCTTCGCGATGCTCGGCGTCTACGGCCAATCGGTCTTTGTCGACCCGCAGTTGAAGCTCGTCATGGTGCAGACCGGCGCCAACGCGACGCCCGAGGCCGGGAAGAACGGCCTGGCCGCGGACCGCGATGCCTTCTGGCGCGGCGTCGTCCGACACTACGGCGTCTGGTAGCCCCTAGAAGTACACCCGCGTCCTCCCCGGCTCGCGCGATACCTCGTACAGCGCCGAGCGGCCGACGTTGGCCACCTTGCGCACGCCGGCGCGCGACAGGAGGGTCTCGGTCGCGTAGTCGGTCTCCTCGTCGCACACGAAGCGCAGATCGACCACCGACAGGTTCGCCGCGACCGCCTGCCGCAGGATCCGGTCGTTGAAGATCGCCAGCGCGGTCGCCGCAGCGCGCTGGCGCGACGGGTCCTCGTGGCGCGAAGGCACCAGAGTGCAAACGACCGTCGGCAGCCCGGCCTCGAGCGCGGCAGCAACGAGGCTCGTGAAGATCTCCTCGAACCTGTCGGCCGCGGTCGCCATCGCCTCCAGCGCCTCGCCCACCGACTGCGCCTTGCCGCGGAGCAGGCCGCTCGCCTCGATCGCCCAGCCGCCGTCGACGCAAATGCCGATATGGGTTGCGTCGATGGGGATCGCGCGCGCCCAGCCGCGCTCCAGCACCTGCGGGGGCTCGAGCACAGTGAGCTTCCACGGATTTCGCGGCTTCGGGACGAGCACGTCCTCGGTCGGATCGAGGCCCAGATCGAGGTTCTCGAGCGCGTCCCCGAGGAGCACCAGATGCCGGATGACGTCGGGCGCGTCCACGCCTTCCTGAACGGAATTGGCTTGCATGATTTCCTCCTTGCGTGCCGACCGGGGTTTTTGTGACTACGGAAGCGCTGCCGGGAGGCCTTCGAGACGAAGGCTCAGTGCGCTTTTTCCCAATTCTGTCCCGAACCGATGTCCACGACAAGTGGCACCTTCAGTTGTGCAACGCCGCTCATAAGTCCAGGAATTTCGGCCTTGATGCGCTCGAGCTCGGCCTGCGGCACCTCGAGCACCAGCTCGTCGTGCACCTGCATGATGAGCCGGGTGGCGAGCTGGCGGCGGTCCAGCCACTCCTGCACCGCGATCATCGCCAGCTTGATCAGGTCGGCCGCCGTGCCCTGCATCGGCGCATTGATGGCCTGGCGCTCGGCGCCCGAGCGCCGCGGACCGTTGCCGCCGCGGATCTCGGGCAGCTCGATGCGGCGGCCGAACAGCGTCTCGACGAACCCGCGCTCGGCGGCGCGCAGCTTGGTCTCGTCCATGTAGCGCTTCACGCCGGCAAAACGCGAGAAGTAGCGGTCGATGAAGTCCTTGGCCGCCTTCTGCTCGATGCCCAGGGCGCTGGCCAGGCCGAAGGCGCCCATGCCGTAGATGAGGCCGAAGTTGATGACCTTGGCGTAGCGCCGCTGCTCGTGCGAGACCTCGGCCACCGGCACCGCGAAGACCTCGGCCGCGGTCGCGCGGTGGATGTCGATGTTGCCGCCGAAGGCGGCGAGCAGCCCGGCGTCGGCCGAGATGTGGGCCATGATCCTCAGCTCGATCTGCGAGTAGTCGGCCG
>DASSQD010000012.1:0-21642 GCA_035702665.1 Burkholderiales bacterium
AACTGCGGCCGGTACCCCGGGAAGAACGGCGTGTGCCGCCCGCCCTCCTCCTTGGAGAGCACGTACACCTCGCACTCGAACTTGGTGTGCGGGGTGATCGAGCCAGGCTTGGCCAGCACCTGCCCGCGCTCCACCTCCTCGCGCTTGGTACCCCGCAGCAGCACCCCGATGTTGTCCCCGGCCTGCCCCTCGTCCAGCAGCTTCCTGAACATCTCCACGCCCGTGCACACCGTCTTCAAGGTCGGCTTCAAGCCCACAATCTCCAGCTCCTCGCCCACCTTCACGATGCCCCGCTCCACCCGGCCCGTCACCACCGTGCCCCGGCCCGAGATCGAGAACACGTCCTCCACCGGCATCAGAAACGCCCCGTCGATCGCCCGCTTGGGCATCGGAATGTAGCTGTCCAGGGCTTCGGCCAGCTTGTAGATCGACTTCACCCCAAGGTCGGAGTCTTCCCCCTCCAGCGCCTTGAGCGCACTGCCGATCACGATCGGGGTCTTGTCCCCGGGAAACTCGTACTTGGACAGAAGCTCCCTCACCTCCACCTCCACCAGCTCCAAGAGCTCCTTGTCATCGACCATGTCGGCCTTGTTCAGGTACACCACGATGTAGGGCACCCCCACCTGCCGCGCAAGAAGGATATGTTCGCGTGTCTGCGGCATCGGCCCGTCGGCCGCGCTCACCACCAGAATGGCGCCATCCATCTGCGCCGCCCCCGTGATCATGTTCTTGATGTAGTCGGCGTGCCCCGGGCAGTCCACGTGCGCGTAGTGCCGCTTCTCGGTCACGTACTCCACGTGCGCCGTGTTGATCGTGATCCCGCGCGCCTTTTCCTCCGGCGCCGCGTCGATCTGGTCGTAGTTCTTCGCCTCCCCACCGTACTTCTTCGCCAGCACGTGCGTCATCGCCGCCGTCAGCGTCGTCTTGCCGTGGTCCACGTGACCGATCGTCCCAACATTCACGTGCGGCTTGGTCCTCTCAAATTTGCCCTTGGACATGATGGACTCCTGTAGCTCCTATTTCTTCGGCTTGTCGTCTTTGCCGGTCAGCTTGCTGATCACGCCTTCGGCGATCGCCTTGGGCATCTCGGCGTAGTGCTTGAATTCCATCGTATAGGTCGCGCGTCCCTGGGTGAGCGACCGTAGCTGCGTCGAGTAGCCGAACATGTCGGAGAGGGGCACCTCCGCCTTGATCGCCATGATCCCGGCGATGTCTTCCTGGCCGTGGAGCACGCCGCGGCGACCCGAAAGGTCGCCGATGACGTTACCCATGAACTGCTCGGGCGTCTCCACTTCGACCGACATGATCGGCTCGAGAAGCACCGGATTGGCCTTTCGCATGCCATCTTTGAACGCGAAAATCGCCGCCATCTTGAACGCGTTTTCGTTCGAGTCGACCTCGTGGTACGACCCGTCGAACAGCGTCGCCTTTACGTCGACGACGGGGAACCCCGCGAGCACGCCGTCCTGCAGCGCTTCGTCGACCCCTTTCTTGACCGCCGGAATGTATTCCTTGGGCACCCGGCCGCCCTTGATCCCGTCGACGAACTCGTAGCCCTTGCCCGCCGGCTGGGGCTCGATCTTCAGCTTCACATGGCCGTACTGGCCCCGTCCGCCCGACTGGCGGATGAACTTGCCTTCCTGCTCGACCGTCTTCCTCATCGTTTCGCGGTACGCAACCTGCGGGGCGCCGACGTTGGCTTCCACACCGAACTCGCGCTTCATGCGGTCCACGATGATCTCGAGGTGCAACTCGCCCATGCCGGAGATGATGGTCTGGCCCGACTCCTCGTCGGTGCGCACACGGAACGAGGGGTCTTCCTGCGCAAGACGATGGAGCGCGACGCCCATCTTCTCCTGGTCGGCCTTGGTCTTGGGCTCGACCGCAACGTGGATCACCGGATCCGGGAACTCCATCTTCTCCAGCACGATGACCTTGTTCGGGTCGCAGAGCGTCTCGCCCGTGGTCACGTCTTTCAGGCCCACCGCCGCCGCGATGTCGCCGGCGCGCACTTCCTTGATCTCGTCGCGTTGGTTGGCGTGCATCTGCAGGATGCGCCCGATACGCTCCTTGCGGCCGCGAACCGAGGTATAGACCGTGTCGCCCGAGTTCAGCACGCCAGAATACACGCGGAAGAACGTGAGCTGGCCCACGTAGGGATCGGTCATGATCTTGAACGCGAGCGCGGAGAACGGTTCCTCGTCGCCTGCCTTGCGGTTGGCCGGCTTGCCATCGTCGTCCTGACCCTTCACCGGCGGGATGTCCACGGGCGAGGGCAGATAGTCGATGACGGCGTCGAGCATCGCCTGCACGCCCTTGTTCTTGAACGCCGTGCCGCACAGCATCGGTACGATCTGATTTTTGATGGTGCGCGCGCGCAGGCCCTTCTTGATGTCTTCGTTGGACAGCGTGTGGCCCTCGAGGTACTTGTGGGTCAGATCGTCGTCGGCCTCGGCGGCGGCTTCGACCATCTTCTCGCGCCATTCCTTCGCCTGCTCGAGCAGGTTCGCGGGGATGTCGCGCATTTCGAACTTCATGCCCTGAGTCGAGTCGTCCCAGTAGATGGCCTTCATGCGCACCAAGTCGATCACGCCCTCGAACTTCTCCTCGGCGCCGATCGGAATCTGGATCGGTACTGGGTTGCCCTTCAGACGCGTCCTGATGTGCCCGTAGGACTTGAAGAAGTCCGCTCCCTGCCGGTCCATCTTGTTGATGAACGCGAGGCGCGGCACGCCGTACTTGTTCGCCTGGCGCCACACGGTCTCGGACTGCGGCTGCACGCCGGCGACCGCATCGTATACCATGCATGCCCCGTCGAGCACGCGCATCGAGCGCTCGACCTCGATCGTGAAATCCACGTGTCCGGGCGTATCGATGATGTTGATGCGGTGCTCGGGATAGTTCTGGTCCATCCCTTTCCAGAAGCACGTGGTCGCGGCGGAAGTGATGGTGATGCCGCGTTCGCGCTCCTGCTCCATCCAGTCCATCACGGTCGCGCCGTCGTGCACCTCCCCCATCTTGTGCGACACGCCCGTATAGAACAGGATGCGCTCGGTGGTCGTGGTCTTGCCGGCATCGATGTGCGCGCTGATGCCGATGTTGCGATAGCGGTCGATGGGAGTCTTGCGGGCCACTTGAAGCACCTTGAATCCTAGAACCGGTAGTGCGCGAAGGCCTTGTTGGCCTCGGCCATGCGGTGGACTTCTTCGCGCTTCTTCATCGCGCCGCCGCGGCCTTCGGCCGCCTCCATGAGCTCGCCCGCCAGGCGGGCGTCCATGGACTTCTCGCCGCGCTTCTGCGCCGCCTCGCGGATCCAGCGCATCGAGAGGGCCGCGCGCCGCACCGGGCGCACTTCCACCGGCACCTGGTAGTTCGCGCCGCCGACGCGACGGCTCTTCACCTCGACCATCGGCTTCACGTTCTGGACCGCCTGGCTGAAGATCTCCAGCGGATCCTTGCCCGTTTTTGTCTTGATCGTGTCGAACGCGTGGTACACGATGTGCTCGGCGACCGACTTCTTGCCGCGAGTCATGAGCACGTTGACGAACTTCGCGACATCGGCGTTGCCGTACTTCGGATCGGGAAGAATCTCGCGCTTGGGTACTTCTCTGCGTCGGGGCATGGCGAATCTCTCGTCGGGGCTCTCGTCGGGGCCTAGGCGGCCTTGGGTTTCTTGGCGCCGTACTTGGAGCGACCCTGCTTGCGGTCTTTCACGCCTTGCGTGTCGAGGCTGCCGCGCACGATGTGGTAACGCACGCCCGGGAGATCCTTCACCCGACCGCCGCGGATCAGGACCACCGAGTGCTCCTGCAGGTTATGGCCTTCACCGCCGATGTAGCTGATCACCTCGAAGCCGTTGGTAAGGCGGACCTTGGCGACCTTGCGCAGCGCCGAGTTCGGCTTCTTGGGCGTCGTCGTATAGACGCGCGTGCACACGCCGCGCTTCTGCGGCGAGCCGGCAAGGGCCGGGACCTTGCTCTTGGCGGGCAAGCGAGTCCGTGCGTTGCGCACCAACTGGTTGATTGTCGGCATTATTTCGGATCCAGAAAAAACCGGGACGGCCCGTCTGCGAGAAACGGCCGCCCCGCGGAATACAAAGACCCGGGATTTTAGCTGGAAAATCGATCCACGGTCAACAAGTTATCGCGCTTTCCGGGTAGCATTGGGCCGTCTCCGACGACCCTCGTATGACAAGCGCATTGTTTCAACCGATCCGGCTCCGCGAGCTGGCCTTGGAGAACCGCATCATGGTCTCCCCCATGTGCCAGTACTCCGCGGTGGACGGGTCTATGACCGACTGGCATCTCGCGCACCTGGGGATGCTCGCGAACTCGGGTGCCGCGCTGCTGTGTTTCGAGATGACCGACGTCGAGCCGATCGGCCGGATCACCCCTGGGTGCTCGGGACTGTACTCCGACGCGAACGAAGCGGCGCTCCGGCGCGTCGTCGCGCACTGCCGCGAGCACGGCCAGGCCAAACTCGCGATCCAGCTCGGGCACGCCGGCCGAAAGGCTTCCACCGCCGCGCCCTGGGACTCCCGGAAGTCGCTCGCTCCGGCCGAAGGAGGCTGGGAGCCGGTCGCGCCTTCGGCCGTTCCCATGGGAGAGGGCGAGCTGATTCCGCGAGCCCTCACTTCCGGCGAGGTCAGGGCGATCGTCGCGAAGTTTGCCGACGCCGCGCGCCGCGCGCGGCGGCTCGGGTTCGACGCCATCGAGCTGCACGGAGCGCACGGCTACCTGCTGCATCAGTTCCTGTCACCGCTCTCCAATCGCCGCTCGGATGATTACGGAGGCTCGCTCGCGAACCGGATGCGTTTCACCCTGGAGGTCTTCGCTGCGGTCCGGGCCGAGTGGCCGGAGGACAGGCCCTTGGGCGTACGCGTTTCCTGCACCGACTGGGCCGATGGCGGCTGGGACATCGATCAAACTGTCGCCCTGGCACGCGAGCTGAAGAAGCTCGGATGCGACTGGATCGACGCGTCGAGCGGGGGTCTGGTCAAGAACCAGGCGATTCCCGTCGCTCCCTCCTATCAAGTCCCGTTCGCCGAGCGCATTCGCAAGGACGTGGGCATCACCACGATCGCGATCGGCATGATCACCGAGGCGCAGCAGGCCGAGCGCATCGTCGCCGAGGGGAAGGCCGACATGGTCGCTCTCGCGCGAGGTTTTCTGTGGGAGCCCCGCTGGGGATGGCATGCCGCCGTCGAGCTCGGCGCCGATCCCCGCATTTCCCCGCAATATCTGCGCGCGCGGCCGGCTGGCCGCGCCGACGTGTTCGGCGAGCGCTACGGCACGCGGGGCAAACGCACCGGGTCGCTAGCCTGAGCAGAAAGGAGGGCGGCATGGGCGCAAGGAAGGGTCCATTGCGGCGAGGCCCGGAGCCAAGCCCGAGGAAGCTCGCGGCGCACGGCGATGCGGCTGAGACGCCCCGGCGCGAAGCCGGTCTGGAGCGCATTCTCGCGCTGCAGGGCCTGGAGCACGCGGTGGCGCTCAAGATCGCCGATGCCGAAAGCGTCTCGGCGGCGATGACCGCGGCGATACGCGCCATTTGCGAAGCGGAAGGATGGGAGTGCGGGCGCTACTTTCGCCTGGACAATGAGGCCGGCGTTCTGCGGTTCGCCGAGTCCTGGGGCGTGAACGAACCGGCGATCCAGGAATTCATCGAGCGGTCGCGCGGGATCGTCTACAAGCCAGGCGCCGGGCTGATGGGACGCGTGTGGCAGTCCGGGCAGCCCCTGTGGGTTGCCGATGTCACCAAGGATTCCCGCGCGCAAAGGGCCGCGTTCACGGTCGATCTCGGCATACACGGCGGCTTCGTGTTCCCAGTCAAGTCCGAGGGAAAGACGATCGGCGTGCTCGCCTTCAACACCCGCGAAATCCGGGAGGCCGACGAGCGCCTTCTGAAGGCGATACTGGTCATCGGCAGCCAGATGGGCCAGTTCCTGGAGCGCAAGCGGGCGGAAGAGGAACAGCGCCGTTTTCGCGCTGCGATGGACGCTTCGGCGGACCTGATGCTTCTAGTCGACCCGGTGAGCCTGCGCTACATCGACGTGAACGACGCGGCGTGCCGCGCGCTGGGCTACAGCCGGGAGGAGCTGCTGAAGATGGGCCCGGCGGACATCTTTTCCACGTCCCGCGACGATCTGACCCGGGTCTACGCGCGAATGATCGCCGGAGAGCTGACCGCGCCGAGCGTGAAAGGCCGCTACCGCCGCAAGGACGGCTCCCTGCTCGATGTCGAGGCGTATCCTCGCGCGGTGAAGACCGGGGACGGGTACGTCATCGTCTCCGTCGCGCGCGACATCACCGAACGCCTGGCGACCGAAGAGATGCTGAGGCGATTTCGGGTCGCCATGGACAACTCCGCCGACATGATCGTCCTGATCGACCGAGCGACGATGCGGTTCATCGACATGAACAACACGGCGTGCCGCCTGCTCGGCTACACGCGGGAAGAACTGCTGCAGATGGGTCCGCAGGACGTGCTTCCTACCGGCAGGGCGGACCTCGAGCGCATCTACGACGAGTTCATCGCAAACCCCACGCACACGCACGGCATGCAGAGCTACTACCGCCGCAAGGACGGAACCGCGTTCGCGTTCGAATCGACGCGGCACGTCCTCCGCACGGGAGACAGCTATATCATCGCCGCCATCTCCCGTGATATCACCCCGCGGATAGAGGCTGAAGAGGCGCTGCGCTCCAGCGAAGAGCGCTTCCGCAGTCTCACCAGCCTGTCTTCGGACCTGTACTGGGAGCAGGACGAGCAGTTTCGCTTCACCACGATGACCGGGACGGGGTCGCAGCGGGTCAACGTGAGAACCTTCCCGGCCATAGGGAAGAAGCGATGGGAGCAGAACTACATCAACATGACCGCCGACCAGTGGGCGGATCACATCGCCCTGCTCGAGGCCCACAAGCAGTTCCGCGACATGGAGCTGTGCCGGCTCGACGAGGCCGGCAACAAAATCTGGATCAGCATCAGCGGCGAGCCGGTGTTCGATTCCTCCGGCGCGTTCAGGGGCTATCGGGGCGTCGGCAAGGATATCACCGAGCGCAAGCTCGACGAGGAACGCATCCAGTTCCTCGCCAATCACGACGCTCTCACGTCGCTTCCCAACCGCACGATGTTCAACGAGGTCCTGACGATCGCGATCCAGAATGCTCGCCGCTACAAGAGGAATTTTGCGGTGCTATTCATCGACCTCGATCGCTTCAAGAACATCAACGACACCCTCGGTCACGATGCCGGAGACAAGCTGCTCCAGCAGATGGGCAAACGCCTCCTCGACACGATGAGGACCAGCGACATCGTGGCGCGTCTGGGCGGCGACGAATTCGTTGTCCTGGTCCAGGAGATCAGCGAGGCGAAGCAGGTCGCGTCGGTGGCGCGCAAGGTCCTTTCCGCCCTCGTTCAGCCGATGACCATCCAGGGACAGGAATGCCGGGTCACGGCGAGCATCGGCATCTGCATGTACCCCGCCGAGGCGCAGGACGAGCTGGCCCTGATGAAGAACGCCGACATCGCCATGTACCGGGCCAAGGAGGACGGCAAGAACAACTACAAGTTCTACACGGAGGAGATGAACGTCCACTCCTTCGAGCGCCTCGCACTGGAGACGAGCTTGCGCAGGGGCCTTGAGCGCAGCGAGTTCCTGCTCCACTACCAGGCGAAGGTGGATCTGCAATCGGGGAGCATCACGGGCGTCGAAGCTCTGATCCGCTGGCAGCATCCCGACCTCGGATTGGTGCCGCCCGCCCAGTTCATTCCGCTCGCCGAGGAGACAGGACTGATCGTTCCCATCGGCAGGTGGGTGCTGCACACCGCCTGCGCGCAGAACGTCGCCTGGCAGCGGCAGGGTTTGCCTCCCGTGCACATCGCCGTCAACCTCTCGGCGCGCCAGTTCGCGGACGACGATCTGGTGCAGGACGTTGCGGATGCGCTGAGAAGCACGGGTCTCAGGCCGGAGCTGCTCGAGCTCGAGCTCACGGAGAGCGTGGTGATCCAGAACACCGAGCGCGCGGGCGGGATCGTGAGCGAGATCAAGAAAATGGGCGTGCGGCTCGCCATCGACGACTTCGGCGTCGGCTACTCCTCGCTCACGCACCTCAAGCGCTTCCCGATCGATACCCTGAAGGTCGACCGCTCCTTCATCCGCGACCTGCCCGCGGATCCCGAGGACAAGGCGATCACCGAGGCGATCATCGCCATGGGCAAGAGCCTCAACCTCACCGTGGTCGCCGAGGGCGTCGAGACGCAGGAGCAGCAGAGCTTCCTTCAGGAGCTAGACTGCGACGAGATGCAGGGGTACTACTTCAGCAAGCCCATCCCCGGTGACGCCTTCGCCGAGCTGCTCCGGCGCCGCGGCGTGGAACCGAAGCACTAGCGCGCTGTCGCGTCAGTCCGCCTTCAGCCCGGCGTCGCGCACGACCTCGGCCCATTTCGCGATCTCGCGCTTGATCAGGGCGGCGAACTCCTCCGGCGTGCTCGTCACCGGGTCGGTAGCGAGCGCGTCCAGCCGATCCTTCAATTCCGGGGCGTGCATGACCTTGCCCAGCTCGGCGTTGAGGCGCATGACGATCGGTCGCGGTGTCCCCGCAGGCGCGAGGATGCCGTACCAGGTCGTCACCTCGAACTGGGGCAGACCCGCCTCGGCCACCGTTGGAACGTCGGGCAGCACGGGCGAGCGCTGCGGCGCGACGATCGCGAGCGCGCGCAGCTTGCCCGCCTTGATGTGAGGCACGGTCGCAGGAACCCCGATCACCACGAGCTGGATCCGGCCGGAGAGCACGTCATTCATCGCCAGGTTCACGCCCTTGTAGGGCACGTGCACCAGCCTCACTCCCGCGACGATGTTGAAGAGCTCGCCCGCGAGGTGATTGGACGTGCCGCTGCCGCCCGAGCCGAAGTTCAACTCGCCGGGCTTCGATCTCGCCAGGCGGATGAACTCGGCGAGAGTCCGGGCCGGAACCTCGGGGTTGGTGACCATCACGTTGGGCACCGTCGCGACGAGGCTCACCGGCGCGAAATCCCTGACCGGATCGTAGGCGAGCTTCGCGTACAGGCTGGGACTGATCGCGAGCGACGGCGCGACGAGCACGATGGTATAGCCGTCGGGCGCGGACTTGGCGGCGGCCTCCGCGCCAACGTTGCCCCCTGCGCCGCCGCGATTCTCGGTCACGACCGGCTGGCCGAGATTCGCCGTCAGGCGCTCGGCGATGATGCGTCCGAGAATGTCGGTCCCGCCGCCCGGCGGGAAGGGCAGGATGAAGCGGATCGGCCGCGCCGGCCAGGCGTCCGCGGCCTGGGCGAGCGCCGGCCAGGGCGCGAAGACCGCGCCGACGGCCAGCGCCAGCAGGCCGAGCACCCTCCTCACGGAGGCGCTCAGGCGTTCTCGGCTGTTTGGGCCGGCGCCTCGGCCTCCGCGGCGGGCGCGGTCTCCTCGAACAGCTGCGAGGGCGGCACGTTCTTGCGCGCGCTGTGGTACGCGAGACCCGTCCCCGCCGGGATGAGCCGGCCGACGATGACGTTCTCCTTCAGGCCGCGCAGATCGTCCTTCTTGCCCATGATCGCCGCTTCGGTGAGCACGCGCGTCGTTTCCTGGAACGAGGCGGCCGAGATGAACGAATCGGTCGACAGCGATGCCTTGGTGATGCCGAGCAGCATGTAGCTGTACGTCGCGGGCTTCTTGCCTTCGCCCTGGACCTTCTCGTTCTCCTCGAGCACGTCGGCGCGCTCAACCTGCTCGCCCGGGATGAAGCGCGTCTCGCCCGGATCCTCGACCTGCACGCGGCGCAGCATCTGCCGCACGATCACCTCGATGTGCTTGTCGTTGATGCGTACCCCCTGGAGGCGGTACACGTCCTGCACCTCGTCGGTGATGTAGCGCGCCAGCGCCTCGACGCCCTGCAGCCGCAGGATGTCGTGTGGATCGGCCGGACCGTCGACGATGAACTCGCCCTTGTTGACGACCTGGCCGTCGTGCGCCATCACGTGCTTGTCCTTGGGGATCAGGTATTCGTGCGACACGCCCTCGAGGTCGGTGATCACCAGGCGCTGCTTGCCTTTGGTGTCCTTGCCGAACGAGACCGTTCCGGTGATCTCCGCCAGGAGCCCCGCATCCTTGGGGCTCCGCGCCTCGAACAGCTCCGCCACGCGCGGCAGGCCGCCGGTTATATCGCGGGTCTTCGAGGTTTCCTGCGGAACGCGCGCGAGCACCTCGCCCACCTGCACCTGCTGCCCGTCCTTCACCGTGATGAGCGAGCCCACCTGGAAGGTGATAGTGATCGGGTGGTCGGTGCCGGCGATCTTGATCTCATCGCCCGCCTCGTTCAGCAGCTTCACCTGCGGACGCAGGCCCTTGCCGGCGGCCGCGCGGCGCTTCGGATCGATGACTACGAGGGTCGAAAGGCCCGTCACCTCATCGATCTGCTTGGCGACGGTCACGCCCTCTTCGATGTGCTCGAAACGCACCAAGCCGCCGTGCTCGGTGATGATCGGGCGCGTGTGCGGATCCCACGAGGCGAGCGTCTGCCCCGCCTTGACGGCCTTGCCGTCGGCGGCGAGGAGCGTCGCACCGTAAGGCACTTTGTGGCGCTCGCGCTCGCGGCCGTTGTCGTCGGTCACGAGCACCTCGCCCGTGCGCGAGATCACGACTTTCTCGCCCTTGGGGTTGGTGACGTAGCGGATGTTCGGCGTGAAGCGCACGGTGCCGTTCGACTTCGCTTCGACCTGGCTCGCCACGGCCGCGCGCGAGGCGGCGCCGCCGATGTGGAAGGTGCGCATGGTGAGCTGCGTTCCCGGTTCGCCGATCGACTGCGCGGCGATCACGCCGATCGCCTCGCCGACGTTCACCGAGCTGCCGCGCGCGAGATCGCGCCCGTAGCAGGCGGCGCACAGGCCCCAGCGCGTGTCGCAGGTGAGCGGCGTGCGCACCTTGACCTCGTCGATTCCGAGAGATTCGATCGCGTCGACCTCATCCTCGTTGAGCAGCGTTCCCGCGTGGTAGAGCACCTCCTGGGTTTCGGGGTGGAGAACGTCGGACGCGGTGACGCGACCGAGAATGCGCTCCCTCAGGGCTTCGACGACTTCGCCACCTTCGACCAGCGCTTTCATTGCGACGCCGTTCGTGGTCTTGCAATCGTCCTCGGTCACGACCAAGTCCTGAGTCACGTCGACCAGGCGGCGCGTCAGGTAGCCGGAGTTCGCCGTCTTCAAGGCGGTGTCGGCCAGGCCCTTGCGCGCGCCGTGCGTCGAGATGAAGTACTGCAGCACGTTCAGCCCTTCGCGGAAGTTCGCCGTGATCGGCGTCTCGATGATCGAGCCGTCGGGCTTGGCCATCAGGCCGCGCATGCCCGCGAGCTGGCGGATCTGGGCGGCGGAGCCGCGCGCCCCCGAGTCGGCCATCATGTAGATGGAGTTGAAGGACTCCTGCTTCACCTTCTGGCCCTTGCGGTCGGTGACGTCCTCGGCCGAGAGCTGGTCCATCATCGCCTTGCCGACCTGATCGCCGGCGCGGCCCCAGATGTCCACGACCTTGTTGTAGCGCTCCCCGACGGTCACGAGGCCCGAAGTGTACTGGGACTCGATCTCCTTCACCTCACCCTCTGCGGCGGAGATGAGGTCGTGCTTCTGCACGGGAACGAGCATGTCGTCGACGCAGATCGAGATGCCGGCGCGCGTGGCGAAGCCGAACCCGGCCTGCATCAGCCTGTCGGCGAAGATCACCGTCTCGCGCAGCCCGCAGCGGCGGAAGGCCGCGTTGATCAGCTTGGAGATCTCCTTCTTCTTGAGCGCCTTGTTGATCAGCTCGTAGGGCAGGCCGACGGGCAGGATCTCAGAGAGCAGAGCGCGGCCGACCGTGGTCTTGTGGCGGACGACCTTCTCGATCTTCTCGCCGTTCGGGCCGTACTCGGCCTCGCGGATGCGCACCGTGATGCTGGCGTGCAGCTCGACCTTGCCGGACTCGTATGCGCGCGCCACTTCGGAGACGTCCGAGAAGATCATGGCCTCGCCGGGCGCGTTGATGCGCTCGCGGGTCGCATAGTACAAACCGAGCACGATGTCCTGGGAAGGCACGATGATCGGGTCGCCGTTGGCGGGCGAGAGGATGTTGTTCGAGGCGAGCATCAGAGTCCTCGCCTCCATCTGCGCCTCGAGCGACAGCGGCACGTGCACGGCCATCTGGTCGCCGTCGAAGTCGGCGTTGAACGCCGCGCACACCAGCGGGTGCAGCTGGATCGCCTTGCCCTCGATCAGCACCGGCTCGAAAGCCTGGATGCCGAGACGGTGGAGGGTCGGCGCGCGGTTCAGCATTACCGGGTGCTCGCGGATCACTTCCTCGAGGATGTCCCAGACGACCGGGGTCTCGGCCTCGACCTCGCGCTTGGCGGCCTTGATGGTCGTGGCGATGCCGCCGATTTCCAGCTTGTTGAAGATGAACGGCTTGAACAGCTCGAGCGCCATCTTCTTGGGCAGGCCGCACTGGTGCAGCTTGAGCTGCGGGCCGACGACGATGACCGAGCGGCCGGAGTAGTCGACGCGCTTGCCGAGCAGGTTCTGGCGGAAGCGGCCGCCCTTGCCCTTGATCATGTCGGCCAGCGACTTGAGCGGGCGCTTGTTGGCGCCGGTCATCGCCTTGCCGCGGCGGCCGTTGTCGAGCAGTGAATCGACCGCCTCCTGCAGCATGCGCTTCTCGTTGCGCACGATGATCTCGGGCGCCTTGAGCTCGAGCAGCCGTTTGAGGCGGTTGTTCCGGTTGATCACCCGGCGGTACAGGTCGTTCAGGTCGGAGGTCGCGAAGCGGCCGCCGTCCAGTGGAACGAGCGGGCGCAGCTCCGGCGGCAGCACCGGCAGCACTTCCATGACCATCCAGTCGGGCTTGATGCCGGACTTCTGGAAGCCCTCGAGCACCTTCAGGCGCTTGGCAAGCTTCTTGATCTTGGTGTCGGAGCCCGTGGCTTCGAGCTCCTTCCTGAGCGTCTCGATCTGCTCGTTGAGGTTGATCGCGCGCAGCAGCTCGCGGATGCCCTCCGCGCCCATGCTCGCCGAGAAGTCATCGCCGTGCTCCTCGATCTTCGCGAGGTAGTCCTCCTCGGAGAGGAGCTTGGCGCGCTTGATCTTCTCGTCGTTCACCATGCCCGCGTCGGTGACGACGTAGGCCTCGAAATAGAGCACGCGCTCGATGTCGCGCAGCGTCATGTCGAGCACCAGGCCCAGGCGCGACGGCAGCGACTTCAGGAACCAGATGTGCGCGACCGGGCTCGCGAGCTCGATGTGGCCCATGCGCTCGCGGCGCACCTTTGCGAGCGTCACTTCGACGCCGCACTTCTCGCAGATGACGCCGCGGTGCTTGAGGCGCTTGTACTTGCCGCACAGGCACTCGTAGTCCTTGATCGGCCCGAAAATCTTGGCGCAGAACAGGCCGTCCCGCTCCGGTTTGAAGGTGCGGTAGTTGATGGTCTCGGGCTTCTTGACCTCGCCGTAGGACCACGAGCGGATCTTCTCCGGCGACGCGATGCCGATCTTGATGGCGTCGAACTCTTCTTCCTGCGTGACCTGCTTGAACAGATCGAGTAACGCTTTCATCTATGACTCCTCAGGAAACCATTCCGTACGTCTAGAACCGCTCCAGATCGATGTCGATGCCGAGTGACCTTATTTCCTTCACCAGCACGTTGAACGACTCCGGCATGCCGGCGTCGATCTTGTGATCGCCCTTGACGATGTTCTCGTAGACCTTGGTGCGGCCGTTGATATCGTCGGACTTGACCGTGAGCATCTCCTGCAGCGTGTACGACGCGCCGTAGGCCTCCAGCGCCCAGACTTCCATTTCGCCGAAACGCTGGCCGCCGAATTGCGCCTTGCCGCCGAGCGGCTGCTGCGTGACCAGGGAGTACGGTCCCGTCGAGCGCGCGTGCATCTTGTCGTCCACCAGGTGGTGCAGCTTCAGCATGTGCATGAAGCCCACGGTGACCTGGCGGTCGAAGGGGTCGCCGGTGCGCCCGTCGTACAGCGTCACCTGTCCGGTGCGCGGCAGCCCCGCCGCCTCGAGCATGTCCTTGATCTCGCCCTCGGAGGCGCCGTCGAACACGGGCGTCGCGAACGGCACGCCTTCCTTCAGGTTCGCGGCGAGCGTCATGACCTCGTCGTCGGAGAGCCCGCCGAGGTCCTCGGGCTTGCCGCCCTGGTTGTAGATGCGGGTCAGGAACTTGCGCATCTCCGCAGCCTTGGCCTGCGCCTTCAGCATCTCGCCGATCTTCAACCCGATCCCCTTGGCCGCCCAACCGAGGTGGGTCTCGAGGATTTGGCCGACGTTCATCCGCGAGGGCACGCCCAGGGGATTCAGCACCAGATCGACCGGCGTTCCGTCGGCCATGCATGGCATGTCCTCGACCGGCACGATCTTGGAGATCACGCCCTTGTTGCCGTGACGGCCGGCCATCTTGTCGCCGGGCTGCAGGCGCCGCTTCACCGCGACGTATACCTTCACCATCTTCTGCACGCCCGGCGGGAGCTCGTCACCCTGGGTGAGCTTCTTCTTCTTCGCCTCGAAGGCGGCGTCGAACCTGACGCGCGTCTGCGCGAGGCTTTCTTTCAAGCCCTCCATCTGCTGCGCGGACTCCTCGTTCGCGAGGCTGATCTCGAACCAGTCGTGCCGCTCGACGGTGTCCAGGTAGGCCTTGGCGATCTTGGTGCCCTTCACCAGCTTTTTGGGGCCCTTGCTTGCCGTCTTGCCGATGAGCAGGCGCTCGATGCGCTCGAACGCATCCGTCTCGACGATGCGCATCTGGTCGTTCAAGTCCTTCCTGTACCGCTTGAGCTCCTCGTCGATGATCTGCGCGGCGCGCTTGTCGCGCTCGATGCCTTCGCGCGTGAACACCTGCACGTCGATGACCGTACCGGAGATGCCCGAGGGCACGCGTAGCGAGGTGTCTTTCACGTCCGAGGCCTTCTCGCCAAAGATCGCCCGCAGGAGCTTTTCTTCCGGAGTGAGCTGGGTTTCGCCCTTAGGGGTCACCTTGCCCACCAGCACGTCTCCCGCTTCGACTTCCGCGCCTATGTATACGATACCGGACTCGTCAAGCCTGGCGAGCTGCCCCTCGGAGAGGTTCGAGATATCGCGCGTGATCTCCTCGGGCCCGAGCTTGGTGTCGCGTGCGACCACCGTCAGCTCCTCGATGTGGATCGAGGTGTAGCGGTCTTCCGCGACCACGCGCTCGGAGATGAGGATCGAGTCCTCGAAATTGAAGCCGTTCCAGGGCATGAACGCGACCAGCATGTTCTGGCCCAGGGCGAGTTCGCCCATGTCGGTCGAAGCGCCGTCGGCGACGACGTCGCCCTTGGCGATGCGCTCGCCCGGCTTCACCAGCGGGGTCTGGTTGATGTTGGTGTTCTGGTTGGAGCGCGTGTACTTCACCAGGTTGTAGATGTCCACGCCGACGTCGCCGGGGACGGTCTCGTCGTCGTTCACCCGCACCACGATGCGGCTCGCGTCGACGTAGTCGACCACGCCGCCGCGCAGCGCCTGCACCGCCGTACCCGAGTCCACCGCCACGGTGCGCTCGATGCCGGTGCCGACCAGGGCCTTCTCCGGACGCAGGCAGGGCACGGCCTGGCGCTGCATGTTCGAGCCCATGAGCGCGCGGTTCGCGTCGTCGTGCTCGAGGAAGGGGATGAGCGAGGCCGCCACCGAGACGATCTGCGCTGGGGCGACGTCCATGTACTGGACGCGGTCGGCGGTCGCCAGCGTGAACTCGTTCTTGAAGCGGCACGACACCAGGCCGTCGACCAGCTTGCCGTTCTTGTCGATCTGCGCGTTCGCCTGGGCGACCACGAAGTTGCCTTCCTCGATCGCCGACAGGAAATCGATCTCGTTGGTCACCTTGCCGTTGTTCACTTTGCGGTACGGCGTCTCGAGGAACCCGTACTCGTTGGTGCGCGCGTAGAGCGCGAGCGAATTGATGAGTCCGATGTTCGGGCCTTCCGGGGTCTCGATCGGGCAGACGCGGCCGTAGTGGGTCGGGTGCACGTCGCGCACCTCGAAACCGGCGCGCTCGCGCGTGAGGCCCCCAGGTCCCAGGGCGGAGACGCGACGCTTGTGCGTGATCTCCGACAGCGGGTTGGTCTGGTCCATGAACTGCGACAGCTGGCTCGAGCCGAAGAACTCCTTGATCGCGGCCGAGATCGGCTTGGCGTTGATCAGGTCGTGCGGCATGAGGTTCTCGGATTCCGCCTGCGAGAGGCGCTCCTTCACCGCGCGCTCGACGCGCACCAGCCCCGCGCGGAACTGGTTCTCGGCGAGCTCGCCCACCGAGCGCACCCGGCGGTTGCCCAAGTGGTCGATGTCATCGATCTCGCCGCGGCCGTTGCGCAGCTCGACCAGGATTCCCACGACGGCGAGGATGTCGTCGTTGGACAGCGTGCCCTCCCCCAGCGCCTCCTTCGCGCCCGTACGGGCGTAGAAGCGGCGCAGCCAGCCGGGCGCCTTGTCCTCGACCTTCTCGGGATAGGCCCGGCGGTTGAACTTCATGCGGCCGACCGCGGAGAGGTCGTAGCGGTCCTCCGAGTAGAACAAGCCGTTGAACAGGGTCTCGACCGCGTCTTCCGTCGGCGGCTCGCCGGGACGCATCATGCGGTAGATGGCTACGCGCGCCGCCGTCTGGTCCGCGGTCTCGTCGATCTTCAGCGTCTGCGAGATATACGCGCCCTGATCGAGGTCGTTGGTGTATACGGTCTTGATCGAGTCGACCCCGGCCTCTGCCAGCTTCGCGAGCAGGGTATCGGTGATCTCCTCGTTGGCGCTCGCCAGGATCTCGCCGGTCTCCTTGTTGACGACGTTGTGCGCGAGCGTGCGTCCGAGCAGGAACTCGTTGGGCACGGCCATGCGCTTCATCCCGGCGGCCTCCAGGTCGCGGATGTGCTTGCCGGTGATGCGCTTGTCCTTTTGCACGATCGCCTTGCCGGCCTTGTCGACGAAGTCGAAGCGCGCCACTTCGCCGCGCAGGCGCTCGGGCACCAGCTCGAACTGGTTGCCGCCCTTGGAAAGGTGGAAGGTGTCGAAGTCGTAGAATGCGGCGAGGATCTGCTCCGGCGTCATCCCGATCGCCTTGAGCAGGATCGTCACGGGCATCTTGCGCCGGCGGTCGACGCGAAAATACAGGTAGTCCTTCGGATCGTACTCGAAATCGAGCCACGAGCCGCGGTAGGGAATGATGCGCGCCGAGAACAGCAGCTTCCCGGACGAATGCGTCTTGCCGCGGTCGTGCTCGAAGAACACGCCGGGCGAGCGGTGCAGCTGGCTGACGATCACGCGCTCGGTGCCGTTGATGATGAACGAGCCCGTCAGGGTCATGAGCGGGATCTCGCCCATGTAGACCTCCTGCTCCTTCACCTCCTTGATCGTCGGCTTGGCGGCCTCCTTGTCCATGATCGTGAGACGCACCTTGGCGCGCAGCGGCGAGGCGAAAGTAAGCCCGCGCTGCTGACACTCCTTGACGTCGAACGGCGGCTCGCCGAGCTGATAGCTGACGAACTCCAGGCGCGCATTGCCCGAGTGGCTGGAGATCGGAAAGATCGAGGTGAACGCGGCCTGCAGGCCCTCGTTCTCGCGCTTCTCGGCGGCGACGCCGGCCTGGAGGAACGCGGTATAGGACTCGAGCTGGGTCGCGAGGAGGAACGGGACGTTCAGCACGCTCGCGCGCTTCGCGAAGCTCTTGCGGATCCGCTTCTTCTCGGTCGAGGAATAGGTTACGGCAGTGGTCATGGACGCTCCATGTCGAAGCCAGAGGACAGGTGACAGCGGGCGAACCCGAAGGTTCGGCCCGCTCCCGCCTGCACTTTCAAACCCGCCTCAAGGGCGGGCAACACCTGAATCACCTACTTGTATTCCGCCTTGGCGCCGGCGTCGATCAGCTTCTTGACGATCGCCTCCGCGTCGGCCTTGCTCACGCCTTCCTTCACGGGCTTGGGAGCCCCGTCCACCAGGTCCTTGGCCTCCTTCAGACCCAGGCCGGTGACTTCGCGCACCGCTTTGATCACGTTGACCTTGTTCTCGCCGAACGCGGTGAGCGTCACGGTGAACTCGGTCTTCTCCTCCGCCGCCGCGGCGCCGGCACCGCCGCCGCCCGCCGGGGCCGCCACCGCAACCGCCGTGGCCGCCGCGGACACGCCGAACTTGTCTTCCAGATCCTTGATCAGCTGCGACAGCTCCAGAACCGACATGTTGGAGATCGCATCGAGGATTTCAGCTTTTGCTACGGACATTTCGTTTTCTCCTGAATCAGTATTTGTTCCGGTACGGAAGCGCGCTCATTGAACGTCGGCAGCCTGCCGCTTGTCGCGGACCGCGGCGAGGGTGCGCACGAACCGCGCGGGCACCTCGTTGAGCGTCCGGGCAAACTTGGCGATCGGGGCCTGCATGGTACCGAGCAGCTTCGCGAGCAGCTCCTCGCGCGAGGGGAGCGAGGCCAACGCCGTGACTTCCTTCGGGGAAATCACCGCGTTCTCCATCGCGCCGGCTCGGATGACGAGCTTGTCGTTGGCTTTGGCGAACTCGTTGAGCACCTTGGCGGTCGCTACCGCGTCGGGCGAGATGCCGTAGACGAGCGGTCCCTTCATGTGCTGGGACAGCCCGGCGAACGGCGTGCCTTCGACGGCGCGGCGCGCAAGGGTGTTCTTGAGGACGCGCAGGTACACGCCCGACTTGCGCGCTCTCGCGCGCAGCTCGGTCATGCGGCCCACTTCCAGACCACGGTACTCTGCGACGACGATCGCCTTCGCCTTCGCGAGCTGCGCGGAGACTTCGGCGACTACCGCCTTTTTCTTGTCAAGATCGAGACCCAAGGTCTACCTCCATTTGTAAAAGCCGCACGTCGCGAGGACCTGCGGCGCCCACGGCGACCTTGCATTCAGGCATGACCTGTAGCTGGGGTTCGCCATCTGCGTAGGACGGAGGGACGATTCCGTACCGCCATGCTCCCGCCGATTGAGCCTTCCGGCTCCTACGGTCTTTGATAACCCACCGCGCGCCGTACGGGCCGCGCGTTGGCCCAAAGCCCTGTCCCCGCGAAAGCGGGGATCCAATGTCCTTTTCAATGCTGTGCGCCTCCGCTGGCGCTCAAGCTGGTCACGTCAACCCGCACGCCCGGCCCCATGGTCGAGGACACGGACACCTTTCGCAGGTAGATACCCTTCACGTTGGAAGGCTTCGACTTGTTGACCGCGTCGACCAGCGCGACCAGGTTGTCTCGCAGCTGCTCCGGCGTGAACGACGCGCGCCCGATCGAGCATTGCACGATGCCCGCCTTGTCGGCGCGATACTGCACCTGTCCGGCGCGCGCGTTCTTCACCGCAGCCGCCACATCCGGAGTCACCGTTCCGACCTTGGGGTTGGGCATCAACCCGCGCGGGCCCAGGATCTGTCCGAGCTGTCCGACAACCCGCATCGTGTCCGGGCTCGCGATCACCACGTCGAAGTCGATCTTCCCGCCCTTGATGCTCTCGGCGAGATCGTCCATGCCGACGATGTCGGCACCCGCGTCCTTGGCCGCCTTGGCCTTGTCGCCCTGGGCGAATACGGCGATGCGCACCTTCTTGCCCGTGCCCGCGGGCAGCACCACGGAGCCGCGCACGGTCTGGTCGGATTTCGACGCGTCGATGCCGAGGTTGATCGCCACGTCGACCGCCTCGTCGAACTTCGCCGTCGCTGCCTGCTTGATCATCTTGAAGGCCTCGGCCACGGGGTAGTTCTTGTTGTGCTCGCGCAGCTTGTCCCAGGCTTGCCTGCGCTTCGGGAGCTTGTTCTTCATTTCACGCCCTCCACCGTGACGCCCATCGAGCGCGCGCTGCCGGCGATGGTGCGCACGGCTGCGTCCAGGTCCGCCGCGGTGAGGTCGGGCATCTTGATCTTCGCGATCTCCTCCGCCTGGGCACGGGTGATCTTGCCCACCTTGTCGGTGTGCGGCGTCTTGCTGCCCGACTCGATCCCGGCCGCCTTCTTTATCAGAACCGTCGCGGGCGGGGTCTTGATGACGAAGCTGAAACTCTTGTCCTGGTAGGCGGTGATCACCACCGGCAGCATCAGGCCCGGCTCGACTTTCTGCGTCTGCGCGTTGAACGCCTTGCAGAATTCCATGATGTTCAGGCCGCGCTGCCCGAGCGCCGGCCCGACCGGCGGGCTGGGATTGGCTTTGCCCGCGGGCACCTGAAGCTTGATGAATCCGACCACTTTCTTGGCCACGATGCTCTCCTATAAGACGGGTTCGAACGAGAGCGAGCTCTCTCCCCGATTTGCAGCCTTACGCCTTCTCCACCTGCCCGAACTCGAGCTCGACCGGCGTGGCGCGCCCGAAGATCGTCACCGACACGCGCAGCTTCGACTTGTCGTAGTTGACGTCCTCGACCGTGCCGTGAAAATCGGTGAACGGGCCTTCGCGCACCCGCACGGCCTCGCCGATCTCGAACAACACCTTGGGCTTCGGCTTCTCCACGCCCTCCTGCATCTGCTGCAGGATGTTCTTCACTTCCTTCTCGCTGATCGGGGGCGGCTTCCTGCCGTGCGCCCCGCCGACGAATCCGGTGACCTTGGGCGTGTTCTTCACCAGATGCCAGGCGTCGTCGGTCATGTCCATCTCGACGAGCACGTAGCCCGGGAAGAACTTCCTCTCGGAGATGTTCTTCTGTCCGCCCTTCATCTCGACGACTTCCTCGGTGGGCACAAGGATCTTGCCGAACTTCTCCTGCATGCCGGCGCGGTTGATCCGGTCGAGCAGGGCTTTCTGCACGGACTTCTCGAAGCCCGAGTAGGCGTGAACCACGTACCAGCGCATCGTCATCGTCACTTCTTCCATCCGAGAATCAGGTCGTACATCAGGTACTCGAGGCTCTTGTCCGTAATCCACAAAAACACCGCCATCGCCACCACGAATCCGAACACCGCCGCCGCGGTCTGCAGCGACTCCTTGCGCGTCGGCCACACCACCTTCTTCGTCTCGACCACAGCCTCCTGGGCGAACACGAAGAACTGCTTGCCCGGCGCGGTCGTCCATCCCACGGCGGCGCCGGCGGCCAGGCCCGCGAGCACGGACGCCACGCGCAGCACCATGGGGCTTTCCGACAGGAAATAGAACCCCGCGATGCCCGCGATCAGCAACAGCACCGCTATCGCCGCTTTGAGTTTGTCCGCCATCCGCTTGTCGTGTCTTGGCAGGCCAAGAGGGAATCGAACCCCCAACCTTCGGTTTTGGAGACCGACGCTCTGCCAGTTGAGCTATTGGCCTTTGGTTTCTCTACGCCTTCACTCAAAATATCTACTCGATGACCTTGGCGACGACGCCTGCGCCGACGGTCTTGCCGCCTTCGCGGATGGCAAAGCGCAGCCCCTGCTCCATCGCAATCGGGGCAATCAGGCTCACCACCATCTTCACGTTGTCCCCAGGCATCACCATCTCGGTTCCCTTGGGCAGCTCGCAGCTGCCCGTCACGTCAGTGGTGCGGAAGTAAAACTGCGGCCGGTACCCCGGGAAGAACGGCGTGTGCCGCCCGCCCTCCTCCTTGGAGAGCACGTACACCTCGCACTCGAACTTGGTGTGCGGGGTGATCGAGCCAGGCTTGGCCAGCACCTGCCCGCGCTCCACCTCCTCG
>DASSQD010000013.1:0-60525 GCA_035702665.1 Burkholderiales bacterium
GCTCCTGACCGCACGGTCGGAAGACGCCAGGGCCTGTCCCTGATAGAGCGCCTGCGCGCAGACTTCGCCGCAATGGTTGACCCGCATCAGGGCCGCCGCGTGGCGCCGGGCCGCAGGGTCGAGATTGTCTTCGGCGGCGCCCTCAGCAGGGCTCGCTCGGCGGGCGACCGGGTCGCCAAACAGCACCCGCACTGCACTGTCAAACCCTGCGATGCACCGATCCAGATCGAAACGGCTGCCTGAGGAAGATTCCATGGAGGCCGGAAATCGTTGTTCGGATCTGGATCATATCCCAAGGTCCGATTCGGCTTTCTCTCGTCAAAAAAAAAGGCGCCCGAAGGCGCCTTTTTAGACCTTCCTGCTTCTGGATCAGAACACGTGCTGCACGCCCAGACCGTACGTGGTCACGTCGACCCCTTGACCCAGAGCGCCGGCCGTTCCTTGGCCGCTGCTGGTCGCCGGACCGGCGATGTAATAGTACGACGAGCCGATGCCTTTGCCACTGTCGAAGCCGTTGTCGATCTTGTTGTAGGCGATGTACAGCTTGGTGCGCTTGGACAGGACGTAGTCGTAGCCGAGCGAGTACTCCTTGGCCGACACGCCGCAGGCCGCGGCGCCGATCGTCTGGGCTCCGCTCGCGAACGAGCAGGACTTGCCCCCCGAGGAATTCGCATAGCTCGCCCAGATCGCGCCCGGTCCCACGTTGAACCTGCCGTTGATCACCCAGGCCGGGACGGTCATTCCGCCGTTGTTGGCGCCAGCGGCAACACCGTTGTCTCCGTACTTGATCTGCTCGTAGGCCGCCCCGATTTCGCCGGGTCCGAAGTTGAACTTCGCGCCGAGCTGCACGCCCGTGTCCTTCGGATCGACGGTCTGGCCGGCGGCAGTGCCCGGACGAAGAGCTGTGTGCTGGTCGTATCCCAAGCCGACCGAAAGGGGCCCGCGCACCCAGGTTACGCTCGCCGAATATTCAGCCGGCTTCGGCTGACCGTTGGCGGACTCGGCAGCGCTGCTCGCGGGTGCATAGTTTGCCAGGGCGGTCATCAGCTTGACCTGGAAACCGGCCATGATCGGCGTCCAGTACTGGATCGAGTTGTTGACCCGCCGCGAAAACGCCGTACCGTTGGACGTCGCTTCGGTGACGCACACCGGTATCGCGGCCAGAGCGCCGCTCGCGTTGCTCACGGTGTTCGTGCAGCCGACGTTGGCCAGCGCGCCGGTGGAGTCGCCGACGTTCATGAGAACGCCCGCGGCCGAGAAGCCGCCGGAGGTCACGGAGTTCCACACGCCGTCGATTACCTTGTAGGGCGTGTCCCAGACGCCGGCCAGGACATCGCCGAACCCGCCCGACAAGCCGATGGCGGAGTTGCGCCCGCCCCAGTTGTTGCCGACGGTCGCTCCCGCTTCCATGCGCGCGTCGGGCCAGACGCCGATTTCGAGCTGGAACCAAGCGGCCATTCCGCCGCCCAGGTCTTCCCGGCCCTTGAAGCCCATCGCGTTGCCCGCCGAGAACAGGTCGTTCTTGGTCTGGCTGGCCGGCACCCCGGCTGCGCTTGGGCTCGACGCGAACTTGTCAATCATGATCGTTTCATCGAGCCGCCCGTAGAGCGTTATTCCTTGGCTCGTCGCCAACCCCGGCGATGGAACGATGGCTGTGGGCGTATTCGACGTCTGCGCCACGGCCAGTCCCGGAGCGGTGACCGCCGCCGCGACTGCCAGTGCCATTAGCTTCTTATTCATCGAGTATGTCTCCTCTTCAATTGACTCGAGAGCGGCCAAGCCGCGCCGCCCGCTTTAACCCGGACTATGGGTTGTTGCAATTCTGCCAATGCGTACCTTCAAGCTCAACCACAACCGTGATTTTTTGGCGCGAAGTCCGGTATGCGTTGTATTTGCGCAACATCGGTCATGTTATTCAGAATAATCAACCCGTTAAGAACAATTCATCCATTTCCGCGCCGGGATCGGATGCGCGCATGAACGCTTCGCCGACCAAAAAAGCCCGCACTCCCGCCTTTTTGAGCAGCGCGACATGCTCGGGCTTGTGTATTCCGCTCTCGCTTACCGCAATGCGCGGCGCAGGAACAAACGCCGAGAGTTCCAGAGAGGTTTCGATGCGCGTCTCGAAGGTGCGCAGGTTGCGATTGTTGATCCCGATGAGCGGAGTCGAGAGTTGCAGCGCCAGATCGAGCTCGCTGCGATCGTGCACCTCGACCAAGACCGCCATGCCGAGCGAGTCTGCCGCCGCTTCCAGCTCCCGCATGCGCTGCAGATCCAGCGCCGCGACAATGAGAAGAACGCAGTCGGCGCCCAAGGCGCGCGATTCGAAGACCTGATAGGGATCGACGACGAAATCCTTCCGCAAGACCGGGAGTTCGCAGGCCCCGCGCGCCGAGGCGAGATCCTCGGCGTGACCCTGGAAGAACTGCTGGTCGGTGAGCACCGAGAGGCAGGCGGCGCCGTGCCCTGCGTACGAGCGCGCGATCGCGGCGGGGTCGAACCGCTCCCGCAACAAGCCCCTGCTCGGGCTCGCTTTCTTGATTTCCGCAATGACCGCCGTCACACCGGCCGCCATCTTGCGCTGCAGGGATCCGGCGAAATCCCGAGGCTTCCCCGCGGCCTGGGCGCGGCGCTGCATCACGGTGGCGCCGACCTTCGCCTTCGCCCTGGCGATTTCCTCGGCTTTGACAGCCAGTATCTTCTGCAGGATGTCAGCCACGCGCGAGCTGCTGAGTAAACTTGACGAACGCCTCGAGCTTAGCGCGCGCGGCGCCGCTCTTGATCAGCCCGAAGGCCTTTTCGACGCCGTCCTCGAAGCTGGGCACCTGGCCCGCGACATAGATCGCGGCTCCCGCGTTGAGCGCTACGATATCGCGGGCCGCGCCAGGAGCGTTCTCCAGCGCCGCCACGACAGCCTTGCGAGATTCCTCCACGCTGGAGGCGCGCAGGGTCTTGGGATCGTGCACCGGCAATCCGAATCGCTCGGGATGAACCAGGTATTCGGCGATCTTCCCCTCCCGCAGCTCGCCGATCATGGTTTGGCCGCTCACCGATATCTCGTCGAGGCCTTCCATGCCGTACACCGTCATCGCGCGCCGGGCGCCGAGCCGCTGCAGCACCCGGACCTGGATACCCACGAGATCCGGGTGAAAAACGCCCATGAGCTGCATCTGCGCCCCCGCCGGATTGGTCAGCGGGCCGAGGATATTGAAGATCGTTCGCACGCCGAGCTCGCGGCGTACCGGCGCGGCGTGCTTCATTGCGGCGTGATGCGCCGGCGCGAACATGAAGCCGACCCCCACTTCGTCCACGCAACGTCCTACCTGCTCCGGCTTGAGATTGATATTGGCGCCCAGCGCTTCCAGCACGTCGGCGCTGCCCGACTGCGAAGAAACCGCCCGGTTGCCATGCTTCGCGACCCGCACCCCGGCGGCAGCGCAGACGAACACGGACGCCGTGGATATGTTGAAGGTGTTCGCGCCGTCGCCTCCGGTTCCGACGATGTCGACGAGCCTGTCGGCATCCTTCACCGTGACCTTGGTGGCAAGCTCGCGCATGACCTGAGCCGCCGCCGTGATCTCGCCGATCGTCTCCTTCTTGACCCGAAGACCCACGATGATGGCCGAGATCATCACGGGGGAGACCTGGCCGCTCATGATCTGGCGCATCAGATCGAGCATTTCGTCGTGAAAAATCTCGCGATGCTCGATCGTTCGCGCAAGCGCTTCCTGAACCGTAATGCTCATGTCGCCTCCCGTTGCAGGAAATTCCTCAGTAGTGCGTGTCCGTGTTCGGTCAGGAAAGATTCGGGATGGAATTGCACGCCTTCCACGGCAAAGTCCCGGTGGCGCACCCCCATGATCTCACCGTCCTCGGATTCGGCGGTCACTTC
The DNA here is from genome assembly GCA_035702665.1 of Burkholderiales bacterium. Lineage (GTDB taxonomy): Bacteria > Pseudomonadota > Gammaproteobacteria > Burkholderiales > SG8-39 > VBDM01. The sequence continues at coordinate 3,893 of DASSQD010000013.1, forward strand.
CAGGCAGGCCGGAAGGCCGCGACGCAGTATTGCCAGCGAGTGATAGCGGGTCGCAACGAAGGGGCTGGGCAGTCCCCGGAACACCCCGACGCCCGAATGACGGATCGTGGATGTCTTTCCGTGGATCACCTTCCCGGCGTGACCGATCTCACCGCCGAAAGCCTGACCGATCGCCTGATGCCCCAGGCACACGCCCAGAATTGGTATCTTGCCGGAAAATTCCCGGATCGCGGCGACCGATACTCCCGCCTCCCCGGGAGTGCAAGGGCCCGGCGAAACAACGATCGCCTCGGGCCGCATCGCCGTGATCTCGGAAATTCCGATCTCGTCGTTGCGGAACACTTCGACCTCGGCTCCCAGCTCGCGCAGATACTGCACGAGGTTCCAGGTGAACGAATCGTAGTTGTCGATCATGAGGATCACGAACCCACCCGCCCGTCCATGCCTCCCATCGCCATCTCCGCTGCGCGAAGCACCGCACTCGCCTTGGCACGCGTTTCCTGCCACTCGCTCTCCGGCACCGAATCGGCGACGATGCCAGCACCGGCTTGCACGTGCATCTGTCCGGCCTTGACCAGCGCGGTCCTGATGGCAATGGCCAGATCCATGTCTCCGTTGAAGCCCAAATATCCCACGGCGCCCGCGTACAGGCCGCGCTTGTCCGGCTCCAGCTCGTCGATGATCTCCATCGCGCGTACCTTGGGCGCACCGCTGACCGTACCGGCCGGAAACGCGGCTCGCAGCACATCCAGGCTGTCCAATCCCTCGCGCAGCCTGCCTTCGACGTTCGACACGATGTGCATGACGTGCGAATACCGCTCCACGGTCATTTTCTCGGTAAGCCGAACCGATCCGGTCGCTGCCACACGGCCCACGTCGTTGCGGCCCAGATCGACGAGCATGACGTGCTCGGCGCGTTCCTTCGGATCGGACAGCAGCTCACGCTCGAGCTCCAGGTCCCTTTCGTGCGTCGCGCCGCGCGGGCGCGTTCCGGCGATCGGCCGGACCGTAACCGTGCCGTGCTCGTGCCGCACCAGGATCTCCGGAGATGCACCCACCACCTGAAAATCGCCGAAATCGAGGTAGAACATGTAAGGAGAAGGATTGATCGACCGCAGCGCGCGATACAGCGTGAGCGGGCTCCCCGAGTAGGGCCGCGAAAGCCTCTGAGACAGCACCACCTGCATGATGTCTCCGTCGCGCACATACCGAATCGCGCGCGCGACCGCCTGACGGAATGCGTCCCCGCCGAAATTCGACCTCACCTCGGCGTCGCCTTCGCGACGGTCCGGCGGGAGCGACAGAGGGAGCCTCAGGGCGCCGAGCAGCTCGCGCAGACGCGCCTGCGCGTCGTGCCACGCGCGCGGCTTTGCCGGATCGGCGTACACGACGAGGTAGAGCTTCCCCGAGAGGTTGTCGATGACGGCGAGCTCCTCGGAGACCAGCAGCAGCATGTCGGGGCAACCGATGGAATCGCTCTTGAGCCACCCCCCCGAGAGCCGCGGCTCCATCCAGCGCACGGCGTCGTAGCCGAAATAGCCGACGAGGCCCCCGCAGAAGCGGGGAAGACCGGGCAATTCCGCGACGCGATACCGCGAGAGGTACTCGCGCACGAACTCGAGCGGATCGGTCGACTGGGACTTTTCAACGATCGCGTCCCCATGCATCACCGTGACGAGCCTGCCGACCGCGCGCAGGCGAAGCTGTGCGGCGAGACCGATGAAAGAATAGCGCCCGAAACGCTCGCCTCCTTCGACCGATTCCAGCAGGTACGTGTTCGAGCGATTGGCGAGCTTGAGGTAGAGCGAAAGCGGCGTATCCAGATCGGCGAAGGTTTCTGCAACCAGGGGAACGCGGTTGAAACCTTGAGCGGCAAGCCGCTGAAACTCTGCTTCAGTCATCTGACTGCTCCATGAAAACGCTTCGACTACTGCGGGTGTGCGCCGTGTTCCTTTGCGGCGCGCGAACGACTGCTGGCTAGCTGCGCCACCAGCGCCAGGGCCATTGCACCCGTGTTCCAGCGTCTTCGATGAGCACGATTGAAGTTTGCGGCTTCCGGAGAGCGGCTACTCTATAACACGCGCGCGCGGCTTGTCCACAGCGTCACAGAACCTTTCCCGGGTTCATGATGCCGTGGGGATCGAGCGCACTCTTGATCCTGCGCATGAGGTCCAACTCGAGGGGAGACTTGTACCTGCGGATCTCCTCCCGTTTCAATTGTCCCAGACCGTGCTCGGCGCTGATCGAACCCCGGAAACGCCCGACGCTGTCGTGCACGATGCGATTGATCGCCCCGGTCTGCTTCAAGAAAGCATCCGGCGCGACCCCGTCCGGCCCGGTAACGTTGTAGTGCAGATTGCCGTCGCCGACGTGCCCGAAGGTCACCATGCGGGCCCCGGGATGAGCGCGCGTCAGCTCGGCGTCGGTCGTCCGGATGAATCCGGGGATCTGGGATATGGGGATCGAGACGTCGTGCTTGATATTCGGGCCTTCGCGTGCCTGCGCCTCGGAGATGAACTCCCTGAGTCTCCAGAAGGCCCTGGCCTGGGTGTCGCTCTGCGCGACCGCGGCGTCGAGAATGCTCCCTCTCTCGAGGGCCTCGCTCAGGGTGTCCTCAGCCGTCCTCGCGACCTCATCGCCCGCGCGAGTATCGGAGAGTTCCAGCAGCACGTAGTACGGAAAGCGACGCGAGAACGGGGCGGCGGTGTCTCTGAAGTGCTTGAGCACGAGCGAAAGGCAGAAGTCGGAGAACAGCTCGAATCCCGTCACGCGTTCGCCGCACGCCTCGAGAGCTCCCCTGAGCAGATCAAGCGCGTGCTCCGGGTCCTCGACGGCGACGACGGCGGTAGCGCGAGACCTGGGGAGCGGGAAAAGCTTCAGGACCGCTGCGGTGATCACGCCCAGCGTACCCTCGGCGCCGACGAAGAGCTGCTTGAGGTCGTAGCCCGTGTTGTCCTTGCGCAGCCCTCGCAGGCCGTCCCAGATCTCGCCCGAGGGCAAGACGACCTCGAGGCCCAGGACCAGATCGCGGGTGTTGCCGTAGCGCAGCACCGCGGTGCCGCCCGCGTTCGTCGAGAGGTTGCCGCCGATCTCGCAGCTTCCCTCGGAAGCGAGGCTCAGCGGAAACAGGCGCCCGCTTTCCTCGGCGGTCTTCTGCAGGCTGGCGAGGACGCAACCTGCTTCCACCGTCATGGTGTTGTTGTCCGGATCGAGCTCCCGAACGCGGTTCATGCGGGAAAGATTCAGCACGAGCTGCGAGCCGCTCGCGTCCGGCGTCGCCGCGCCGCACAGCCCGGTATTCCCGCCCTGGGGAACGACCGCCGTGCGCGATTCGGCGCACGCACGGACCACTGCGGCGACCTCGGCGGTCGACGCCGGTTTGACGACCGCCACCGGCCGGCCGCGGTAGCGTCCGCGCCAATCGCTGGCATACGGCAGGGCTTGTTCCGGCGAATCGATGACACCGGCAGGGCCGACAATCGCGCGAATCCGCTCGATCAACTGGTTCATGCGCCGGCATCCGTCTTTTCACCCAAGGCCGGATTCTGGCACCAATCCCGCCACATCGAACGATAGGCATGCTCGAGGTTGCGGGTGAAGCGCGCTGCATCCATCAGGGCCGAGGACGACATTCGCGTCCGCATGCCCGAGCGCAACTGCGACAGTCGAGCGGGGTCGGTCGCGAGCGCGCACACCTTGTCCGCGTATTGCTCGGGCGTCTCGGCCACCAGCTCGCCCAGGCCGAGCGTGCCGAGCACGCTTGCACTGCCGCGCGAAGGGTAGGAATCGCCGACCAGGGTAACCACCGGCACGCCCATCCAGAGCGCATGGCAGGTCGTCGTGCCTCCCGTGTACGGGAAGGTGTCCAGCATCAGGTCGACGTCCCGGTGCATCGCGAGGTAGTTGCGGAACGACTGGAAGCCGCGCAGCTCGATGCGATGCGGCGCGACCCCAACGGCCGCGAATCGCGACAGATACTCCTCGCGCATCGACTCGAGGCCCAGGCCGGCGATCAGCAGCCGTCCGCCGGAAAAACGCTCGAGCAGCTTGCCCCATGTCGCGATCACTCGAGGTCCGATCTTCGCGAGACTGCAGAATGCTCCTAGAGTCGCCGGTTTCCTCTCGCGAACCGACGGCGGAACCGTAACGTCCGGGCAATCCGCCGGAGGCCGATAGCACCACTGGCAGTCGGGCAGTCGGACGACGCGCTCGGTGTGGAGCGCATCGAACCCCTGGGGGGTCGCGCGGCTGTCGCTGATTCGATAGCCGATCGCAGCCAGGCCGGTCGTGCCCAGATAGCCGAGCCAAGTTGCCTGCACGGGTGCCGGCTTTCGGGCAAAGACAAGCAGGCGGTTGAACCTGGTGTGGCCGCTCAGATCGACGAGAACGTCGATTCGGTCGGCGCGGACCCGTTCGGCGACCTCGTCGTCGTCGAGAGACGCGATGTCTCGCCAGCCGTCGGCGCGAAGACGCAGCCGATCGGTCGTCGCATCCGCGTGCGGGACGTTGTAGTAGCAAAGGATCTCGAACTCGGTGCGATCGTGTCGCTCGAGCACCGGCTCGAGAAATTGGGCGACGGGATGCTGCCGGAAGTCCCCTGAGACATACCCGATGCGGAGGCGCCGCTCCGGCTCTCGCCGGTTCGAGTGTCCCGCAAACCCGGAGGAAGCCCCCCCAGCGTGTCGCCGCGCCCACTCACGGTGCTCGTCGAACACCTGGAGCGGAGTGACAGTGGAGGAGTGCAAAAGCGAAAACAACAGCTGTGAATGCACGTCCGCATTGTTGGGGTCGCGGTCGAGCACCCGCCTGCACGCCGCGATGGATTCGTCGACGTGCCCGGCGTCGCGCAGGGCGGACGCAAGGCCGCATTCGGCGTCCGGAAAATGCGGATCGATCTCCAAGGCCGCGCGAAACTGCCTCGCCGCGTCGCCGAACCGGCCCAAGCGCAATTGGAGGGATCCCCAGTTGTAATAGGCGGCCGCATAGCGCGGCGCCGACGCCAGCGCGGCTCGAAAGCAGTCGACAGCCTCTTCATCTCGGGAAAGATCGACCAGGGCATTGCCGAGATTGGTCAGCGTTCCCGGGTCGCCGGGTCTTAGCGCGAGCGCCGCGCGGTACGCCTGAACGGCCTCCTCGGCGAGCCCCCGTGCGCGGAGCGCCATGCCTAGGTTGGTCAGCACGTCTGGCGATCGCGGTTCGAGCTCGAGTGCTTTGCGCAAGGTCGCAACGGCCTCGTCGGCTCTGCCGATCCGCTGCAAGAACACGCCGAGGTTGTTGTGCGCCTCCCAGTAGCCCGGCTGCAGCGACAGGGCCGTGCGAAACGCCGCTTCGGCCGCCTCCAGGAATCCGGCCTCCGCACGCGCCAAGCCAAGCTCGTTATGCGCGTCGGCCTTCCTGGGCTCAAGCGCGGTCGCCCGCTCCAGCGATTCGCACGCTTCGCGGACGCGCCCGAGCTGAAGCAGTACCTTGCCGGAATTGAGCCGATATGACGCGCTTTGCGGATCGATTGCAACGGCCTTGCCCAGCCACTCCAGCGCCGAAGCTTGGTCGCCCCGCTGCGCGTGCAACACCCCGAGCATATTCATGGCATCCGCATTGCGCGGCGACCGCTCGAGCGCCTCCAGACAGAGCATCTCGGCCTCCTGCAAGTACCCTCTCTTGAGCAGTTCCCGCGCCCGGTCGAGCGACGGTCCCCTCCCGCCGGGCTGCGATTTCGGAGGCCGAGCCGCTGTCGCGCCGTGGCAGTGCTTGTACTTTCGGCCGCTCCCGCAGGGGCAAGGAGCATTACGGCTCGCCGACATCGTTTACAGGGCGGCCAGCGCCTCGCGCATTCGCTGGATGGTCGCCCGGTAGTCCTTCGAGCCGAAGATCGCGGAGCCCGCGACAAAGGTATCGGCCCCGGCGCGCGCGATGTCCGCGATGTTCCCGGTGTTCACGCCGCCGTCGACCTCCAGCAGGATCTCGCGGCCCGCCGCGTCGATCCTCCCGCGGGCCTCGCGCAGCTTCTCCAGCGCATGCGGAATGAACTGCTGCCCGCCGAATCCCGGATTCACCGACATGACGAGGACCAGATCGAGCTTGTGCAGGATGTGATCGAGGCAGGAGAGCGGCGTCGCAGGGTTCAGAACGAGCCCCGCCTTGCAGCCCGAGTCGTGTATCAGGCCGACTGTGCGATCGACATGCTCGCTCGCTTCCGGGTGAAAGCTGATGATGTTGGCCCCGGCGCGCGCAAAATCGGGAATGATCCGGTCGACGGGTCTCACCATCAGGTGCACGTCGATCACGCTCTGGGTCAGCGGGCGGATCGCGGCGCACACGAGCGGCCCCACGGTGAGATTCGGCACGTAGTGGTTGTCCATGACGTCGAAGTGGATCATGTCCGCTCCGGCTCCGACCACTGCCGCGACCTCGTCGCCCAGCCGCGCAAAATTCGCGGAGAGGATGCTCGGTGCGATCCGGAACGTGCGCGCAACCATCGTCGGAAATTCTACTTGGATTCGCGCCCTGCCGCATGAAACGGCGCGTCTTCGCTCTTGTCAGCCGGCGCGAATTCGTGTGGAATGACCGGATGGTCGCGGGAAAGAAATACGACGTCGCCGTCTCCTCGCAGACGCAATACATACCCGAGCAGTCGGACGAAGAGAGCAGCCGCTTCGTCTTCGCCTACAAGATCACCATTCGCAATCAAGGTGCCCTCCCGGCCCAGCTCGTGTCGCGGCACTGGATCATCACCGATGCACGCAACCACGTGCAGGAGGTGCGCGGTTTGGGCGTGGTCGGCGCGCAGCCGCTCCTCAAGCCCGGGGAGAGCTACGAATACACCAGTGGAACCGCGCTAGCCACCCCGGTCGGAACCATGAGGGGCAGCTACCAGATGGTAGCCGAAGACGGGACGCATTTCGACGCGGAGATTCCGGAGTTCACGCTCTCCGTGCCGCGCGTCTTGCACTAGCGGGGCGGTGAAGAATCCTCGCGGCCGTCCTGGATTTCGCGCTTCGTCCTTTTCGGCAGCGTCCACCAGACGAGCCCCAGAAGCAAGGCGAGCGCCACGCCCGCTTCCAGCACGATGATCCACAACCCGGAACTCATTTCGTCATGCCCCCTCCAAACCATGGATCGATGATAAACCACGCGCGCTTCCTGATCGTCTTCTCGGCGCTGCTGAGCGGTGGCTGCGCGAACCGGATCGCGTCTCTAGGGCAGGAGGATTGTGGCGCCCTCGCGGGCTGCCCGGTCTGTCCGGCGTGCCCGGCGACGCCGACAGTGGCGCCGCGCGTGAATCCGCTCGAAGCGGTCGATTTCGCGGTGGTCACGGGGTGGAAGAACGGGGAGCAGGCAGCGGCCTGGCCCGCATTGCTCGCCTCGTGCCAGGCGCTGCGCTGGCGCGAGGGCTGGCGCGGCGTCTGCACGAAGGCCATGGAACTGCGCTCGCCGACCGACGTGGAGGCGCGCCGCTTCCTCGAGGAGCAATTCACTCCGTGGCGACTCGCCAACCCGGACGGCTCGCTCGACGGACTCGTCACAGGGTACTACGAGCCGGTTCTGCGCGGCAGCCGCACCAAGCTCGCCCCTTTCGTGTATCCGTTGTACGGGCCGCCCGACGACTTGCTCACCATCGATCTGTCGGCGACCAACCCCGAGCTGCGCGGGATGAGGCTGCGCGGGCGGCTCGAGGGCAAGCGCGTCGTACCGTACTACTCGCGCGCGGAGATCGCCCGCGGCATGGCCCCGGTCGCCGGCAAGGAAATCCTGTGGGTCGACGATCCGATCGAGGCGTTCTTTCTCCAGGTGCAGGGGTCCGGTCGGGTGCAGCTCCGGAACGGCGAGACGCTGCGGATCGGCTACGCGGACCAGAACGGGCAGCCCTTCCAGTCGATTGGGCGGTTTCTCGTCGATCGGGGAGAGCTGAAGCTCGGCGAAACCTCGATGCAGTCGATCAAAACCTGGGCGGCCGCCAATCCGCAGCGCGTGGAGGATCTGCTCGATCAGAACCCAAGCTTCGTCTTCTTTCGCGAGCTGCCGCTCGCCGATGGCGCGACGGGACCGATAGGCGCTCAGGGAGTGCCCCTCACCCCTGGGCGCTCGATCGCCGTCGACAGACGCTACATCGACCTGGGCACGCCGGTGTTCCTGGCCACTACCTACCCCGCGAGCGCTACGCCTCTCACGCGCCTCGTGCTCGCCCAGGATTCAGGCGGGGCGATCCGCAACCCGGTGCGCGCGGATTTCTTCTGGGGATCGGGGGCAGAAGCCGGCGCGCTCGCCGGCCGCACGCGGCAGCAAGGCAGGATGTGGGCCCTGCTTCCGAAGGGAATGAAGCCGTCCTCGGGCGGCGCTTCCACGCCCTGAAGCTGCGGCGCTACTTGGTGCTCTCGGCGAGCACCTTGATCAGCTCATCGGGACGGGCCCCCATGATCCGCTGCCCGTTTATCGCAAAGCTGGTCGGCGTAGCCCTGACACCGACCTTCTGGCCGAGCGCCAGCCACTTCTCGACCGGGGCGCTGCAGCCTGCGGTGGACGCGGGCTCGCGGCCGTTCAGCATGAAGTCGTAGTAGGCCTTGGCGCGGTCGGGCGCGCACCAGATCGTGCGGGCCTTTTCGGGGGACTCCGGCCGCAGAATAGGATAGAGAAAGGTGTAGATCGTGATGTCGTTTTCGCGCAGCAGCGCCCGATCGAGGCTCCTGCAATAGGGACAGAAGGGATCCGAGAATATGGCCACGACGCGCTTCCCGCTGCCGCGCACCTGCTTGATCGCCAGCTCGAGTGGGAGATCCTCGAACCTGATCGCCGAGAGCTTCTGCTGCCGCTCCTCGGTCAGATTCTTCTGGCTGCGCGCGTCGATCAAGTCGCCCCTGAAGAAGAAACTCACTTTTTCGTCGGTGTAGAAAATCGAATCGCCGACGACGATCTCGTAAATTCCGGCGTAGGGCGTTCGCGTGACGCTCTCCACCTTGACGCCATCGAAACGCGTTTCGACGCCGCGCTTCACCGAGGCTTCGTCGGCGAGCGCGCGCCCCGCAAGAACCGCCGCGATGAGCAGAATGAACAGCCGCAGAATCATGAGCTTTCCCGTTAGCGTAGTCCCCCGCCGACGCCGGTTGCCCGCCGGGCGAGGAGAGTTTTTATGACCGGATTCGAGTTGGTGAGGTTCAATCCAAGGTTGCGTATGCTTCTGATCGCCGCGTGATTTGCGCCAAACAGGCGAAAGAGGCCGTGCGTGACCCAGCGCAGGGCCAGTATATCCTCGGCGCGCGAGCGTTCGAAACGCCGCAGCAGCATCCTGTCTCCCGGGTCGGCTGCCCCGGCGAGCAGGTCGGCGAGTCCATGCGCGTCGCCCAGACCCAGGTTGATCCCCTGGCCTGCGAGCGGATGCACCACGTGAGCCGAGTCCCCGATCAGCGCGACGCGCTCCCGCGCGATCCGGCGCACGGTCGTACGGCTCAGGGGAAACGCGACCGGCGGGGTGATCTGACGCAGCTCGCCCAGCATGCCCCGGCTCGCTTCGCTCACTTGCCGGCACAGCGTTTCGGGCGGCAGGCGGAGCAACTCTCTCGCGCGCGCCTGCGCAGTCGACCAGACGATGGAGATGTGCTGCTCGGGCAGGGGAAGGAAAGCGAGCACGCCGTCGGGGAGAAACCACTGGTACGCGATGCCGCGATGCGCACGGGCGCAGGAGAAGTTCGCGACGAGGCCGAGCTGTTCGTAGCTTTCGGTGCGGGCATCCATCCCCGCGGCCTGCCGGACCCAGGAGTCGGCCCCATCGGCGCCGACGGCCAGCTTCGCCTTGATCGCTGCGCCGCCGTCGAGGGCGATCTCGACGTGGCGCTCCAGGCGGCGCAGGCTCGACGGCGCGTTCGGGCAGAGGAGGGAGAGATTTCGCTGGCGCCCGAGCACCTGCCACAGAGCGCTGTGCAAGCGTCCGGACTCGACCGTGGCGCCGAGGTCGAGCATGCCCGAAGCGTATGCGGAGAAATCGAGCCGCGATCCCGCGCGGTCTCCAAACACCTGCATCTCATGGATCGGCGTGACGCGCTCGCGGGCTACGCCCTGCCACGCGCCCAATTGCTCGAGAAACGCGATGCTGGCAGGGGTAAGCGTATAGACCCTGGAGTCCCATCGTGCGGGCGGCGCGGGCGGCGCCCTCCGCTCGATCAGCGCGAGGCTCTTGCCGGAATCCGCCAGCGCGGCGGCGAGGCTCGCGCCCGCCAAGCCTCCGCCGACGATGACGATGTCGAAGTCCACGGACGGATTGTACTCCCGAGGCCCATTCTTTCTTGACAAGTATCTAATGCAAAAAGGATAATTTGCGGTTTCGTGGCGAATTAGCTCAGCTGGTTAGAGCGACGGAATCATAATCCGCAGGTCCGGGGTTCGAGTCCCTGATTCGCCACCATTTTCCTTTCAAGCCGCAGGGCCATGGTTCCTCGCCGAGCCGCGTATCTACTTCTCCTACCGGCCCTGCTGGCGGCTCCGGCGATCGCGCAGCTCAGGGTCCCGCCGATCCCGGCGGAGTCGCAAAGGGGTGTCATCCGTCATCTGGTGCAAATGGCGGTTGCCATAGACGGCAAGCCGGCACAGCTCGCCGCCGGCGCGCAGATTCGCGACCAGCGGAATCTGATCATCGTACCGACCGCCATACCCCGGACGGGCGCCTGGGCCGACTACGTCCTGAACAGCGACGGACAGGTCTTCCGCGTATGGCTGCTCTCGCCCGCTGAGCTTGCCGTGCCGAAGCCCGCTGCCGGAGGCGGCTAAATGGCGAAGAAGGTTTTCATTCGGACCTTCGGCTGCCAGATGAACGAGTACGACTCCGAGAGGATGGCGGACGTCCTGCGGGAATCCGAAGGCTTCGAGACCACCGATCGCCCGGACGACGCGGACGTTATCCTGTTCAACACCTGCTCGGTGCGCGAGAAGGCGCAGGAGAAGGTATTTCACGATCTCGGACGCGTGAAGCATCTGAAGAAGGCGCGCCCCGACCTGCTCATCGGCGTCGGCGGCTGCGTCGCGAGCCAGGAAGGCGGGGCGATCATCGCGCGGGCCCCCTATGTCGATCTGGTCTTCGGCCCCCAGACGCTGCACCGGTTGCCGCGGCTGATCGATGCGCGGCGCAGTTCGGGCAGACCGCAGGTGGACATCAGCTTCCCCGAGATCGAGAAATTCGACAACCTGCCTCCGGCCCGTGTCGAAGGGCCGAGCGCCTTCGTCTCGATCATGGAAGGCTGCAGCAAGTACTGCAGCTTCTGCGTCGTGCCTTACACGCGCGGCGAGGAAATGTCGCGTCCCTTCGAAGACGTCCTCGCCGAGATCGCCGGCCTCGCCGAGCAGGGCGTGAAAGAGGTGACCCTGCTCGGCCAGAACGTCAACGCCTACCGGGGGCGCATGGCCGGCGGCGATGTCGCCGATCTCGCGCTGCTGCTGGACTATGTCGCCGATATTCCCGGCATCGGCCGCATCCGCTACACGACCTCTCACCCCAGGGAGTTTACCGCCCGGCTCATCGACACCCACGCGCGCATCGACAAGCTGGCCTCGCACGTGCATCTGCCGGTGCAATCCGGCTCGGACCGCGTGCTCGCCGCGATGAAGCGGGGCTATACCGCGCTCGAATACAAGGCGATTGTCCGCAGGCTTCGCGAAGCCCGTCCAGCGATCAGCATCTCCTCGGATTTCATCGTTGGGTTCCCCGGCGAAACTGATCGCGATTTCGACGCCACTCTCAGACTGATCGACGAGGTGGGGTTCGACGACTCGTTCTCTTTCGTCTACAGCCGGCGCCCCGGAACGCCGGCCGCCGAGCTTCCCGACGACGCGTCGCACGCGGTCAAGCTCGCGCGGCTCGCCCGGCTGCAGGAAAGAATAGGCGCGTCCGCGAGCCGAATCAGCGAAGGCATGGTCGGCACGCAGCAGCAGGTGCTGGTGGAAGGCGCCTCGCGCAGGAATGCGGCAGAGCTGTCGGGTCGCACCGCCAACAACCGCACGGTAAGCTTTCCCGGGTCGTCGCAACTCGTGGGCCGGTTCGTCGACGTGACCGTGACCGCGGCCCTCGCTCACTCGCTGCGCGGCGTAGTCCGCGCCGCGGTCTAGTCCTTGAAGGCCGGTCCCCTGGAACTCGTCCTCAGTCCCGTGGACAACCAGCGCCTGGCGAATCTGTGCGGCGCGCTGGACGAGAACCTGAGGCAGATCGAGTCCGCCTTGGACGTGAAGATCGCGCGCCGCGGCGAGCGCTTCACGCTGCGCGGCGCCCACGCCGCCCGCGCCGCGGAGGTGCTGCAGAAATTCTACGGCGAAGCGAAGCGCGGCCTGACGGTCGACGACATCCAGCTCGGCCTGATCGAGGCGCGCTCACGCGGGGCAAGCGCAAGAGGCGACACGCCGCTTCTCACCCGCCGCGCCGACCTTCACGGACGCACGCCCCGACAACGCCAGTACATCCAGAATATCCTCGAGCACGACATCACTTTCGCGATCGGCCCGGCAGGAACGGGCAAGACCTACCTCGCCGTGGCTTGTGCGGTCGATGCGCTCGAGCGCGATGCCGTGAAGCGCATCGTGCTGGTCCGCCCCGCAGTCGAGGCCGGAGAGCGCCTCGGCTTCCTTCCCGGGGATCTCGCGCAGAAGGTCGATCCGTATCTGCGGCCGCTGTACGACGCCCTCTACGACCTCCTCGGCTTCGACAAGGCCGGCAAGCTCTTCGAGCGCGGCGCCATCGAGCTCGCGCCGCTCGCGTACATGCGCGGACGGACCCTGAACCACTCCTTCGTCATCCTCGACGAGGCCCAGAACACCACTCCAGAGCAGATGAAGATGTTTCTCACGCGCATCGGCTTCGGCTCCAAGGCCGTCGTTACGGGAGACATCACGCAGATCGACCTCGCCCGCGGACAGAAGAGCGGCATGGTCGCGGCGCAGCGCATCCTTGCCGATGTGCGCGGCATTGCGTTCAGCTCGTTCAAGAGCGACGATGTCGTCAGGCACCCTCTCGTGCAGCGGATCGTCGATGCCTACGAGCGCCACGGAGACGAGTAGACGCGTGCCCCGCCGCCGGCGGCGGCTGAAGCTGTACTTTCAGCTCGGCTCGCGCGCACTCCCCGCCCCCACTCCAAGGCAGGTTCGCCGCTGGGCGGATGCGGCGCTGAGGAGATCAGGTGAGATCACGGTGAGAATCGTCGGGACGGCGGAAGGCCGGCGTCTGAACACCCGCTACCGCGGCGAGATACATGCGACCAACGTCCTGAGCTTTCCCTACGGGCGGTCCCGCGGCATGGTGCGGGGCGACGTCGTCCTGTGCGCCCCCGTGATCGTGCGCGAAGCGCGCGATCAGGGCAAGACGCTGGAGTCGCATTACGCGCACATGACAGTCCACGCCCTGCTGCACCTTCAAGGGTACGACCACGGGCGGCGGCGCGATGCCGAGCGAATGGAGGCGCTCGAAAAGAAGCTTTTGGCGAAACTCGGTTATCCTGACCCCTACGCCGCCTCCGATTGACTCCCCGAATCGGGACCGCCGGCCTCCGCGCATGGAAGAAACCAACAAACCTTCGCTGCTCGAGCGCCTCTCGACGCTGGTCACGCGCGCTCCCGAGGACCGCGAGCACCTGGTGAGGCTGCTGCATACCGCGTTCGAGCACAACCTGCTCGACAGCGACGCCCTCTCGATGATCGAAGGCGCGCTGCAGGTCTCCGATCAGCAAGTGCGCGACATCATGGTTCCGCGCTCGCAGATGGATGTGATCGACGTCAACGAGACTCCGGACAAGTTCATCCCGCACGTGATCGCCACCGCGCACTCGCGCTTTCCGGTCGTCGACAAGAACCGCGACGACGTCATCGGCGTGCTCCTCGCCAAGGACCTGCTGCGCTACTACGCGGGCGAGGAGGAGTTCAACGTGCGTCACATGCTCCGCCCCGCGGTGTTCGTGCCCGAATCCAAGCGCCTGAACGTGCTGCTGCGCGAGTTCCGCGCAAACCGCAATCACATGGCGATCGTCGTCGACGAATACGGCGGCGTCGCGGGCCTGGTGACGATCGAGGACGTCCTCGAGCAGATCGTCGGCGACATCGAGGACGAATACGACTTCGACGACTCCGAGGACAACATCGTGCGCGAGCAGGACGGCGTCTACCGCGTCAAGGCCCAAACCGAGATCGCCGACTTCAACGAGGCCTTCGGAACGGCGTACTCCGACACCGATTTCGACACCGTGGGCGGTCTGGTTCTGCACCGCTTCGGGCGCCTTCCGCGGCGAGGCGAATCGATCGTCATCGACGGCCTGCGCTTGCAGGTGCTTCGCGCCGACAGCCGCAGGCTGCATGTCCTTCAGGTGCAGCGGCTGCCGGCCAAAACTTGAGGGCTTCGCTGAAGTCGCGTCCCGTCGTTTGCGCGGCCAGCGCCGCCGCGGCTGGCGCGCTGTCGGTCGCCGGCTTCGCCCCGTTGTCGCTGTTCCCATTGCCGATCGCGGCGCTGTGCGCTCTCGTTTTCCTGTGGGCGCGCGCGACGCCGCGCGCCGCGTTCCTCGAAGGCCTCTCCTTCGGCGCCGGCCTGTTCGGCGTCGGCGCGTCGTGGGTCTACATCAGCCTCCACGACTTCGGGGCGATGCCGGCGCCCCTTGCGGCGATCGGCACCGTCCTCTACTGCGCGATCCTGTCGCTCTATCCGGCAGGTGCCGGCTGGTGCTATTCCAGGCTGCGCTCCGAGCACTGGGTCTGGCCCGTGCTCGCGTTTCCCGCGCTGTGGACGATCTTCGAGTGGTGGCGCGGTTGGATGTTCACCGGCGTTCCCTGGCTCGCGGTGGGTTACAGCCAAGTCGACTCCCCGCTTTCGGGCCTGGGTCCGGCGATGGGGGTGTACGGCGTCTCCTTCGCGACCGCGCTATGCGCCGGCCTGTTCTACGTGGTCGGCATTCGCCCCGGCAGGGAGCGCCTGATCGGGGCTCTGGCGCTCGCCTTCGCTCTCGGCGCAGGACATCTCCTAAAGCGGATCGACTGGACCTCGCCGCAGGGCTCGCCGTTCCGCGCGGCGTTGCTCCAGGGGAACATCTCCCAGGATCTCAAGTTCCAGGCGAGCCGATACGCCGCGACGCTCGCCACGTACAAGAGGATGATCGATTCGAGCGATGCCCGGCTCATCGTGCTTCCCGAAACCGCGATCCCGCGCTTCCTCGACTTGGTCGATCCCGGCTATCTGAGAGCCATTTCCGAGGATGCGGCGCGCCGCGGCGCCGACGTCCTCGTCGGCGTGCCGATCCGCGATCGCGACGGGCGCTACTACAACAGCGTCATCAGCGTCGGCGCGTCTCCGCTGCAGCGCTACGACAAGGCCCACCTCGTCCCTTTCGGCGAGTTCGTACCCTGGGGCTTCCATTGGATCGTGAAGACGGTCGCGATCCCCATGTCGGATTTTTCGCTCGGGACGGACAAGCCCCGACCTCTCGCCATCGCCGGCCAGCTCGTCGCCCCGAACATCTGCTGGGAGGACGCGTTCGGCGAGGAGATCATCCGCCAGCTGCCGGAGGCCACGCTGCTGGTGAACGTCTCGAACGTAGCGTGGTTCGGCGACTCGCTGGCGCCCAGCCAGCACCTGCAGATCTCGCGCATGCGCGCCATCGAAACGGGGCGCTACATGCTGCGCGCGACCAACACGGGCATGACCGCGATCATCGATCCGCACGGAAGAGTCATTGCGCAACTGGCGCAGTTCACCGAGGGCGTGCTCTCGGGCGAGGCGCAAGGGTACGCCGGGGCTACTCCGTATGTGCGGCTCGGCAACTTCCCGATAGTCCTCGCATGCATCGCAATCATCGGCGTTCTGATTTTCCGTCGGCGCCGCGCCTTTCGTGAGTCGCGAGAAAGCCGGTAAAATCCCCGCGCCCATGCTCACCTTCCAGCAACTGATCCTCAAGCTACAGAGTTACTGGGGCGGCAAGGGTTGCGCCCTGCTTCAGCCCTACGACATGGAGATGGGCGCGGGGACCTTCCACACCGCG
Organism: Burkholderiales bacterium; assembly: GCA_035702665.1. GTDB lineage: Bacteria > Pseudomonadota > Gammaproteobacteria > Burkholderiales > SG8-39 > VBDM01. The sequence continues at coordinate 19,879 of DASSQD010000013.1, forward strand.
ACCTTCCTGCGCGCAATCGGCCCGGAGCCGTGGCGCGCCGCATACGTGCAGCCGTCACGACGCCCGAAAGACGGCCGCTACGGCGACAATCCCAATCGGCTCCAGCACTACTACCAGTACCAGGTGGTGCTGAAGCCCTCGCCCGACGACATCCAGGATCTCTACCTCGATTCGCTGCGGGCCCTCGGTTTCAACCTCCAGCAGCACGATGTGCGCTTCGTCGAGGACGACTGGGAATCGCCGACGCTCGGCGCATGGGGTCTCGGGTGGGAGGTCTGGCTGGACGGCATGGAGATCACTCAGTTCACCTATTTCCAGCAGGTCGGCGGCCTGGATTGCAAACCCGTGCTCGGCGAGATCACTTACGGCCTCGAGCGCCTCGCGATGTACCTTCAGGGCAAGGACAACGTCTACGACCTTGTGTGGACCCCGGACATCAGCTACGGCGACGTCTACCACCAGAACGAAGTCGAGCAGTCGAAGTACAACTTCGAGGCGAGCGACGCCAAGTGGCTGCTCGATCAGTTCAACGGCTACGAAGCGCAGGCGAAGCGGCTGATCGAAGCGGGACTGCCGCTCCCCGGCTATGAGATGGTGCTCAAGTGCTCGCACACCTTCAACTTGCTCGATGCGCGCGGCGCGATCTCGGTCACCGAGCGCGCCGCGTACATCGGACGAGTGCGCGCGCTCGCGCGGCAGGTCGCGCAGGCCTACTACGAATCGCGCGAGAAGCTCGGGTTTCCAATGGTAAAGACCGCACCAACTGCGACCAAGAAACGCCGAGCTTGAAAATGCCGAAGACGAAGCACGCGGGGCCCGCGCCGAGCACACTGCTCGTGGAACTGCTCACGGAAGAGTTGCCCCCGAAAGCTCTGCTGCGCCTAGCGCAGAGGTTCTGTGAAGCGCTCACTCTTGATCTCGAAAAACACAACCTTCTCCCTCGCCCTCGCGCAGCCGAGCCGCGTTACTTTGCTACGCCGCGTCGTCTCGCCGTATTGATTGAGGGCGTACATGGCAGCGCGAGGGAGGTCAGGAGCGATACCGTCGGACCACTGGTCAGCGCAGGCGAAGGGGCAGCAAAGGGTTTTGCTAGGAAATGGGGCGTCGAAGTCGAGGCATTGAAGAAGATTCCAACGGAGGCCGGCGAGAAGTGGCTTGCGAGCGTCGTAGCGCCCGGAGCACAGCTCGACGATGTTCTTGCCGTGAGTGTCGCGCAGGCGCTCGGCAAACTACCCATTCCTAGAACAATGCAATGGGGCGATGGCCGAGGGCCGTTCGTTCGCCCCGTTCATGGCCTGGTGATGATCCATGGGAAGCGCGTTGTGCCTGGAAGCGTGCTCGGTCAGGTCGCGACCGATATGACCACTGGGCATCGTTTCGCTGGACGGTCTTCGATTCGTCTCAACCGCGCCGACGACTACGAAGCGGCGTTGCGCAAGGCTGGCAATGTGATCGCCGACTTCGCTGTACGAAAGGCTGAGATCGACAAGCAACTGCAGGCCGAAGCGAAGCGCGAGGAGGCGAGCCTCGGCGACTACGAGGAGCTCCTCGACGAGGTCACCGCGCTGGTCGAGTTTCCCGCTGTATACGTCTGCGGATTCGAAGAGGCGTATCTCGAGGTGCCGCAGGAATGCCTCACCCTCACGATGCGGCAGAACCAGAAATATTTTCCTCTGTTTGGCCGCAACGGAAAGTTGCTTCCGAAGTTCCTGGTCGTGTCCAACATGCGCGTCAAGGATCCAAGCGCGATCGTCAGTGGCAACGAGAAGGTCGTGCGTCCCCGGCTGGACGACGCACGGTTCTTCTTCGACCAGGACCGGAAGGTGAGGCTGGAGACGCGAGTCCCGCGGCTCGCGAGCGTGGTATATCAAAGCAAGCTGGGCAGCCAGCTCGAGCGGGTCGAGCGGATTCAACTGCTCACGGGGCAAATCGCCCGCGATCTCGGAACGGATTCTGCTCTCTCAGAACGCGCCGCGTGGCTGTCGAAGGCTGATCTCCTCACCGGAATGGTCGGCGAATTTCCGGAGCTGCAGGGAATCATGGGGTGCTACTACGCGCAGCACGACGGAGAGCCCCCGCAAGTCGCGGACGCCGTCGAGCAGCACTACCGCCCGCGGTTCGCGGGCGACCTGCTCCCCGAGAGCCCCATCGCGGTTGCCGTCGCCATCGCTGACAAGCTGTATTCGCTTGCCGGCCTGTTCGGCATCGGCCAGCAGCCCACTGGCGAGAAGGACCCTTACGCGTTGCGCAGGGCAGCGCTAGGCGTCGTCCGGCTCCTCGTCGAGAAGAAGCTCGTGCTGCAACTCGACAAGCTGGTGCAAGCGGCATTCGCGGTCTTCCCGAAGGAAGTAGGACTCGGCGATGCTCACTCCGACCTTCAGCTGTTCATCCTGGAACGCTTGCGCGGCTATCTGAGGGAGTCCGGGTACAGCGTCAACGAGATCGAGTCGGTACTGAGCATGAATCCGACCCGGCTGGACCGGGTCCCAATTCAACTTGCGGCGGTACGAGCCTTCATGGAGCTGCCTGAGGGAGCGAGCCTCGCCTCGGCCAACAAGCGGGTCGCGAACATATTGAAGCAGGCGGGCGCCAAAGGGGAGTCGTTCCGGAACGCCGACCGAGGTGTGCTTACCGAAAAGGCGGAGATAGCGCTGCTGGACTCCCTGAACGCGGCATCGAGCAAGGCTGACGTCCTCTTCGAGCGCGGCGACTATTCGGGTTATCTCAAGACATTCTCGGTGCTTAAGCCGTCGGTGGACAGCTTCTTCAATTCCGTCATGGTCATGGTCGACCAGGAATCCGTGCGGAGAAATCGTCTCGCTCTGCTCGCCGATCTTCGCGAAAAGATGAACCGCGTCGCCGACATCTCCAAGCTCGCCGTCGAGAAATGAAGCTCGTGGTTCTCGACCGCGACGGCGTCATCAACTACGACAGCGACGATTTCATCAAGCATCCCGACGAGTGGCGCCCGATCCCGGGGAGCCTGGACGCGATCGCGCGCCTCACGCAATCGGGCTGGCGCGTCGTGGTCGCCACCAACCAGTCCGGGGTCGGCCGCGGCCTGCTGGACATGGCGACCTTGAACGCGATCCACGCGAAGATGCACCGCGCGGTGAACCAGGCGGGCGGACGCATCGAAGCGGTGTTCTACTGTCCCGACACGGACGAATCGCACTCACCCTGCCGCAAGCCCAATCCGGGGATGTTCCACGCGATCGCCGAGCGGTTCAACGTCTCGCTCGCGGACGCGCCCAGTGTCGGCGACAGCCTGCGCGACCTGCAGGCCGCCGCTGCAGTAGGCGCGCGGCCGATCCTCGTGCTCACCGGAAAGGGGAAGAAGACGCGCGCCGCCGGCAACCTGCCCGCGGCGACGACGGTCTACCCCGACCTCGCCTCGGTCGCGCAAGCGCTGTGTCAATGACGTTCCTGCGCTCTCTTGCCTTCGCGCTCGCTCAGATACTCATCACCCCGCCCTACTCGATCGTCGCACTCGCCACCTTTCCTCTGCCGCGTCTCGCGCGCTACCGAGTGATTTCCGGCTGGTCGCATGTGATGATCTGGCTCGCGAAGAACCTGGTCGGCATCGACTATCGGGTCGTGGGCAGGGAGAATCTGCCGAAAGAGCCGGCCGTGATCCTGTCCAAGCACCAGTCGGCCTGGGAAACGCTCGCCTTCCAGGTGATCTTCCCGCCGCAGGTCCTGGTGCTGAAGCGCGAGCTGCTGTGGATTCCTTTCTTCGGATGGGGACTGGCGCTGACGAGCCCGATCGCCATTGACCGCAGCAGCGGCGCCCGGGCGCTCAAGCAGATGGCCGGGTTGGGCCGCGAACGCCTCGCCCAGGGCTTCTGGATCGCGATCTTCCCGGAAGGAACACGCGTGAAGCCCGGCGAACGCGGCAAGTATCACGAAGGTGGCGCCTGGCTCGCCGTGCAATGCGGTGCACTCGTGGTGCCCGTTGCTCACAATGCCGGCCTGCTTTGGGGCCGCAACGCGTTCCTCAAGCGACCGGGCATAGTCACCGTGGAGATCGGCGCCCCGATCGATTCGCGCGCGCACACGCCAGGGTCTTTGAACAAGCTGGTCGAGAAATGGATTGAAGATCGCATGGCGACCTTATGTCCTCAGCGCTGAAGCAGCTTCGGCTTCCCTTCGACGTTTCAACCCGGCCGGACAAGGTCAGGAATCGCCAGGTTCAGCTAGCGGGCGAGATCCTGAGCTACAAGCTCGTTCGCGCCAGACGTCGAACCATAGCGCTTTTCGTCGGCGGCAACGGGATCGAGGCGCGCGCGCCGCGCCATGTCGCTATAGCCGAAATCGAGACCTTCATGCGCGAAAAGGAGCGCTGGATCCGCAGGCGGCTCGCCGCGCCGTGTCGGCAGACTTTCGTCTGGGAAGCGGGCGCGACCCTGCCTTGGCTGGGGCAAAGCGTGGCGCTGGCGCTGCGGGTCGGGCAAAACGGCGTTTGGCTCTCGTGCGGGCTGCTCGAAGTCGGCCTCGCCGACGGAGCCAGTCTGCGCGAGCGGGTGCTCGGCTGGATACGCGAGCAGGCGCTTGCGTTGTTTCGCGAACGCGTCGTGGCCCTGTCGCGCGTCCTCGACCTCACGATATCCGGAGTCGGCCTGTCAAACGCAAAGACGCAGTGGGGCAGTTGCAGCGCCAGCGGGCGGATCCGGCTCAACTGGCTGCTGATGCTGCTGCCTGAGCATCTTGTCGACTACGTGATCGCCCACGAGCTTGCCCATCGACGCGAGCTCAATCATTCGGCGCGTTTCTGGAATGTGGTCGCCGCGCTCTATCCACGTTACCGCGAGGCACGTCGGGAACTCGCCGCGCTCTCGAAGACCCTGCCCGATTTCTAGGAGAAAATCATGAGAATCCTGCACACGATGCTACGGGTCGGTGATCTTGACCGCTCCCTGCGCTTCTATACCGAGGTCCTCGGCATGCGACTGCTGCGCCGGAGCGAGTATCCCGACGGCAAATTCACGCTGGCCTTCGTGGGCTACGGCGACGAAGCCGATACCGCCGTGCTCGAGCTGACCTACAACTGGGGCGTGGAGAAGTACGAGCTGGGTACGGCGTACGGCCACGTGGCGATCGCGGTCGACGACGCCTATAAGGCCTGCGAGGAGGTCAAGCGGCGCGGCGGCAAAGTCACCCGCGAAGCCGGGCCGATGAAGCACGGCACCACGGTGATCGCGTTCGTCGAGGACCCCGACGCCTACAAGATCGAGCTGATACAGCGGAAGTAGGCGCGCAGCCCGGTCGTGGGGCCGCGGCCGTTCAGCGGAACATTCCCGGAGCGCCGGCTACGCGGTACTTGCGGATTTCGCTCTGCTGCCCGATGAGAGCCTTTGCGAGATCGTCGAGCATTCCGTCGGTGATCTCCGAAGCCGGAACGGTGAGGTACTCCACCCCCAGCCCGAACATGTGGGTCGTTTGGAAATGCACCTTCCCCTGTTCGTGATCGGCCTTCAAAATGACGTCCGTTAGCACCGACGCGGGAACAATGAACTTGGCGCCTACCACGAAGCCCTTCGCGTTCTTCTTCTCTTCCTCGATGAACTTGATCTTGCTGAGCCACAGCGCCTCGCGGATCCGCTGCATGGCAGGTGGCATGTCCTTTTCGGTCACGTAGGTGTCCGGACCGGCCCACTTGATGAAGAAGTGGACCGTGTCGAAATACTCCTTGTCGTTGATGCGCTTCTTCCGGTAGTCGATGAACGATTCGGCGAACACCAGATTCCTGAAGTCCGTGACGCCGGGGATCGAATAGACGAGAGGACTCGTCGGCTTGACGATGCCGAGCTGCTTGAGCAGCTCGTGCACGTACTGGAAGGCCTGCTTCATCTTGTCTTCGACAAGCTTGAGCTTGTCTCCCTGCAGACTCTGCTGATGAATCTGCTGGGTCTTTACCAGGTCCGCCTGTTTTTTCAGGTCGTCAAGAAGCCCCATGGTCATCCCCTGACAAAGCTTTGGTATTCATACGGCCCTCTATACACTATTTTGCCAGCGGCCGTTGACCCGGTCCAGTTCCGGCCCCTGCGAGTCGGTTGGCGATTGTGACAAAGGCCGCAACCTCGAGTTCCTGCGCCCGTCTTGCCGGGTCGATTCCGATCCTCTCCAGCTCGCTCGCCGAAATTACGTCCGCGAGCGTGTTTCTGAGCGTCTTTCGGCGCATCGAGAACGCGCGTGCGACAACCCGGGACAGGCCGGATTCGCTGTGGGCCTTGAGCTCCTCCACCGACCGGGGCACGAGCCGCACTACGGCCGAGTCGACCTTCGGCGCGGGCCGGAACGCGTGCGGCGGAACTTCGAAGAGCCTCTCGATCCGAAACCGGTACTGCAGCATTACCGACAGACGGCCGTACTCGGATCCCGACGGCCGCGCGACCATGCGATCGACCACCTCGCGCTGGAGCATGAAGTGCAGGTCTTTGCACCGGGCGGCGGCGGTTGCGGTGTGGAACAGGAGGGGGGTCGAGATGTTGTAGGGCAGGTTGCCGGCGATCCTCAAAGGTGCAGGCAGCCCGGCGAAATCGAATTCGAGAGCATCCTCCTGGTGCACCGTCAACCGCCCGGCGTGGCGCTCGCGCAGACGCCCGCTCAGATCCCGATCGATCTCGACGACGTCCAGGTGATCGAGTCGCGCGAGCAGGGGATCGGTCAGCGCCCCCAGGCCCGGGCCTATTTCGACGACGTGATCGCCTTGCCGGGGATCGATGGCGTCGATGATGCGCGCCACGATGGCGGGATCGACGAGAAAGTGTTGCCCGAATCTTTTCCTCGGAACGTGCCTGTGGGTAGCCACGGCGATGTTAGCGTCCTTGCCGCGCCCCGATCCGCGCCAACTCCATCGCAGTTTCCACCGCCTCGAAGAGGCTGTCCGGGCGCGCGCGGCCAGTACCCGCAATGTCGACCGCGGTACCGTGATCGACCGACGTGCGGATGATCGGCAGACCCAGGGTGATGTTGACGCCCCTGCCGAAACTCGCGTACTTGAGGACGGGCAGGCCTTGATCGTGGTACATCGCGAGCGCGCAATCGGCCCCCGCGAGCCGCTCGGGAACGAAAAGCGTGTCGGCGGGCAGGGGTCCGTCGAGCTGCATGCCTTCGGTGCGCAGCTTCTCGAGAACCGGCGCGATCACGTCGATCTCCTCCTGGCCGAAATACCCGCCTTCGCCCGCGTGCGGGTTGAGGGCTGCGACGAGGATCCGCGGCGCCGTGATGCCGAAGCGACCCTCGAGCTCGACGCCAAGCACCCGCAGCGTGCGCTCCAGGCTCTCCCGGGTCAGCCGCCGCGGCACGTCCTTTAGCGCGAGGTGGGTGGTGGCGAGCGCGACGCGCAAGCCTCCGCCCGCGAGCATCATCACGACGTGAGCCGTGCCGGTGTGCTCGGCGAGGTATTCCGTGTGGCCGACGAAGTTGAATCCGCCGTCGTTGAGGACGCCCTTGTGCACCGGCGCCGTGACCAGCGCTGCGAATTCGCCCGCCATGCAGCCCGCAATTGCCCGGTCGATGAGTGAGATGACGTAGGGAGCGCTGCGCGGGTCGAGAGAGCCGGCCCTGCAGGAATACGGCAACGGCACGTGCAAGCACGCGAGCGAGTCGGCCGGCCCCGGCGAGCCGGGATCCCGCAGCCTCACGCGCATTCCGAGCTGCTTGGCCCGCGCCTCGAGCATGTCCCGGTCTCCGAGCACGACCAGGCGGCCCGCGAGAGGACTGTTCGCGAGCGCGATGCAGATCTCCGGACCGATGCCCGCAGGCTCCCCCGAGGTCACGGCGACCGGTGCCACGCCGCTCCCGGCGTGGGCTGCGGGGCGGCGAACGACGGCCGCTTCGAGCCGCGCGCTCATCGCTCGTCCAGCCGTACTTCGACGTAGGCGCGATCGCGCAGCTGCCGCAGCCACTCCTGGTAGGCCTCGTCGCCCTTTCTTTCGAGCAAAGCCTTGCGCGCCTCAACCCGCTTGCGGTCGGTCGAGACGTCGGCGGTGCGCCGCTCGAGCACCTGGATCAGGTGCCAGCCGAAAGGAGTCTTGACCGGCGGGCTGACCTCCCCGATCTTCAGCTCCGCGAACCCCCGCTCGAACTCGGGCACCGTGTCCCCCGGATAGACCCATCCCAGGTCTCCGCCCCGCGAAGCGGAGCCGTCATCCGAATTCAGGCGCGCCAGCTCCGCGAAATCCACGCCGTTGACGATGCGCTCGCGCAGCCCGAGCAGCTTTCTCTTTGCATCGTCCTCCGAGACCAGATCGTTGGTGCGTATGAGGATGTGCCGAACGTGCGCCTGCTCGACAAGCAGAGGAGCGCCGGCCCCGCGCATGTCCAGGAGCTTGATGACATGAAATCCGGCGGGGCTGCGGAATACGCCGCTCACGTCACCAGGCTTGAGCTTCGCCAAGGCCTCGACGAACAATTCCGGGAGCCGCTGCTCGGTGCGCCAACCCATGTTCCCGCCCTGGAACGCGTCGGTGGCGTCCGAATAGGTCGCGGCGACCTGGGCGAAGTCCGCGCCGTCCTTTAGGCGCTTCACTGCTTCCTCGGCGCGGACGCGCCGGGCATCCAGTTGCGCCGGCGTCGCCTGCTCCGGTACTCGGATCAGGATGTGCGCGATATTGAATTCCGTTCCGGGATTCTCCTTCTCGCTTTGCTCCTGGATGAGATTGTCGATCTCGCCCTCGCTGACGGTGAGCTTGCTCGTCACTTCGCGGTCACGCAGGCGGGACAGCAGAATCTCGTTGCGAACCTCCTCTCGGAACTTGTCGAACGGAATGGAGTCGGCCTCGAGTCGCTGCCTGAATTCGGTGAGCGAAAGCTTGTTGTTCTCCGCGACGCGGTTGACCGTGCGGTCGAGTTCCAGGTCGTCGACGCGCATGCCGGTCTCCCGCGCGAACTGCAGCTGCACCTTCTCCATGATGATGCGATCGAGCACTTGGCGCTCGATCTCCGAACGATTGACGTTCGACGCCCCGCGTCGCTCGAGGTCCCGTTGCACGCTGGCGATGCGGTCCGTCAGTTCGAACTGCGTGATCACTTCCTTGTTGACCACGGCGACGATGCGGTCGAGGAGATCGACGCGGCCAGGCGCCGCCGTTTCCGGGCGGGCGGGTTGCGCGAGGACTGCGTTGCACGCCGCCAGGGCGATCAGGGTCAGGCCAAGTCTCATCGGATGCTCAGGTCCAGCATCAATTGTAGAGGTCAATAGGCGCATCGGGCTTGCTGTCCGGCGCCGGACCGTTAATCCGCTGGTAGCCGGGGACATTCCGCTTCAGGGCTTCGAGCGGATTGGACCCTAAGCGCGAGAACCCGTTCAGCTCGAGTTGGAAAAACACGCTCGACGACGACGTGCCCGCCGTGAGGGCGAACTTCTGCACCACGATGCGCGTCGTCCAGCAGCCCGCCGCGTACTCGAAGCCGCCGATCGTCTCGATAATCTTGCTGTCCGCCAGCGAATAGTTGAACCGTCCGACCCCGTACCAGCGTCCGAAGAGCGGCCACTGAGCCGACACGTCTATCTGCTTGGTCGGACCGTTCTGCGTGATGTCCCCGCTGAGGTAGCGATAGCTCAGATTCAGCGTTTTCAGGCCCTCGGGACGATACCGCGCCGCGAGGGTCAGGCGCTCGGTGCGGAAGTCGCGCTGATCGTATTCGGTGCCGGCGTCCATCGACCACGCCGGAGACAGCCGCCCGGACAGCGCCGCCAGGAGATTCGAGGCCTTGTACGTTCGCGGCGCGTCGGTCGGATTGAGCGTCACCTGCTGATCCTTGAAGTAGTATCGCTGGCCGAACGTGCCGCGCATGACTTCCTGCCCGCTCGAAGGCAGTAGCAGCCGCGAAGTCACCGCTGCGGTGAGCTGATTGGCGTCGTTGATGCGATCGTTGCCCGAGAATATGTTCTCGGAAAAGATCTGCGCGTAGTTGAAGTCCGCAATCGCCGTATCGAACAGCGGAATCTGGTTCTGGTCTCGAAACGGTATGTACACGTAGAAGAGCCGCGGCTCGAGCGTTTGTGTGAGCGATTGCCCGAAGGCCTGTGTGTCCTTCTCGTAGATCAGGCCCGAGTCGAGACTGTAGATCGGCAGGGCGCGGCTGATCGTTCGCGGTACGGGCTCACCGCCGTTGGCGGGCGCAGGACCGGGTCGCGTGGTGGTCGAGGCCGCGGTATTCTGATCCAGCGAGTAATAGGTCGCGCTATAGCCCACCTTAGGCGTGATGAAATACTGCGGCGCGATCACCGGAAAGCTCACGCTCGGATAGATGCTGCTGCGCTTCGAGGTCACCAGCGTCGGGTGGCTGAAATTGACGAATTCCTCGGCAGACCGGAAATCGAATCCCGCGATATCCTGGCGCAGCGTCGTCAGGGTGAGCTGGGGCGTGCGGCCGTAGGGAGCGGTGATCGGGGCTTCGGGGTCCTGCAGCACCTGGAAAGTCTGAATGCGGGCCGTCGTCGAGTAGCTGCCCGAGCCCCACCAATTGCCGTTGTAGGTCACGAAACCCTCGCGCGGCAGCGTGGTCTGGGAAGTCAGGTTGATGCGGGTCGACAGGTCACGAAAGTAGTTGTCGTCCGACACCTTGTTCAGGTTGAGTCCGCCCACCAGCTTGCTTTCGCGGTTATACAAGCCGACAAAGCTGATTGCCGAGCGGCCTTCGTCGAGCGTCCGGTCGTTCGGCAGCTGCTCGGCGTCGAGCTGCGCGTTGTAGTTCTTCCCCAGGTAGCGCACCTGCTCGACGAGCTGTGTTCCGCGCTTCTGCAGATAGCGCGGCGTGAGGGTCGCATCGTAGTTCGGCGCGAGATTCAGGTAGTACGGGACGCCGATCTCGAGTCCGCTCTTGCCCGAAATCGTCGTCTGGAGCGGAAGAAAACCCGATTTGCGCTCGTTGTTGAGCGAGAAATCGAACGTCGGTGCGGGAAGGACGCGCACCCCCTCGAAATACAGGCTCCCGCCATGGGCGGTGCCGACCGAGCGCGTGAAGTCCAGGTCCAGCTCATCGGCGCGAACGTACCAGCCGTCGTCGCCCGGCTTGCACGACGTGAAAAGGCCGTCCTTGATCCTGTACTTGTCTTCGCCCAGGATTTCCAGGCTCTCGGCCCGTCCGCGCCCGCTCACAGGCGCTTGGTTAGCCCTGGGTCGCGGGGCAAGGGTGAACTCGGGCTTCTCCAGCACTCCGGTGGAGTCTTTCAGCGAGTACCTCAGATTAGGGCCCCTCAGGCTGTCGGCGCCGTGCTCGAGGCGGACGTTGCCTTTCGCTTCCACTTGCTCGTTCTCCTCGGAATAGCTGAGCGACTCCGCGCGGATCGACAGGTCGCCGCGGCGCAAGGTCGCATTGCCCTGCGCGGTCGTTTCACCGCCTGAAACGCCTTCGATGCGGTCCGCTTCTAGCGTGGTCGGGGCGTTCGGGTCCGGCTTCACTCGCGCCTGCCGAGGTGCCTGAAGCCCCTGCCCCACCTGCCCCCACGCCGAAGCGGAGCACAGCAGCGCGAATGCCAGCGCCGAGGAGCGGGCGGGGAAAAAGGACATATCGCGGGACGAGTGACGATTGGGCTGGCGGGGCGAGTGCTAAAATCGCATAAATCAGGGGTGAAGGCAATTCTTTGTTTCCGGAGGAGTTTTGGACCGCGCTGAGCAATTGCGGCGATGGTTGAACGCCACGCTCGGCGAGGAGCTGTGCATTGCTCCGGTCTCCGACGACGCGAGCTTCCGGCGTTATTTCCGGATTCGACGGGAAGGTTCCCAGGCTCCGCTGATCGCAATGGACGCCCCTCCCGATAAGGAGGGCTGCGAACCCTTTGTTCGCATCGCCCGGATTTTCGCCGAAGCCGGCGTGCATGTGCCGGCGATCCATGCGCAGGACATCGCCCAAGGCTTTCTCCTCCTCTCCGACCTCGGCGACACGACCTATCTGAGCGCGCTCGATGCGCACAGCGCCGGCGTGCTCTACGGACACGCGCTCGATGCGCTCATCCGGATTCAGCAAGCGAGCCGTCCCGGGGCCTTGCCCGATTACGATCGCGGCCTGCTCGAAAGGGAAGTGCGCCTGTTTCCGGAGTGGTACGTCTCGCGCCAGTTGGGGCTGAAACTGGTTTCCGCCCAGACCGAGAACCTCGAAAAGACGCTTTCGGCGATCCTCGCGAACAATCTGGCGCAGCCGCGGGTATTCGTGCATCGCGACTACCATTCGCGCAACCTCATGGTGTGCGATCCGTGTCCCGGCATTCTCGATTTCCAGGATGCGGTGTACGGCCCAATCACCTACGACCTGGTGTCGCTCCTGCGCGATGCCTACGTCGCCTGGGAAGAGGAGCGCGTCATCGACTGGACGGTGCGGTACTGGGAGAAGGCGAGAGGCGCGGGTCTTCCGGTCGCCGGGGACTTCGCCGATTTCTACCGCGATTTCGAATGGATGGGCGCCCAGCGCCAGCTGAAGGTGCTCGGAATCTTCGCGCGTCTTTCTCTCAGGGACGGCAAGCACGGCTACCTAAAGGATCAGCCTCGCGTGATGGGATACCTGCGGCGCACTTGCGAGCGCTACCGTGATCTCGCTCCGCTTGCGCGCCTGCTCGACGAGCTTGCCCCCGCGGAGAAGCGCGTCGGCTATACCTTCTGAGCCTGCGCATGAAAGCGATGATCTTGGCGGCAGGGCGGGGCGAGCGCATGCGGCCGCTTTCGGACGCGGTGCCGAAGTGCCTGCTGGAAGTCCGCGGAAAACCCCTGATGGTCTGGTTGATCGAAGCGCTCGCGCGCGCGGGCATACGCGAGCTCGTGATCAACCACGCGCACCTGGGCCACATGATCGAGGCGGCGCTCGGCGACGGGCGGCCCTTCGGCGTGTCCATCCGCTATTCTCCGGAGGGCGAGGCGCTCGAGACCGCGGGCGGGATCACAAAGGCACTCCCGCTGCTCGGCCAAGCGCCGTTTCTCGCCGTCAACGGCGATATCTTTTGTGATTTCGATTTTCCCGGCCTCGTGGCGCGTTCGCTCGGTGCGAATCTCGCGCACCTCGTGCTGGTCGAAAACCCTTTGCACCATCCGCACGGCGATTTCGCCCTCCGGGGCACGCGGGTCGCCGACACCGGAGATTCGAAATTGACTTTCAGCGGAATCGGCCTATACCGCCCGGAGCTCTTTGCGAGCATCAAGCCCGGCTCGAAAGGGCAGCTTGCTCCGCTGCTGCGCGCCGCGATGGCGCGCGGACTCGTGTCGGGCCAAATGCATCGCGGCGAGTGGCACGATGTCGGGACGCCGCAACGGCTCGCCGAACTGAACGAGCCCGCTTGATCGCTACTCCGAAGCGGACGACAATTCGTCAATGGACACCGCCAGCACTCTCTCGCGCTGCGCCGAGCGCCGCCAGACGCTGCAGCTCCGCATGGGTCGCGGCGTGGCGCTCATCCCGACCGCCCCTGCGCGAGTTCGCAATCGCGACAGCGAATATCTCTACCGCTTCGACAGCTACTTCTACTACTTGAGCGGGTTCACGGAGCCCGAGTCGGTCCTCGTCCTTGTCGCCGGCGAGGCCCCCAAGTCGATTCTCTTCTGTCGCAAGCGTGATCCGGCGCGCGAGCTCTGGGACGGTCTGCGGAACGGGCCGGAGGGCGCCAAGGCGGCGCTCGGGGTGGACGAGGCGTTCCCGATCGAGACGCTCGACGAGCAGGTCCCCAGGCTGCTCGCCAACCAGCCCGTTCTGCACTATGCACCAGGCGCCGATGCGGAATGGGACGCGCGCGTCATGCGCTGGCTGAACGAGGTGCGAGCCCAGTCGCGCGCCGGAGTCTCCGCCCCCGCCGAGATCCGCGATCTGCGCACCGCGCTCGACGAAATGCGCGTGGTCAAGGACGACGGCGAGCTCGCCGTGATGCGTCGGGCGGCGGCAATCTCTGTGGCTGCGCACGAGCGCGCGATGCGCGCCACGCGCCCCGGGCGCAACGAATACGAGATCGAGGCCGAGCTCCTGTACGAGTTTCGCCGTCGCGGATCGCAGTATCCCGCCTACACGCCGATCGTCGCCGGTGGCGCCAACGCCTGCATCTTGCATTACCGCGACAATAGCGCGCGGCTCGCCGACGGCGACCTGCTGCTCGTAGACGCGGGTTGCGAGCTCGACGGCTACGCCTCCGACGTGACCCGCACCTTCCCCGTCAACGGCAGGTTCGGCGGACCCCAGAAGGACATCTACGAGCTGGTGCTCGCTGCCCAAGGCGCCGCGATCGCGGCGGTGCGAGCCGGAAGCCGCTGGAACGAGCCCCACGACGCCGCCGTGAAGACCCTTGCCCGCGGGTTCGTCGACCTCGGCCTTTGCCGCGGAAGCGTCGAAGAGGTGATTCAAACCGAGGATTACCGGCGTTTCTACATGCACCGCACGGGGCATTGGCTGGGCCTGGACGTTCACGATGCGGGGGAATACAAGTCGGGCGGCGAATGGCGCCGCCTCGAGCTGGGAATGACGCTGACCGTGGAGCCGGGCTGCTACGTGCGTCCGGGTGACAACGTCCCCGAGCGATTCTGGAACATCGGCGTGCGGATCGAAGACGACGTCGCGGTCACTGCGACGGGTTGCGAAGTGCTGACGGCCGCGGCGCCGAAGTCGGTCCGCGACATCGAGGCGCTCGTTGGGCGCGGCTGAGCTGGCGGAAGTCGACGTAGCGATCGCTGGAGGCGGGCCGGTCGGTTCCGCGCTTGCGCTCGCCTTGTCCGGGACCGCGCTTTCGTTCGCACGCATCGCCAACGATTCCGACGCCGCCGACCGCCCGATCGCCCTCTCCCATGGCAGCCGCCTGATCCTGGAGCGGCTGAACGCGTGGAGCATGCAAGCAAGCACGCCGATACAAACCATTCACGTCTCCCAGCAGGGATTCGGCCGCACGGTATTGCGCTGCGCGGACTACGGGATTCCAGCGCTCGGCTACGTCACTTCGTACTCCGATCTTGCGACGCGCCTCACGGGCCGCACTCCCGCGACCTCCGGAACCGTGACGGGATGGGAGCTTTCCGGCGACGGCGTCCTGCTCCGCGTCGCAGTTGGCGCGGGCGAAGTGAGCATGCGCGCGCGGCTGCTCGTCCTCGCCGACGGTGGCTTGAATCGCGCCGCGGGCCACATGATCGACTATCGACAGCGGGCCATCGTGTCGGAGGTCCTCGCTGAGCGTGCGGCCGCGAGCACCGCGTGGGAGCGCTTCACCGCAGACGGGCCTCTCGCCCTGCTCCCATTTCGGGACCGGCACGCCCTGGTCTGGAGCGTGAGCCCGCAGACCGCCGACGGGCTGTGCAAGCTCCCGGAGCGCGAGTTTCTGGCGCGGCTGCGCCAGGCCTTCGGCGGAAGGCTCGGCGAGTTTCGCTCGGCCGGCCGGCGCGCGAGCTTCCCGCTGTCTCTGCGCCGCGCCGATGTGCAGCCTTCGCCACGAGTGCTCGCGATCGGGAACGCCGCGCAGACGCTACATCCGGTGGCGGGGCAGGGGCTCAACCTCGGATTGCGCGACGCATGGGAATTGGCTCGGATGTTGCTTGAGGTCGCGAAGGAGGACGTTGGAGCGCAGGCCCTCCTGGCCCGCTACGCGCGCAGCCGACGTTTCGATCGATACGCCGGAATGGGATTCACCGATTTCCTGGTCAGGATGTTCTCGAACTCGCTGCCGCCGCTCGCGTTGGCGCGCGGCGCTGGCTTGGCGTTGCTCGACATTCTGCCGCCCGCCCGGCATTTTCTCGCCCGCCGAATGATCTTCGGCACGCGCGCGCTGCCCTGAAGCCACTCCGGCGCCGCGGCTCGCGCCGCGGCTCCGCGATCGGCGAAAGATCGAGCGCGCGCGCCTCGCAATGCTTCCCTTGACGCTGGCGTTTAGGTATAGAATGCGCTCCCTCGAAGAATTTTCCGTGAACGTCGATGCGAATCGGTTCGCACGCGCTGCGAAATAATCTATTTGTCGCCCCGATGGCCGGCGTCACGGATCGCCCGTTCCGGCAGCTGTGCAAGCAGTTCGGCGCAGGTCTTGCCGTATCGGAGATGGTGGCGTCGAACTCGCTCCTGTGGGGCAGCGAGAAGACGAGACGGCGCGCAAATCACGACGGTGAGGTCGAGCCCATCTCCGTGCAGATCGCCGGCGCCGATCCGGTCATGATGGCCGATGCAGCCCGCTTCAACGTCGGCGAGGGCGCGCAGATCATCGACATCAACATGGGGTGCCCGGCGAAGAAGGTGTGCAACACCATGGCCGGATCGGCGCTCCTGAAGGACGAGCCCCTCGTCGGCCAGATTCTCGAGTCGGTGGTGAAAGCCGTCGACGTGCCGGTGACGCTCAAGTTCCGGACCGGCTGGGACACGGCGAACAAGAACGCGCTCAGGGTGGCGAGAATCGCCGAGGAAAGCGGCGTGCAGCTGCTGTCGCTTCACGGCCGGACCCGTGCCTGCGGGTTCTCGGGGCGCGCCGAATATGACACGATTCGCGAAGTGAAACGCGCCACGCGTCTGCCCGTGGTGGCGAACGGCGACATCAACACTCCCGAAGAAGCCAAGCGCGTGCTCGAGTACACCGGTGCCGACGGGATCATGATCGGCCGCGCGGCCCAGGGCCGCCCCTGGATCTTCCGCGAGATCGAGCACTATCTCTCCACCGGCGAGAAGCTGCCCCCGCCGCTGGTCTCGGAGATCCACGCTGTCCTGATCGCGCACCTGAACGACCTCTACTCGTTCTATGGAAGGGAACGGGGGGTGAAGGTCGCGCGCAAGCACATCTCGTGGTACACGAAGGGACTCGCCGGTTCGGCGAGCTTCAGGCATCGCATGAATCAGCTGGAGAGCTGCGAAGAGCAACTCTCCGCGGTCGACGGTTTCTTCAAACAGGTAGGGCGCGACGATCCGCGCCTGCGCTACGACCTGGAGCTGGCGGCATGAAGCAGACCAGCGAGATCGCGGACTGCGTGCGCCGCTCTCTGGAGCGCTACTTCAAGGATCTCGACGGGGCAAGGCCGCGGGCCATCTACGACATGGTGCTCAAGAACGTCGAGCGTCCGATGCTCGAGATCGTGCTCGACCGGGCCGCGGGCAACCAGTCCGTGGCCGCCGAAATGCTCGGCATCAACCGCAACACGCTGCGAAAGAAGATGCAGTCGCATAAGATAAGGATGTGATTCCCATCCGGACGGCGCTGATCAGCGTTTCCGACAAGACCGGCCTCGCCGAGCTGGCTCGGGGATTGGCCCGATTCAAGATAAAGATCCTGTCGACGGGCGGCACGGCAAAATTCCTTGCGGCGCAGGGCGCGATGGTCACCGAGGTCGCCGACTACACCGGATTTCCCGAGATGCTGGACGGGCGCGTAAAGACGCTGCATCCGCGGCTGCACGCCGGCATTCTCGCCAGGCGCGACTCGCCGGAGCATCTCGCCGCGATCCGCTCCGTAGGCATCGACCCCATCGACCTCGTCGTCGTCAACCTGTATCCGTTCGCGGAGACCGTCGCGAAGAGCGGCTCCACGCTCGCCGAGGCGATCGAGAACATCGACATCGGCGGGCCCAGCATGCTGCGCGCCGCGGCGAAGAACTACGCCGGCGTGGCCGTCGTCACCGATCCTTCCGACTATCCGAAGCTGCTCGCGGAGATGAACGAAAGCGGCGGAGGCTTGAGCCAGGAAACGCGTTTTTCGCTGGCGCAGAAAGCATTCGCGCACAGCGCCGCGTACGACGCAGCGATCGGCAACTACCTCACCGCGCTCGCGCCGGACGGCAAGCGCAGCGCCTTTCCCGAGAGGCTCACGCTGCAATTCGAGAAACTCCAGGACCTGCGCTATGGCGAGAATCCGCATCAGGCTGCCGCGTTCTACCGCGACGCGGGTCCGGTCCCCGGCGGGATCGCAAGCGGACGGCAGCTGCAGGGCAAGGAGCTATCTTTCAACAACATCGCCGACGCCGACGCGGCGTGGGAGTGCGTGAAGGCCTTCGACGAGCCGGCTTGCGTGATCGTCAAGCATGCCAATCCCTGCGGCGCCGCAATCGCCTCCTCCACGCGCGAGGCGTACGACCGCGCCTTCGCCACCGACCCGACCTCCGCCTTTGGGGGCGTCGTCGCCTTCAACCGCGCGCTCGACGCCACGACCGCGGACGCGGTGTGCAAGCCATTCGTCGAGGTGCTGATCGCGCCCGAGTTCGACGCCGGGGCGCAAAGCGCCCTCGCCGCCAAACCGAATGTGCGGGTCCTCTCGATCGAGCTCGCGCGCGGCGCGCAAGCCTACGATGTGAAGCGCGTCGGCGGAGGACTTCTCGTCCAGACGCCCGACGACGGCGCGCTGCAAGGCCCGGCGCCGCGCTCGGTCACCCGAGTGAAGCCTTCCGCGGGGCAGCTCGCCGATCTGCTCTTCGCCTGGCGCTTGGCGAAGTACGTGAAGTCGAACGCCATCGTCTTCTGCAAAGACGGCCGCACGCTCGGCATCGGCGCGGGTCAGATGAGCCGCGTAGACGCGGCGCGCGTCGCCGACTTCAAGGCCCAGGAAGCCGGCCTGTCGCTCGTGGGCTCCGCAGTCGCCTCGGACGCCTTCTTCCCGTTCCGCGACGGGATCGACGTGATCGCGCGCGCCGGTGCAAGAGCGGTGATCCAGCCCGGAGGCAGCGTGCGCGACGACGAGGTCATCGCGGCCGCGGACGAGCACGGCATGGCCATGGTATTCACAGGCGTCCGGCATTTCCGCCACTGATGAAGCTCCTGGTCGTCGGCTCGGGAGGCAGGGAACATGCGATCGCGTGGCGCCTGGCGCAAAGCCCTCGCGTGCAGAAGGTCTTCGTCGCCCCGGGAAACGGGGGAACCGCGCGAGAGAACGGTCTGGAGAACGTGCCGATCTTGGAGATCGAGAGGCTCGCCGAGTTCGCGCTCGCCGAGGGCGTCTACCTTACCGTGGTGGGACCCGAAGCGCCGCTCGCCGAAGGCATCGTCGATCTATTCCGCTCGAGGGGTTTGAGAATCTTCGGCCCGACCAAGGCCTGCGCGCGGCTCGAGAGCTCGAAGCAGTTTGCCAAGGAATTCATGATCCGTCACCGCATCCCGACGGCCGCGTTCGCGAGCTTCGACGAGGCGCGCGGAGCGCACGCCTATGTCGACGCGAAAGGCGCCCCTATCGTCGTCAAGGCCGACGGGCTGGCGGCGGGCAAAGGCGTGGTCGTCGCGGCGAGCAAGGACGAAGCGCACCGCGCGATCGACCAGATCCTCGTCGAGCGCACGATGGGAGCGGCGGGCAGCCGCGTCGTGATCGAGGAATTCCTCGAGGGCGAAGAAGCGAGCTTCATCGTGATAGCCGACGGCGAGCACATGCTGCCGCTCGCCACCAGCCAGGACCACAAACGTCTCAGGGACGGCGACCAGGGACCGAACACCGGTGGCATGGGTGCGTACTCGCCCGCGCCCGTGGTGACGCCCGGCCTGCACGCGCGCGTCGTCCGTGAGGTGATCCAGCCGGTGCTCAAGGGAATGGCGGAGGAAGGCCATCGGTACAGCGGATTTCTCTATGCAGGATTGATGATCGACGGCGCCGGCAATCCGCGCGTTCTCGAATTCAACTGCCGGCTCGGCGACCCCGAAACGCAGCCGATTCTCCTGCGGCTGAAGAGCGACCTGTTCGCGCTGATCGAAGGCGCGGTCGACGGTACGCTCGACCGGCTCGAAGCCGATTGGGATCGCCGCGCCGCCTTGGGAGTCGTGGTGGCGGCCGCGGGCTACCCCGATTCTCCGCGCAAAGGCGACGCGGTGACCGGATTGCCGGCCGCGCAAGAGGATCTGCGCGTGTTCCATTCGGGAACCGCATTGAGAGACGGCACTGCCGTGACCGCCGGAGGGAGGGTGCTGTGCGTCACGGCCTTGGGCGATACGCTCAAGATGGCGCAGCGCCGCGCCTACGAGGCGGTGTCCGCGATTCGCTTCGAGGGCATGCAGTATCGCCGCGACATAGGATTCCGCGCCGTCGCTCCGAAGAGATGAACGCGGCCGAAGTCAGCGAGTATCTTCTCGGTCTCCAGAATCGGATCGTCGGCGAGCTGGAGCGCCTCGACGGCCTGCGTTTTCGGGAGGACCGCTGGGAGCGCACCGAAGGCGGTGGCGGTGAAACCCGGATCATCGAGGACGGCAACCTGTTCGAGCGCGGCGGGGTGAACTACTCGCGTGTGCGCGGCGAGCGTCTTCCCGCGGCGGCGAGCGCAGCGCGCCCGGAGCTCGCCGGACGAGGATTCGAGGCGATGGGCGTATCGCTGGTGCTGCACCCCCGCAACCCGTACGTGCCTACGGTCCACATGAACGTGCGCTTCCTAACGGCCGCCAAGACGGGAAGCGACACCATTTGGTGGTTCGGCGGCGGAATGGATCTCACGCCGTACTACGGTTTCGAGGAGGACGCGCGTCATTTTCACCTGACATGCCGCCAGGCACTCGCGGGCTTCGGGCCGGAGCTCTACCCCCGTTTCAAGCGCTGGTGCGACGAGTATTTCTACCTCAAACATCGCGGGGAGCCGCGCGGCATCGGTGGAATATTCTTCGACGACCTGAACGCAGGCGGCTTCGAGCGCTGCTTCGGACTGGTGAAGAGCGTCGGCGACCACTTCCTGCCCGCCTACCTGCCGCTGGTGGAGCGCCGCAGAGGCCTTCCTTACGCCGAGCGCGAGCGCGATTTTCAGGCGTACCGCCGCGGTCGATACGTGGAATTCAATCTCGTCTATGATCGCGGCACGCTGTTCGGCCTGCAGTCGGGCGGGCGCGCTGAATCGATACTCATGTCGCTGCCGCCGAGGGTCACCTGGCGCTACGACTGGAAACCCGATCCTGCCGGCGAGGAAGCGAGGCTGTACCGCGATTTCCTGCGTCCCAGGGACTGGCTGGCATAGATCAACCGAAGAGGAGAAGCATGGAAACGCGCAAGCTTGGAAAGGGCGGCCCCGAGGTTCCGGCGATAGGCCTGGGCTGCATGGGGATGACCGGCATCTACGGCGAGCCGAACGAGGCCGAGTCGATCGCGACTGTCCATCGCTCGATCGAGCTCGGAGTCAACCTGATCGTGACCTCGGACGCCTACGGGGCCGGCACCAACGAGGAACTCGTCGGGCGCGCGATCAGGGGGAAGCGCGACCGGGTGCTGCTCGCGACGAAGTTCGGCAACCTCGGGCTCTCCGGGTTCAAGCTGCCCGAGGGCCTCTCCGCCGGGCATCCCGACTACGTGCCTCTGGCCTGCGAGGCTTCGCTCAAGCGCCTCGGCGTCGATGTGATCGATATCTACGGCCTGCACCGCGTGGATCCTAAGGTGCCGATCGAGGATACGGTGGGCGCAATGAAGAAGCTGGTCGAGCAGGGAAAGGTACGCCATCTCGCGCTCTCGGAGGCGGGAGCGCAGACCGTCAAGCGCGCGCACAAGGTGCATCCGCTCGCCGCGCTCGAGACCGAGTACTCGCTATGGTCGCGCGATGTGGAGCGCGACATCCTGCCGGCTTGCCGCGAACTGGGGATCGCCCTGATGGCATACTCGCCGCTCGGGCGCGGGTTCCTTGCTGCGACGATCAAGTCGCTCGACGCGCTTCGGGAAAAAGACAGGAGGCGCGACCATCCGCGCTTCAGCCCCGACAACCTGAAGCGCAACGTCGAACTCCTGCAGCCGCTCGAAGCGATCGCCGCGGCACACAAGGTCAAACCGGCCCAGGTCGCGCTCGCGTGGGTGCTCGCCCAGGGAAGGGACATCGTGCCGATCCCGGGAACGAAGCGGCGCGAATACATGGAGCAGAACGCGGCCGCGACCCGCGTCGCCCTCAGCTCCGCCGAGGTCGCGCAACTCGCAAAGGCGTTCCCTCCGGGAATTGCGTCGGGAACCCGCTATCCGGAAAAGCAGCTGGCCGGACTCGGGCTCTAGGGCGGCTCAGCCGCGTTGCGCGAGGTCGGCGCTCGCGCGGAAATGCCGGCCGGCTTCCGCTTCCCGGCCGAGGCGCTCGTGGAGCCGCGCCAGCGCGATATGCGCGGCCTGGCTGGGCTGCGTCGCCAAGCTCGCCTCCAGGTAGCTCTGCGCCTTTCCCCAAAGCTCGCGCTGCACGCACAGCCGGCCGAGCGTGAGCAGCAGCTGAGCTTCGCCCGGCCGATCCTTCAGCCACTTTTCCGCGCGCTCGAGGCGATCGAGCGCATCCTTGTCCACGCATTCACCGTAAAGCAGCGCCAGGGCGCCGTCCCAGCCGTGCTCCAAGGCGTCTTCGATGATGCGGTGAGCCTTGCGACAGTCGCCGAGCTGCATGAAGGCGCGCGCCGCTGTCGCCGCTATCCTGGGACGGACGCGCTCCGACCGCGGGACGCTCTCCCACTGCCGCACGAAGCTCTCCTGGTCGAGCGGCTTGCGGGTGAGCAGGGCGACGTGGGCGGCACTGCGTATGCTGTCCAGGGCTTCGGGCGGCATGGCATCGTGCTTTTCCAGGGCGCTTGCGGTGCGCAGCACCTCTTCCCAGTTCGACATGCCCTGCTCCGCGCGCAGCGCGAGCAACAGCGCCGCGACGTGGCGCGGCCCGCTCGCGTGCAGCTCGCGCAGCACCGACCGGGCTTCGTCGAAGCGACGCTCGTCCAGCAGCAGCTCCGCCTTGGTCATCGCCTGCGCGACGCGCCATTCCCCGCCGCCCTGCGTCGAGCGCTCGAGCCACTGGTCGCGTCGCGCGAAGTCGCGCAGTCTCTGCGCCGCACGCGCTGCAAGCAGGCCGGCCAGCCCGGGCGATGCGTCGAGATCCATCGCCTTGGAGGCGAGCTTCTCCGCCCGCACGAACCGGCCCTCGTACAGCGCCTGGATGGCGCCGAGCGTCGCCGCATGGCCGGCCTCGGCCCGGCGGCGCCTGCGGAAGGCGCGTACGTGGGAGGGTAGCCTCACCGTATGCCACGCCACTCGGACGAGAAAGTAGGCGAGGGCGAAGGCGACGATCACGAGCACGCCGAGAAAAGTGAGCGACACCTCGGCGCGCCACGGCGGCAGCACGAAGAGCGCGTAGCCGCCGTTGCCGTGCAGCGCCAGGGACAGTGCGACCGCGAGCGCCGCCAGCACGAACAGCCAGAGCAATCCCTTCATCGCGGCGCGCGCTCGCGCGGCGTCTTGTACGAGCGCACCGCGGCGAGACTCTCGCTTATCGTCGGGAACAGAGAGCTTGCAGCCGCGGATCGCAGCTGCTTCAGGCTGGCAGCCATCGCCGCCCCGGTTCCCGAGCGGACGTCGACATAACGCGCGAGCCAAGCACCTGCCGCGTCAAGGTCGCCTCGGTACACGGCCTCGTCCCGCGAGAGCAGCGCGATGCGGGCGTTGAGCAGGCGAAGCTTGAGATTCTCCCGCATGAAATAAGCCTGGGTGGGACTGACCAAGGGCGCATCGGCGCTGTCCATCTTCTGGATTCTGACGAGCTGCCTCAGCTCGCTCCATACTTCCTCGACCAGCTTTCCCCAAAAGCCTTCCGGCGCCGCCTTCTCGGGCGTCTTCGCTTCGGGACGCATGTCCTGCGCAAGCGGCAGGGCGTCGACACCGGCGATCATCTGATCGAGCTTCGCGGCGATACCGGGCACGTCGATATCGGGAGCCGCTTTCAGGCGCTCGATATCGTGGCCCAAGGCCTTACGCAGCGGCAGGAACTGCGCGCGCCCGGAGCGCGCAAGACGAGCGTCCAAGGTCTGAAGGGCGGCGAGCGCGACATGAGCGTTGCCGACGAGTTGCAGCTGCTGCGAAGCAACGGCGAGCACCTGCTCAACGTCGGCGATCACCCAGTCGTCTCGGCCCCGCGCGATCTCCTCATAGAGTCCCTCGAGGCTCGCCTGATGACTCTGATACTCGCTGAGTCTCAGGTCGAGCTGGGCCACTTTCGCCAGCGCTTCGCGCATCGCCTCCTGCGCCTGTTTGGCGCTCAGGCGCGCGTCGCGACTGTCGGCTTCGATATCGCGTACGCGCTGCGCCAGCTCGCCGCGAAGGGCGTTGACCTGGGCGCGCGTGTCGTACCACTGCCACGCGAGGGCGAGCGCGAGCAGCGCGACAACGACGGCCGACGCGGAAACGAACCGAGGGCCGCGCGCGGTGGCGTGCTGGGTATCGGCGGCTGGCGGGGCGCGGTCTTGCATGTCTTAGGCGAGTTGCCTATCGGAAGCCGTCATACTCTAGCAAAAAAAGCAGCCATCTCCGCGACGGCGCGATCGTCGCCACCGCCGGTCACCAGGACCTCGCGCACGTCGAGCTCGCGAGCCGCGCGCGCGATCCGTGGATGGGGAACGAACACCGGGGTCGCACGCAGGTATCGGCCCCCGGTGGGCCCGAGCATCGAGAAGAAGTTCTCGAGACCCTCGCTGCTCGTGATCGAGACCGCCTCGATCGCTCCGGTCTGCCAGCGCGCGAGCAGTCCGCGTACATCCGCCTGCGGCCGCGCCCGGCGATAGCATTCCGCGTATTCGACCCGCGCGCCGCGCGCGTCCAGCTCGCGCCCTAGCCATTCGCGGCCGCCTTGTCCGCGAAAGATCACGACCTGGCGCCCGCGCGTCTCCCGAAGCTCGTCGAGCGCGGCGAGAGCCTCGCTGTCCGCCTCCCCAGACGGCGATATCACCTCGCGAAAGCCGCGCTCGACGAGCGCTGCGGCGGTGCCCGCCCCTACCGCCGCCACGCGCACGCCGGCGGGCCAAGAACGGCTCGCGCTCACCAGTGCGAGTCCCCTCATGACGGCGGTCGGGCTGACGAAGATCGCGAGCTGAAAATCCTGGAGGCGCGTGATGATGCGGGCGGCCGGACCTTCGTCCTGCGGTGGAAGGATCTCGATCGTCGGGAAGAGTATGGGATCGCCCCCGGCGGCGCGGATGCGCTCGGCGAGCGCGGGAGCATGCTCGCGCGGCCGAGTGATCACGACGCCCCGGCCCGAGAGCCCCTTGCTCACGACAGGGCGGCGAGAATGGCGTCCGCGCCCAGCGACCGTAACCTGGCCGCGAGCGCTGCGCCCAGCTCTTCGGGCGCGGTCATGGGGCCGTTCGACTCCGCGCGCACCAGCCGGCTGCCGTCGGGTTTGGCCACCAAGGCGCGTAGCCGGATGTCCGTCCCGTTCGCCACGGCATAGGCGGCAAGGGGGAGTTTGCAGTCGCCGAAGAGCGCACGGCTTACCGCGCGCTCGGCGCGAACGCAGGCCGCGCTGACCGGATCTTGGAGCGGTCCGAGCTGCTCGCGCAGGGCGGTGCGGTCTTCGCGGCATTCGATCGCCAGCGCGCCCTGCCCCGGCGCCGGCAGGCTCTGCTCGGGCTCGAGCATCGCCCGGATACGGGCGCCGAGGCCCAGCCGCTTCAGTCCCGCAGCGGCGAGCACGATGCCCTGGTATTCGCCCCGATCGAGCTTCGCCAGGCGCGTGTCGAGATTGCCCCGCAGCGGCTTCACCTGCAAGGCGGCGTAGCGCTCGCGCAGCTGTGCCTCGCGCCGCAGGCTGGAGGTGCCCAGTATGCTGCCGGCGGGGAGCGCCTCCAGGCTCGCGCTCGAATTCGATACGAGACAGTCTCGCGGGTCTTCGCGGGGGGCTATGGCCGCCAGGCAGAAGCCCGGCGGCAGCTGCATCGGAACGTCCTTCGCGGAGTGCACCGCGATATCGGCGCGACCGTCCTCGAGCGCCGCCTCGAGCTCTTTCACGAAAAGGCCCTTGCCGCCCACTTCGGCGAGAGGGCGGTCGAGGATCTCGTCGCCGCGGGTGGTGATCCCCAGAATGCCGACCTCGCAGCGCGGGTAGAGACGCCTGAGCTCGCCCGCGATGTGCTCGGATTGCCACAGGGCGAGGCGGCTCTTGCGCGATGCAATGACGATGCGTCCCGGATCTTGACTCATGTTCTCACTCCGCCATTGCCTTCACCTGCGGCCATTGCCTGCGGCTCACGGGCAGCTTCTCGTCGAGACCTTCGAGCACCACCGACCAGCCGACTTCGCCTTCGGATTCGGCTCCGCGCTCGAACCCGCGGATCCATCGCCGCGCCACCAGGCAATTGCGATGAATGCGCACGAAGACGCGCCCAAACTCCTGCTCGATCTGGGTGAGCGATTCCTCGGCCAGGTACTCGCGCTCGCGGGTTCGCAGCGTGACGTACTTGAGCTCGGCCCTGAGATAGATGACATCCGCGACCGGAACGAGGGTCACCCGCCCGCGCTCGGCGACGCTGAAGTGCCGGCGCGGCGCTGGATCGATGCTCTCGAGCACGCCACGGCTGAGGCGCGCGCCGCTCGCTGCCTTCTTGAGAGCCGTGAGCAGGCGCGCGGCGCGCACCGGCTTGGTGAGGTAGTCCAGGGCGTTGACCTCGAACGCCTCCACCGCGTACTGATCGTGGGCAGTCACGAAGATCACCGCGGGCGGGTGCTCGAGGAGCTGCAGGTGCCGCGCAAGCTCGATGCCGCTCATCTCGGGCATGTGGATATCGACCAGGACGACGTCGGCCTGGGCTGCGGCGACGACTTGCAGCCCCTCGACGCCGTTCGCGGCCTCACCGGCGAGCGAATGCGGAAATTCCGCCTGGCAATCCTCGAGCAGCTCACGCATGCGGCTGCGCGCCGGTTGCTCATCGTCGATGATGACCACGCGGATCGCGCTCATAGGCTGGTGCGGTATGGCATGGCGATGCCGATCTCATAGCGTCCGTCGGCAATGCGCGTATTCAGGCTCGCCTCGACGTCGAAGTGCAGCTGGAGGCGCTCGCGTATGTTCGCGAGCGCCATGCGGTTCCCCTGGCGATGCTGGTAGTCCTCGTGGTACGGATTGGTAAGCTGCAACCAGAGGCGGTCGTTGCGGCGCTCGATGCGCACCTCGATGAGCCCCGGGGTGATACCGGGCTCGATGCCGTGGTACACCGCGTTCTCCACCAGGGGTTGCAGGACCATGGGCGGCACCAGGGCGTCGTCCGCTGCCGGATCGAGGCGCCACTCGACCTTGAGCCTTTCGCCCAGTCGCAGCTGCTCGAGATTGAGGTACTGTCTGCACAGCGAAAGCTCGTCGCGAAGCGCTATCAGCTGGCGGTTGTCGGCCATCACGGTGCGAAACAGCTCCGCCAGATCTTCGAGCGCGCCTTCCGCGCGCTTCGGGTCCTTGCGGATGAGCGAGAGCACTGCGTTCAGGCTGTTGAACAGGAAATGCGGGCGGATGCGAGCTTGAAGCGCTTGCAGCCGCGCCTCCGATATCGCGGGCGAGAACGCCCGGTTGCGCAGATAGAAATACCAGGCCACCGCCGCGGTCACGAACGCGGCGCAGCCGAGGCTCCAGGCGAGCTCGCGCCCGCCCCCGTTGCCGCCGATCAGCGCTTGAAGGGGGAAGAGCGCGGCGGTCGTCGCGAGCACGATCGCGAACACGGCAAGCAGGCCCTGCGGGTACACCAGCCGCTCGAGAAGCGCCGACGCCGCGTAGAGCACGACCACCACGACCAGCAGCACCGGCTCGAGCGAGCCCGCGATCTCGGTGACCTTAGTGGCGAACTCGCCGATCTCGCGTGAGCGGGCCAGGGCGAAAAGCAGAGCGAGCGCGTTGACCGACAGCAGGATCCGCGAAATCACCCCCAGGTTCCGGAAATCCGGCAGAGCGTCTGGCAGATGGTTTTGCCGTATACTTTGCACTTTTCCTGCGTACGCAGAGTTTGAGGCGCGCGGCGAGACCGCGTGCCCGCGACTTCGGGCATTCTACAGTCAACCATGGGAACGAAGCCCAAGTCGGGCAAGAAGCTCTGGTCGGGGCGGTTCGCCGAGCCGGTATCCGAGCTGGTCAGGCGGTATACCGCGTCCGTGGGCTTCGACCAGCGGCTCGCGCTCCACGACATCCGCGCCTCCATCGCGCATGCGCGGATGCTGCGCTTCTCGGGAATCCTCTCGCGAGGGGACCTCAAGGCGATCGAGCGCGGCCTGTCCAGGATCTCCGGAGAAATCGCGGCAGGACGCTTCCGCTGGTCACTCGACTCCGAGGACGTGCATCTCAACATCGAGCGCAGGCTCATCGACATCGCCGGAAACGCCGGCAAGCGCCTGCACACGGCGCGCTCGCGCAACGACCAGGTCGCGACCGACCTGCGCCTTTGGCTGCGCGATGCGATCGACGAAATTGCCGGCCTCACACGCCGCGTCCAGAAGGCGCTCGTCGACCAGGCCGATAGGCACGCTGCCACCATCATGCCGGGCCTCACGCATTTGCAGGTCGCCCAGCCGGTCACCTTCGGACACCACCTGCTCGCGTATTTCGAGATGCTCGAGCGTGACCGCTCGCGTCTGGCCGAGTGCCGGAAGCGCGTGAATCGCCTGCCGCTGGGCGCCGCCGCGCTCGCGGGCACCTCGTTTCCGATCGACCGCGCGCGCGTTGCGCGCGAGCTCGGTTTCGAGGGCGTGAGCGAGAACTCCCTCGATGCCGTCTCCGATCGCGATTTCGCGATCGAATTCTGCTCCTGCGCGGCGCTTGCGATGGTCCACCTCTCGCGCCTGTCCGAGGAACTCATCCTCTGGACCAGCCCGCGCTTCGACTTTGTGACCCTGCCGGACCGCTTCTGCACCGGCTCGTCGATCATGCCGCAGAAGAAGAATCCCGACGTCGCCGAGCTCGCCCGCGGCAAGACCGGCAGGGTCACGGGCGATCTGGTCGCGCTGCTGGTCGTTATGAAAGGCCAGGCGCTCGCCTACAACAAGGACAACCAGGAGGACAAGGAACCGCTCTTCGATGCCGCCGACACCTGGCGCGATACCCTCGCCGTCTTCGCGGAGATGATCGCGGGAATCGTCGTCAACGCCGAGGCGATGCGCGCCGCCGCGCAGCAGGGATTCGCCACCGCCACCGATCTCGCCGACTACCTGGTGAAGAAGGGACTCGCGTTCCGCGACGCGCACGAGGCAGCCGCGCGCGCCGTGCGTTTCGCGGAGGAAACCGGACGTGCGCTCGACCAGCTGCCGCTCAGCGACCTGCGCCGCTTCTCGTCGAAGGTCGGGAGCGACGTCTACCGCGTGCTGACGCTCGATGGCTCTGTGGCGGGCCGCTCGCATATCGGCGGAACCGCGCCTTCGCGGGTACGCGTCGCGATCCGGCGCGCGCGCGCGGCGCTCGGACGCGCCTGATCTCTCCGGCGCTTCTCGCCGCCGTCGAGGCTTCCATCGCGGAGGCCGGCGCGGTGTTTCGCGTCGAGCGGGCCACTCCGGCCGCGGGGGGCTGCATCCACCGCTGCTTCGTCCTCGAGGGAGGCGGCCGCAGGTACTTCGCGAAAGTCAATGACCGAACGCAGCTCGACAACTTCGCCGCGGAGGTTGACGGCCTCTCTGCGCTCGCCGCCGCAGGCGCCAGGGTCCCCGCTCCCTTGTGCCGCGGGGAAGCAGGCCAGGACTCCTTTCTGGTGCTCGAGCACCTCGACATGCGCGGAAGCGGCGACTACGCCGCTCTCGGACGCTCGCTCGCGCGCGTGCACTCGGCACGCGGCGAATCCTTCGGCTGGCGGCGAGACAACTACATCGGCAAAACGCCGCAGCTCAACCCGCGTTCGTCTTCTTGGAGCGATTTCTGGCGCGACGCCCGCCTGGCGCCGCAGCTGGCGCTAGCGAGGAAGAACGGTCTTTACGCAGGCCTGCTGAAGAAGTGCGGGCGGCTCATCGAAGCCGTTCCGCGGCTGCTCTCCGACCACGCCCCGCAAGCCTCCCTGCTCCACGGCGACCTTTGGGGCGGGAACGCAGGCTTCCTGGCAGAGGGAGCGCCCGTGCTCTTCGATCCGGCCGTCTACTGGGGAGACCGGGAAACCGATCTGGCGATGACCGAGCTCTTCGGTGCGTTTCCGCCGGAGTTCTACGCCGCGTACACGGAGATCGCACCCCTCGGCTCGGGCTACGAGCGGAGGAAACCGCTGTACAACCTGTACCACGTGCTCAACCACGCGAATCTCTTCGGGGGCGGCTACGCCGCGCAGGCCGAGCGGATGATCGACGGCCTGCTCACTCAGGCCTGAAGCAGCTTCTGCAGCTCGCCCGATTGGTACATCTCGCGCATGATGTCGGAGCCGCCGACGAACTCCCCTTTGATGTAGAGCTGCGGGATCGTGGGCCAGTTGGCGTACTCCTTGATGCCCTGGCGGATCTCCGGTTCTTCGAGCACGTTCACCGTGAAAAGATCCGAAACGCCGCACGCTTTCAGGATCTGAACGGCGTTGGCGGAGAAGCCGCATTGCGGGAACTGCGGCGTGCCCTTCATGTAGAGCACGATCGGATTGCCGGTGACTTGCTGCTTGATGAGCTGCTGTACGTCCATGTGCGCCTCTAATACCCGATAAGATTTGTCGGGAATTTTACTGCGCGCCTCGCACGTGGTCAATCGCGCAGGGTGCCGGTGCACACTCGCGGCAAGCCCGCGAAGTCGCGGTGATCTTCGACTTGGGTATAACCCAGCTCGTCCAGCAACGCGGTGCAGCTCTCCCCTTGGTTGTAGCCGTGCTCCAGGAGCAGCCGGCCGCCGGGACTGAGGTGGTAGCGCGCCTGCGCCGCGATCGCGCGCACGCATGCCAGGCCGTCGTCCCCTGCGAGCAGCGCAACGCGCGGCTCGGAGGGCAGGTCGCCCTGCTTCAGGTGCGGATCTCCCTCCGCCACATACGGCGGGTTGCTGGCGATCAGGTCGAAGGGTCCGGGGCCGATTGCCTCGAACCAATCGCTCTGCACGAAGTCGATGTCGGCTCCATGGGTATCCGCGTTGCGGCGCGCAACCTCGAGCGCCGCGTGAGAGATATCGCTTGCGGTGATCTTCAGGTCGGGTCTCTTGGACCAGAGGGCGACGGCGATTGCACCACTGCCCGTGCCCAGCTCCAGTACCCGTGCGCTCGGCCCGGCGCGCCCGAGCGCGAGTTCCACCAGCAGCTCGGTTTCAGAGCGCGGAATCAGGACGGCGGAGGTGACGCGGAACGCGAGGCCGTAGAACTCCCGCACGCCGATGATGTACGCGACGGGTTCGCCCGAGCGGCGCCGCGAGAACCATGCCCGCGCAGCGATGGCTCTTGACGAATCGACCGGCTCCTCCGCATGAGCAATGAGGTGGACGCGCTCGCAGCGCAGCACGCCCTGCAGCAGAAGTTCGGCCTCGCGCCGCGGCAGGCGGGATTCCCGCAGCAGGCCCTCGATGGTCGCTCCGGCTCGGACCACGCCCGGGCTCAGCGCTCTTCGGCGAACGCCGCGAGCTGCTCTGCCTGGAGTTCGGCGAGCAGAGCGTCGGTCAGCTGGGAGAGGTCTCCGTCCATGATGTCGTTGATCTTGTACAGGGTGAGCCCGATGCGGTGGTCGGTGACCCGTCCTTGCGGGAAATTATAGGTGCGGATGCGCTCGGAGCGGTCGCCCGAGCCGATGAGCGACTTGCGCGTCGCGGCTTCCTTGGCCTGCTGTTCGCGCATCTGCTTGTCCTTGATGCGCGCTGCCAGCACGGCAAGCGCCTTTTCCTTGTTCTTGTGCTGCGAGCGCGCGTCCTGACATTCAACCACGATGCCGGTCGGAAGGTGCGTGATCCGCACCGCGGAGTCCGTCTTGTTGACATGCTGGCCGCCCGCGCCGGAAGCGCGGAACGTGTCGATGCGCATCTCCGCCGGGTTCAGCACGACGTCGCCGATCGCGTTGGCCTCGGGAAGAATCGCTACCGTGCAGGCGGAGGTGTGGATCCGCCCTTGGGTTTCGGTCTCCGGAACGCGCTGGACGCGGTGGCCGCCGGACTCGAACTTGAGCTTGGAGTAGGCGCCGTGCCCGATGATGCGTGCGATGATTTCCTTGTACCCTCCGACGTCGCCCGGAGACTCGGAGATGACCTCGACCTGCCAGCCTTGGCGCTCCGCGTACCGGGAGTACATGCGGAACAGATCGCCGGCGAAGAGCGCGGATTCGTCTCCGCCCGTCCCTGCGCGGATCTCCAGAAAGATGTTGCGCTCGTCATTCGGGTCTCTGGGCAGAAGCATTTTCTGCAACTCCGACTCGAGCGCAGCCAGGCGCTCGCGGCCCGCCTTGATTTCGCTTTCGGCGTACCCTTTCACCTCGGGGTCGGCGAGCAGTTCCTGCGCTTCGGCGACGTGCTGCTCGGTGTCGCGGTACTTGTTGAACAGCGCCACGACGGGCCCGAGCTCGGCGTGCTCGCGGGAGAGCTTGCGAAACTGCTCCAGGTCGCGCGTCGCGTTCTCCGAGGAAAGCAGCGCGTTGATGTCGCTGAGGCGCTGTCGCGCCTGATCGAGCTTGGCCGCAATGCTGGTCTTCATCGACTCGCGAGGAGTAGCGCGCGCGTCAATCGCGCGAGCGCAGGCGGTACAGACGTGCGACGAGCGCCTTGAGTGACTGGTCTCCCTCGTCGCCCTGATTCAGAGCTTCGGTTGGGGCGTGCATCAACTTGTTGGTCAGGCCGTGCGACAGAGCCTCGACGACCGCCTTGGGATCGTCGCCCCGCGCGAGCATCCTCACCGCTCTCTCGACCTCGTGCGAGCGCGCTTCCTCCGCCGATTCGCGCAGCTGGCGGATCAGGGGAACAATCTCGCGAGTCTTCATCCAATGCAGGAATGACCCGACCTGCGACTCGATGATCACCTCGGCTTGCGCGACGGCCGACTGGCGCGCGTCGATACCTTCGCGCACGGTGGCGGCGAGGTCGTCGATGGTATAGAGAAACACGTCGTCCATGCCGGCGACCTCGGCCTCGATGTCGCGGGGCACTGCGAGATCGACCATGAAGATGGGGCGGTGCCGCCGAACGCGGACCGTGCGCTCTATCGTGCCCTTGCCGATGATCGGCAGCGAACTCGCCGTGCACGATACGACGATGTCGAACTCGGGCAGGCGCTCGGGCAGATCCCGCAGCTCGAACGGCTCGGCGCCGAACCGGCGAGCGATGGTCTCCGCCCGGTCCAGCGTCCGGTTCGCGACCGCGATCGCGCGCGGCCGCTGCGCGGCGAAGTGGGTGGCGGCGAGTTCGATCATCTCCCCCGCGCCGATCAGCAACACCTTCTGGTCCGAGAGGCTGGGAAAGATACGCCCGGCGAGCTTGACGGCGGCCGCGGCCATCGAGACGACGTTGGCGCCGATTCCGGTGCTGCTGCGCACCTCTTTCGCCACGGCGAACGAGCGCTGGAAAAGCTTGTTGAGGAGCATTCCCAGCGTTCCGGCGGACTCGGCCACCCGAACCGCCTCCTTCATCTGCCCGAGGATCTGCGGTTCGCCGATGACCATCGAGTCGAGGCCCGAGGCGACGCGGAACGCGTGCCGAACCGCCTCGGCCTGGGGCAAGGTATAGAGGTACGGCTGGAGCTCCTGGGGCTGCACCCGGTGGTAGCCCGCCAGCCACTCGAACGCTGCCCTCGGCTCCCCGAGCGCGCAATAGATCTCGGTGCGATTGCAGGTCGAGAGGATGGCCGCTTCCTTGACCGGTTCGTACTGGGTCAGCTCCGCCAGCGCGGAGCGCAGGCGCTCGGCGTGAAAAGCGACGCGCTCGCGGATCGCGAGCGGCGCGGTCTGGTGGTTCAGTCCAAGCGCGAAGAGCTGCATGTCGGAAGTTTGCTTAACGGGCGATTATAGACTAGCAACTCGGCACGGCCCGTAGGGCACCGGTACAAGAAGAGGGACAACGCGCTCGCAAAGCCCGATCTAAGGCATGCCGCGCGCAGCATGGTGGCCAAGGCCGGAATCGAACCAGCGACACAAGGATTTTCAGTCCTCTGCTCTACCAACTGAGCTACTTGGCCGTCCGAGGCATCCCGCATCCCGAGACACCCGTCGAGGGAGCGCGAATTATACGGGCGGAGCACGGCTTCCGCCAAGGACGAGAGCGTAGATTCGCGCGGGAAAGCCGCGCGCTCCGCATTGCCGCAGCGCGTCGAATCAACGGGCGTCTCGGACTGCTATCATGAACCGCGCAGAAGCTCCGGAGGCGGGTTGATCATTGCATTGCTCTCGGATATCCATGGCAATATCGAGGCACTCAACGCCTGCCTGAAGCACGCCGCCGAGAACGGCGCGGAGCGATATGCTTTTCTCGGCGACCTAGTCGGCTATGGAGCCAACCCCGAGGAAGTAGTCGCCGCAGTGGCGCGTTGCGCCGACCAGGGCGCCGTCGCCGTCAAGGGCAACCATGACGAGGCGATCGAAAAGCGCGCCGGCTACATGAACGATGCCACAAAGGAGTCCATCGAGTGGACGCGCGGGACTCTTACCGCAAAGGGCAAGAAATTCCTTTCTGCCCTGCCGATGCTGGTACGCGACGGGGCGATGTGCTTCGTGCACGCCTCGGCCGCGTCTCCCGCACGCTGGGACTACGTGGACACGCCGGCGGTGGCCCGGCGCAGCGCTGAGGCGGCTCGGACCGTCTATACGTTCTCAGGACACGTCCACGACCAGATGCTCTACTTCGAGGGCGCGCAGGGAAAGTGGTCTGCGTTCAAGCCGACCCCGGGGAGCTCGGTTCCGATACGTGGCCACCGCCGCTGGCTCGCGCTCGTGGGGTCGGTAGGCCAGCCCCGCGACGGCCAACCCGCGGCGGCCTACACGCTGTTCGATCCGGCGCGCGAGGAGATCACGTTTCACCGGCTTGCGTACGACCACGTCGCCGCGGCGCAAAAGATCCGGCAGGCAGGTCTTCCGGAAGCGCACGCCTATCGCGTCGAAAAGGGCGTTTGACCGACCGCTTCGCGATGCCCGAACAGATTGCACCAGGCGCCGTTGTCGACGGCTATCGCGTCGCCGAGCGTATCCACGTCGGCGCGCAGTCCGAAATATTCCGCGTGTCCGAGCCGATCCGCGACTTCCCGATCCTCATGAAGGTGCCTCGCATCGGGCCCCTTGAACCGGACGAGAACCTGATCAGTTTCGAAACCGAGACGCTCATCCTCCCGACCCTCACCGGGGCTCATGTGCCGCGCTTCGTCGCGGCTGGCGACTTGACCAGAGCGCCTTACCTGATCGCGGAGTGGGTCAAGGGGGAAAGTCTCGAGAACATGTTGAAGGGCGGCATGCTTCCGCCCGCCGAGGTCGCCCGGATCGGCGCCGCCATTGCCGACGCCGTTCACGACCTTCACCTGCAGGATGCGATTCACCTCGATCTCAAACCCGACAACATCATCGTCAAACCCGATGGCGCGGTCGTGCTGATTGACTTTGGTCTGGCCCATCACGCCCGCTACCCCGATCTGCTCGCCGAGGAAAAACGCTTTGCCGCGGGCTCGGCGCCGTACGTGTCCCCCGAGCAGGTGCTCGGCACGCGATCGGATCCGCGCAGCGACATATTCGCGCTTGGCGTGATCCTCTACGAGATTGCGACCGGGCACTTGCCCTTCGGCGTCCCGAGGACCATGGCGGGGCTGCGCGACCGGTTATGGCTCGATCCGGTTCCGCCGCGCGTGCGTGCGCCCGAGGTATCGCGTTGGCTGCAGGAGATCATCCTGCGTTGCCTGGAGCCGAGCGCGGACGACCGCTATCAGTCAGCCGCCCACCTCGCTTTCGACCTCCGCAGCCCCGAGCAGGTCTCCCTGACCGGACGGGGCCACAAGTCGCACCAAGCCGGATTGACTGGACAGATTCGGCGCTGGTGGCGGGCGCGCGGGATGCGGTTGCGGGCAAACGCCAAGCCCAGATCGAGAGCTTCGGAGGCGGCGCCGGTGATCATGGTCGCTGTGGACACCACTCACCCGGATGACGCGCGGCAACCCGCGTTGCGGCGCGCAACCGCGCGAGTGCTGTCTCTTTCAGCGGAATTCCGGCTGATTTGCGTCTCGGTGATCCGCGGTGGGCCGGGAGCCGGAGGCAGCGGGGACAGCGCGCACCTCGACCACCTCGTGTTGCTCCGCCATTGGGTCGACCCGCTGCGCCTGTCGCCGCAGCGGCTGTCCCTCCACGTGATCGAGTCCCCGCGCCCCGAAGGCGCCCTAATCGAGTTCGCCCGCCGTAACAACGTCGATTTGATTCTGATCGGCGCGCCCAACCCGACGCAGCACGCCTTGGCGTGGTGGCGCTCGGTGGCTTCCGGCGTGACCGCGAGGGCGCATTGCAGTGTCTACGCTGTTCGGATCCCGGAGCCTGAGCTGGATGCCGAACAGGATGACGACTCCACCTGAATCAGGCTGGACGAAAAACACAAAGGCCCGCTTCCGCGGGCCTTTGCCGGTTCCTGCCGACGCCCCTAGGGCAGCATGCTGTGGTCGTAGGTGCGTATATCCCTCTCCCTGGTCTCGGACAAGAAGAACGAACCGATGACCAAGCTCATGACTGCCACCACGATCGGGTACCACAGCCCGTAGTAGATATCCCCGGTGGCCGCGACCATCGCCGTCGCTGTCAGCGGCAACATCCCGCCGAACCATCCGTTACCGATGTGATACGGCAGGGACATCGACGTGTAGCGGATCTTCGTCGGGAACAGTTCCACCAGGAACGCAGCGATCGGACCGTACACCATGGTCACGTAGATCACCATGATGACGAGGATCAGCTCGGTCATGAACCAGTTGATCCTGCTCTTGTCGGCTCCACTCTTATACCCGGCATCCTTGAGCACGGTGTCGAGCTGTTTCTGGTCCCAACCCTCGATCTTGGCGCTGCCGATCGTCGTGACTACCGCTTTACCCGGCTCGGCCGGGACGGATTTGAACGACAGGCCCTGCTTGGTGAGGTAATCCTTGGTCTGGTCGCAAGGGGAGAACTTGCTCCACGGTCCCACGAACAGGTGGAAATTGCACTCGCTCGCCGCTACCGTGATCGGCGTCTTAGCAGCGAACTCTTCCAGCCCCGGGTTGACGTAATGCGTCAACGCGCCGAACAAGGGGAAGTAGGTCACCGCCGCGATCAGGCAGCCCGCCATGATGATCTTGAGCCGTCCAATCCTGTCGGAGAGCCAGCCGAAGACGATGAAGAACGGCGTTCCGATCAGCAGCGACAGCCCGATCAGCGCGTACGCAGACACGTAATCCAGCTTGAGCGTGATGACGAGGAAGAACAGGGCGTAGAACTGTCCCGTGTACCACACCACGCCCTGGCCGGCCGTCGCTCCGAGCAGCGCCAGCAACACGAATTTGTTGTTGGGATACTTGAAGAAGCTGTCGGTGAGCGGCGATTTCGAGCCTTTGCCCTCGGACTTCATCTTCTGGAACACTGGAGACTCGTGCAGCTTGAGCCGGATATAGATCGAGAACACCAGCAGGATCAGCGACAGCCAGAACGGGATGCGCCAGCCCCAGCTGGAGAACTCCTTCGCGTCCATGTTGGCGCGACACAGGTATATCACCACGAGCGCGAGGAACAGTCCCAGCGTGGCGGTGGTCTGGATCCAGGCCGTGTCGTATCCGCGCCGATTGTGCGGCGCGTGTTCGGCCACGTACGTGGCGGCTCCGCCGTACTCGCCTCCCAGCGCCAAGCCCTGCACGAGCCGCAACGTGACCATGAGTATCGGCGCGAGCCAGCCGACACTTGCATACGTCGGCAGCAAGCCGACCAGGAACGTCGAGCCGCCCATGAAGACGATCGTCATCAGGAAGGTGTATTTCCTGCCGACCAGGTCGCCGATGCGGCCGAACACGAGCGCGCCGAACGGGCGCACCAAGAATCCCGCGGCATAGGCGGCGAATGCGGAGAGGAGCGCGGCTGTCTGGTTTCCCGGCGGGAAGAACAGCGCCGCAAAGAACGGCGCGAGCACCGCGTATAGGTAGAAGTCGTACCACTCGAACACCGTGCCGAGCGAGGAAGCGAAAATGACCTTCTTTTCCTCGGTACCGATGCTCTTGACTGATTCCTCCTCCAAAAAGCCTTTTGCCTTGGCCTCCGCCATTGTGGGTCTCCTTGGCTCGAAGTAAGAAAAACGGAGCGCGCTGCGCAGCTGTGTCGGCGGCATTGTTCTGAACTTCAGCCGCCGCGCGCGGCCTCTCCTCCAGCGCGTCGGCCACCAATATCGCAGCCGGAGCTTACGCGAAACTTACCCGGCGCTCCATCTTTGTGCAAGGGCGCGTGCTGCACTGCACTATGGCTTGCTCCCGATATCGTGCCCCGGGATGCGCGCAGCACTCGGACCCCGCCCGAGCAGGCCGTCGATCTTCGCCATCAGTTCGCGGGTCGAAAACGGCTTCGTGACGTAGAGGTCCGCCCCGATCGCAAGTCCCTTGTTCACCTCGGTGTCGCGTCCCTTGGCCGAGAGCATGATGACCTTGATGTGCCGCCATTCTTCTTGATGGCGGATGCGACTGCAGATTTCGTAGCCGCTCCTGCGCGGCATCATCACGTCGAGCAGTACCAAGTCCGGGATCCGCTGCTCGATCAAGCCGAGCGCCTCGTCGCCGTTGCGCGCGATGAGCACTTCATAGCCGCCCTGCTGCAACAGGTATTCGAGCGCGGCGACAATGCTCGGTTCATCGTCGGCTATCAGGATTTGCTTGCTCATGTACCTGCCCGATCGATTCGAAAGCTCAGGCGGCGCGCGCGGCCGCCGCGGCGCCGATCGGCAGGACGAACGAAAAGCAGGCTCCACGGCCGACATCGCTTTCGACCCACATTCTGCCGCCGAAGTGCTCGACGATCTGCCGACTGATATGCAGTCCGAGCCCGCTCCCTCGCGGCTTGTCGGTGAGCACGCCTCCCACCTGATGAAACTTGCTGAAGATCTCGTCTTGATCCTTCGAGGCGATACCGCGGCCGTTGTCCCGCACGTCGACCCGGACGCAGCCGTCCCGCTCGGATAGCACGACCTCGACCCGGCCATTGGCTGCGTCGCAGAACTTCGCGGCATTCGAAAGCAGGTTGAGCATCACCTGAATCATGCGATCGAGGTCCGCGGTGACGGGGGAGACGTTTTCGGGCAGCCGCGCCTCAACAGCGATGTTCCTTTCCCTGAACAGCTGGCCCATCGCGGCGAGTGTGTCGGAGACCACCTCCTTCATGTCCACCGCCGAGTCGGCCCATTCGGCCTTGCCCGACTCGATCTTGGCCAGATCGAGGACCTGGTTGATCAGCCGCGTGAGACGCTCGGTCTCCTTGGTAATGATGCCGAGGAAATTCCTGCGCTGCTCCAGTTCCACGTCCGGGTCGTCGAGCAGTATCTCGGTGAACGCGCGGATCGAGGTGAGCGGCGTGCGCAATTCGTGCGTCACCGTGGAAACGAACTCGTCCTTAAGGCGATCGAGCTCCTTCAAGCGTTCGTTCGCCTCCCGCAATTCGGCCGTGGCCGCCTCCAGCTCGTGGGATTTCTGCTCCAGGCGGTGGCTGTACACGACCACTTGCGAAGCCTCGTCGAGGATTTCGCGCACTTCGTCGATGGTAAGCGCCTCTTCCTTGACCACCGAGCCGACCATCACGCGCGCCGAGGCGGCGCCGATCGCCCCCGCGAGTTGGACCTCAACATAGTGCACGAGATCAGCGTCCGCGGAGAGCCGTTGGTCTGGCCAGGGCAGTCCCTTTGCGCTCGCGTATTCGGCGAAAGCGCTGTCTGCGGCGGTAGAGCCGAGAAACCGCGCCAGCAGGTTGTACAGCTCGGGCACGGTCGCGGTACCGCGCCAGAATCGCGCACCCCCCGTTTCCCCCGATAGACGGAAGACGTCGACGAACAGGCTCGCTTGTCTGTGCTCATCGGCGCTCGGCGAGGCGGCCAGCGACACCACGACGTACGCGCCGACGTTCGCGATCATGCTCCAGATCATCGCGTGGTTGATCTGATCCAAGCCGGTTAATCCGAACAATTGCAGCGGACGCAGGAGCTCTATGCCGAACGGTCCATGCTCGAGCAGACCGATCGGCAGCCATTCCGAGCGGGCCAGCGCCGGGATGAACAAGGTGTAGAGCCACACGGCGAACCCCGCAAGCAATCCAGCTAGAGCGCCGGCGCGCGTACCGCCCTTCCAGAAAATACCGCCCAGGATCGCCGGACCGAATTGCGCTACGGCAGCGAAGGAGATCAGCCCGATCGACACCAGCGCGTAGGCTTCGCCGGCCAGCTTGAAGTACAGGTAGCCTAGCAGCAGGATCAGCACGATCGCGCCGCGCCGAATGCCGAGCAGGAGCCCGGTGAGGTCCGGACGCTCGTTGAGCCGCAGGCGCTGCAACCTGAGGAGGACCGGCATCACCAGGTCGTTACACACCATCGTGGATAAAGCGATTGTCTCGACGATCACCATGCCGGTCGCCGCTGACAGTCCGCCGATGAAAACCAGCAAGGCAAGCAGCTCCTGCTTCTCAGCCATGGGCAAGGTCAGCACGAACGTATCGGCATCCACGCTGCCGTCCGGGAATCGCAGCAGGCCTCCGAAGGCAATCGGCAGCACGAATACGTTGATTGCCAGCATGTACAGCGGGAAGAGCCAGATCGCCTTGCTGAGGTGCTTTTCGTCGACGTTTTCGATCACCGCCACCTGGAACTGGCGCGGCAGGAACATGATCGCCATCATCGACAGGATGGTGAGCCAGACCCAGCCGGCGTAGCCGCCGGCGATGCTTTCGAGCGGGGTCAGCATCGCGGCGAGCCTCGGCTCGGCCGCGGCGCGCGCGAAGAGGTCGCCGAAGCCGTGGTACATGCCGAAGGTGACGAACACCCCGACCGCGAGGAACGCGAGCAGCTTCACGAGCGACTCGAAGGCGATCGCGGCGACGAGCCCTTCGTGCCGCTCGGACGCATCAAGATGACGCGTGCCGAAGAGGATCGTGAAGACGGCAAGCAGCAATGCGATGTAGAACGTGTTGTCGGCGAGCAGCGGAAG
>DASSQD010000014.1:0-42404 GCA_035702665.1 Burkholderiales bacterium
TCTACAAGTATGCCGGGGGCATCCCGCGCCTGATCAACACGCTGTGCGACACTGCGTTGACCTGCGCTTACGCCGACAATTTGCGGGAAGTAACCCCGCAGATCATGGAGGCCGCGGCCAAGGAACTGCAGTGGCCGGTTCACACGGAACGAATGGAGAAGAGTCGTTCGAAAGTGCGGCCGGTGTCGCCCGAGGGCGGTGTGCAGGGCATCCTGCGAGATCAGGCGCACACGCTCGCGACGATCGCCGCGCAGCTGGGAGCGCTGGAAAAACGCGCTCCAGCACTGGAATCCATCGAAAAAACCTTGATGGCGATCGAAAGGCACCTACGCAACCTCCCGCAAAGCAGTAAGGCCGAATCGGTGCCAGAGCAGGTTCCTGGCCGCCACAAGATGTCGGGCTAGGGCGACGAACCGCGCGCGTTGCGCGCCGGGGCAGCGCAAATTCTCACGGAAATGCTAGTATTTTCGTGCGGTCCGTGAGAAATCACCCCAGCAAATGCAATGAGTTATGACATGCGCATAAGAACTGGGTAGATTGCGCGGATCGTAGGGAAGACAGGTCCCGGCAAGCCTGTTTATTTACCATTCACCATCAAGCAGCGGACTTCGCGGGCGAGCTCCGCGAGGCGCGAAAAGGTCACCACTATGGATACGGGATGCAAGCCCGAGCGTCGTGAGTTTCTGAAGGCGCTCACGCTGTCGACGGCCGCCCTCGCGGTTGGCGGGTGCGGCTCGCAGGTCTCGTACAATCCGGCTACGGCCTTGTCCGGCGGAGGCGGGGGCGGAGGAGGCGGAGGAGGCGGAGGACCGCCGCCTCCGCCTCCGCCTCCGCCCGTCAATCACGCCCCCGTATGGCAGACGGTGCCGAACATCACGTTCACCCAGGGCGTGGCCTCGAGCGTCTCGATCGCTTCGTACGTCACCGACCCCGATCTAGATCCGCTCACGATCACCAAGAACGCGACGGCGCTGCCCTCCGGGGTCACTTACGACCAGGCGAACAAGCGCTTCGTCTATGATGGTGTTGGGGCCCTTGCCACCACAACCG
Organism: Burkholderiales bacterium; assembly: GCA_035702665.1. Classification (GTDB taxonomy): domain Bacteria; phylum Pseudomonadota; class Gammaproteobacteria; order Burkholderiales; family SG8-39; genus VBDM01. Next base: position 1,051 of record DASSQD010000014.1, read on the forward strand.
GCCATATCCTGACGGCAAGCGACGGCAAGACGCCCTAATGGCGCAGACTTCTTCGGCACCGTTTTCGGTCGGCATCGTAAATCTGCCGCCGGTCTGGACCACCGTCCCCACTATCGCCTTCGTGCAGGGGACGCCGTCGACCATATCGATCGCGGCGTTCGCCAGCGATCCCAACGGCGATGCGCTCACGATCACCAAGAATTCAGCAGCATTGCCCGCCGGAGTCACCTACGACCAGGCCAACAAGCGGTTTGTCTACGACGGTGTCGGCGGGGTCGGCTCGACGAGCGGCAATGTCCTGACCGCCGACGACGGCAAACCGTGACGGTCAGCGCGCGCAGATAACCGGAGTCGATAGATGGCGAGCACAAATAGCAGCCCCTTCGGCGTTGCGATCGTACCGGCAACCGGCGCCTCCTCGGTGCCGACGGTTCAGGACGAGCGCAATACCTATACGCTTTGGGGCTGGACGTGGACCGAAGCCACGGCGAACCCCGTCTACAATCAAGCCGGACCCGAGCTGAAGCCGCCGGCATCGAGTTACGTAATCACGAGCCCCGACATCCACGGCGACACGGAGGGGGACGACGTTTGGGCCAATCTGCAGGCGTATCGGCGGCGCACGTCGGGCAACGCGGGTTACCTGCAGCGCGCGAAGGGCTGGCGCGACTATTACGTCAACAGCTTCGAGAACTCGCCCGAGCAGGGGAACGACGAGAATTTCCTTTTCGACCACTTTTACGGCTGGGGCCTGCAACAGTACGGGACGCTGCAGGGCGATGCGGGAGCGCAAGCCGAGGCCCTGAGGATTTGCACGACCTTGCACGACTGGTGGGCCGCAGGAGGCCGCACCGGCCCTGGTCAGACGTGGCCCACTCCCGGCGTATTCGACATCGCCCACTACGGCCATCGCGGCCCGGCGCGCAATCTGCACACCGCGGCGGTCGTCGCGGACGCGACCGGCGACGCCAAGGCAGTGGAACTCCGTGATCGCCTCATCGACCTGTGGCTCCAATCGCCCGACTGGCAGGCCATGCCGGGCGGCATGGGAATGTATTGGGTGTCCTCGGACCAGATGGGGTTCTACAACGTGGCGCCGCCGCTGGATTTCAACAAGGGCGACCGGGCGGTGTCGAGCTTCCACATCGGGCAGCTGGCGGAGGCGTTTTTCGCCTGCTGGCTCTCACCGACGGTGACGCAGGCGCGCAAGACCGCGTTGAGGGCGAAGATCGTCGCCATGGCCACGTACATGCGGGCGAACGGTCTCGATCCGGACGCGCGCTACAGCTCCGACACACTCGGAATCCTGGGCTCGGGTGGGGCGTGGTGGAACTACTCGCTGGGCCTCAATCGACCGATACCCACCTCGACCTCCTGGGACGGGTCCTACACGGTTTCGATCGTCAACCTGCTCGTGATGGGCTACAAGTTCACCGGGGATTCGACGTTTCTCACGGGAGACCCGCCGGCGGGGACGACGAGCGGACCTTACTCCGCCAAATACTGCTTCAATCGCGGGACGAAGAACGTTTTCGGGAGCATGACGCTGCGGGAGAGCGGGCCGGACGGGCAGACCGCGCCGGCTGGCGGCAACGAGAACGTCGCGTGGCACTTCGTCGATACGCGGTTCGACAGCAGCTCGGGAAACGTATATCTCTACAACAACAAGGGCGAGCTGCAGTACACATACCTGATTTTCGAAAACGGCGGCGCGCCGACCCTTCTCTAGCGACGCCGGCATGGCCACGACAGACTCCAATCCGTTCGACGTAAAGGTCAATCCTCCGAGCTCGCTCGCGACGACCGCCGCCGGGATGGCACCGGGGTCGTGGACGACCTTCAGCTGCAACTTCGTCACTCCGGGGACGACTCCGGGGACTCTGGACGCGTTGTTCGACGTCGGCGGCGGGAAGCGTTGCACCGAGTACTCGGACAAGATGGTCTGGGACTCGGGGAGGAGGCAGATCTACTTCACGGGCGGGGGACACGGCCAGGAGGAGAAAACCATCGTCTACAACGACGATACCAAGACCTGGACCGATCTCGGTCCCCCGCCGTGGTTCACGGTGAATCCAGGCGGCGCGACCCACGGCTACCAGCACAATACCTTTGCCGGCAGCACACAGTACTTCATGCAGTTCGCCACCAATTGCACGATCCACACTCGCAATGTCGTGACGGGCGCGTGGGGATTGATGAACACCTCCGGCGTGGACCTCGGATCGACAGGCGCGATCGGATCCCTGGAATGGTTCCCGACGTTCGGCACCGGCAGCCTGATCCTGGTGAGCGGCGGCGCCAGCGACGTGTACCGCTGGAACGGATCGACCTGGTCGAGCGTTGCGCCGCTCCCGGCCATGGGCGGCTACCACAACGTCGGCGTCTACAGCCCGATCAAGGATCTCCTTTACTTTGGCGGCGGCAACGGTTCGACGAACCTCTACACCATGTCCAAGACCGGCGCGATCACCGCCAAGGCCAATTGCCCAGTCGAGTTCGGCATCATCGCGTCGATAACGACGGTCGATCCGGTGAGCGGCAAGCTGATCGTCGCGTCCAACGACAAGGTGATCAGGATCTACGATCCTGCATCCAACGCGTGGTCCACCGATACCGCGCCGCCGGCCGGGTTCTGGTCCGATACCATCTATTCCGAGGGGGAAGCCATGGGCATCGTCGCTGCGCCGATCTACGACTACGGCGTGACCATGTTTCTCACCATCTCGGGGCCGACGATCTATCTACGCAAGGGCAGGTAGCCTGGCCCCGCGCACGGATCCCGCAACGGCGCGGCTCGCAAAGCGTGTACCAGTGAGGCGCGCATAGCCACGGAGAATTCCGGCCCGTTCGGCATCCGGATCGCCGCCGCGACACCCCTTGCGACAGCCGCGGCCGCGATGGCGCCCGGGTCGTGGGTGACGTTCTCCACCAAGCTCGACGGTGCCGCCTCGCTGTCGGCCCTGATCGATGCCGGGGATGGGCACCGGATCACCGAGTACGCCGACAAGATGGTGTGGTTCTCCAACCGGCATGAGATTCATTTCACCGGCGGGGGACACGCCGCGAACGAGAAGACGATCGTCTACACCGAGGCCGACAACACCTGGCACGATCTGGGAACGCCGCCCTGGTACGTGAAGTCCTCCGGCGGGGCGGTCCACGGCTATCAGCACAATGCGGGCGCCGGCAACACCCACTACTATCTTCATTTCGGCGGCGCGACGATCCACACCAGGGACGTCGTAAGCGGAGCCTGGGGCCTGCTCGACACCGGCATCACGCTCGGATCCGGCGGCGCGATCGGCGCATTGGAATGGTTCCCCACCTTCGGCAACGGCAGCCTCATCATCGTCAACGGGAACGCCGACGGCGTCTACCGCTGGAACGGCAGATCCTGGTCCAATATCGTGCGGCTGCCGGCGATGGGGCATTACCACAACGTCGCCGTATACAGCCCGATCAAGGACCTGCTGTACTTCGGCGGGGGCAATGGCTCCCAGCAGCTCTACACGATGTCCAGGACCGGCAGGATCACGCCGAGAGCGAGCTGTCCGGTCGGATTCGGTATCAACCAATCGGTCACGACCGTCGATCCGGTGAGCGGCAAGCTGCTGCTGGCGTGCTACGACAAGGCGATCCGCGTCTACGATCCCGATACGGACGGATGGTCGACCGACACGGCGCCGCCGCCAGCTTTCTGGTCCGGCAATCTCTATTCAGAGGGACAGGTGATGGGGATCGTCGCCGCGCCGATCTACGACCACGGGGTCACGATGTTCATCGCGATCTCGGGGCCGGCGATCTACCTGCGCAAGGGCAGGTAGGCCCTTCAGTCGAGCTCGAACGCCGTCTCGTAGTTCTTGCGCAAGGCCATGTTCTGGTCCGCCTTGCGCAGGTAGCAGTTGCCAACCGCGAGAACTTCGATCTCCGTTCCCATGAAGCAGCTGAACGCGTCCTCGGGCGTGCAAACGATCGGTTCTCCGCGCACGTTGAAGCTGGTGTTGACGAGGACCGGGCATCCGGTGCGCGCCTTGAAGGCGCTGATCAGAGCGTGGTAGCGCGGATTCGTCTCTTCATGGACGGTCTGGATGCGGGCCGAGTAGTCGACGTGGGTCACGGCCGGGATCGAGGAGCGCGGCACGTTGAGCTTCTGGATGCCGAACAGGGCCTTTTCCTCCGCGGTCATCTCCCGCCGGTGCTGCTCGAGCACGTCGGCGACGAGCAGCATGTACGGGCTGTCGCAGTCCATCTCGAACCAGTCTCCGACGTCCTCCCGGAGCACCGAAGGGGCGAACGGCCGGAACGATTCGCGGTACTTGACCTTGAGGTTGAGAACCGACTGCATGCTCGGCGAGCGCGGGTCGCCGAGGATGGAGCGGGCACCCAGCGCCCGCGGCCCGAATTCCATGCGCCCCTGGAACCACCCCACTGCGTTCCCCGCGGCGAGAGCATCCGCCGTCTGCTCGATGAGCTGCTGGTCGCTGACCGTATCGAAACGCGCGCCGGCGGCGTTGAGGCGCCGCTCGATGTCGGCCTGGCCGAAAGCCGGGCCCAGATAAGAACCGTGCATGAGGTCGAGCGCGCCGTTCAGCTCCCGCGGTTGCCCGCGGAACAGATGGTAGGCGCAAAGGGCGGCTCCCAAGGCGCCTCCGGCGTCGCCCGCGGCGGGCTGCACCCAGATGCGCTTGAAGCTGCGGTCGCGGACCACCTTGCCGTTGGCGACGCAGTTGAGCGCGACGCCTCCGGCGAGGCAGAGGTTCTCGGCGCCCGTTTCGGCGGCGAGGCTTCGCGTCAGGCGCAGCACGATCTCGTCGGTGACGGCCTGGATCGACGCCGCCAAGTCCATGTGCCGCTGGACCAGCAGCTCGTCGGCTTTGCGTGGCGGCCCGCCGAACAGCTCGTCGAAAGCCTTGTTCGTCATGCGCAAGCCAGTGCAATAGTCGAAGTAGTCGAGGTTCAGCCGGAACGAACCGTCCGGCTTGAGATCGACGAGGCGGTCGAGAATGAGCTTGGCGTACTTGGGCTCGCCGTAGGGGGCGAGACCCATGACTTTGTATTCGCCGGAGTTCACCTTGAATCCGGTGTAGTAGGTGAACGCCGAGTAGAGCAGGCCGATCGAATGAGGGAAGTGGATCTCGCGCCGCATCTCCAGATGATTGCCGGACCCGAAGCCGACCGACGTCGTCGCCCACTCGCCGACGCCGTCCATGGTGAGCACGACCGCCTCGCGGAACGGCGAGGCGAAGAAGGCGCTGGCGGCGTGGCTCTGGTGGTGCTCGGCGAAAAGGAGGCGCTTTTCCCAGTCGTATTCGGGCGCGAAGCGCTTGAGCTCGCGCTTCAGGAGAGACTTCTGGAAAAGCTTCTCCCGCAGCCAGACCGGAATCGCCATCGAGAAGGACTGCAGGCCGTGCGGCGCGAACGCGAGATAGGTCTCGAGCAGCCGCTCGAACTTGAGGAACGGCTTGTCGTAGAACACGACGTGGTCCACCGCGTCCAGCGCGATTCCCGCCTCTTTGAGGCAGTACTCCACCGCGTGGCGCGGAAACCGCGCGTCGTGCTTCTTCCTCGAGAAACGCTCCTCTTGCGCAGCGGCCGTGATGTCGCCGTCGGTGACCAGCGCGGCGGCGCTGTCATGGTAGAAAGCCGAAATGCCGAGGATCCGCATGGGAAAGCCCGCCGGGGCGTGCTCCTCAGAACAGCGTGTAGATGAACGGCGCTACGGCGCTGCCCTTGGCCAGAATGACCAGGCCGCCGAACACGGCAAGCATCACAATGATGGGGATGAGCCAGTACTTGCGGCGCGCCCGCATGAAAGTCCAGAGCTCGGAAAGAAAGTCGATCATGGCGGTCTCAGAATTGGCGCGGCATTGTATCAGGCGGGGGCCCGGGCGGTGTGCGGTCGATCCAGTAGCTCCGTGCAGCGGGGTCGAGCTTGAGGCGCAGGGGATCCTTTCCGCGCAGCCGCAGGAACAGCGCGATCGGCGTCACGGTGCTGAAGAACAGAAACGCCATCACCACCGGATTGACGATCGCGTGCAGCAGCAGTCCGAACTTCATCCAGAGCCGGTTCAGCGGCGCGAGGATCTTCGGCGCCGCAAGCGCGGCGATCAGAAAGGCGGCGGCGACGCCCAAGCTCCACAGGCGAACGGGATTATGATGGAACAGCGGGAACAGCCCGATGAGCGCGAATACGGTGGCGAACACGAAGCCGAAGGAGCGCTCCGAGGAAGTCTTGATCTCTTCCTCGCGGGCAAAATCTTCATGGGTGTTTTGCGAGCTCTTGCCGCCTGCCGCCACTTGCCGACCTCCCTGCCGCTGAGTTTGACACACGTATATTCTCTCCACAAGCAGTTTCCAGGCCTGAAAGAAGTGCAGAGTCGCGCTTTCGATATGCTTGCACGCGCAAAAGTGTGAACTGTGACACGGTCGGAGCGTGTTTGATACGCGCCAAACATGCAATCGTTCAGGCGGCGGCAAGGTGAAGAACGGCAGTCAAGGTAATATACGAGCGTGGGTCTTTTCCGGCGGGGACGGGCCGGTCCAGGACAAGGAGCAACGAGCAATGCGGACACTCGGAATCGTCTTTCGCGCAATCGCGGTCTCGCTGGTGGTCGTGCTTGGCGGCTGCGGCGCAGCCTCCGTCGGCCCGACGACGGAGGCTCTCGCGGATCCGGTCCCTCCGACGATTTCGATCGCGTCACCCACCGCGGCCGGCACCTATTCGACCGTGAACGGCACCGTTGCCGTGAGCGGCAGCGCGTCCGACAACGTCCGCGTCACCGGCGTGACCTGGAGCAACGCCGCCAACGGCGGGGGCGGGAGCGCGAGCGGCACTGCGAGCTGGAGTGTCGCGACCATCGTCCTGGTGGCCGGCGTGAATACGATCACGGTCACCGCTCACGATGCGGCCGGCAACACCGGCACCGCGACGCTCGCGGTGACGTATACGCCCGGCGGCACGAGCAGCCTGTCGGGCACCGTGGACAGCTCGCTCATCAGTCGCGGCGGCACCAACACGGTCTACGTCTACACTGGTACCGTTACGCCGACTGGCTCCACGACGCCCTTCGCGACCACGGCTGCGACCCAGGACAACGGCGCCTGCACGTTCAGTTACCAATTCGGCTCGTTACCGGCGGGGACCTACACCGTGGCGTTCAGCAGCAACGGCGCGACGTTCCGCGGCACGTCCACGGTGACGCTCCCTGCGGCGAGCACGTACAACTTTCCGCCGAACCGCTTGCTGCGCGTCGGGCCGACGCGCGTCGGCCCGCTCACGTTCGCCGTGCCTAGCGCCGCGATCGCGGCGGCGCAAACGGGCGATGTCATCGAGATCGACGCGGGCACCTACGTCGACGACACCTCGGTCTGGGGGGCGGGCAACCTCACGCTGCGCGGCGTCGGCGGCCGGGCGCACATGCAGTCGACGCAGCTCATAGCCAACGGCAAGGGGATCTGGGTGACCTCCAACAACGCCGTCGTGGAAAATATCGAGTTCTCCGGAGCCGCCGTGTCGGTGAGCGACGGAGAAAACGGGGCGGGACTCCGCGTCGACGGCAACGGCCTCGTCGTCTGCAACGGCTATTTCCACGACAACCAGAACGGCATTCTCGACGGGAGCGGCGTGGTGCTGGTCGAGTATTCAGAGTTCGACCACAACGGCCAATGCCCTCCCACCAACTCGTGCTCGCACAACATGTACTTCAGCCAAAACGTTACAAAGTTTACCCTCCAATACAGCTACTCGCACCGGGCACACGAGGGACACCTGGTCAAGAGTCGGGCGCAAGAGAACCACATCCTCTATAACCGTATCATGGACGAAACCGGCGATGCGAGTTACGAAATCGACCTCCCGCAGACCGGCCTGTCCTTCATCATCGGCAACCTAATACAAAAGGGGACGACTGTCGGCAACTCGGGGGTCATTACCTTCGGTGTTGAAAACGCGAACAATCCAGTGCATGAGCTCTATGTCGTAAACAACACGATTGTCAATGACTCTGGATCCTCCGTTCAATTCCTCTCGCTGGGAGGTGGCTTCACCCCTACGATAAGACTCGTGAACAATATCGTTGTGGGCAATGGCAGTGTTCCTAGCGGTGCCGGCATCACTTCAACGACCAATCTCTTCTCGAACACGCCGGGCCTCGTGGACCGAATCAATTTCGACTACCACCTCATATCGGGATCGCCGGCGCGCGATGCGGGTACGGACCCCGGAGGCGTCGGCGGCGCGAGCTTGGTGCCGACCAGCCAGTACGTGCAGCCGACCAGCCGCGAAAACCGGCCGGTCAACGGCGCGATCGATATCGGCGCCTACGAGTTCCAGTAGAGGTCAGCGCGACCGGCAGAGGCGGTCTGAGATCAGCTCGCCGGCCAGCCGGTGGCCCTTCTCGTTCAGGTGTCCGGATCCGGGCCTGGTGTTGCTGAAGCCGTGCAGGTAGACCCGGTTCTTCTCGGCGTAAGCCTCGAAGGGCGGAGCCAGAAAGAGAACGTCGATCCCGTCCTTCTTCCCGAGAGCACGGAGGCGGCTGTCCGGATAGAGGAGGTCGCCCGCACCGATGCCGCGCGCGAACTGCTCGCGCACCTTCGGATCCGGGTTCACCTGGATGCCGATGGGGATGGACACGAGCAGGAAGCGGGCCCCCATGCCGGCGGCCTCGTCGCGCGTCCTGGCGATCAGGCGCTCGGTGATGTCCCAGGCCTCCCTCCACGGCGCTGACAGCGGCTGGAGGAAGATCTTCTCGTCGACACCGGGTTCCGCGTTCGGATTGCGCTTGGCTCGGGCCTCCTTGCTGGCGCGCTGCTCGATGGCCACCCTCACCCGGCGCAGGAGCTGGAACGAGCGCAGGTCGAACAGCATCTTCCGGAATCCGAACGTGCTCTTGTACGAGAGATACTCGGGGTCGCGCAGGAACCCGTCGTCCTCGACCAGCCCGCCCTTGTCCATGCGGAAGAACGGCCGCAGCTTCATCGGCTCTAGCTCACGGGAGTTGTTCCTGATGTCGTTGCCTGCGTAGAACGCGAGCACGACGATGTCGGGCGCGTACTCCGACGCGCGATGCCTCAGGGTCAAGAGTTCCTGCGCGGTTCCGTATCCGGAGACGCCGAAGTTGATCACTTCGACGTCGCGCGCCCCGAACGCGCCGCAATCCCTGACGCGGCGCTCGACGACCGACCAGAAGGTCGCTTCCTGGGGAACCTGCAGCGCCTCCGCCATGGAATCGCCCAGTACCGCGATGCGGACCGTGTTCGGCGGCTTCTTCCTGGGATGCTCGCGGTCGCGCAAGCCGTCGCTGCTGATCTTGATGAACGCCTCGCCCTCGCTGCGGTTCCAGCCCTCGGCTCCCGGGCGGAGCGCCACCCCGACGGTATCGTCGTACGTGTAGAAAATGGGGTAGCTGAAGTCGATGAGCCTCAGCGAAAGCTCACCGAGAATCAAAGCGACGCACAGGCTGGCGCCCAGCAATATCGTGTTCAGGAGCCAGTTCTTTATGGGTTACTCCTCGGGAAGCGGCGACAAGTGCGTACGCACGATACTTGGCCATCCTTCGGATTTCAAGTGAGCGAATCCAGGGGGGCTGCTATACTCGATTCGATTTCACTCCTTGAATCCCGCAAAGAACGGGCCAATCGCGAAAGTGGACGCGGCGGCATCACAGCCAGGCGTGGTACAGGTGCGGGAGCTTCGCCCCGCCGACCTCACCCGGTGGGATGAGTTCGTATCCGGCTGCGCGGAGGCCACGTTCTTCCATCGTGCCGGATGGAGAACGGTCATCGAGCAGGCGTTCGGCCACCGCAGCAAGTTCCTGTACGCGGAAGCCGATGGCCGGATCGAAGGCGTGCTGCCCCTGGCCGAGGTCGACAGCATGCTGTTCGGCCACGCCCTCGTGTCGCTGCCATTCTGCGTCTACGGCGGGGTCGCCGCGACGAGCGAACAGGCGCGGCGCGCGCTCGACGAAGCGGCCGTGGCCGAGGCGGAGAAGGCGGGCGTCGACCATCTCGAATACCGGTCGCTCGCGCCACGCCATCCCGAATGGTCGCACAGCGATCTCTACGTGACCTTCCGGAAGCCGATCGACCCCGACGTCGAGAAGAACCTGCTCGAGATTCCGCGCAAGCAGCGCGCGATGGTGCGCAAGGGAATCAAGGCGGAGCTGAAGAGCGAGATCGACGAAGGCGTCGAGCGCTTCTTCTCCGCCTACTCGCAGAGCGTCCACCGGCTCGGGACTCCGGTCTTCTCGAAGCGCTACTTCCGGATCCTGCGCGAGGTATTCGGCCGCGACTGCGAGGTGCTGACGATCGCGCGCGGGGACGAGCTCGTTGCGAGCGTCATGTCCTTCTACTTCCGCGACGAAGTGCTGCCGTACTACGGCGGCGGCACGGAGCAGGCACGCGACCTCGCGGGCAACGACTTCATGTACTGGGAACTGATGCGGCGCGCGTGCGAGCGCGGGCTGCGGGTTTTCGACTACGGGCGCAGCAAGCGCGGCACCGGCTCCTTCGACTTCAAGAAGAACTGGGGCTTCGAGCCGCAGCCGCTGCACTACGAGTACCGACTGGTGCGGGGGAAGAGCGTGCCGGAGGTGAATCCGCTCAACCCCAAGTACCGCCTCGCCATCAAGATGTGGCAGCGCCTGCCGCTGTCGCTCGCGAACCGCATCGGGCCCCTTATCGCGCGCAACCTCGGTTGACCGATGAAAGAGCTGCTGTTTCTGGCGCATCGGATTCCGTATCCGCCGGACAAGGGCGACAAGATCCGCTCGTATCATCTGCTCCGGCATCTTGCCCCCCGCTACAAGGTGCATCTCGGCGCGTTCATCGATGACCCGCGCGACTGGAGGCACGTCGCTTCCGTGAGGGAAATGTGCGCCGAAACACGCTTCGAGGCGCTGAGCCCGGCGCGCGCGAAGTTCGGCAGCCTCGCGGCACTCGCGACCGGCGAGCCGCTGACGCTTCGCTACTTCCGCAACGCCGCGCTGTCGCGCTGGGTCGGGGGCCTGCTCGCCTCGCGCCGCATCGAGCGGACGCTGATTTTCAGCTCGGCGATGGCACAGTACGTCGAGGGAGCGGCGGTCGACGGCATGCGCCGCGTCCTGGATTTCGTCGACCTCGACTCCGACAAGTGGAGGCAATACGGCGAGCGCAGCCGCGGCCCTCTGCGCTGGCTGTATCGGCGCGAGGCCGACACGCTTTTCCGGGCCGAGCGCCGCTATGCCGCGGCCTTCGACGCGAGCCTCTTCGTGTCCGAGGCGGAAGCGCGGCTGTTCTCCCGGCAGGCGCCCGAGGTGGCGGAGCGGTTGTCGGTGGTCGAGAACGGCGTCGATACCGGATATTTTTCGCCGGAGCACGCGTACCCGAATCCCTTTGTGGCCGACGAAGCGGCGCTCGTGTTTACCGGAGCTATGGACTACTGGGCGAACGTCGACGCGGTCGTCTGGTTCGCAAACGAGGTTCTCCCTCGCGTGCGCTCGGGCGTTTCGGAGGCGCGGTTCTACATCGTCGGGGCTCGCCCGTCGCGGACCGTGCGCGATCTGGAGCGGCTGCCGGGCGTGAAGGTCACGGGGACCGTGCCCGATACCCGGCCCTACCTCGCGCACGCGCGCGCGGCGGTCGCGCCGCTGCGCCTGGCGCGCGGCGTCCAGAACAAGGTGCTCGAGGCGATGGCAATGGCGCGTCCGGTCGTCGCGAGCCCGCAGGCCGTCGCGGGAATAAGGCACTGCGCCGAGCTCAAGCAGTGGAGCGCGGACACTCCCGACGCCGTGGCGCGCTCGCTGGTGCGATTGCTGCGTGATCCCGCTCCTCCCGGCCTTGGCGAGGCGCTGCGCGCCCATGTGATCCGGCACTACAGCTGGCGCGACAACCTCGCGCGCGTGGAAGCCATTCTCGAGGGGACGCATTGACGCGGAAACCTTCCGGCGATGTGCCTCTGGTCGCTCATGTCATTTACCGGTTCGACGTCGGCGGCCTCGAAAACGGCCTGGTGAACCTGCTGAACCGAATGCCGGCGCGGCGCTTCCGTCATGCCATAGTCAGTCTTACCGATCACTCGGATTTCCGCCAGCGGCTGAAACGGGACGACATCGAGGTCTTCGATCTGCACAAGCCCCCCGGCAACAGCCCGCGGACGCTGCTCGCCCTGTGGCGGCTGTTCCGGCGCCTGCGTCCGGATATCGTCCATACGCGCAACGTGGCGGCCCTGGACGCCACGGTGCCGGCCGCGCTCGCCGGGGTACCCGTGCGCATCCACGGCGAGCACGGCCGCGACATCGACGACCCGGATGGCACCAACGCGAGGCGCCAGCTCGTGCGCCGGCTGTACCGGCCCTTCATTCATCAATACATCGCCGTATCGCGTGATTTGGCACAGTACTTGCAAGAAAGAATCATGGTCCCACCCTCGCGAATCGTCCAAATCATGAACGGAGTGGATTCATCGCTGTTCCGTCCCGTCGGGGAGCATCGCGATGAGGTCCCGCACCCCGGCTTTTGCGGGCCCGAGCATTTCGTGATCGGCACGGTGGGGCGAATGCAGGAGGTGAAGGACCAGGTCACGCTCGCTCGGGCCTTCATGCGCCTCGCGCAGATCATGCCGGGGACGAAGGAGCGGGTGCGGCTCGTGATGGTCGGCGAGGGGCCGCTGCGCGAGCGGGTGCGCGCGCTGCTCGCCGACGCGGGGCTGGAGCAGTGCGTCTGGCTCCCGGGAAAGCGCGACGACGTCGCCCGTATAATGCGCAGCTTCGATTTGTTCGTGCTGCCGTCGCTCGCCGAGGGCATCTCCAACACGATTCTCGAGGCCATGGCGACCGGGCTTCCGGTGCTCGCGACCGCAGTGGGCGGCAACCGCGAGCTGGTGCGGGAGGGAGAAACGGGAACGCTAGTGCCGCGCGACGACCCCGAGAGCATGGCGGTCGCATTGCGCGCCTACGTCGAAAGCGGCGAGCTGGGCAGGCGCCAGGGAAAAGCGGCGCGGCGCGCGATCGAGAACGAATTCGGCATGGACGCGATGGTGGATGGATACATGAAGATCTACGACACCTGGCTTGCGAAGAACGCCGGCCCCAGGCGGAGCTGACCGCCGTGTGCGGCATCTCGGGCATCTTCGACGCCAGGGGCAGGCGCGCGATCGATCGCGCGCTGGTCGACCGCATGAATTCCTCGCTGCACCATCGCGGCCCCGACGCGGGCGGAGTCCACCTCGAGCCGGGAGTCGCGCTCGCACACCGGCGCCTGTCGATCATCGACCTCTCGACGGGCCAGCAACCGCTCTACAACGAGGACGGCAGCGTGGGCGTCGTCTTCAACGGCGAGATCTACAATTTCCAGGAGCTGGTGAAGGAGCTCGCCGATGCCGGGCACCGATTCCGTACGCGCTCCGACACCGAGGTCATCGTCCACGGCTGGGAGCAGTGGGGCGCGTCCTGCGTGACGCGCTTCCGCGGGATGTTCGCTTTTGCGTTGTGGGACCGCAACCGCGAGACCCTGTTCCTCGCGCGCGACCGCCTGGGCGTGAAGCCGCTGTACTACGCGCAGCTCCCCGACGGCCACTGGATCTTCGGCTCCGAGCTCAAGGCGCTGCTCGTCCATCCCGGCCTCTCGCGGGTGATCGACCCTCTTGCGGTCGAGGACTACTTCGCCTACGGCTACGTGCCGGAGCCGCGGACGATCTTCAAGGGCGTGTTCAAGCTCCCCCCGGCTTGCACGCTGAGCCTGAAGCGCGGCAGCCCGGGCGCGGCGCCTGTCGAATACTGGGACGCGCCGTTCAAGGTCGGCGCAGCGCCGCGCGAGGAGGAGGCGCGCGAGGAGCTGATCGTACGGTTGCGCGAATCGGTGAAGCTGCGCCTGATCTCGGAGGTCCCGCTCGGTGCGTTTCTTTCGGGCGGCGTGGATTCGAGCGGCGTGGTCGCGATGATGGCCGGCATGTCCTCGAATCCCGTCGTTACCTGCTCGATCTCTTTCGGCGATCCCGCCTACAACGAATCCGCGTACGCGCGGACGGTCGCCGACCGCTACCGGACCCAGCACCACGTCGAGCAGGTGGACCCGGACGACTTCAGTCTGGTCGACCGGCTCGCGACGCTGTACGACGAGCCGTACGCCGACAGCTCGGCGATTCCCACGTATCGCGTATGCGAGCTCGCCAGGAAGACGGTGACGGTCGCGCTTTCGGGCGACGGCGGCGACGAGAACTTCGGCGGCTACCGCCGCTACCGCTGGCACATGAACGAGGAGCGGGTGCGCTCGCTGCTGCCGCTCGGCCTGCGTCGGCCGCTTTTCGGTCTCGCGGGCTGGCTCTATCCCAAGGCCGACTGGGCTCCGCGGGTGCTGCGCGCAAAATCGACTCTTCAGGCGCTGGCGCGCGGGTCGGTCGAGGCCTACTTTCACAGTGTTTCGCAGTTGCACGACGGCATGCGCCGCAGGCTGTTCAGCGAGCGCTTCCGCGGCGAGCTGCAGGGCTACGCGGCGGTGGAGGTGCTCAAGCGTCACGCCGCCCGCGCGCCTTCGGATCATCCGCTGTCGCTCATCCAGTATCTCGATCTCAAAACCTACCTGGTCGGCGACATCAACACCAAGGTGGACCGCGCGAGCATGGCGCATTCGCTCGAAGTACGCGAGCCGCTGATGGACCACCCCTTGGTGGAATGGCTGTCGAGCCTGCCGCCCGAGTTCAAGCTGCACGGTGGCGAGGGCAAGGTGCTCCTGAAGAAAGCGCTCGAGCCGTACCTGCCGCCCGAGATCCTGTACCGGCCGAAGATGGGCTTCGCCGTTCCGCTGGCGAAGTGGTTCCGCGGCCCGCTGCGCGAGCCAGTGCGCAGGGCCGTGCTCGGGCCGGTGCTCGCCGACACGGGCTGGTTCAACGAAGCCTATCTGCGGCGACTGGTGGAGGAGCACCAGTCCGGCGTGAGCGATTTCAGCACGCCGTTGTGGGCGCTGCTGATGTTCGAGTCCTTCCTGCGCAATGTGATGGACGCGCGCGCGCCGACCGAATCGAGCGCGGTCGCCGTTCACTGAGGCCGGATGAAGATCCTGACGTTCAGCACCCTGTATCCGCACGCCGCGCGCCCGAGCCACGGGATCTTCGTCGAGACCCGCCTGCGGCACCTGCTCGCCAGCGGCAAGGTCGAGTCGCAGGTCGTGGCGCCCGTGCCGTGGTTCCCGTCGGACGACGCCCGCTTCGGCGAGTACGCCATCCACGCCCGGGCGCCGCGCGAGGAGCAGCGCCACGGGATCCAGGTGCTCCACCCGCGCTACCCGCTGCTCCCCAAGATCGGCATGACGATCTCGCCGTTCCTGCTGGCGCGCGCCGTGAGGCCGCTCATCGAGCGGATGCTGCGCAGCTACCCCTTCGATCTGATCGACGCGCACTACTTCTATCCCGACGGCGTCGCCGCGGTCATGATCGGCCAGCGCCTGGGCAAGCCGGTCGTGATCACCGCCCGCGGGACCGACGTCAACCTGATACCGCGTTACCGCCTGCCGCGCGCGATGATCCGCTGGGCCGCGCGCCGCGCCGCCGGAATGATCACGGTCGCGCGCGCGCTGAAGGACGATCTCGTCGGCATCGGTGTTCCCGGCGAGCGCATCGAGGTCCTGCGCAACGGCGTCGATCTGCAGCTGTTCCGGCCGATCGAGCGCGAGGCCGCGCGGGCCCGGCTCGGGTTTCCGCGCACCACGCTGCTGTCGGTGGGTCTTCTGATCACGCGCAAGGCCCACGACCTCGTGATCCGCGCGCTCGCGGCACTGCCGGGGATGGATCTCGTCGTCGTCGGCGACGGGCCGGAACGGGAAGCCTTGGCGGCGCTCGCGCGCGAATCGAGGGTCGGAGACCGCGTCAGGTTCGTCGGGTCGGTGCCGCAAGAAGAGCTGCGGAACTACTACGGCGCCGCCGATGCGCTGGTGCTCGCCTCCAGTCGCGAAGGGTGGGCAAACGTGCTGCTCGAATCCATGGCCTGCGGCACGCCCGTGGTCGCGAGCAGGGCCGGAGGCTCGCCCGAGGTGGTCTCGGCGCCGGAGGCGGGCGTGCTGATGGCGGAGCGCACTCCGGAAGCGGTCGTCGAGGGCGTGCGGCGGCTGTTCGCGCGCCGCCCCGATCGCGCGGCGACGCGGCGCTACGCCGAGCAATTCAGCTGGGAAGAGACGACCCGCGGCCAGCTGCGCTTGTTCGAGCGCGTCATTTGAAGATTCTTTACCATCATCGCACTCGCTCCAAGGATGGGCAGTACGTGCACATCTCGGAGCTGATCCACTCGCTTCGCAAGCTGGGGCACGAGGTGCTGGTGGTCGCGCCCGCGGCGATGGAGAACGCGGAGTTCGGGTCCGACGCCGGCGTGGTCGCGCTCCTGAAGCGCTTTGTCCCGCGGTTTGCTTACGAGCTCATGGAGCTCGGCTATTCTCTCGTCGCCTACCGGCGGCTGAAACGCGCGGTGCTCGCGTTCCGGCCCGATTGCCTGTACGAGCGCTACAACCTGCTTCTCCCCGCGGGCGTTTGGACGAAGAGGAAGTTCGGCCTGCCGATGCTGCTCGAGGTGAACGCGCCGATCTTCGAGGAGCGCGCCAAGTACGACGGCATATCCCTAAAGCGGCTGGCGGAATGGTCCCAGCGCTACGTCTGGCAGGGCGCCGATATCGTCCTTCCAGTGACGCGCGTGCTGGCGGACATGGTGGAGGCCGCGGGGGTGGCCGGCGAACGTATCGTGGTGATTCCGAACGGAATCGACCCCGACCGATTCGGCAATAGTTCCTTGCCGGTCGAGGTCGCCAAGTCCAAGCTCGGCCTTCGCGATAGACTGGTGCTGGGGTTTACAGGCTTCGTGCGGGAGTGGCACGGCCTGGAACGGGTGGTCGACCTGGTCGCTGACCGTGCTGGCGGTCCGAGGCTGCACCTGCTGGTCGTGGGAGATGGTCCAGCTCGGGAATCCTTGCAGGCGAGGGCAAGAGAGCGTGGGATCGTGGATCGGCTGACGATAACCGGAGTGGTCGACAGGGACCGCGTGTCGCACTACGTCGCGGCCTTCGACGTCGCGCTGCAGCCCGCGGTCGTTCCCTATGCGTCACCGCTGAAGCTGTTCGAGTATCTGGGGATGGGGCGCGCCATCGTCGCGCCGGCCACGCCGAACATCCGCGAAGTCCTCACCGACGGCGAGAACGCCGTGCTGTTCGACCCGGAGGAAGCGGACGGGATGTTGCGCGCGATCGACAGGATCTGTACCGACGGCGAGCTGCGCCGCCGGGTCGCCGACGGCGCCAGGGGCACTATCGCACGCAGGAAGCTGACCTGGGACGGCAACGCCCGGCGCGTCGTCGAGCTGTTCGACGGCCTGTTGCGGCGGGGTTCTTCGGTCACGGAACGCGGGGCCTCTCGAGCATGAGAGACGTCATCCTCGCCGCGATCCTGTTCGGCTCCATACCCTTCATCCTGTGGCGGCCGACGATAGGGATATTCCTGTGGGTGTGGGTGAGCATCATGGCGCCGCACCGGATGACCTATGGGTTTGCGCACGATTTTGCCTTCGCCCAGCTCATCGCGATCGCGACGTTCGTCGGGATCATCTTCTCAAGAGAGCCGAAGCGTCTGCCGGTCACGGCAGTCACGGTGACGCTGTTCCTGCTGTGCTTGTGGATCAGCATCTCGACGTTCTTCGCTCTCGACACCGACTTGGCGCTGCCGATGTGGGAGCGGGTGATGAAGATCCAGCTGATGCTGTTTGTCAGCCTCTATGTCCTCCACACCAGGCAGCACGTGCAGACCCTGATGTGGATCACGGCTCTGTCGATCGCGTTCTTCGGCGTGAAGGGAGGGCTGTTCACCCTGAGGGGCGGTGGAGAGCTGCTCGTCTGGGGACCGGAAGGGTCGTTCATCGAGGACAACAACTCCCTCGCGCTGGCGACGGTGATGACGATTCCCCTGGTGTACTACCTGTACTTGCAGACGAAGAAGCGCTGGTTGCGGTGGGCCCTTTTCGGCGCGACGCTGCTGTGCGGATTCTCCGTGCTCGGCTCCTACTCGCGCGGCGCCTTTCTCGCGATCGCGGCGATGGTGGGATTCCTCTGGACGAAGAGCCGCGGCAAGGCGATCACCGCGATTGCGTTGCTGGTGCTCGTTCCGGTGGCCATCGGCTTCATGCCCGAGAAGTGGATGGAGCGGATGCAGTCGATCCAGACCTACCAGCAGGACGCGTCTTCGATGGGACGGATCAACGCCTGGCTGATGGCCATCAATCTCGCGAACGACCGGCCTCTCACGGGCGGAGGGTTCGGGGTCGACACCCGCAGAAATTTCGATAGGTACGCGCCGAACCCGGACGACCTGCACGCCGCGCACAGCATCTATTTCCAGGTGCTGGGCGAGCACGGCTATGTGGGTATCATGCTCTACCTGCTGCTCTGGTTCTCGGTATGGCGCGCGGCATCCTGGATCATACGGAACTCCAAGCCCCACGAGGACATGCGCTGGGCCCTCGATCTCGCCAGGATGGTGCAGGTGAGCCTGGTCGGGTACGCCGTCGGAGGGGCATTCCAGAACCAGGCGTACTTCGACCTGCCCTACGAAATGCTCGCCGCGATCGTCCTGACTCGCGTGCTGGTCGAGAAGCACATCAAGGGACTCGAGCAGAAGGACAGCGCACCGGCGCCGCTGCAGCCCCCCGCCCAGGCGGCGCAACCGGCCGCGGTCGGTCTCGGCCCACAGGTGCAGCGGGATAGCCGCTAGACCCGCTCCGCTCCCGTGCGAAAGGTATTGTGGAGCAGGCGGAGGACGAATCTTCCCGGGGTCTTGTCCCACGGCGTGAAGCGCGGCAGCTGATGGAGATCGCTTGCGGCGTGCCCTACGCCCCACGCCGTGCTCACGGCCGCCTCGAACCCCAGCTCTCGCACCATGCCGACGTGCTCGCGGCTGTAGTCGCGACCGGGCTTGCCGTTCGGGTACGCGAACACTCTCACGGGGCTTCGCGTGATCTGTTCAAGGCGGCGCTTGCCGTCCTCGATCTCGCGGCCTGCGCGCGCGGGATCCAGGGCCGACAGAATGGGATGCGTCACGGTATGGCCGCCGATTTCCATGCCGTTCGCGTGCAATTGCCGCACCTGATCGGCGGTCATCATCAGATCGGACGGGAGCGCGCCCGAGCTCTCCGAGGCCAGCCGGTCGACCCGCCTCTGCCGCTCTTCCGGCGGCAGGTATTTGAGGGTGCCGAGCAGCTTCTCGATCGCCCGCCGTCGCAGCGCGGGCGTGGAGATGGGCAGCTCGTCGAGGCCGACGCAGCGTGCGTCGAGCGCGTCGCCACGCGCGCTGCGCACGGTCTCGATCACGCTGTCGTTCCACATCCTGCCGCCGTCGAGAAAGCCGGTGCTCACGAAGAACGTGGCCGGCACGGAGTGCCGCCGGAGGAGCGGCAGGGCCACCGAGGCGTTGTCCGCGTAGCCGTCATCGAAGGTCACGCACGCCGAGCGCAACGGCAGCGTTCCGCGGCGCAGGCCCGCAGCCGCCTCAGGAAGAGGAAGCACGGTAAACCAGCGCTTGAGGACCTGCAGCTGCCAGTCGAACTCGGCTGCGCACACCTCGTCCGGCGCCAGAGGGTCGGGCTCGGCGACGACGCGGTGATAGATGAGGATCGACAGGCAGCGCGAAAACGGGCCCATCCCGAGTCCCGAGGCGTGGCGGACGGCCGCGTCAGCGCTCGGCGCGCGACGGGCTCTTGCTGCGGGTGCTCTTGCCCTGCTCGGCGTCGAGCGCCGCCAGGCGCCGCGTGAGCGGCCGCGCGTCTGGGGACGCCGCGAGGCCCTTCTGCAGCCAATCGCGGGCCTTTGCGTAGGCGCCCACGTCCTTGTAGTAATCGCTCATGGCCGCGTACGCGGGCCAGTAGTCCGGCTTGATGTCGATCGCGCGCTGGAGCGCGCCCACGCCCTCGGCACCGCGGTCGAGCGAAATGAGGTTCTCGCCCTTTCGCGTGTACATTTCCGGGAGCAGACCGAAATCGGCGGGAGCCCGCTGGATCACGTAATCGAACTCCCCGATAGAAACTCCGAAGTTGTGGTTGCGGGCTTCGCGCGTCGGCGACAGGTAGATCGCCCGGTTGGTCGCCATCAGCCCGTAGCAGTAGTGGTGCATGTGGATGAAGGTGGGGCCCATCAGGTTCTTCCAGTGCTCTATCTCGACCTTGTTGTCGCCGCCGGGTACGCGGGCGTTGAAGAACATGGTGTACTTGCAGTATTCCGGCAGCCTGAGCACGAGGCTCGGCTCGTAGGTATGCGGGTCGTAGACGGCAGCCTTCTGCGAGCTGGCCGGGAGGGGTGCAAGCACAGCTAGCGCGCAGCCCGTGACGGTGACGATGGCGCGCAGACGCGTTCGAAAAGTCTCCATGACGGCGGGTCGCGGCGTAGGGGGTTGACGGGAAACCATTTTATACCACAAGGCGGCGCTGTCTGAACCACTGCTCGAGCAGCATCAGCACCCAGACCATGGTTCCGTAGTACCCGGCGTGGGCGTCGACGAGGGTCGAGGTCAGCTCGTCTATGAATTCCGCCCGGACGAGACGGCGCTTTTTCAGGTCGGAGAGGCTGTCGAGCGCGAGCTGCTGCAGCGGCTTGTGCGTCTGAAGCCACGGGCCGAAGGGCAGTCCGAAGCCGTGTTTGGTCTTGGTGATGATCTCGTCGGGGAGGAAGCCGCGCAGCGCCTCCTTGAAGAAGTATCGCAGCCGGGTGCCCTTGAGCTTGAGTCGCGGCGGCAGGGCCGCAGAGAACGCCACCACGACGTCGTCGAGCAGGGGGTACCGCGCCTCGACGCCGGCGAGGGCGCAGGCGCCGGCGACCTTGGGAAGATCGTTGTCGGCCAGCGTGAACCGCAGGTCGAGGGCGAGCATGCGGTTGATGAGCGAGCACGCGTGCGCGGCGTCGTAGGCCTGGGCCATCAGCGCACCCGGTTCCTTGAGGTCGACTTCGCGAAGAAAGTCGCCGGTGAAGATGTTGGCCGGACCGAGGCGTTCGACCAGGTTGTAGTTGTCGTAGCGCTGCGGCATCGGCAGCGACGCGTTCCTGAGGTAGCGCTGCACCTTCCCGACGACGCCGATCTCGGGCGGCAGGAACGCGAGCGGCTCTATCAGCCCCTTTCGCAGCGGGCGCGGCAGGTCGCTGTAGAGCGAATACAGGTGCTGCTTCGCGTAGCGTTCGTTTCCTCCGAACAGCTCGTCCCCGCCGTCGCCTCCGAGCATGATGTCGACGCCGTCCTCCTTGGCGAGCTTGGCGCAGAAGAAGGTGGGCACCACCGAGGAGTTGCCGAACGGCTGGTCGTAGACTCCGGCGATTCGCGGGATCGCGTCGACCACGTCCGCCGGGGTGACGTAGTACTCGTGATGCCGGGTGCCGAAATGGCGCGCGGCGATGCGCGCATAACTCATCTCGTCGTAGCCTTGCGCCTCGAACCCGATGGAATAGGTGCGCGCGGGCTTGCCGGTCACTTCGCCCAGCAGGCCCGCGACGGTGGAGCTGTCGGTGCCGCCGCTCAGGAACGTGCCGACGGCCGCTCCCTGCGAGGCCTCGCGCACGCCCTCGCGCAGCGCGGCGAGGAACGCCTCCTTGAGTTCGGGCATCGGCCGCTTCGCATCCTCGATGTAGCGCATCTCCCAGTACGCGCCGGTCTCGAGTCTGCCGTCGCGCCAGGTCAGCTTCGATCCCGGAAGAAGACGGTGGCGGCCCGCGTGGATGGTGTGCGGCGCGGGCACCATGTGGAAATAGACGTAGTCGTAGATCGCCTGCCTGTCGATGCCCGCGCCGCTGCCGGGGAATGCGCTGATAGCGTCCAGGGTGGATCCGAACACGAGCGCCCGTCCGACGAGGCAATAGGAGAGCGGGCGCGTGCCCATCCGGTCGATCGCCAGCATCGCCTCGCCCCGGCCGCCGAGAACTGCGACGGCGCACGCGCCGGAGATTGCGGCAAGCACGCCGTCTCCCATGCGTTCGTAGCCGCGTGCGAGCGCGTGCGCAGCGCCGTGGCGCTGGGCAAGCGCGGCGAGCGTCGCGTCGGCGAAGCGCGCCTTGCCCCACACCGCCGCCAGCCGCTCGCCGTCCTGGAGAACGTCGGAATCGCCTCCCACCACCGCGATGGCGCCGAACGGCGCGGAGGCGGTGCGTGCGGCGCTCCCGCCGAAGCGCTGAAGAGGGGCCGCCATCGCCGCGATCGCCTGCGGGCTCGCGGATTCCGCGCGTCCAGGGTCGAACCACCCGCAAATGCCGCTCATGCGCTACCTCTCATACCAGCACTTCCGCCGGGGCGGGGTGGCTGAGGAATGCGGTCGGACTCGCGGTCAGGCCGTAGGCCCCCGACTGGAAGACGACGATGTAGTCGCCGACGCCCGCCTGCGCCAGATCCATGCTTTCGGCGAGCAGGTCGAGCGGAGTGCACAGCGGTCCGACAACGCTCGCGATCTCGCGCTTGGCGCCGATGACGCGGTTGCCCACGACCACGGGATAGTTCTTGCGGATGACCTGTCCGAAGTTGCCGGAGGCGGCCAGATGGTGGTGCAGCCCGCCGTCGGTGATCAGGAACACGTGGCCGCGCGAGATCTTGCGGTCGATGACGCGGCAAACGTAGACGCCCGCCTCGCCGACGATGTACCGCCCGAGTTCGATTACGACCCGGGCCTGCGGCAACCGTCGCTTCACGCCGTCCAGCAACCCGGCAAGGCCGGCGCCGACGCTCGCTATATCGAGCGGCCGCTCGCCGGGAAAGTAGGGAATGCCGAATCCGCCGCCGATGTTGAGCAGGCGCACCGGCGAGGGCGCGTGCCCGCCCAGCTCGACCGCCAGCTCGATTGCCTTCTCTTGGGCCTCCCTGATCGCGTCGGCGCGCAGATTCTGCGAGCCGCTGAAGATGTGGAAGCCCCGGAAATCGAGCCCGAGCCGTCCGATCTGCCGCAGCATCTCGGGCACGCGCTCGGCGTCCACGCCGAACTGCTTGGGGCCGCCGCCCATCTTCATTCCCGAGCTCTTCAGCTCGAAATCCGGGTTGACGCGCACCGCCACCGGAGGGCGCTGCCTGCGCACGCGGCCCATCGCCGCCACGCGCTCCATTTCCGATTCCGATTCCAGGTTGATGACGATGCCCGCCGCGATCGCCTCGGCAAGATCCGCGTCGGTCTTGCCGGGTCCGGCGAAGCTGATGGTCGATCGCTCGGCTCCGGCGGCGAGAGCGACCTTGAGCTCGCCCGCGGAGGCGACGTCGATGCCGTCGACCCGCGGCGCGATGTACTCCACGACCGCCGGCATCGGGTTGGCCTTCATCGCATAGTGCAGGTGCACCTCCGCCGGGAGGTGCTTGCGCAACGACTCGATGCGCCGCGCGATCACGCCCTTGTCGTAGGCGTAGAAAGGCGTACGGCCGACGCGCCGGGCGAGCTCGGTGAGCGGCACGCCTGCGATCTGGAGGCAATCGTCGACGACCGGGAACTGGGTCATCGGCGCGTGGGCGGGCCTCGGGCTGTTCAACTGCCCGCCTCGAACAGATTCAGCATTTCCTGGGCGATCGACTTGCGGTCGATCTTGCCGTTCGGATTTCGCGGCAGGCTTCCAGCGCGCACCGCCACGCGCGCCGGCACCATGAATGCAGGCAGCCGCTGGCGGCATTGAGCAAGCAGTTCCTCGGCGTCGAGCTGTGCGCCGTCCTTGGGCGTCGCCACCACGACGATGGCCTGGCCCAAAACGGGGTGCGGAACGCCGAAGGCTGCGGCCTCGCCGACCAAGCCGGTGGCGTACAGCACCTCCTCGACCTCGGTGGGGCTCACCCGATAGCCCGAGGTCTTGATCATCTCGTCGCGCCGGCTGATGAAGTACAGGTACCCCTCGTCGTCCATGCGCACGGTGTCCCCCGACCAGACGGCGATCTCGGGCATGACCAGGCCCGCGGGCCGACCCGGAGCGGGCTTGAAGCGCTCCGCGGTCTTCTCCGGATCGTTCCAGTAGCCGAGCGAAACCAGCGCGCCGCGATGCACAAGCTCGCCCGGCTCTCCGGGCGCGCAGGGGGTGCCGTCCTCGCGCACCACGAGCACCTCCGCGTTCGGAATCGCCTTGCCGATCGAGTCGGGCCTCCGGTCGAGCTCCGAAGGCGGAAGAAACGTGGAGCGGAAGGACTCGGTGAGTCCGTACATCAGGAAGACGAGCGTCCTGGGAAGGGCCGCGCGGAGGAGGTCGAGCGTCGCCTTCGGCATGCGGCCGCCGGTATTGGCGATGTAGCGCAGGGAATCGCGGGCGGCCTCGGGCCATTCGAGCTGCGCAAGCTGTATCCACAGCGGCGGGACCGCGGTCAGGCCGGTGATCCGCTCCTTCACCACCGCGGTTACGATGTCGCGCGGCACGAGATAGTTGATCAGCGTGACGCTCGCACCCGCATGAAACGCGGTGGTAAGCTGGCTGAATCCGGCATCGAAGCTCAGAGGCAGCGCGGACAATATCCGGTCCTGCTCGCGGTTCTCGAGGTACTGGGCGACGCTGCGTGCGCCCGCGACCATGTTGCGGTGAGAGAGCACGACGCCCTTGGGCTTGCCGGTGCTGCCCGAGGTATACAGGATCGCCGCCATGTCGGTGTCGATCACGCGGTGCGGCGCGCCGCCCGCGCCGGCGAGCACGGTGTCCCAAGGGACGCAGCTCAGTCCCGCCCCGCTCTCAGCTGCGGCGCCGACGACGACCACCGCGCGCAGGTCCGGACATTCGCGCAAGGCCGGCGCGAGCACCTTGAGCCTCTCGGCGGAGGTGATCAGGATGCGGACGCTGCAATCCTTGAGGATGTACGCGACCTGCTCGGCCTTTAGCAGGGGATTGACCGGTACGAACACACCGCCCGCCGCGGCGGCGCCGAACACCGCGATCACGGTCTCGAACCGCTTCTCCAGGTAAACGGCGACGCGCTCGGCGCGCCCGAGGCCCAGATTCAAGAAGCCGGACGCGCAGTCCCGGACGCGGGCCGCGAGAGTCTCGTAGTCGACGCGCCTGCCCTGATAGGCCAGGGCTTCCAGCCGCGGCTTTCTCGCGGCGCTGGCCAGCAGGAGGTCGTGGATCAGCTCGGTCATGCATTCTCCCGGCGCGATCCCCGATGATAGCGTATCGCCTTGAGCGCTCCTTTCGCCGCGCTCGCACCGAAATTCCACGCGGCGGCGAGCATGCCGCGCGGCGTTCGCAGATTGAACGCGATCACGCCCCAGCGCTCGCGGCGGTCGGACATCCAGTCCTTCTTGTAGCTGTCGTCGCCGGTCAGGTAGTCGACCTCATGCACCTTGTCGACGTCGATCGCCTGCTGCATCAGATGCGCGGTCAGGATCGATCCGGCCGACAGCTTTGCGTGCCGCTCGTCGTACGCGAGCTTGTAGATCGCCGCGATCCCCGCGGCGACGATCCAGATCTGCGCCGCGACCGGCTGCTCGTCGACGTACACGACCCCCAGCCGCAGCCAGCCCAGCGCGGCGCAAGTGCGGCACAGGCCGGGAATGAAACCGGGGTACGGCTCCGGTACCTTCCAGCTCGAAGCGTAGATCTTCTCGTAGGCTCTCAGCCCCTCATCGAGGTCCGCTGCGTCCCGGTAGACGGCGATTCTCGACTTAAGCTTGTCGAGCTGTTTCCTCTTGCGCGTCACGGTGTTCTTGAGCTGCGACGGGAGGGTCTCGAAGTACTCGGCATAACTGCGGGCGCCGACTTTCAGGTACCAGTTCCCGAAGCAGAAGTAGCTCTGAACCGCCAGCCCGGCCTTCCTGAGCGCGCCGACCAGGGCCGGGAACACCGGCGCGTCCGTTGCGAGCGGGCGCAAGTCGACCGTATCCCACCGGATTTCGTCGCGCACGATCGCCGAAGCCAGCGCTCCGAGCACGCCCTGCACGTCCGGCTCGCCGGGATCGAGCACGGGGCCGAAGAGCGAGGTGTAGTAGTTGGACAGTCCGCTCAGCCGTCCGCCGGTCCGCGAGGAGCGCATCAGCAGCACGGCGCGGGGCGAGCCCGCCGCGTCCGCCGCGTAGATGCGCACGCGCTCGCCCGGCGAAATCACCGCTTGGACGAAGTTGCGGTACCAGGGAAGAGTATGGAAGAAACTGGCGCGGCCGGCGCTGGACAGCAGCGCTTCGTAGCGGCCGGGCAGCGCGGCGAGGTCCGTGTATACGGCGGTGGCATACGTTTGCAATATCGACCCTCCCGTCGACCGCAACGATTGTAGCATCGCGTCCGCGGCGCCCCGGCCGATCGGTGAGACTTATTGCACGTTCCTGAGGCTCGCTTCGGTCGCCAGGAGCAGCGCTTCGCATTCGCTGATTTCGAGCGTGGACCAGAAGGGCTCGCCTTGCACCGCGGCCGTGCGCACGTCCAGCCCTTTCGATCGCCACGTCTCTACGACGCGCTGCGACGCCGGCGAGAGTTTTGCATCCGCCGTAGCAGCCACTTCCAGCCAGTGGACATGCCCGACTGCCGGCAGGAGCTCGGCAAGGCGCAGGCCGTCGATCTCCGCCGCGAGGCGCGGGTGCAGCTCATAGCCCCCGATTTCCTGCGCCGCGCCGCCCCGGAGCGCCTCGCGCAGCTCGCGCACGCCGCTCTGGGCCGCGCCGCCCGCGAGCATTTCGGCCGCCAGCCGCAGCCTGAGGAACTGCGTGAGCAGAAGCTCGCCGTTGATGACCGGCTGCCAGAGAACGAGCTGCTCGACGCCCAGCCCGCGATCGCGCGCGACGTCGGCGGCGAGGGTCGCGCCGAGTCGCAATCCCCACAGCCAGAGCGGGCCGCGCACGCGCGACCTCAGCCAGCCGAGAGCGTCTCGCACATCCTGCTTCCACGTTTCCCACGTCGCGTCGGAGAATTCGCCGCTGCTGTCGCCGCAACCGAACAGATCGATCTGGAGGACCGCATATCCTGCCGCGGCGAGCCTGCGCGATTGCAGCGCCGCCATTCTGCGGGATTTGTTCATCTCCTCGCAGAACGGATGCGCATACACGATGCCCGGCATGCCGTCCTCGCGAGCGCCGGGATGATGGATACAGAAGCGCCGGCCGGAATCGGTCGGAAGGAAGAATGCGTTCATCGCTTGTTCGTCATCGGGAAGGATCACCGTTCGGTTACGGGTTCGTCGTGGTTTAGCGACAAAAGGGAGCAGGCGCGCGACTACGCCGAAAAAATCATGCTTCCGTCATGTTCGTGTGCCATACTGCGCGCCCCTGACGAATCGGATCTGCAAAAGATGAATGCCTTGGTGTCCGTCATCATACCCACCAGCGCCAGCGCGTCGCGCGCGCCCTACCTGCGCCGCGCAATTCGCAGTCTCGTGAACGAACAGCGCGGCCTGGCGCTTCCCGTCGTGGCGGTCAACGGGTCGAGCTACGTTCCGGAAGTTCTCGACGAGCTGAAGCGCCGGAGCGACATACGGTACATCTACCTGAAGGAAGCCGGCACGATTGGCGCGCGCCTCGCGGCACGCAAAGTCATCGACACGGAGTTCTTCGGCCTGCTCGACGACGACGACGAATACCTGCCTGGAGGAATTGAAGTACAGCTTCGCCCCATGCTCGAAGACCCATCGGTCGACGCCGTCGTGACGAACGGGTTTCGGTGTGAGAACGGGGAAGACGCGCTTCATTTCCCGGCGTTCGCGACGTTTCAGCGGGACCCCCTGAAGAGCCTCATGGAATGGCCGTGGCTGAACTCGGGCGGGCTCCTGTGCCGCAGCAGGACCGTTTCCTCGGACTATCTCGAGGTGCCCCGCTCCATGGAGCTGACCTACATGGCGCTGAAGCTCGCGCTGAGCCGGAAGCTTCGCTTCGTCGATGTGTCCACGTACCGGTGGCATCGCGACGTACCGGAGCAGCTGTCGAGGTCGAAGTACTACGTGGAAGGTGCGCCCGAAGGCATCGGCAGAATGATGGCGCTCAATCCCCCTGCCCGGATCAAGCGGCGTCTTGCGCGGAAGTATGCCGCCAGCCTTCATTCGCTTTCGGATTGGGAGAGGTCGGATGGAAACTACCACGCCGCGTGGCGGTATCACTTGAGGAGTCTCTGTTCCCTCTACGGCATCCGGTATCTGCCTTATACGAGGCACCTCGTGAATCCCGCCACGAAGGCCGAGGCCCGGGCATCCGCCCGCTGAGCCTTTATCCGGAGAGCTTGCGCTCGACGAACTGAGTCAGGCTGCCGAGGGTCTCGAAAGTCGACGCGCCGATCTCGTCGTCGGCCACCGCGATACCGAAGTGCTCCTCCAGCGCGGTGATGAGGTTGACCACCGCGATCGAGTCGAGTTCGGGTACGGCGCCGAGCAGCGGCGCGCCCGCGTCCATTCCCTGGACGCGGCTGCTGATCTGAAGCGCGCTTCCCACCACGTTCCTAACGTCGTCCAGCAACATCGGGTGTCTCTCGGCGTCGCAACGATCGTCCGCCGACCCGGCGGGACCTGCGCCGCGGCAATATGCATCAGGACGCCGGGGGTGTCAAACCGCAATACAATGCAATGCCGGAGAGCAGATCGGACGGATCCCACGGTGACCCAGAACGAGGACGCGCTCAATTTCGATTGCGAGGGAGACTCCCTCGTCGGAATCCTGAGCGGCATCGGACGCCCGGCCGCGCGCGGCGTACTCATCGTGGTCGGCGGTCCGCAATACCGGGCCGGCAGCCACAGGCAGTTTGCCTTGCTCGCTCGGAGCCTCGCCGCACGCGGCGTGCCGGCGCTGCGGTTCGACTACCGTGGCATGGGCGACAGCGGCGGCGAGGCGAGGACTTTCGAGCGCGTTGCCGCGGACATCCGTTGCGCGATCGACCGCTTCTTCGCCGCCGTTCCCGGCATGAAGGAGGTCGTCGTCTGGGGCCTTTGCGACGCCGCGTCCGCGGCCCTCATGTACGCGCACGAGGACGAGCGCGTGAGCGGATTGGTGCTGCTGAACCCCTGGGTGCGCACGAGCCAGGGTCTTGCTCGCGCGCATCTGAAGCACTACTACGTCCAGCGGCTGTTCCAGGCCGGCTTGTGGCAGAAGGTCGCTCGCGGGGAGTTCGATTTTCGCGGGGCGGCGGCGGCGTTCGGCAGGATGATCGTCGAGGCCGCAGGGCGTCGCCGGGGAGCCGCCGGCTCCGCGGCGAGCGAAGCGCCCTTCACCGAGAGGATGGAGGACGGTTTGCGCAGATTCCGCGGAAAAGTCCTGCTCATCCTGAGCGGGAACGACCTGACGGCGCAGGAGTTCAAGGATTTCGTCGCGGGCTCGGCGCGCTGGCGGCGGCTCCTCGAGGGCGAGCGCATCAGCCGCCACGACCTGCCGGAGGCGAACCATACGTTCGGGCGGTGCGACTGGCGCGAGCAGGTCGAACGATGGACCGGCGCCTGGGTGGAGAATTTCTAGGGCCGATCGCCAGGCCGATACTCGAGCGCCCCCGCATCCAGCTTTCCCGAGGCGCTGCGCGGCCGGTGCTGGGCCTTGTGGACATACTCCTCGGAGGGGCGCAGCGCCACGCCGCGCGCGCTCCCGGGATCGACGCCGCGGCCGACGGCCGCCGAGCGCGCCTTGAGCCGGTAGTCGTAGTGGGACGGGTCGACGAAATCGGACCTCCGTCCGGTCACGTTGTTGCGCAGTTCGCCGGGCCCGGTGAGCACGTCGCCCGGACCCGAGAACAGGTTGTTCGTGATCAGCGCCACGTCGGCGGCCTTGACGAAAATGAAGCGGCCCTGTCCGGGGCGGTCGTTCACGACGGTGTTGCTCGCGAAGTAGAGCTCGTTCTGCGGATGCTGCAGGCCCTCGGTTCCGTAGGACACGATCGTGAAGTTCTCGCCTTCGGGTCCCTGCTCGATCAGGTTTCCGATCACGAAGGCGAGGCCGCCGTTGGGGAACTCGACGGAGTAGCTCGACTTGCCGTCGCGCTCGTCCATGATGCGGTTGTAGGCGATGGTGTTTTTCATCGCCCGGCTTTTCACGTCGTGCCCCGACACCGCGTGGTGCACGTAGCTGTAGCGCAGGGTGAACGAGCGTATCTTCCCGATGTAGAGGTTGTGAGTCAGGCCGTCGCCCGCGCCGTTGTGCGCGAACTCCGAGCTCTCGATCACGATGTCGCTCTCGGGATTGGGGCTGGTGAGGATGCCGTTCTCGTTGTCGTGGACGTAGCAGTTGCGCACGGTGAGCCCTCTGCCTTCCAGGCGGATGCCCGCGCCGTTGTTGTCCGGCACCTTGACGCCGGAAAGCTCGATGCCGATGAGGGTGGTGTCGTTGCCCTTGATGATCCACAGACCCTTGCCCTCGGCCTGCGCGCCGTCGGCGCGGACGTGCGCCAAGCCGCCCACGCCGCGGATCGTGAGGTGGTGCGCCCGCCAGACGGCGCTATCCGCGGGGTAGACGCCGGCCTCTATCTCGACGGTGTCGCCGTCGCGTGCGATCCTCGCCGCGGCGCTCGGGGCTCTCAGCTCCTCGCGCGGGCCGACGCGCAGCACTCTGTGGCCCGGCGCTTCGGGCGCCGCCCTCAGCGTATCGTCGGCGTGGGGGGCCGTCAGCGAGCACGACGCCAGGAGCGCGGCCGCGTAGACGCAGATCGTTTTCGGCGCAACGCCCATGCTCACGCTCCCGTCGATCGACCGGCGGTGCCCGCCGGCGCCCCCAGTTGTCCCAGCTTGCTCGCGAGAGCATAGAGGAGCGTCTTCACGTGCGTCGGGCGCTCCCGCAGGGCGGCCGCGAAGGCGGACTTCGCCAGCGCGTAGCGTCCGCCGCGATACTGCAGGTAGCCGAACCGGTAGTTCAGCTCCCAGAGGCGCGCACGCACCTGCGCGTCCGACAGTGCGCTGCCGTCGGGGCCCGCCGCGCCCCACTGCTCGAGGGCATGGCGGATGACCTTCAATTCCCAGTTGACGTCCGGGAACTTGCGATCGTGCTCGACCTGCATCCGATAAAGGGCCAGGGGGGCGTCGAGCCGGTCGATCCGGGTCGCCCGCGAGGCGCGCAGCCAGTAGTCGTAGTCCTGGCCGCGGCGCAGCTTGACGTCGAATCCTCCGATGCGCCCGGCGAGCTCCCGCCGCATGAGGACCGTGCTGGTCCACACCTCGCAATCGAGGAGCAGCTCGCAGTAGACCCAGCCCGCGAACTTCGCGTCGACGGCGACCGATTCCGGCGCCGCGGCGCGCTCGATCCGGTACCGGCCGTCCTCGTCCGGGCGGAGCAGATTCCAGCGCGTGCAGCACAGGCCGACGTCCGCGTGGCTCTCGAGATGGTCGACCTGGAGCCGCAGCTTCCCCGGAAGCCACAAATCGTCGGCGTCGAGAAAAGCGAGATACTGGCCGCGCGAACGCGCGATCGCGATGTTGCGCGCCGCGGCCGCGCCTGCGTTCGCCTGCCGCACCAGCGTCACGCCGCTCCCGCGGCGGGCGACGACGTCGCAGGTCGCGTCGGTCGAGCCGTCGTCGACGACGATGATCTCGAGCGCCGGGTAGCCCTGATCGAGCACGCTGTCGAGCGCGTCGCCGATGAAGTCGGCGCAGTTGTACGCCGGGATCACGACCGAAACCAGCGGCCGGAGCGGCTTTGCGCTCATTGGGCCCGCGCGCGAAGTCCGCACACGCCGGAGCGCACCACTTCCCGCGCGATCACGTCGTGACCGGCGGTCGCGGGATGGCCGTCGGTTGAGGCGGGGTACATCGCCTCGCCGCGCGCGACCCGCTCGTGAAGGGCCGGCGCGACGTCGACATAGGTGATGCCTTTCTGCCCGAGGTAGCTCCGGACGCGATCCCACATGGCCCGCTCCCTGTCCAGAAGAGCGAGGTAGGCCGAGCGCGACGGCGCGCGGCTCGCCGGATCATCGCCCGCCGCGCCGTAGACGAACTCCTTGGTGGGAATCGTAACGACCGCGAAGCACGCGCCTTTCTCCGCGGCGCGCCGGCTCATGCGCTCGATCGCGCGCAGAGAGATCTCCAGGCCCTCGGCGATCCGCGGGTCGTTCAGATCGAGCGCGGCAAGGCGGTAGCGCGGCGTGAATACCGTACCCGGAACGCCCGGACCCGCCGGGAGCAGATCGTCGGGAAAGCGCTCCGCGGCCGTCCTGCTGTCGAGCGGTGCTTTCGATTCGATGGGGGCGGGGACGAGGCGGTCGCGAACCGTGCGCAGCAGGCGGTAGACCATGACATGCTCGTACATCCAGATCTTTCCTCTCGCTACCGCGCTCGCGTCCCCGGGCTTCCTGCTGTAGTTGTAGACCCTGTCGATGAGGTCGCTCAGCGGCTCCTTCTTCTCCGCAGCCGAGATGGCCGCGACCTTGTCGGGCTCCGCGGTCTTCAGATCGGTCAGGTCGTTGAGGTAGTAGGCCATGCGGAACGCGTCGTAGAGATCGTTGCCAGAGTAGAAGGCCTCCAGAAAGACCGCCGGCCGGAGCTCCAGCGCCTTGTCGGTGACGAACAGGCTCTGGACCGGCCCCCATCCGGGCACGCCCATGTTGTACGTCGGCCGCCCGGCCAGGGCGCCCACCTGCTGCGGCCACAGTCGATCGAGGGGAATGCCGAAGCCGTAGATCTGCGAATCCCCGAGGACGACGAGGTCGGCCTTGTCGAGCCGAGCCTTGTTGCGAAAGCCGTTCTCGTCGTGCTCGGGATAGTTCGGGTTGAGCGTGTGCCCGAGGCGGCTGTCCGGGATCTCGAACCGGAGCTCCACGAGCGGATTCACCGGAATGACGATCATCAGCAGGCGCACCGCGGCTTCCATGCCGACGAGGGCCACCGCCAGCAGAATTCCCCAGAACAGAAAGCGCTTCATCGGACCGGCATTATAGGTGACGGTCCGCGCCGGAACCCGTCCGCGATTGTCCCTCGTCGACGCGGCGCAGCCAGATCTCGCGCCAGTACGACTTGATCGCGCGAGGGCAGCCGAGCCGCTTCTCCGAGCACTCCGCCCGGCAATAGACACCCTCGAGCTGTATGCAGGGGTTCTTCATCGGGAGCATCCGGCCGGTCTGCTCGTTGATGATCCGCTCGACGCGCTGCTGCACGCGGAACCGCCCGCCGCAGAACGCCAGCATCTCGACGTCGAAGCGCATCCCCCGGTTGAAGCCCTGGTGGTTGAGCGTGCTCCTGATCTCGTCCGCGCTCTTCACTTCTACCCAGTCGCCCGGCTTGAGCCCGAGCGTTCCCTGCGGCGTGGGCTGCCCCATGTCGATCGGCCCGTCGCTCACGGGGAAGGGCAGGCCGCCGCGGAGCCTCTGGAAGCGGTTGTACACGGCGACGAGAAAGCGATACCCGACGCCCAGGTGCACCAGATTCCGGTACCCGGACGCGACGAGCAGCTTGACCATGTGCCACGCGCTGTGGTTGCCCGTCGTGACGTCCTCGACGTATTGCCGCAGGTCCCACCACGCGAGCGGTTCGCTCGCCACGAACAGCATCGTCGCCTGGCATACCCACACCGGGTCCCGGACGTCGGCCGAGGCGCGAACGTTCCTCTGGACGACGTCCTCGGCGCCGCGTCCGGAGCCGGCCGCCGGCGACCGCGCCGATGCGCCGTCGTCGGCACTTCGCAGCCAAGCGGTTTTCCAGAACAGGAGGCAGTCCGCTTGGCAGCCGCCGTGCGCCGACCCGTCGCAGCGCACGTCCTCGAGGTGCACCGTGTCCCACATCCTGCGGCCGCCGGTCTTGTGGATCGTGTCGCAGGTCTTGTGCGCCACCTTGGAGACCTGCAGCCGCCGCCCGCAGAAGGCGAACATCTCCGGCTGAAAGGGCAGCTCGTCGAGCCGCCCCCGCGCGTCGAGCGTGGCGAGGATCTCCTCCCTCGATCTTACGATCACCCAGTCTCCTGCGCGAAGGTCCAGACGGTCTCGCGGCAACTGCTTGCTCATCTCGGGTCCTTTCGGAAAGGCCTCAATCAGGAATCCGGAACCTTGCGCCGCCGCGCGGTCCACGCATCGACCGCGGCGCGTATGCGCTCGAGCACGAATCGCTCCACGCCCGCCGGGCGCCGGGCCGCGAGCCAGAGCAAGGTCACCGCGATCGCGTAGGCGACCGCTCCGAGAACGACCGCTCCGAGCAGCAGCCCGGCGGCTTCGGGCATAGGCATCGATGGCGTGTACGCCGGCAAGAGGGCCCGCAGCAGGGCGACCATGGCCGCCGCCGCTATCAGCGGACGCGCAAGCGCCTGCAGGAACACGGCCGGCCCGATGCCGGTGTGGTTGCGGATTCCGATCAGGTAGGCCGGCGTGGACAGGATCGCCGCGCTGACCATGGAAACCGCAGCGCCCGTCGCGCCGAAACGCCCGACCAGAGCGAACAGCAGGATCGTCAGCAGCACGACGAAGACCACGTTCCCGGCCGCGACCGCGGAGGGACGGCCGATCGCGATCAGCACCGCGCACATCGAGGAATGGAAGAGCTGAACGGCGCCGAAAATCCCGAGTATCTGGATGAGGGGCACCGCGGCGAGCCACTTCTGCCCCAGAACCACTGGGACGAGGAAGTCCGCGACCGCGAATATCCCCGCCGCTGCGGGCAGCGCGAACAGCGCGAGCGTGCCGATGGCGTTGACGTAGGCCGAGCGCAGCTGCGCGGGCTCGTGCGCGATCCGGGAGAATCCCGGCAGCAAGGCCCTGTTGATCGGAGCGCCCAGCTCGCTGGTCGGAAGGTTCGCCAGCTCGTACGCCACGTTGTAGACGCCGAGGGTTGCTGCCCCTTGCGAGCGCCCGATGAAGAAGTCGGTCGATCTCTCCTTGAGAAAGCCGAGAACGTTGGTCAGCAGCAGCCACTTCGAGAAGGAGAAGAGGCTGCTGGCGCCGGATAGCGAGAAGCGCGGCCGGAACGGATGGGCGAAGTAGCTGATCACGGTGCCCGCGGTCTTCGAGGCGAGTATCCCAGCGACCAGGGCCCAGTAGCTGTGCAGCCAGAACGCCAGGGGGATCGTGACCAGGAACCCGCTCAGCTTGCGGCTGATCTGGAAGGCGAACTCGCTGTGGAACCGGAGGTCCTTGCGGAAGGCGACGACGCCGATGTTCTCCAGGCCGCCGACGAGGGGACCGAGGCCGAGGATGCACACCACCCAGAACACGGCCGGTTCCGCGTAGAACGCCGCGATCGGCGCGGCGGACGCCACCATCACCGTGAAGATCGCCAGCCCGAGCAGGACGTTGCACGTCCATGCGGTATGGTAGTGCCCGTCCTGCGCCGACTGATTCTGGATCAGCGCAACGTCGAAGCCGAAGCCCGTCAGCAGCTCGGCCATGAAGATGAAGGACGTCGCCATGGCGACCAGGCCGAAATCGTGCGGCGAGAGCAGGCGGACCAGGATGAGCGTGCTCGCGAGCCCCAGGCTGCGCTCGGCAAGCTTGAACAGCACCATCCACGCGGCGCCGCTCACCATCTTGCGTTGCGTGCTCAAGGGCGGGTGTCCGATGCGTGCCGCGGACGTCGGAACGTCTTCCTGATGTCCCAATAGGCGCAGCGGGCGAGGAAGGCGAGCGCACGCCGCTTCTCCCCGAGGGGGATCGGAGCGCGCAGCGCGGACCTGAAGTAGTCGAGATTCATCCGCAGCCGGTCAGGGCCCGCGCCGGACTTCGCCTCGGGGTCGAGGAAGTACCTGAGATCCACCTCGTTCAGCTGGCTCGAGAAGGTGCGGGGCCCCATGCGCCGGTGAAGAAGCGGCTGCGGCAGAAGGACGAACTTGCCCGCCATCGCGAGCTCCGCCATGAGGACGATATCGCCGGCCGGGTAGCCGCGAATCAGTCCGGTCTTTCGCAGCACGTCCGCACGGATCAATCCGTTGAAAGCGTTGTTGAGGCTCATCTGTGTCACGACGCGCGAGAGACGGACGCTCGGCAGCTCGTCGATGATCGGGAAATCTCCGTCGAACAGCCGCGCGGCTCCCGTAGTCTCGTCCACCAGCCGCGTCCTGCCGTAGCAGAGGACGACGCCCGGATCGGATTCGAGCACCTCGACGCACGCGGCGAACATCGCCGTATCGCAGTAGTCGTTCGCGGAGGCCCACTTCATGTACTTTCCGCGCGCATGCGCGGCGACGAAGTTGTAGTTTCGCGTCGCGCCGATGTTTCGCGGCTGGCGGAAGTGGCGTACGCGGGAGTCGCGCGCCGCGTATTCCTCGGCGATCGCGGCGGAACGGTCCGTCGATGCGTTGTCGGAGATGATCAACTCGAGATTCGCGTGCGATTGCCCGAGTATCGAATCCATCGCGCCGCGTAGAAACGACTCACCGTTGAACACTGGCAGGCCGACGCTGACGAGCGGTGCGTCGCCGCCTCCGGTGCGTGCGATGGGAGCTTCTGGGGGCGGACTTGCATGCATGGAGAGCCTCGTCGCGGGCGTCCATGATACTTGCCGGGGTGAGGGAAATCCACGATTTCCTGGGGGCTGCGCGGGTGCGCGAGCGCGTGCCGAATTTTCACGATTGCGGTGCGTCGCGCGCACTTGACCTGTCGCTGCGAGGGGATGCATGATGCATCGCCGAGGGAGAGCCTTCCACGGGCCGCATCCGGCAAGCATCAGCGAAAACAACGACAGCTATCCTCATGGAGACCGAGCTCGCCGCGCCGAATCGCCTGTCCGCCAACCAAGCGTTCTCCGTGCCGAGGCCCGCGCTCTACGCATTCATCGTTCTGGGGTTTGTTCTGGCAGCCTATGCCTACAAGCTCCGCACCGACGGCATCTTCGCCTGCTGGGCGGACGGATACGCGTCCGACCGGTATCTCGCGTACTGCCACGCGAAAGGGTATGGAGACTACGAGCACGGGGCGTTCTGGTTCGGCCTGGAGCCCTCGACGCGAGGCGCCGTCTCCGGCGCGGAAGTGCTCTTCCTCGGCAGCAGCAGGATGCAGATCGCGCTGTCGACCGCGGCGACGAATCGATGGTTCTCGTCGGATCACGTGAAGTATTTTCTCCTGGGCTTCGGTTACAACGGCAACGTGCTGTTCGAAGGCGAGCTCCTCCGGAAGTTCGGAACCCATGCGAAGGCCTACGTGATCAGCGTGGACGGCTTCTTCAACCCGCACGAGTCCCAGCCCGTGAAGATGGTGATGCACGACTCGAGCGCCTGGAATCACTACGAGGTGAAACACGTCTGGCAGCTGGCCCACGAGACTCTCTGCCGGGGACTGCCGGCGCTCTGCGGGAAGCGCTATACGATCTTCCGGTCCCGCGAGACGGGCGCGTACCGGCTGAGCGGCCTGGGCGAGTTCCAGAGCCATCCGGTTTCCTACGACGGAAAGGTCGATCTGGCCGCGGCGGAGCGCGAGGCCGCCGCGGGGAAGGCCTTCCTGTCGAAACTCCCGGTCGGCGCGGATTGCGTGATATTGACCGTGATTCCGACGGACGAA
Organism: Burkholderiales bacterium; assembly: GCA_035702665.1. Lineage (GTDB taxonomy): Bacteria > Pseudomonadota > Gammaproteobacteria > Burkholderiales > SG8-39 > VBDM01. The sequence goes on from DASSQD010000014.1 coordinate 38,320, forward strand.
ACGAGTCTCGGAACCGCGAGCGCGATAGCCAAGGCGATTGGGCAGCCGCTGGTAAACCCCGAGATCGCCGGGCTGCAGACATTCGACGGATCGCACCTCGACCCGCAGAGCGCGGAGCGCTGGTCGGAAGCCTTCCTCAAGGCCGCAGGACCCCAGATCCGGAGATGCCTCGGCAAGCACTAGGATCGTGATCGACACTTCCCACCTCCCGATGCAAATGGAGTGGCTGCCGATCGCGGCGGATTTTCGGGCGCGCCTGCGGGCGGCGCAGACGACATCGAGCGCGGCCGAACGGATCGAAAAGCTCGCCTCGCTCGCCCAGCATCGGCTCGGGTTCCTCGAAACGATTCAGCTTGGCCGCGTCCTCGGCGACTCGGCACCGGAATCCGCCTCGGGGTTCTCGAAGGTACGCCTTGCGGTTCTCGCGTCGTCCACCGTCGACCAGCTTCTGCCCGCGATCAGGGTGGCCGGGCTGCGGCGCAGGCTGCTCATCGAAGTCCACGCCGGTGCGTACGGACAGCACCGGCAGGAAGTGCTCGATCCCGCCTCGGCGCTTCATCGATTCGGGCCGCAGGTTCTGCTGTTCTCGATCAGCGCGCGCGAGGCGATCGCCGGCGTGCCGGTAGCGGCGGCGTCCGGCGAGGCGGATGAAGGACTGGCGCGCTTCGTCGAGGAACTGCGCCTGCTTTGGCGCAAGGCGCGCGAAACCCTCAAGGCCACCGTGATTCAGCAGACGTTTCTCGACGTGACCGACCCGCTCTTCGGAAGCTATGACCGCCTAGTCGCCGCCGCGCCTTCACGGCTCGTCGCGCGCCTGAACGACCTGGTGTCGCAGGCGGCGGCCTCCGAAGGCGTGCTGCTCCTGGACGTCGCTCGCGCGAGCCAGAGCGACGGCATCGGCGCGTGGTTCGATGCCGGGCGGTGGATGCAGGCCAAGATGGAGATTGCGCCCCAGGCGGCGCCCCTGTACGGCGACATGGTCGCGCGTATCGTCGCTGCCCAGCGCGGGCTCTCCAAGAGGTGCCTGGTGCTCGATCTCGACAACACGCTCTGGGGCGGCGTCATCGGCGACGACGGGCTGGAGGGCATCGTGCTGGGGGAAGGCAATGCGGTCGGCGAGGCGCATCTCGCGCTGCAGCGCTACGCCCTGCAGCTGAAGGCGCGCGGCGTCATACTCGCCGTGTGCTCGAAGAACGACGCGGCGGTCGCGGAGGGCGCGTTCCGCGATCACCCGGAGATGCTGCTCAAGAGGGGGGACTTCGCGGCCTTCGTCGCCAACTGGGAGGACAAGGCCGCGAACCTCGCGGCCGTTGCGAAGCAGCTGAACATCGGGCTCGACAGCCTGGTCTTCGTCGACGACAACCCGGCGGAGCGCGCGCGCGTACGGGAGGCCCTTCCCGTGGTCGCGGTTCCGGAGCTCCCCGAGGACGCGACGTACTACGTGCGCTGCATCGCCAACGCCGGCTACTTCGAGGCCGTGAGCTTCACCGCGGACGACCGGCAGCGCGCCGCCCAGTACGCCGCCAACGCCGAGCGCGAAGCCATGCTCGGTGCGTCGGAGAGCATGGACGAGTTCCTGCGCGGGCTGGGCATGTCGGTCGCGTTCGGGCCGGTGAGGCCGGTGGATCTGTCGCGGGTCACCCAGCTCATCAACAAGACCAATCAGTTCAATCCGACGACGCGCCGCTACTCCGCCGAGGAGATGGAGGCGATCGCGGCCTCGTCCGAGTCGATCTCGCTGCGCTTCCGCCTCCTCGACAAGTTCGGGGACAACGGCCTCATCAGCGTGCTGATCCTGCGCCCCGACACCGCGGAGCCGGACGTGATGGAGATCGACACCTGGGTCATGAGCTGCCGGGTGTTCGGGAGGGAGCTGGAATTCGAGGCGATGAACATCGCGGTCGAGGCCGCCCGCGGCCGCGGGGTGCGCTCGTTCCGCGCCAGCTACATTCCGACCAAGAAGAACGGCGTGATCAGCGATCTCTACCCGCGCCTGGGTTTTACCCGCGCGGACGGGCCGGCACGGGCGGACGGCGCGATACAATGGCGGCTGAACCTGTCCGACTACGTCGGAAGGAAGACCCACATCGAGCGGTCGGCGGAGTAGGGCGCCGGCAGGCGCTCCCGGGAGGAACCATGAGCGACCAAGAGATCCTGGACGTGCTGACGCGCGCGCTGCGCGACCTCCTGATGGACGACTCGATCGTGCTCGGGATGGAGACGCGGCGGGAAGACGTTCCCAACTGGGATTCCCTGGTCTACATCAACTTCATCGTCGCGGTGGAGATGCAGCTCGGCATCAAGTTCAAAGTGGCCGACGTCGAGTCGTTCTCGAACGTGGGGGAGATCGTCGCCGGCATCAAGGCGATGCTGCGCTAGCGGCATGTCCAGCGCCACGCTAGCGTCGAAAACCTTCGACGCCGACGACCAGGCCGCGTTCGCGCGCCTATCCGGGGACGTCAACCCGCTGCACATGGATCCGCTGGCTGCGCGAAGAACGCAGGCCGGCACCACGGTCGTGCACGGCATCCACGCCGTCCTCTGGGCACTCGACCGGCTCGTCGAGTCGGGCGCCGCGGGCGCCGGCATCGCCAGCCTGAAAGTGCAGTTCGCGAAATTCATTCCGGTGGGCGGCACGGTGGCCCTGAAGCTCGTGCGCCGCGACGACAGGTCGATCAGGGCGGAGCTCGCGCTCGGCGCGCTCACGACCACCATCCTGAACGTCGGCCTCGGCCAGCGGAGAAAGGGCGAGGCGGGCGAAACGCGTGACGGGCCCGCGGTCGGCCTCGGCGACCGCCCCGCGGTCCTCGCGCGTCCCGAGGAAGCGGCCGGCCTGTCGGGCTCGCTCGACACCGCCGGTCCCGCCCGCTCGGTTGCATCGCGCTTCCCCCATGCCGTCGCCTCGATGGGGCCGGAACGCGTCGCCGCCGTCGTATTGCTGTCCAGCCTCGTGGGCATGGTATGCCCGGGGCTGCATTCGATCTTCGCCGCGTTCGCGGTCGACTTCACCGATGCTCCGGGGAGCGGGCTCGGGTTCGGCGTCACGGGTATCGACGACCGCTTCCGCATGGTCCGCATGGCGGTGCGCGGCGCAGGCGTCGAAGGCTCGGTGCAGGCGTTCATGCGGTGGCCGCCGGTCGCCCAGGCCTCCATGAGCGAGGTGTCGAAGCTCGTGGCGCCGGACGAATTCGCCGCGACCACGACGCTCATCGTCGGCGGCTCGCGCGGGCTCGGGGCCCTGACGGCCAAGGTCATCGCGGCGGGGGGCGGGAAAGTCATCGCCACCTACGCGAGGGGCCGGGAGGAGGCGCAGCAGCTGGCGGGGGAAATCCGCGGCCACGCTCCGAAGGGCACGTGCGACATCATCCCGTACGACGCGCGCCGGAGCCCCGCCGCGCAGCTCGACGCGCTCGCCACCGGCGTCAGCCACCTGTACTACTTCGCCAGCGCGCCGATCGCCCGGCAGAAGGAAGGCGTGTTCGTTCCGGATCTGTTCGACGAGTTCGTCCAGGTCTACGTGAAGGGCTTCCACGATTGCTGCCGGTTCCTCGGCGAGCGCGGCTCGCTGACCGCGTTCTACCCGTCTTCCGTGTTCGTCGGGAACCCTCCGCAGGGCATGCTTGAATACGCCATGGCGAAAATCGCGGGAGAGCTTCTGTGCGACGGCCTCAACCGGGCGGGCGGCCGGGTACGAGTGACGGTCGAGCGGCTGCCGCGTCTCCTGACCGACCAGACGGCGACGGTGCCGCCGGTGGACGCCGGTGACCCTCTGGAAGTGATGCTGCCGGTGATCCGCAGGGTTCAGTCCACGACCTTCGACCAGGGATAGGCTCTCGATGCTCTTCAACTCCTACGAATTCATCTTCGCATTCCTGCCGGTGACGGTCGCCGGCTTCTACCTGCTCGGCTGGCGCTCGCGGATGGTGTCGCTGCACTGGCTGATTCTCGCGTCGCTCTTCTTCTATGCCTGGTGGCGGCCCCTCAACGTGCTGATCATCGCGCCGTCGATTCTGGTCAATTTCGCGCTGGCGCGCGGCTTGCAGCGGCTGACCCGGGACGACAAGCGCCGCGGCGCCGCGCAGGCC
>DASSQD010000015.1:0-32212 GCA_035702665.1 Burkholderiales bacterium
GCGCCCGCGGTCGAGCTGCTTGCGGGTCGCTTCGTCGAGGTCCGAGGCGAACTGCGCGAACGCGGCGAGCTCGCGGTACTGCGCGAGCGCGAGGCGCACGCCGCCTCCCGTGTCGCGGCGCTTCATAATCTTGGTCTGGGCCGCCCCGCCCACGCGCGACACCGAGATGCCGGCGTTGATCGCCGGACGGATGCCGGCGTTGAACAGGTCGGTCTCGAGGAAGATCTGGCCGTCGGTGATCGAGATGACGTTGGTGGGCACGAACGCCGTGACGTCGCCCGCCTGCGTCTCGATGATCGGCAGCGCGGTGAGCGAGCCCGTCTTGCCCTTGACTTGCCCTTTCGTGAACTTCTCGACGTACTCCTCGTTCACGCGCGCGCCGCGCTCCAGGAGCCGCGAGTGCAGGTAGAACACGTCGCCCGGATAGGCCTCGCGTCCCGGCGGGCGGCGCAGGAGCAGCGAGATCTGCCGGTACGCCCACGCCTGCTTGGTCAGGTCGTCGTAGATGATGAGCGCGTCCTGGCCCCGGTCGCGGAAGTACTCGCCCATGGTGCAGCCCGAGTAGGGCGCGATGTACTGCATCGCGGCGGACTCGGAGGCGGACGCCGCCACGACGATGGTGTAGGCCATGGCGCCGTGCTCCTCGAGCTTGCGCACGACGTTCGCGATGGTCGAGGCCTTCTGCCCGATCGCGACGTAGACGCAGATCAGGTCCTTGCCCTTCTGGTTGATGATCGTGTCGATCGCCACCGCGGTCTTGCCGGTCTGGCGGTCGCCGATGATCAGCTCGCGCTGGCCGCGGCCGATCGGCACCATGGAATCGATCGCCTTGAGGCCCGTCTGCACCGGCTGCGACACCGACTTCCTCGCGATCACCCCGGGGGCGACCTTCTCGATGACGTCGGTCGCCTTGGCGGCGACGGGGCCCTTGCCGTCGATCGGCGCGCCGAGCGCGTTCACCACGCGCCCGAGCAGCTCGGGGCCCACCGGCACCTCGAGTATGCGGCCGGTGCACTTGACCGTGTCGCCTTCGGTGATGTGCTGGTACTCGCCCAGGATCACCGCGCCGACCGAGTCGCGCTCGAGGTTGAGCGCCAGGCCGAAGGTGTTCTTCGGAAATTCCAGCATCTCGCCCTGCATCACGTCGGACAGCCCGTGGACGCGGCAGATGCCGTCGGTGACGGTGACCACCGTCCCCTGGGTGCGAACGTCCGCCGCGAGCGAGAGGTTCTCGATCTTGCTGCGGATCAGCTCGCTGATCTCGGATGGGTTGAGCTGTTGCATTCTTGCTCCTTATTGCCTGTCATCCCGAGGACGAAGTCCGAGGGATCTCTGCCTGCACGCTGCCGTAGAAGATCCCTCGCTTCGCTCGGGATGACGAATGTCATTCTTCGAATTCATTCATCAGCCTTTGAGCACGTTCGCCATGGCTTCGAGCTTGCCGCGCACCGAGCCGTCGATGACCTCGTCGCCCACGGTGATGCGCACGCCGCCGATCAGCTGCTTGTCCAGGGTAACCCGGGGCTGCACCCGGCGCTTGAAGCGCTTGGAGACGTCGGCGACGAGCCCGTTGATCTGTGCGTTGTCGAGCGGAAAGGCCGTGCGGATCTCGGCCTCGAGCACGCCCTCGCGCTCGTTCTTCAGCTGGGCGAACTGCGCGTGGATCTCGGGCAGAAGGCCGAGGCGGTCGTTGACGATCAGCACGCGCACGAAATTGCGCACTTCCGCCGGGAAGTCCTCGCGGCACAGGGCGATGAACAGGTCGTAGAGGGCCTTCGGCCCGAGGTTCGGGTTGCCGATGCACGCCTGCATCTCGGGGTTCCCCGCGACCTGCGCCAGGGTGGCGAGCCAGCCGAGCCACTTGCCCGAGCTGCCCGCCCGGTCGGCGAGGCCGAACACGGCCTCGGCGTAGGGTCGCGCGATCGTCGCCGCTTCGGCCATCAGATTTCCCGCTTCAGCTGGTTGAGCATGTCCGCGTGGACCTTGGCGTCGATCTCGCGCTGCAGGATCTTCTCGGCGCCGGCGACGGCGAGTGCCGCCAGCTGCTCGCGCAGGGTTTCCTTGGCGCGCATCACCTGCTGGTCGATCTCGGCCTTGGCGCCCGCGAGGATGCGGTCGGCCTCGGCCTTGGCCTCGGCCTTGGCCTCTTCGAGCATCTGCGAGTCGCGCTTCTCCGCCGACGCGATGATCTCGCCGACCCGCTCGCGCGCCTTCGCCAGCTCCTCGGTCGCGCGCTTGCCGGCCGCTTCCAGCTCCTGCTTGCCGCGCTCGCCCGCGGCGAGCCCGTCGGCGATCGTCTTCTGGCGCTGCTCGATGGCGCGCATCAGCGGCGGCCAGATGAACTTGACGCAGAACCAGATGAACAGGGCGAAAGCCAGGCCCTGCGCGATCAGCGTGAGGTTGATGTTCATCCGCCCAGGGCGCCGAGCAGCGGGTTGGCGAACGCGAAGAACATGCCGATGCCCAGGCCGATGATGAACGAGGCGTCGATCAGGCCGAGCAGCAGGAAGACCTTCGCCTGCAGCGCCGGGATCATCTCGGGCTGGCGCGCCGCGCCTTCCAGGAAGCGGCTGCACATGATGCCCACGCCGACGCAGGCGCCGAGCGCGCCCAGGCCGACCATGAGGCCGATGCCGATGCCCGTGTAGGCCTGGATCATGGCGACGAGCTGGAGTTTTTCCATTAGGTATTTCCCTTTCTAGGACGTCAGTAGTAATCGATCAGCGGCTCAATGGCTCTCGTGCGCCATCGATATGTAGACGATGGTCAGCATCATGAAGATGTACGCCTGCAGGACCACGATCAGGACGTGGAAGATCGCCCAGGCGACGCCGAGCGGCACCGCGGCCACGGTGCCGGCCAGGCCGGCCCCGGCCATCATCCACAGCAGCAGGAAGATGATCTCGCCCGCGTACATGTTGCCGAACAGCCGCAGCGAGTGCGACAGCGGCTTGGAGATGTACTCGACGAGATTGAACAGGAGGTTCGGCAGCCACAGCAGCGGGTTCGAGCCGAACGGCGTGCAGAACAACTCGTGGATCCAGCCGCCGGCGCCCTTCACCGCGATCGAGAAGTAGATCATCAGCAACCACACCGACAGCGCGAGCGCGAAGGTGGTGTTGACGTCGGCGGTGGGCACGATGCGGAACCCGTGCGGGGCGAACGGATGCGTGAACCACCCCATGATGTCGACGGGCAGGAAGTCCATCGCGTTCATCAGCAGGGCCCAGACGAAGACGGTGAGCGCGGCGGGCGCGATGAACCTGCGGTCGCCGTGGAAGATGTCCTTCGCCTGCTGGTCGACGAACTCGCAGGCGAGCTCGACGAAGGCCTGGCGCTTGTTCGGCACGCCGGAGGTCGCCCCGCGCACCACCCACCAGATGAAGCCGATGCCGGCGACGCCCAGCAGCAGCGAGGTCAGGATCGAGTCCAGGTTGAGCGTCCAGAACGTCCCCCCGCCCACGGGATGCTGGAGGAACGACAGGTGATGGCCGATGTAGGAGCTCGGGGTCAGTGCTTCGTGCTCGGCGGCCATTGCTCGGAACTCTCGGTCAAACCTGCTTTGCGCGAACCCATGCTGCCAATGTGAAAACCAGCGCCGCGGCGATGAACGTGCCGACCAGCCCGATCGCAACGACGTTCTTGTACGTCGCCAACACGGCCCACAGGAGGACGATCATGAGGGCCACTTTGACGGCCTCGGCCCTCAAAGCGGCGTATAGAGCCTCCCCTGCGGACTTCGGTTTGCTGCGCGCCGCCAATGCGACGAACGCCAGGCCGGCGATGATTCCTATCGAACCGCCCAACGCGGCGGAGATCGCGCCGTGTACCCCGGCGAGCCAGGCCGACAGCAGACTTGCGGCAGCGGTGCATAGAATCTGCAACCCGATCACCGGGCGGAAAACCTGCCACACGCCCCACCCCGCTGCGAAAAACCGCAGAATTTTAAGGGAAACCCGGCCGGTACGTCAATTTGCCGCAGTGCAATATCTCACGGAAAAGCTCAAATCGGATAGACGAGGGAATGCGGCGCGACGTCGGAGTCGAGCACGCAGATCTTCTCCCTGAAGTTCAGCCGGCCCGCGGCGACCGCGATGCGATCGCTATACATCCCCGAGACGAAGAGCTCGCTGCGCTGCTCCGGAAAGGTCCGCAGTATCTGGAAGTTGGCCTGCGCGCGCAGCTCCTGCCCGGAGGCCGCCTGGATGCGGAAGTTGGAGATCGTGTGGCGCTGCACGTGCGGCTCGTAGTCCTCCGACTGGCCGATCGCGACGATGCGGTCGAACATCGCGGCGCGGGTGGACACGGACACGAGGTCCTGGTCGGGGCCGAGGCGCAGGTTGCGCCGCGTCGTGATGCGGTACACGCAGGCCTCGAGGAAGAACTCCGGCCACTGCTCCAGCCGGCCGCCGTCGAGGCACTCGGCGTAGCGCGCATAGAATTCCTGGACGTCGAGGCGCAGCTCGGCCGTCAGCACTTTCTCCGCGGGCATACCCCCTCCGATATAGGCGATCGCGCCGCGCTCAGGCATAGGCAGGCGCGATCCGGATATCCCCCTCGCCTACGCCCTCGACGTAGGCATGGAGGGTGTCGCCCGGCTTCACCGGGGAGACGCCGGCGGGCGTTCCGGTCATGATGATGTCGCCGGGATGCAGGGTGTACATCGACGAGCCGAACTCGATCAGCCGCTCGACGTCGTACACCAGGTACCGCGTGTTGGAGCTCTGCCGGGTCTCGCCGTTGACCGTGATGGAGAGATCGAGGTGGTTGGGATCGCCGACCTCGTCGGCGGTCACCAGCCACGGGCCGAGCACGCTGTAGGTGTCGATCGACTTGCGGAAGCACTGCAGCTCGGGCCCGCGCACCGTCATGTCGAGGCCGATCGCGTAGGCGCACACGTGCTCGAGAGCCTTCTCCCTCGGGATCCTGTTGCCCCGCTTGCCGATCACGAGCGCGAGCTCGACCTCGTGATCGTTGCGCCGCTCGGGCCAGCGCAGGCGGATCTCCTCGCCGAAGCCGATGAGCGAGGAGCCGGCCTTGAGGAACAGCCCCCACTCGCCGATGCCCTTCTGGATGTTCGTGCGCCCGTGGGCGATCCCCGGATCCTTGATCGACTCGGCGATGTGGTCGTTGTAGTTGATCGGAGCGGCGATGATCTTCCCCGGGTTGGCGACCGGGGCGAGCAGCTTCACCTTCGAGAGCTTCTTCCTTTTCGCCCTGGGGGCGAGCTTCTTCGCCGCAGCGACGACCTTCCTGAAGTGGAGGATGAAGGGATCGCCCTGCGCGAGCGGCCAGCGCTGCTCGGGGATGGCCTCGAGCGCCTTCGTGACGTCGAGCACCTCGTCGTCCTTCACGATGCCCAGGCGATCGTCGTCGTAGCGGCAGATCTTCATAGCGTCGGGTTGACGATCTCGCCGCCGAGGGCGGAAAGCCCCCAGGCGGAGGCCTGCGCGTCGAAGCTGAAGCTGATGTGGCCGGCGAGCGAGTGCGCGTCGCGGAAGATGCGCTCGAGCGGATAGCTCTCGTAGATGCCGTTCGCCCCCGCCATGGCGTGCAGGGCGTCGACGGCCTCGGTGGAGAGGTTCACGGCGTAGGCGAGGTTGCGCTTCCAGGCGAGCTTCGTCGGCGTGTCGGCGACCTCGCCGCGCGCGGCGAAGGCCTGCGCCTCGATGCAGTCGTTGCGCAGGATGAGGCGCGCGGCGTCGACCTTCGCTCCCGCTGCGCCGACGCGAAGCTGCACCGCCTGAAAGTCGCGCATCTTCGCGCCGGTGTAGCTGGTGCTGCGCTGCTTCACCGCGTCGATCGACAGCTCGAGCGCCGCGAGCGCGTTGCCGACGGCGCAGGCGCCGATGCCGTGGCCCAGCATCGGGTTCGCCGACACCTGGAAGGCAGGATTCCTGTTGACCGCTGCGCCGGGAAATCCGGCGCCGCCGCGCGTCGTGTACATGCACAGCGCCTTGTATTCGGGGACGAACACGTCCTTGGCGGCGACGGTCATGCTGCCGGTCGAGCGCATGCCCAGCACCTTCCAGTCGTCGATCACCTGGTACTGCGACTTGTGCAGCAGGCACATGCGGTGGTCGACGGCCTTGTCGCCGTCCTTGACGGTGACCGCGAGCATGTTCCAGTCGGCGATGTTGGAGCAGCTCGAGAAATTCCAGCGCCCGCTCACGACGAAGCCGCCGTCGGCCTTCCGGCCGCTGCCTTGCGGAAACGCAATCCCCGAGGCGATGAGCGCGTCGGGATTCGCTCCCCAGATCTCTTCTTGAGCGCGCTCGTCGTAGAGGGCGAGCATCCAGTGATGGATCTGCAGGTTGGCGAGATTCCAGCCGGCCGAGGCGTCGCCGCGCGAAAGCTCGAGCGGAAAATCCACGTAGGCGACGTAGTCGAGCTCCATGCCGCCCCAGCGCTTCGGCTGCATCGTGCGGACCACCCCGCTCGCGTGCAGGTCCGCGATCGTCTCCGCCGACATGGCGCGCGCCGCCTCCGCGGCCGGCGCGCGCTCGCGCAGCACCGGGACGAGCTTGCGCGCCCGCTCCAGCGCCTCCTCGTGGGATACGCCCGCGAAGCTTTGCGCCGCGCCTTTCCGCAGGGGTTGCGGAGCGTTCATCAGGCGAGCGCCCTGGCTTTCGCTTTCGTCTTCGCGGCTTTCTTCGCCGCCGCTTTCATCGAACGAGGCATCTTGGAGTAGTCCTCGCCGCCCCAGTCCGGAGCCCGGGTCACGCCGAAGAAATTCAGCTCGATGGTGAGACCGTCGGGATCCTTGATGAACAGCTGGTAGAGCTGCGACTCGGGGAAGTTGCGCGGCCGGACCGGAACGCCGAGCCCCTTCAGGTGCCCGACGAACCGGTCGGGGTCGGTCGCGAGGAACGCGATGTGGTCGATCACGCCGGAGTTGTTCGTCGCAGCGTTCTTCGGGCTGCCGAGGTAATACAGCTTCGAGTTCGGCACGCCGGCTTGCGCCATGTGGACCTGGATCTTGCCGTTGATGCCCAGCCAGTAGCCGGGAAAAGGAAAGTCGGGACGCGGCATCACCTCGAAACCGAGCACCTTGCAGTAGAAATCCTTCGTGCGCTCGAGGTCGTTGGCGCGGATCAGATAATGATTGAGCTCGGTGACGGGCATGGAGTGCTCCTTCCGCGGGTATGGCGACATTATGCCAAAGAACGAAGTACACTTTCCGCTCCCTGAAATCCGCAACGAGGAGAACAAGCGTGGGCAAGATGATCGAATTGACCGCCGGCGACGGGCACAAGCTCGCCGCGTACCGCGCCGAGCCCAAGGGCAAGCCGCGAGGGGGCCTGATCGTGGTCCAGGAGATCTTCGGCGTGAACAGCCACATCAAGAGCGTCGCCGACGGCTACGCGGCCGACGGCTACCTGGCGATCGCTCCCGCGTTCTTCGACCGTGTCGAGCGGGGACTGGACATCGGCTACACGCAGGCCGACATCGAGCGCGGCAGGACTTTCATCCCCAAGATGCAGTGGGACAAGGTCATGCTCGACGCGGGCGCGGCGCTCGCGAACGTGAAGTCCGCGGGCAAGACCGGCATCGTCGGCTATTGCTGGGGCGGGACCGTGTCGTGGATGTGCGCGTCGCGCCTCGCGGGGCTCTCGGCGGCGGTCGCCTACTACGGCGGCGGCATCGTCGCGAACTCGGGCGAGAAGCCGAAATGCCCGGTGATGAGCCACTGGGGCGAGACCGACCACGCGATCCCGATCGACGGGGTGAAGAAGTTCGAGGCCGAGCACAAGGAAGTCACCTCGTTCATCTATCCCGCGGGGCACGGCTTCAACTGCGACCAGCGCGGCTCCTACCACGCCGACAGCGCGAAGCTCGCGCGCTCGCGCTCGCTCGATTTCCTGAAGAAGCACCTCGGCTGATCATTTTCGGGGAGTCGTCACATGGCTTCCATCAAGATCAAGAAGCTCGCGGACGCGCTCGGCGCGGAAGTCAGCGGCGTCGATCTGCTCCATCCCATCGCAGCCGAAACGTTCGCCGAGATCCGCAAGGCCTGGCTCGAGCACCTGGTGCTGCGCTTCCGCGGCCAGAAGCTCTCGGATCCGCAGCTGCTCGCTTTCACCCGTCACTTCGGCGAGCTCGATCCGCCGGGACCGAACACCTATGGCAAGCCTTTTCTTCCAGATCATCCGGAGATGAACGTCATCTCGAACATCGTTGTCGGCGGCGCGCCGATCGGGGGACTCGGCGACGGCGAGGCGATCTGGCACTGCGACATGACCTACGTCGAGAGGCCGCCCATGGGGGCGATCCTGCACGCCCTGGAGCTCCCGCCGACGGGCGGCGACACCTACTGGGCGAACATGTACCTCGCCTACGAGTCCCTGCCGCCGGCCCTGAGGAAGGCGGTCGAAGGGCGCAAGGCGAATCACGACGCGACCTACAACAGCGCGGGAATGATGCGCAAGGGCTACACCGAGGTCACCGACCCGCGCAAGGCGCCCGGGGCGCACCACGCGCTCGTGAGCACGCACCCGGAGACCGGGCGCAAATGCCTGTTCCTCGGCCGGCGGCGCAACAGCTACATCGTCGGGATGGAGCTCGAGGAGAGCGAGGCCTTGCTCGACGAGCTGTGGGCGCACGCCACGCAGGAGGAGTTCACGTTCCGTCAGCAGTGGAAGGTGGGCGATACCCTGATCTGGGACAACCGCTGCACGCTGCACCGGCGCGACTCGTTCGACCCGGACGCGCGGCGCCTCATGCACCGGACGCAGATCAAAGCCGATCCGGCGCACGCCGCGCCGTGAGCACCCCGCTCGCGCGGCAGCGCGTTCCGCAGCTCCGGGAGCGGTTCGCGATCGAGCGAGTCGAGGTATTCGGCGTCGCGGTGCCGCTCGTGGGCGGCGGCTTCAAGAACGCCTACCTGACGAAGACGGTGCAGAAAAGCGCCGTCGTGCGCATCACCGCCGGTGGCGCGGTCGGCCTGGGCAATATTGATCCTTCGCCGGGCTATTCCGCCGAAACGATCGAGCAATCGCTCGCGGCGCTCAGGGAGCGCCTCGCGCCCGCGGTCATCGGCCTCGACGCGGCGAACGTCCACGTGCTGAACGCGCGGCTCGACGCCGTGACGCGGGGCTTTCTCGACGCCAAGGCGGCGATCGAGATGGCCTGCGTCGATCTCACCGCGCGCGCGCTCGGCGTGCCGGTGTACACCTATCTCGGGGGCGCGGTGAAGGAGCGGCTCACGTTCAACGCCTGGATCGGAATTCTTTCTCCGCAGGAGGCCGCGGCCGAGGCGCGCAAGTGGTTCGACCGGGGCTTTCGCTCGGCCAAGATCAAGGTGGGCGGCGGCATCGAGGCCGACCGCGACCGGGTGAAGGCGGTGCGCGACGCGGTGGGCGGCGCGATGGCGCTCAGGATCGACGCCAACGCGGGCTACGACGCCGACACGGCGATACGTCTTGCGCACCTCGTACGGCCTTGCAACCTTCAGCTCTTCGAGCAGCCGGTTGCGGCCGACGATCTCGCCGGCATGGCACGCGTGCGACGCGAGGCGGGCGGCGTCCCGGTCATGGCGGATGAATCGGTTCTGGACCACGCGAGCCTGATCGCCGTGATCAAGGCGGGCGCCGCCGACATCGTCAAGCTGAAAGTGATGAAGCAGGGCGGCTTTCACCGCACTGCTTCCATGCTCGCGACCGCGGAGGCCGCCGGCCTGCGCTGCGTCATCGGGCACGGCTTCGGACTCGGCGTGAACACCGTGGCGGAGATCATGCTGGCCGCCACCAGCGCGAACGTGATCGACGGCCTGGAATGCGTGGGGCCGCTCAAGACCGTGGACGACATCACCACGGAAAGGCTCGATCTCGGCGCCGGCGCGATCGCGCTGCCGCCCGGGCCGGGCCTCGGGGTCGCGCTCGACGAAGGGAAGCTGGAGCGTTACCGTTTCGCGTAGCGGTTTCCGTCCGGGGAGGTGTCGATGAACCGAGTTCCATCCGCGTTCCTCGCCGCGGCTCTGCTCGCAGCGGCGCCGGCGCCCGCGCAGACCTATCCCGCGCATCCCGTCCGCGTGCTCGTGCCCTTCGCCGCCGGAGGCACGGTGGATATCGTCGCGCGCCTCGTCGGGGCGAAGCTGGCCGAAGAGCTCGGCCAGCCGTTCTTCATCGAGAACAAGAGCGGCGCAGGAGGAACCATCGCCGCGGCGGCGCTGGCCAAGTCGCCCGGCGACGGCTACACGCTGATGATGATGCACGAGGGGCTTACCTTCAACGCCACGCTCTACCCGGACCTTCCCTACGACACGCTGCGGGACATCGCCCCGGTCGCCTATGTGGGCGCGACGCCCAATGCGCTCGTGGTGAACAACGCCCTGCCGGTGAATTCGCTGCAGGATTTCCTCGCCTACGCGCGCAAGAACCCCGGGCAGATCAGCTACGGCTCCGGCGGCGTCGGCAGCGCCGGCCATCTCTCGGTCGAGCTGCTGCAATCGCTCGCGGGGCTCAAGCTCAATCACGTCCCCTACAAGGGGTCCGGACCCGCGATCACCGACCTGATCAGCGGGCAGATCCAGATGATGCTGCTGACCATGCCGGCGGTGATGCCCTTCGTGAAGGGCGGGAAGGTGCGCGCCCTCGCCACGTCCGGCGCGCGCCGCTCGCCGGCCTTGCCCGACGTGCCGACGATCGCCGAAGCCGGCATCCCGGGCTTCGAGTACATGCCCTGGTACGGCGTGTTCGGTCCCGGCACACTTTCGAAGGAGCTGACCGTGCGGCTCAACCGCGCGGTCGACAAGGCGCTGACCGACCCGGACGTGCGTGGCAGGCTCGCACAGCAAGGGCTGGAGGCACGCGCGATGACGAGCGTCGAGTTCGCCGATATCGTCCGCTCCGACGTCGCACGCTGGGGAAAGATCATCCGCGAGGTGGGGGTGCGCGCGGATTGAGCGCGCCGTTCGTTTCGGGCCTCGGGGACGTTCATGAAGTGCCGGAGCGCCCCCGACTCCGCATTCGAATTCAGAACCGGGTCGTAAGCGCAAGCAGCCAGTCCGGCATCGCATCGACCAGCGCGGCCTCGATGCGCCTGTCGTAGCCGAGCAGGGTCAGCGCGGCCATCGAGACGAGCAGCGCGCCAAACGCCGGGTTGGCGATCCGACCGACCTCGACGAGGAGGGTACGCCGCGCTTTCATTGTTTCCCGCGAGCCGTAGGCCAGAGCGAGAAGGGGGGTACCGGCGCCGAAGCCGAACGCGAGCACGACGGCTGCGGCCCGCAGCACGGTCTCGCTGCTGGCGGCCAAGGTGAGCGCGGCTCCCAGCGTCGGACCCGAGCAGGGCGTCCAGATCGCGCCGAGCAGCGCACCCGACAGAAACTGGCCGCGCAAGCCTGCGGGACCGATACGGCCGGCGATGTCGTTCAGCGCATTGGAGAGCGGAGCGCTAAGCATCGCGAACCGCTTCTGAAGCAGTGTGCTGAGCAATATGAGGCCGACCAGAAGCAGCAGCACTGCCGATGCCGTGCGTATCGAATCTGGCGCGACGTCGAACGCCCGCAGGGCGCCTGAGACGAGCAGCCCGACCGTGGTGAAAGAGAAGACCAGGCCGCCCATCAATGCGAGAGGGCCATATCGATGCTGCCCAACCGCGCCGACCAGGACGATCGGCAGGATTGGCAGTACGCAGGGCGAGAGGGTCGTGAGCATCCCCGCGATCAGGGCAAGGGAGACGCTTCCCATGGGCGGCCTAGATCGCTCTTTCCAGCAGCTCTCGGATCTTCGGCTCGCTGGTGATGCCGACCGCGCGGCCGACCTCTCTGTCTCCTTTGTACAGGATGAGCGTGCTCTCCTTCCGCGCGCCGAACGATTTCACTAGGTCCTTCTGTCCGTCGAAATCAACGCGCAAACGCACCAGACCTGCATAAGGCGCCTCGGCGCTGAGCTTGCCGAGGACCTTGTCCTGCATCCGACATTCGCCGCACCAGTCGGCATGTATCTCGACCAGGACGGACTTGCCGGCCGATTGTGCTTCCTTGAAGGCACCCGCGTCGTACGCCCGCGAGGGAGCGGCCACCGCGGAGGCGGCGGCCGCGAGAGAGACGCCTGCGAGAACGAGCTTCAGTACACTTTTCAATTTCATGATCAAGTTCCTTTCTGCAAGTGAACGGTTTGAGGCGGGGCACACTCTAAGACCTCAAGCAACTTGAGATGCAAGCCCCGAGAAAATGAGGACAGAACCAAGCGCAGGAAATTCGTTCCGCATAGGCGACCTCGCCCGGCGGGCCGGATGCAGCGTTCCCACCATCCGGTATTACGAGGAGATCGGCCTCATCCCAAGGGCGGCGAGGGGCTCCAGCGGCCACCGGGCGTATGACAATTCCGCCATAGAACTGCTCGGCTTCATTCGGCGCTGCCGCGACTTCGGCTTCACGATCGAGCAGACGCGCGCGATCGTTTCACTCGCGGACGGGCGCTCGCGAGCCTGCCTCGAAGCCCGGGACATTGCGCAGGAGCATCTCAAGACCGTGAGGGAAAAGATGCTCGAGCTGCTGGACCTAGAACGCAGCCTGTCCCGGTTCGTGGACGCATGCACTTCGCTGTGCGCCGACGGCCCTGCTCCGAAGTGCACGATCCTCCGCGATCTGGGCTTAAAGCGAAGCCGGGCCGGCTGCTGTGTGTAGTGCAATCCCGCGGCTGAGCTAGCGCGGCTCCAGATAGTTCGCTACCGCGTAGGCGCCGATCTTCCGGCCCAGCATGATCGAGGGCTCGTCGGCCGAGCGCGCCATGGCGGTGCGCACGTAGCCGAGCTTGAAGCTGTCGCTGCCGAAGAACAGGCGCAGCACCTTCTCGGCGGCGCCCGAGACGACGCAGCGCTGCGACGGGCCGGCGAGGCTCGCGTCGGCCGCCGCCATGTACATCAGCGCGAACAGACGCGCGTTGTCGTGCAGCGCGAGGCTGCGCGCGATCGACGCAGCCCGCGCCGCGGCGTTCCAGGCCGGGATCTCGCGTTCTCCGTCGAGCGCAGGGCAGCCCGCGGGAGAGAATTGCGCCGCCGATTTCATGACGAACGGCGTGACGGCCTGTTCTTCGAGCTGCTCGAATCCGTCCTTCCGTCGCCAGGCGACTACGGCCTCCGCCACCGCCTTGCCCGCTCCGACTCCGTCGCGCTTCGATTTGCCTCCGGCGATCCTCGCGAGGGAGAGCCCGAGCGCCGCGTCGAACGCCGTGGCTCGCTCGGGCATCGTCGCGGCGAGCACGTCGTGCGCGGCCGATGCCGCCGCCGCCTCCTTCGAGGCGCGCATGTCCACGGGGATCGAGAAGCCGTACGGCCGGTAGCGCGGCTCGATGGAGTTGATCGCGTCGTGCATCGCGACGTGCATCGTCGCCATGACGCGCAGCGCCGCCGCGGGCGCGGCGTCCGAGAGCGCGCTCGATGCGAGCGCGTTCCAGTTCATCACCTCGTCGGCGCGCGCCCCCTGCCAGCCGATCGACGCGGCCCACATCGCCCCTGCGATGACCATCGCCTTGCTCCTGTCCATGTGCCCTCCTTTGCTCGAGTCACGTGGACGATCCTAGCGGGGGAAACGCTTTGACGAGGCGATTTGCGACGGACCCCGGAAAAGCGGCGACGAAGCCCGCGCTACATCTGCCGGAACAGATGGGCGAAGGGCTGGCTGACCGGCAGGGTTTCCTTGCGCGCCTTCAGCCTGACGAACAGCCGCCCGGCGAAGTCGCGCGATACGCCGGCAATCGCGTTGACGTTGACGACGGTGGAGCGGTGGATCTGCCAGAACGACTCGGGGTCGAGCTCCTCGAGCAGCTCCCTAAGTGACTTGCGGATCAGCGACTCGCTCCCCGCGGTAACGGCGCGCGTGTACTTGGTGTCCGACTGGAAGTAGCAGATCTCGTCGACGGTGATGAGCTTCACCTCGGACCCGGAGGAGGCGTTGATCCAGCGCAGGTGCGTGCGCGCCTGCGGCGCCCGCTCCGCGAGCGCGTCGAGCAGCCGCTGCAGGTCGGGCGGCGCGAGCGTCAGGCGCTTCTTCAGGCGCGCGCAGGCGGTCGCGAGGCGCGCCGCGCTGAGCGGCTTCATCAGGTAGTCCACCGCGCCCTCCTCGAAAGCGGCGAGGGCGTGCTCGTCGTGCGCGGTCACGAATACCACGTGGTGGCGTCCGCTCGCGTGCCGGGCAACCTCCAGCCCAGTGATTCCCGGCATCTGGATGTCGAGGAACAGCACGTCGGGCTGGTGCTCCTGCAGGGCGCTGATCGCCTGGAAGCCGTCCTCCGCCTCGGCCAGGACCTCGAGCTCGGGCCACACCGCCGCGAGCAGCTCCCTCAGCTGCGCCCGGAGCAGCGGCTCGTCCTCGGCGAGGACGGCGGTAGGCCGACGCTCCGCCATCGCTCCGTCCTCAGGGCTTCTGCTGCCCCTTGAGCTCGACGATCATCACGTGGGACATGGTCTTGCCGGTGTTCTCCACTCGATGCGTCTCGGCCTCGGCCCAAAACACGTCCCCGGCCTTCTTGTCTCGACCGACGATCTTGCCGTCCGGAGTGACCGCCTTGCCCTGCCAGTCGCTCATCACGATCGTCAGGTGCGCGGGGTGCGAGTGCATCCCCTCGCCGCAGACGCCCATCCCGGGCTTGGCGACGAAATCGAGGACGCGGATCTTGTCGTTCTCGAAGGCCACGCGATAGGAGCGCGGCATGACCTTGGCAGCATCCTGTGCGAGCACGCCTTCCACGCCCGCCTGCGCGCCCAGCGCGGCCAGGCCTGCGACCAGCAACGCCCTCCGGACGCGCCTCGACCCGGCTTTCTTGGCCTGCGATTCATTCATATCCACCCCTCCTATTGGGTTGAAGAAAACGCGGATGCGGCGCGAACGTCGGCGATCGCCGCGCGAAGAAACACGATGAGCTCCCTGAGCAGCCGGTCGGCCTCGACGGGATCGACCTCGTACATCTGCTCGAGCCTAGTCAGGCTATGGAACAGGAAGTCGGGATCGACGCTCGCGCTCACCGCGGCAAGCTGCTCATGGGCGAGCCTGCGCTGCGAGGCCTCGCGGGCAAGCTCGGCCGCGCGAAGCACCGCGAGGGTTCGCGCGTGTCGCTGTCTCCACAGGTGCACGGCCGCCGCCAAGCCACCGAAGAAGAGCATCATCCAGATGTTGTAGAGAACGATGGGAATGAACTCCACCGGCTGGTTAACGTAGTCGCGCAGCAGTCTTATTCCAACATGCTCGCGAAGGATCCATTGCATGAACAGCTGCCAGACCGTGACGCCCACGGCCGATCCCGCGAGCACGGCGATGGCCAGCTGCCAGGCCCCGAGCGGACGGGGCGCCGCCCGCTTCTCGAGGAAGCCGACGGTCAGGGCAAGGAAAACGCCCTCCCCGCACCAGGTCAGGAGCAGGGAGAGGAACAATCCGGTTCCGAGAAGGCCGGGCGTGCCGATAAGCGGGTCGTAGTAGGCGAACTCGAGGAAGGCGATGACCGCGCCCAGGGCGAGCCCGTATCCGGCGTAGCGCATCCAGTACCGGGTCGCGGTCTCCGCGACGCCTCCCGAGGCGCTCGCGCGATCGACGAAGCGCGTCATGGAAGCCGACCTCACACAGGGTCTGCGAGGCCGGGCTTCGCCGGCACCGCGATCGTCGCGCGCAGTCCGCGCGGCGTGTTCGCCTCGATCTCGAGGCTCGCCGCGTCGCCGTACAGGGCCGACAACCGTGCACGCAGATTGGCGAGTCCCGTCCCGCTGCCGCCGCTCTGCGTGAGTCCGGCCCCCGTGTCGGCCAGCTCCACCTTGAGCTGCGGACCCTCGACTCGCGCACGGATATCGATCGACCCCCCTTCGGGGAGCGGATTCAGGCCGTGCTTGACCGCGTTTTCGGCCAGGGTCGAGAGGGCAAACGGCGGAAATCGCAGCGCGCCGAGCTCGCCCGGCACGTCGACGCTGACCTTCAGCCGGTCTCCCATACGCACCTGCAGCACGTTCAGGTAGGCGCGCGTGAGCTCGACCTCCTGATTCAGCGTGGTTTCGTCCCTGCGCGCCTCGGGAAGCGCGGCGCGCAGATAGGCGACGAAATTCGCGAGCATCCTCCGTCCCCGTCCCCGGTCGGTTTGGTAGAGGCGTTGCACGTTCGCGAGCGAATTGAAAAGGAAGTGCGGCTCGATCTGCGCCCGCAAGGTCTGCAGCCGCGCCTCGCTCGTCTGGCGTTCGAGCTGAAGGCCATGCAGCTCGCTCTCGTGTGCCCGCGACGCGACTTCGGCGGCGCGACGCCGAAAGACGTAGACGGCGTAGGCCAGACCCCCGAGGACGACCCAGCGGGCGACCTTGGCGAACAGCACGGCGACAGTGGAGACGTCGGGCGGCAAAGGAGAGCGAGCCAGCAGCCACCACTCTCCGGCCAGAGCGCCGAGCGCGAGGGACGCCACGAGCAGCGCGTGCCCCGCCATGCCGGGCGCGGCGCGCAGCAGGGCCGCAAGCGAGAACGCAACGAATGCGCATCCCCCGGCCGTCGCCAAGTCGAGGAAGTAATCCAGCCAGCCGCTCAGAATGTCGCGGAGCGGCCAGATGTTGTACATCTCCACCTGAAAGAGAAACTGCGTGGAAAGGGCAAGGATGATCGCGGTCGCGATGAGCCCGCCGGCCGAAAGCGACCGGAGGGATATCGCTCGAGCCGCCGGCCGGGCGTTGCGGCCGGATCGATCGGGCGAACGCAGACCGAGCTGCATTGCCCGCGATTCTACTATCGTCGAGAGCCGCTGCAGGACCGGTGAGGCTGCCAAAGCACTTCCTTTTGGCCCGGACCGGGCCGGTTCGATCCCGTCCCCCTAGCGCACCCGAGGCGGCCAATCGCTGACGAAACCATCCCGGTTGGGCATCTTCACCAGAGGCAGCGTCCTCGCGTTCATCGCGGCGTCCTCGGCGACGATGCCGTTGAGGTGGAGCACGTAAGCGCTCACCGCGTACACCTCGTCGTCGCTAAGCGAAAGCGGCGCGTTGAGCGGCATCGCCCGGCGCACGTAGTCGAAGAGCGTAGTCGAGTACGGCCAGTAGCTGCCGACGGTGCGTACCGGCGCCCTCGTGGCGAGCGTCCCCTGGCCGCCGGCGAGCGCGTCGGCGGGCTTGCCGGCGCCTTTCGCGCCGTGGCAGGCCGCGCACTTCTGCTCGTACACCCGCGCGCCCTCGCGCGCCGTACCCGAGCCCGGCGGCAGACCGGCCCCGCTCGGCGGGATGCTGATGTCGTAGCGGGCGATTTCCTCCGCGCTCGCCGCCACGCCCAGCGCGGGCGGGCGGCCGTTGCTCACGGGCTGGCTCGCGCATGCGGCCAGAACGAGGGCGGCAATGGATGCGATGTGCCTAGGCGTAGACATTTTTCACGCTCCCGTCTGTGCCGACCGCCCAGCTCACGATCGAGTTGTTGTGGAAGAAGTTGCCCGGGGAGTACTGCGCGAGCCACGCCTTGCGCGCGGGCTGCACGCGGTCCTTCTCGTCGGTCGCGCGGCTCTGCAGCACCGTCTCCTGCCCCGTCCATTCCCAGGGAAGCCGGAAGCGCACGAACGCCTTGGGGCGCTCTTCGCCGTAGAGCGAGGCGTCCGTCCAGGTTGCGCCTCCGTCCGCGGAGACCTCCACGCGGCGGATGCGCCCGGCGCCACTCCAGGCGAGGCCGGAGATCTCGTACAGACCTTTGCGCGGCAGCGTCATCGTCGAGGACGGCTTGGTGATCACCGACTTCACGCCCATCTCGAAGGTGAACTGCAGCGCGCGGCCGTCGGGCTGCAGGTCGGTGTATTTCGAGGTCTCGTCCTTGGTGTGCGTGGGGCCGTCGGTCGCCTTGATGCGGCGCAGCCATTTCACGTTCATGTTGCCTTCCCAGCCGGGCAGGAGCAGTCGCACCGGGTAGCCCTGCTCAGGCCGCAGACGCTCGCCGTTCTGGTAGAGCGCGATCATGGCGTCGTCGAGCGCCTTCTCGACCGGGATGCTGCGGCTCATGTGCGCCGAGTCCGCGCCTTCGGCGAGCAGCCATGTCGCCTGCGGCTGCAGCCCGGCTTCCTCGAGCAGCACGCGCAGGGGAATGCCGGTCCACTCGCTGCAGGACATGTTGCCGTGGATCGCCCCCGCCGGGACCTGCAGCGGCTGCGGCGCGAGGGCGCGGTTGCTGTTGCCCGAGCATTCGATGAAATGGATGCGCGTGACCATCGGGTAGGAGAGCAGCGCTTCCGTCGAGAACTTGATCGGCCGCGCCACCATTCCGTGCAGCAGCAGCTGGTGCTCCTTGGGATCGATGTCGGGCACGCCGCTGTGGCTGCGGTTGCTGTGCAGGCCGCTCGGGGTGATGATCCCCTCGAGGCGCTCGATCGGCGCCAGCGCCGCGCCCGATCCGGGCGCGAGATCGCCGTAGGGCTTGAGGTAGTAGCGCATCACCGGCTGCTCGAAGCGGGAGGGCTGTCCGTAGCCGTTGAAGGGCGCGCCGTAGACGCGCTCCCAGGGCTGCCCCGCGAGGGGTTGCGCCTGCGCGCCCGCCGCGAGCCCCGCCGAGGCGGCCCCCGTGGCGAGTGCCGCGCCCGTCTTGAGGAACGTCCGCCGGCTTGCCAGCGGTCTCACGGTCGTAGCGTTGTCTTGCTGGTCCTTCATTTGTCGGTCTCCTCTCGGTTTCCGGTCCCCCTTCGCACCTTGACCCGGCGGTCCGGCTACACCGATGTTATCCGGCGAGTGGCGGTTGGCGGCCGCCTTGCGACGACCGCCAGAAACCCGCGACGAACGACCGGATAAACCCGACGGATCGCAGCCTCTCAGCGGGCGACGGTCTGGGTTTGCGTCTTGTCAGAAGGGGTCCGGTAGGGCACGTATTCGCCGCTGAGAACCGTCCCGCCCGAGAAGCGTCCGATCTCCTGGCCCAGGGTGATCGGATCCAGCCCCAGAGCGATCTCTTCGTCGGTGGCTTGGGCAAGGCTCGGCCGGCCGGAGGGGAAGTACTCGCCGTCGAGCAGCTTGCCGCCGGGATAGCTGCCGACCACTTGGCCCGTGGTGAGCGGATCCAGGCCGTTGGCGATCTCCTCGTCGCTCGGGGCGGAGACCGCCGCGAGCGGCATCGCCAAAGCGGCCGCGAAAAATGCGGGAATGGAGATCTGGGCGAGAAAACGCTGCATCGATTTCATGTCGGTTCTCCTGTCTCGTAGTGGCAGTTTGTTTCGCGGCGTGACCGCAGGGAAACCCGTGTTACGCCTGCCACGCTATCGGGCGAACCAACCCGCGGCGAGCGTCTTGCGACGAGCGCCGGAAAGAACGCGACGAAATCGGCGAGGAGGCGACCGGCGCGAGAGAGAAGCGAGCGCCTCGGCTCGGGCGCGGCGAGCGGGCTAGCGGAGTCGGCGGCGTTTCGCCGCGCGCAGCTCGCCGGCCTTTTCGATCTCCCGCATCGACTCGCGGGTGAACTCCGCGGTGGGCGCGTCGCCGCCGATCACGAACATCAGGATCGACGTCTTGTTCTTCGGGCCCTTGGTCACGTTCATGAAGCGGCGCGACGCGCCCGGCGGAAACGAGATGAGGTCGAGCGGCTTCAGGTCCACGTGCTCGAGCCTGCCGTGCTCGTTCTCCCAGCTCGCGCGCCAGGTGCCGGTCATCGCGATGAAGGTCTCGTTGGTGTCGTGGTTGTGCAGCATCGGGCCCTTGCCCGGCACCGCCTTGCAATAGCCCAGGTTGAAGCCTTCGGAGATCTTGATCGCGGCCATGCGCGCGGCGAGATCCCCGACCGGCGATTGCTTGCCGTTCGCCTCGACCTTGGGCGGCTGGAAGCCGATGACGTTGTAGAGGACGCGCTCGCAGCCGGGCATCTTCGAGTCCGGCAGCCCGCCGTCCGTGCCTTTCAGCTTTTTGAAGCGCGCGACGCGCTTCATCATTTCCCTGCGCGAAATGCCGCGGCGCGGCAGCGTCTCGTGGAATTCCATGTGTTCCTCCTTGCACGCGGGGCGATGCTTCATAATACTAAAGAGAGGAGGAGCGATGAAAGCACCGCGCTTCGCGTACGCGAGGCCGGCGAGCGTTGCCGAGGCGCTCGCCCTGCTGGACAAACATCGGGACGAGGCGCGCGTGCTCGCGGGCGGCCAGAGCCTGGTGCCGATGCTCAACTTCCGCGTCGCCGCGCCGAAGGTGCTGGTCGACATCAACCGCATCGCCGCCCTCTCGGGAATCAAGGTCACGAAGAGCCACGTGCGCATCGGCGCGCTGACGCGCCACGTGGACCTGGAACGCTCCGCCGATATTGCGCGGCACCTGCCGCTCGTCGCAGCCGCCGTGCCGCATATCGCGCACCCCGCGGTCCGGAACCGCGGCACGTTCGGCGGCAGCTGCGCGCTCGCCGACCCTGCGGCGGAGCTGCCCGCCTGCGCGCTCGCGCTCGGCGCGACTTTCGTCGTCGCCGGAAAGCGGGGCGAGCGCCGTATCGCCGCCGACGATTTCTTCAGGGGCCTGTACGCCACCGCGCTCAAGAGCGGCGAGCTGCTCGTCGCCGCGGAGTTTCCCCTGGCCCGGCCGGGCTACGTGTCCGCCTTCGGCGAGCTGGCGCGCCGGCACGGCGACTACGCCATCACGGGGATCGCCGCGCACGGCTCGACGCAGGGCGGGAAGTTCTCCGGCCTGCGCGTCGTGTTCTTCGGCGTCGGCGACCGGCCCCAGCTCGCGGCGCACTTCGCGCGCGCGCTGGAGGGACAGCCGGCGGCCGCAAAGTCCGTCGCCGCCGCCCTCTCGAAGCTCGACGCCGATCTTGCCCCGCGCGCCGACCTGTACTCTTCCGCGGCGACCAAGCTGCACCTCGCCAAGGTGCTGGCCGGGCGCGTGCTCGGGGGGCTTCTCCCATGAACGCCCCGGCCGAAACCGTCGAGATCGCGCTGACCGTCAACGGCGAGCGCGTCAAGCACACGGTGCCCGCGCGGATGAACCTCGCGGACTTCCTGCGGATCGAGCTCGAGCTCACCGGCACCCACGTCGGCTGCGAGCACGGCGTGTGCGGAGCGTGCACGGTGCGCGTCGACGGCGAGATCGTGCGCGGCTGCCTCCTGTTCGCCTGCCAGGCCGACGGCTGCAAAGTGGACACGGTCGAGGGCCTGTCGGACTCGCGCGAGATCGAGGAGCTGCAGAGCGCCTTCGTCCTCACCAACGCTCTCCAGTGCGGGTTCTGCACCCCCGGGATACTCATGGCCGCCCAGGCGCTGCTGCGCGACCTGCCGAATCCCACGCGCGAGCAGATCCGCGAGTATCTCTCGGGCAACTACTGCCGCTGCACCGGCTACCAGGCGATCGTCGACGCGATCGAGGCGGTCGCGAAGGCCCGCGTTTCGAGGTCGAAGTGATGCCTTGTCATCCTGAGCGAAGCGAAGGATCTCCGTTGGCACGACGTACCGGGAGAGATCCCTCGCTAACGCTCGGGATGACAATAGTGAAGGCATGGCGATGAGCGATTTCGACGAGACCACGAAGACGCTCAACTTCGACGCGCCGAACAGCTACGTCGGGCGCTCGGTGACCCGGCCGAACGCGCGCCGCCTCGCTCAAGGGAGAGGCCAGTTCGTCGACGACATCGTGCTGCCGCGCATGGTGCACGTCGCCTACGTGCGCTCGCCCCACGCGCACGCGAGGATCGTCGCCATCAAGTCGAAGAAGGCGGCCGCGATGCCGGGCGTCGTGCGCATCGTCACCGGCGCCGAGATCGCCATGGTGGTGAAGCCCTACGTCGGCGTTCTCACCCACCTCCAGGGCATGCGCTCGGCGCCGCAGTACCCGCTCGCGGTCGACGCGGCGCGCTGGCAGGGCGAGCCGGTCGTCGCCGTGGTCGCGAATTCGCGCGCCGAGGCCGAGGACGCCGCGGAGGCGGTCGAGGTCGACTACGAGGAGCTGCCCGCGGCGCTCGACGCCGAGCGCGCGCTCGATCCGTCCGAGCCCAGGATCCACAAGGAGTTCGACAGCAACCTGTGCTTCACGCGCACGGTCGACACGGGCGGGGTGGACGCCGCGATGAAGGCCGCTCATCTCGTGGTCGAGGACACGATCCGCTTCGGCCGGCACACCGGCGTCACCATGGAGGCCCGGGCGATTCTCGCCGACTACAACCGCGCCGACGAGTCGATGACCGTGTACCACTGCGGCCAGTCGCCGCACATGGTGCAGGGCATCGTCGCGAGCCGCCTGTCGCTCGACGAGCACCGCGTCCGGATCGTGGTGCGCGACGTGGGCGGCTCCTTCGGCATCAAGATCCACACCTACGGCGACGAGATCGCGGCCTGCGCGCTGTCGCTCATGCTCAACCGCCCGGTGAAGTTCGCCGCCGACCGCTACGAGTCGTTCCTGTCGGACATCCACGCGCGCGATCACCGCGTGAAAGCGAGGCTCGCGGTCGACCGCGACGGCAACGTGCTGGCGCTCGAGATCGACGATCTCACCGGCGTCGGGCCGTACTCGATGTTCCCGCGCTCGTCGGGCGTCGAGTGCAACCAGATCCTCAACCTCACCGGCGGCCCGTACAAGCACAAGGAGTACCGCGCCAAGGGGACGGTCGTGTTCCAGAACAAGAACATGATGTGCCAGTATCGCGCGGTCGGCCACCCGATCGCGACCGCGGTCGCCGAGCACATGGTGGACCAGGCGGCGGCGAAGCTCGGGCTGGACCCGGCGGAGATGCGCAAGCGGAACCTCATCGCCGACGACGCGTATCCGTACAAGTCGCCCTCCGGGATGAGATTCGAAGCGCTGTCGCACCACCGGTGCATGGACAAGCTCCTGGAGCTGATGAATTACGATCAGCTCCGGCGTGAGCAGGCCGATCTTCGCAAGAAGGGCATCTACCGGGGCATCGGGCTTTCCTCCTTCATCGAGGTGACGA
Source organism: Burkholderiales bacterium (assembly GCA_035702665.1). Taxonomy (GTDB): domain Bacteria; phylum Pseudomonadota; class Gammaproteobacteria; order Burkholderiales; family SG8-39; genus VBDM01. Next base: position 22,823 of record DASSQD010000015.1, read on the forward strand.
ACCCGAGCCCGATGTTCTACGGCGTCGGCGGCGCGCGCATCGCCGCCCAGGACGGCTGCACGATCAAGCTCGACGCGAACGGCTCCATCGTCGCCGCGACCGGCGTCACCGAGCAGGGCCAGGGAACGGAAACGATCATGGCGCAGATCGCCGCGACCGCGCTCGGCGTCGAGATGAGCTGCGTCAAGGTGCTCACCGGCGACACCGACAAGGTGCCCTACGGCGGCGGCACCTGGGCGTCGCGCGCCGCGGGGATCGGCGGCGAGGCGGTGCTGCAGGCGAGCCTCGCGCTCAAGAAGAACATCCTGGAGGTCGGCGCGGTCATCCTCAAGACCAGCGTGTCCGATCTCGACATCGTCGAGGGCAAGGTCGTGAAGAAGGGCACCGAGCAGGGGCTCACGCTCGCCGAGCTCGCGCGCATCTGCTACTACCGCGGCAACGAGCTGCCGGTCGACTTCCAGCCGGAGCTGGTGGTCACGCGGCACTACCGCGTCAAGGACTACGCGTTCGTGTTCAGCAACGGCGCGCAAGGGTGCCTGCTCGAAGTCGACACGGACACCGGCTTCGTGAAGCTGCTGAAGATGTGGTGCGTCGACGACTGCGGGCGGGTCATCAACCCGAAGCTCGTCGAAGAGCAGGCGCGCGGCGGCATCGTGCAGGGCATCGGCGGCGCGCTCTACGAGCACTGCCTCTACGACGACCGCGGGCAGCTGCTGAACGCCACCATGGCGGATTACCTCGTGCCGATGGCGGCCGAAATGCCCGACATCGTCTGCGCGCATGTCGAGACGCCGACCAAGACCTCGGTGCTCGGCGCCAAGGGCGCGGGCGAGGCGGGCACCGGCGGCGCGCCCGGCGCGATCATGAACGCGGTGAACGACGCGCTGCGGCCGCTCGGCGCCAAAGTGAATCAGCAACCCATCACGCCCGAGGTGGTGCTGCGCGCCCTCGGCAAGGTGAAATGAGAAGGGAGATCCGATGAAACAGGCACTCGCTGCGATGTTCGCTTTTCTCACGCTGTTCGGCTGTGCTCAGATCCCGACCCGCGCGCCCTCGGGCGGCTTCCAGGTCGACACCTCGTGGCCGAAGCCGCTGCCGAACAACTGGATCCTCGGGCAGGTCGCGGGCATCGCGGTCGACGCGCGCGATCACGTATGGATCATCCAGCGTCCCAAGACGCTCGTCGACGAGGAGAAGGGCGCGGCCTTCAATCCGCCGCGCGCGAAGTGCTGCGTGCCCGCGCCCGCCGTCATCGAGTTCGACGCCGAAGGCAACGTGGTCCGCGCCTGGGGCGGCCCGGGGCAGGGCTACGAGTGGCCGGAGAACGAGCACGGAATCTACGTCGACCCGCAGGGCAGCGTCTGGATCGGCGGCAACGACCCCAAGGACAACCAGATCATCAAGTTCACCCCCGACGGCAGGTTCCTGATGCAGATCGGGCACGCGGGCGCGAGCGAGGGCAGCAACTCGAGGACGCAGCTCGGGCGCCCCGCGCACATGCAGATCGACGCGCAGGCGAACGAGCTCTACGTCGCCGACGGCTACGGCAACAAGCGCGTGATCGTGTTCGACGCGGCGACCGGCGCGTACAAGCGCCACTGGGGTGCATACGGCAACGTGCCGAGCGACGAAAAGCTGCCGATGTACAACCCGCAATCGCCGCAGTTCACCAATCCCGTCCATTGCGTGCGCATCTCCAAGGACGGCCTCGTGTACGTCTGCGACCGCGCCAACAACCGCGTGCAGGTGTTCAAGAAGGACGGGACGTTCGTGAAGCAGTTCGTCTTCGAGGAGAAGACGCTCGGCTCAGGCTCCGCCTGGGACCTGGTGCTCTCGACCGATCCGGAGCAGAAATACTTCTACCTCGTCGACGGCACCAACGACGAGATACTTACGGTCGAGCGCGACTCCGGGAAGGTCGTGTCGAGCTTCGGCCGGCCCGGCCGCTACGCGGGCGAGTTCCTCTACGTGCACAACATCGGAATCGACTCGAAGGGCAACCTGTATACGACCGAGGTCATGTCCGGCAAGCGCGTGCAGAAGTTCAGGCCGGCGAACTAGAAGATCTTTCGCAATCCCGCGGTCAGCCGCAGCCGGCGCTCATCGCCGAGCGTCCCGACGCCCCTGCCGACGCCCAGATAGCGCTCCGCCACTTCGGGCCTGGCGAGCAGCTCGCGACCGCCGCCCTCGATCACCACGCGGCCAGTCTCGATGACGTAGGCGCGGTCGGCGATGGCGAGGCTCATGCGCGCGTTCTGCTCGGAGAGGAGGATGGCGAGGCCCCGCGCGCGCAGCTTCTCGATCATGCGGAAGATCTCGACGACGAGGATCGGCGAGAGCCCGAGCGAAGGCTCGTCGAGCACGAGATAGCGCGGCTGCGCCATGAGGCCGCGCGCGATGGCGAGCATCTGCTGCTGACCGCCGGAGAGCGTTCCCGCCGGCTGGTGGATGCGCTCGAGCAGCACCGGGAAGGATTCGCAGGCCTCCGCGATGCGGCGCCTCATCCCGGCGTCGCCCAGCTGCGCGCGGTGCACGTGCGCGCCGAGCCTCAGGTTCTCCGCGATCGTCAGTCCCGCGAACACCTGCCGGCCCTCCGGAACGTGCGCGACGCCCAGACGCACTCGCTCGGCCGGCGGGCGGTCGTCGATCGGCCTCCCGTCGAGCAGGATGCTCCCCGCCTGCACCCGGAGCAAGCCCGAGATCGCCTTCGCCAGCGTGGACTTGCCGGCGCCGTTCGCGCCGACGAGCGCGACGATCTCGCCGGGGTTCACGGCGAGGTCGATTGCGTGCACGACGGCGCGGCCGTCGTAGCCGGTCGACAGCGATCTCACCTCGAGCGCCATTCGCCCCCCTGCCCGACGTAGGCTTCGATGACGCGCGGGTTCCGCTGGATCTCGGCCGGCGTTCCTGCGGCGACTACGGCGCCGACGTCGAGCACGATCACCTGGTCGGCGACCCCCATGACGAGCGACATGTTGTGCTCGACGACGACCACGGTGATGCCGGTGTCCCGCACCGCGCGCAGCAGCGACGCCAGCTCGGCGGTCTCCGCGTCGTTGAGTCCCGCGGCGGGCTCGTCGAGCAGCACCACGCGCGGCCGCGCCATCAGCGCCCGGATCACCTCCAGCACCTTCTGCGCGCCCATCGGAAGATCCGTCGCGGCGGCGTCGCGGAACGCGGCGAGGCCGGCGAGGTCGAGCAGCGCCTCGGCGCGTTCCGCGAGCTCGCGCTCCTCGCGCCGCGCCCCCGGGAGCCACAGCATCTGCCGCCACGGACGCGAGCGCACCTGCAGGTGCGCGCCGGCGAGGACGTTCTCGAGCGCGGTCATGCCCGGGAAGATCCGCGCCGCCTGGAAAGTGCGCACCAGCCCCAGCGCCGCGATGTCCGCCGGCGCGAGCCCCGCGAGCGGCCGTCCGCCATAACGGACCTCGCCCGCGTCGCTCTCGTAGAGACGCGTGACGAGATTGAAAAGCGTGGTCTTGCCGGCGCCGTTCGGGCCGATCAGGGCGGTGAGGCTGCCTTCGGGGACGGCGAACGACACGTCGTCCACGGCGCGCACGCCGCCGAAGGACTTGACGAGGCCGGTCGCCTCGAGCGCGGGCGCGGTCACGGCGTCGCCCTTGCGTGCGTTCGCGGGGCGGGGCGCAGCAGCAGCTGGGCGAGGGTGCCGAAAATCCCCCCCGGCAGGTAGCGCACGACGAGCACGAGGAGCAGTCCTTCAGCGAGCGTCTTGTACAGCGCGAGCGGCTGGAAGACCGTCGGCAGGAGCGTGAGCAGCGCCACGCCGAAGACCGATCCCACGAGCGTGCCTTCGCCGCCGACCACGAGCATGGCGATCATCTCGAGGGAGCGCGCGGTGCCGACCATTTCCGGAGAAAGAAAGTGGAAGTAAAACGCATACAGGCTGCCGGAGAGCGAGGCGAGCGACGCGCTGATCGCGAAGGCCGCCATCTTGTGGCGCGGCACGTCGACGCCGAGCGCAGCGGCCGCGGTCTGGTCGGTGCGCACCGCCTGCAGCGCGCGGCCGAAGCTCGCGCGGATTCCGCCGAGAAGCGCGAGCACGAGCACGACGATCAGCGAGGCGACGAGGTAGTACATCTTGACGGGCGTATCGAAGACGACGGGCCCGATGGAGAACGAGGGCACGCCGACGAGCCCCGAAGGCCCGCCGGTCGTTTCGGTCATACCGGTCGTGAGCGAGTCGACGAGCAGCCCGAAGGCGAGCGTTGCGAGCGCGAGATAGTGACCGCGCAGGCGCATGGTGACGAGCGACAGTGCGACCGCGCACGCAAGCGACAGGACGAGGCCGGCCGCGATGCCCGCGAGCGGCGGCCAGCCGTAGTTGGTGGCGAGGATCGCCGCGGTGTAGCCGCCGACCGCCATGAATCCCGCCTGGCCGAGGCTCACCTGGCCGCAGTAGCCCATGAGGACATCCAGGCCGAGCACGCCGATGAAGAGAATGCCGGTGATGACGAGCGAGCTCATCAGCCCGGCCGGCACGAGCCACGGCAGCGCGACGAGCACGGCGATCGAGACGATGCCGAAGGCGAGCGCGCGGCGGCCTTTCAACCGCACCACCGGGTGGTAGATGCGGTGCTCGTCGCGCACGTCCTCGCGGCGCGTGCGCCTCGCCGTGAACAGGCCGCTCGGGCGCACGAGCAGCGTCAGTATCAGGAGCGCGAGCGCGATGCCGTTGGCGAAGAGCGACGAGATATAGCCCGCCGCGAGCTGCTCCGCGACGCCGAGCAGCCCGCCGCCCGCGACCGCGCCGACCAGCGAACCGAGCCCGCCGATCGCGACGGCGCTGAAGCCGGAAATGGTGAAGAAGCGTCCCGTGTCGAACTGGAACGACAGGATCGGCGCGACGACGATGCCTCCGACGCCGGCGATGAGCGCGGCGAGCGTGAAGCTGAACAGCGTCATGCACGGCACGTCGATGCCCATCAAGCGTGCGGCGGTCGGGTTCTCCGCGCAGGCGCGCAGCGCCTCGCCGAGCGCGGTGCGCATGAGCAGGAACCAGACCGAGGCGATGATCGCGAGCGCCGCGCCCGCGATCCAGAACCCTTGGGTCGGCAGGCGCACACCGAGCACGGAGACCGGCGCCTCGCCCGAGAAGGGCGGCAGCGCGTAGGGCTGGCTCCCCCAGACGACGAGCGAGAGACCTTCGAGCGTGGTGAGCAGGCCCGCCGTGAGGATGAGCATGCTGCTCACCGGCAGGCGCGACAACGCCGGGACAAAGACAGAGGCGCCGATTACGGCGCCGGCGGCCGCGGTTGCGGCCGCTGCGGCCCCGCCGGCGAGCGCGACCGGCCAGCCGAGCGACACCTGGAACGAGTACATCGCGAGCGCGCCGACGATGCAGAACGCGCCCTGCGAGAGGTTGATCGCGCCGGTGACGCGAAAGACCAGCGAGAACCCGAGCGCGACGACGGCGAACACGCTGCCCTGGAGCAGTCCGCCGATGACGGTTTGTATCGCCTGTTCCATCCCCGGTCAGTGCGACGCGCGCGATCGGTCCCCGCCTCCGCCGAACGGAGGAGGCGGAGGGTTCATCGGGTCGGCAACGCGCGGGAGGATTAGTTGAGCGGTTCGCCGCCGGGCTTGCTCAAGGGGACCCAGGTGCCCTTTGCGGAGTCCCAGCGCGTCACGACCACGTGGCTCAGGTCGAGCCCGCGCTGCGGCGAGGCGCCGAAGTCGTGCATGCCGTCTATCGCCGCGAAGCCCTTCAGGTTCTCGAGATGATCGCGCAGCTGAACCGCGGTCACTTTCGGCCCGAGCTTGCGCAGCGCGTCGACCACGATCAGGCCGGTGTTCCAGGCGATGCTCGCGGGCAGATCGGGCTTGAGGCCCGCGGCCTTGTACTCGCCGTAGAAGGCTTCCTGCGCTTTCGATACCGCCGGGTCGATCCCGGGCTGGCCGTAAGCCGCCCACTGCGCGCTCGCGATGTAGAGCTGCTTCGGCAGGAAGTCGGCGTAGTTCTTCATCTGCGCGTAGGTCATGTTGCCGTCGGTCGTGGCGGTGGGAACGTCGAGGCCCGCCTGCACGATGCCCTTGAAGATGGTGGCGATCGGCGCGCCGGTGCTCCAGGCGATGAACGCCTGGGGATTGGCAGCCTTCACGTTCTCGATCTGCGCGGCGACGCTGACGTCGGTGATGTTGAAGTGCGCGCGCGCGACGATCTTGATGGTCTTGTTCTCGGCCATCGCCGCGGCCTCGTTGAGGCCCCGCTCGGCGTCCTGGCCGCTCGCGTCGGAGCTCGTCATGACGGCGACGTTGGTCCAGCCCTTGCTGCGGAAGTAGCGCATCAGCGCCTTGGCGAGGTCGTAGGTCGACGCGCTCGAGGTGAACACGAAGCTGCCCTTCGGCGGATGGATGCCGGGCGAGAGGCAGTACATGACCGGCCCGTTTTTCATCAGCGCGCCGGCGGCGTTGCACATGGCCACGATCGAAGGCCCGAGGATGACGGGCGGGTTGGACGCCATGATCTGCGTCGCGAGCTGCACCGCGGTCTGCGGACTCGACTGGTCGTCGTAATAGACGAATTCCAGGTCGCGGCCGTTGATGCCGCCGGTCTTGTTGACCGACTTCTTCAGGACCTCGAGGCTCTGCTGCTCCCCCTTGCCGAGGAACGACGCGCCCCCCGTGAGCGACGTGATCACGTCGATTTTGTAGGGATCCGCCGCGAATGCCGGTGCGGCGGCGAGAACCGCGCACAGCGCCGCTGCGGCCGGCAAGGCGCCGGCGGCTCGCCTCGATTCCATTGGAACTCGTCTCTCCATTGCGGTCTCCTCCAGTTGTGTCGAGGCTTGGCGGCCCTGTTATGAGTATTCCGCGGGAATCGTTCGTGTCCCGGCAGTGGCCCCGCTGCCCCCTCCCGGGGATGAATTCTATTCGACTTGACCAGGCTATTGCTACGGTGTGGTCAGAACAGGCGCGCGCTCGCGATTCTTGCGCCCGCGGCGAGCGCTCGCAGCTTCTCCCACACCAGCTCCTCGGCGACCAGGCCGAAGCCGGTCGAGGTGTCGAAGCCGCAATCGGTGCCGGCGAGAACCCGGCGCGGATCGCCGACGGCCTCCGCCGCCTTCTCGATCCTCTCGGCGACCACCTCGGGGTGCTCAACGTAGTTGGTGGTGGTGTCGATCACGCCGGCGACGAGATTCCAGTCGCGCGGCAGCGGATGCCGCGCGAGGGTCCGGTGCTCGTGCGCGTGGCGCGGGTTGGCCATCGATAGCACCAGCGCGCCGACGCGCGCCCGGTAGAGCCGCCCGGTCAGCTCCTCGAGCGGCACGTCGAAGGTGTGCGGCCCCTCGTAGTTGCCCCAGCACACGTGCAGCCTGACCCTGTCGTGCCGCACGTTCACGAGCGCGCGGTTGATCGCGGCGACGCCGAGCTCGACGAAGTCGAGGAACTCGGAAAGCGGCCGCTCGGCGAAGAGGCGGTGGCGCTCCATCGCCAGGTCCGGCGCGTCGATCTGGAGCACGAAACCCGCCGCGACGATCGCCTCGTACTCGGTCCTGAGCGCGTCGGCGACCGCGTTCACGTAGTCGGCAAGCGACGCGTAATGATCGTTCTGCATGGCGCTCGCCACGATGCCCGGCGAGGGCGCCGTCCAGAAAGATTCCGCGAACGGGCGTGGCTGTTCGCGGAGCGCCGTCGCGTACGCGGCGAGCTCGCGCTCGAGCGGCCCGCGGTCGGCGTAGCGCACTTCGCCTGTCGCGCGCGGCGGCGAAGTCAGCAGGCTCACCCGTCGCTGCGACTGCATCAGCGCGCGAAAGCTCGGGTAGGCCGCGATGTCCTGGACCAAGGGACGCTGGCTCACTCCGGAATACCCGCTGAGCCGGTAGCGCACGTAGGTGACGAAACTCTCTCGCGGCTGCTCGCCGTCGTTGCCGACGTCGATGCCGCAGTCCAGCTGTCTGGCCACGGCCTGCCGCGTGGCTTCGGCGGCGTCGCGAGACAGCGCCGCGGCGTCGACCGCCTCTCCGCGGCTCGCGCGCAGCTGCAGCTCGACGAGCGACCTGGGACGCGGAAGACTGCCCGCGTGGGTGGTGAGGATCCGGGAGTCGCTGCGCTTCAGGCCGGCGCGTGCTGCTTCTTGGCCGCCTGCCACTTGTCGAGCTTTTCGCGCGCGCCGTTCTTCGCCGGGTCCATCTCGCGGGCGTGGCTGGGCATCCTCGCGGTCAGCTCGATCACGTAGCCGTTGGGGTCGCGGAAGTAGATGGAGTTGATGAAGGTGTGGTCGGCGATGCCGCGCGACTCGATGCCGCGCGCTTTCCCTTCCGCGAGCTTCTTCTCCAGCATCGGGCGCTCGACCTCGAGCGCGATGTGCAGATCGTAGTCGTGCTGCTGCTTGAACTGGAACGGCGTGTCGGGCACCTCGAAGAAGGCGAGGTAGGAGCCGTCGTCGAGCTCGTAGAAGGTGTGGAGCGCGTGGGTCTCGCGGCCGCTCTTGGTCTCGGTGATCTCCAGCGTTCCCGCGAGGCGCAAGCCCAGGAACTCCTCGTAGAACTTGCGGGTTTCCTCGGAGTCGCGGCAGCGGTAGGCGTTGTGGTGCAGCTTCTTGATCATGTCGGACCTCCTGGACGAATGATGCTAATGGCTTCCCGTAACCTGCGCAACGATCGCGTCCGCGTCCGCGGGCACGACGTCACCGCGCCACGCGACGTGGCCGTCCGGGCGCACCAGCACGAGCTCGCGCTCGTAGGCCCCGCGCACCGCCGGCTCGTCGAGCGCCACGGTCTGCAGCGGCACCTTGCAGCGCGTCGCCGCCTGCGCGAGCGGCGCCACCGCCTGCGCGTCGCGTCCCAGCCGCAGCAGGACGAACGCCTTCCCGAACAGATCCAGAGTCGAGCGCCCGCCGCCGAGCCACGCGTGCGGCGCGCGCGCGCCGGGGAAGGTCGACTGCACGTACTCGGTCACGAGCTGCGGCGGCGGCTCGCTCCCGTCCGGGCACACGACCGGCGAACCGTGGTAGCGGTAGCCCATCACAATTCCATCCGACACCAGCTCGCGGGCCGTGTTCCTCACGATCTCGTCGCCCAGGCGTCCGCGCGCGAACTCGCCCCTGGCCGAATCCTCGAGCAGCCCGGGGATCGCGGGGAAGCTGCGCAGGTGGAAGTTGCGTGTCGCCTCCTCGACGTTGTGGAGCGCCACCGGGCGGCGCTCGGCGTCATAGCTGTCGAGGAGCGCCGGGCCCGCCCAGCCCTGCACCGCCGCCGCGAGCTTCCAGCCGAGGTCGACCGCGTCGCCCATTCCGGTGTTCATGCCGTAGCCGCCCGTCGGTGTGTTCTGGTGCGCGCAATCGCCCGCGAGGAAGATGCGCCCGTGGCGGTACGCCGCGGTGACCAGCTTTCTGCGCACCCAGGGGCTGATCGAGATCAGCTCGTAGGG
>DASSQD010000016.1:0-46910 GCA_035702665.1 Burkholderiales bacterium
AAGTGGATGAAGGGGCACACGCGCCTGGTCCGTGCGATGCCCAACACACCCGCGATGATCGGCGAGGGCGTCGCCGGCCTCTACCCGTTCTCCAAGGCGGTGACGCGCGAGGACCGCGAGCAGGCCGAGACCATCCTCGGCGCCGTGGGCGATACCGTCTGGATCACCGACGAGTCGCAAATGGACGCGGTGACCGCGATCTCCGGCAGCGGTCCCGCCTATGTGTTCTATTTCATCGAGGCGGTCGAGGAGGCCGCGGGCGAACTGGGGCTGCCCGTCGCGATCGCGCACCGGCTCGTCCTCGACACCTTCAGCGGCGCGGCCAAGCTCGCCGCCTCGAGCCCAGACCCGGTCGCGGTGCTGCGCGAGAAAGTGACCTCGAAGGGGGGCACCACCGAGCGCGCGCTCGCGAGCATGGCGAAGGACGAGGTCAAGGCGGCGATCATCCGCGCGATCCACGCCGCGAACGAGCGCGGCAAGGAGCTCGGCGAGGAGCTGGGGAAGGAATGAAGCGGAGGCCTCGCGATGCTTAGCCAGATCGGCCATCTGCTGGTCCAGACCGCGTTCGGGATTTTCGTGTACGCACTGCTCCTGCGCTTTCACATGCAGTGGCTGCGCGCGCCGTTCCGCAACCCCGTGGGGCAATTCGTATCCGCCCTGACCGACTGGATCGTGAGGCCCGCGCGTCGCTTCGTGCCGGGGCTGCTCGGTCTCGACCTCGCGACGATACTGATCGCCTGGTTCGCCGAGGCCCTGATGCTGGTGCTGCTCTACAGGCTGCGCGGCTTCCCGCTTGCAGGCGCGCCCGGCGTCGCGGGCCTGCTATTCACTCTCGCGGCGATGGAGCTGCTGCGCGCCTCGCTGTACCTGATGATCGGCGTGATCATCGTCCAGGTGATCATCAGCTGGGTCAACCCCCACGCGCCGCTCGCACCGGTGTTCGACGCCCTGACGCGGCCGTTCTACGCCGTTTTCCGGCGATTCGTCCCGGCCATCGGCAATGTGGACCTCTCGCCGCTTTTCGTCCTGCTCGTCGCGCAGATCCTGCTCATTCTGCTCGACAGCCTCGTGCACCTGCTGCCCGGAGGCGCCTAGGCCTCGTAGACGATCTTCCCCCCGACCAGCGTGTAGCGCACCCGGCCGGGGAGCTCGTAGCCGATGAAGGGCGTGTTCTTGCCCTGGCTTCTCAAGGAATCGAGCGTGAGCCTGCCGTGAGCGCCGGTGTCGAGCACGCAGACGTCCGCGGGGCGACCCACGGCGATGTCGCCCGCCGGCACACCGAGTATCTCCGCGGGCCTGGACGTCACCCTCGCGAGCGCCTCCGGCAGCGCGACCCGCATCTCCGTCGCCCACTTGAGGGTGAGGGGAAGGAGCAGCTCGAGCCCGGTCGCTCCAGGCTCCGACTCGGCGAAGGGGATCTGCTTCGCGTCCTCGTCGACCGGCGCGTGATCCGAGCACAGCGCGTCGATGGTGCCGTCGGCCAGCGCCACCCTCAGCGCGTCGCGGTCGCGGAGGCTTCGGAACGGCGGCACCACGTGGCAGTGCGAATCGAAATAGCCGAGGTCGACCTCGGACAGGTGCGCGTGATGGGCGCTGACGTCGCAAGTGACGGGCAGTCCATCGCTCTTGGCCGCGCGCACCATGGCAACGCCTTCGGCCGTCGACAGGCGGCACAGATGGACGCGCGCACGCGTCGCACGCACGAGCTGCAGGATTGTCGCCAGAGCGATCGTCTCGGCGAACGCGGGAATCCCCGGCAGGCCGAGGCGCGTCGCCACCTCGCCGTCGTGCGCCACGCCGCCGCGAGCGAGATACCCGTCCTGAGGCCGCAGCCACACCGCGATGCCGAAGGTCGCCGCGTACTGGAGCGCCCGCCACAGCATCTGCGTATCGGGGATCGGAGCGTCCGCGTGCGAGAACGCGACACACCCCGCGTCGCGCAGCACCGCCATTTCGGTGAGCCGCTCGCCTGCGAGCTTCCAGGTGAGCGCGCCGAGCGGATAAACGTGCACGAGGTTCAGGTTCTGGGCCCGGTACTTGAGCATCTCCACCAGGCCGGGCTCGTCGAGAGGGGGATCGGTATCGGGCGGGCAGGCGAGGCTGGTCACGCCGCCGGCGACCGCCGCCTGCATCTCCGACTCGAGCGTCGCCTTGTACTCGAACCCGGGCTCGCGCAGCCGCGCCGAGAGATCGACCAGGCCCGGGCAGACGACGAGGCCCGATGCGTCGATCGTGCGCCCGGCGTGGAATCCAGAGGGCTCCCGGCCGAGCGCGGCGATCTTTCCGCCGGCGATGAAAAGATCCTGCCTCGCATCGACGCGGTTCTTCGGGTCGATCAGCCTGCCGCCCTTGATGTGTATCCCGTTCACTTGAAGGAGCTGCCGTCCTTGTGCGTGAACACCCATTTGCCATCGACCATGCGCACCGCGAGGTCGACGTCGGGGTAGCTCGCGCTGTCGTCGGGTGTGCGATCGCCGATCTCGAGATACAGCACCGGCGTCTTGGTCTCGTTGACGAGCTGGTGGCCGTCGGCTTTCCCGGCGGGGAATCCCGCCGCCATACCGGCCCCGAGTCTCTGCCTCCCCGCCTCGGTGACGAGCGTGATCTCTCCTTCGATTACGTAGATGAATTCATCCTGCTTTGCATGCCAATGGCGCATCGAGGACTCGGCCCCCGGATCGAGGCGCGTGAGATTCACGCCGAAGTTCCTCAGCCCGGCATGATCGCCCAGGCGGCGGCGGTGACGGCCAGCCACCCGGCTCTTGTAGGGCTCGGGATAGCCCGTGCTCGAGGTCTCGGGCAGCTCCTTCGGGTCGAACGCGGGCGATTTCAGCTTTTCCATGTCAGTTTCCGGCGAGTATGCTCATCACGGCCATGCGCACGGCGATGCCGAAGGTAACCTGCGGCAGGATCACCGAATGCGGGCCGTCGGCAACGGCGGAGTCGATTTCGACGCCGCGGTTCAACGGCCCCGGGTGCATGACGATCGCGTCGGGCTTGGCGAGCGCGAGCTTCGCCGGCGTCAGGCCGTACGACTTGAAGAATTCCTGCGCCGAAGGCAAGAGCGGCCCTTTCATGCGCTCGTTCTGTAGCCGCAGCATCATCACCACGTCGCAACCGGCGAGGCCCTCTCGCATGTCGTGGTGCACCGACACGCCCAGTTGCTCGACTCCGGTCGGCAGCAGCGTGCGCGGACCGATGACGCGAACATCCGGTGCGCCCAGCGTGGTGAGCGCGTGGATGAGCGAGCGTGCGACGCGGGAGTGAAGCACATCGCCGACGATCGCCACCGAAAGCCCGCCGAAGTCCTTCTTGTAGTGCCGGATGGTGTAGATGTCGAGCAGGCCCTGCGTGGGGTGCGCGTGACGCCCGTCGCCCGCGTTGATCACGTGAACGTGAGGAGCGACGTGGCTGGCGATGAGGTGCGCCGCGCCGCTCGAGGAATGTCGCACGACGAACATGTCGGCGTGCATCGCCGAGAGATTGTCGACGGTATCGAGCAGCGTTTCCCCCTTGCTCGACGAGGAAGCGGCGATGTTCAGGTTGATGACATCGGCGGAGAGCCGCTTCGCCGCGATCTCGAAGGTCGTTCGGGTACGCGTCGAGGGCTCGAAGAACAGGTTGAAGATCGATTTGCCGCGCAGGAGCGGCACCTTCTTCACTTCGCGATCCGCCACTCCCACGAAAGAGGCGGCCGTATCGAGGATATGGAGAAGAATCTCGCGCGGCAGCCCCTCGATCGTGAGCAGGTGCCGCAGGGTGCCGTCGCCGTTAAGCTGCGGGTTTCGCATCGGACAGTCGCAAGGTGAAATGTCCGCGCTCGTCCCGCACGAGCCGCAGGAGCTTCCCGGCGGGCACCGACAGCGTCGCGCCGACGTACTGCGCGGCGATCGGCAGCTGCCGCTCGCCGCGGTCGATCAGGGCGGCGAGCTCGATCTTCCCGGGGCGCCCGTAGTCGAACAGCTCGTTCATCGCCGCGCGCACCGTTCGCCCCGTGTAGAGCACGTCGTCGACCACCACGATGTGGCGGTCGTTCACGTCAAAAGGGATCTGCGACGGCTTCACCTGGTGCCGCAGCCCGGCCGCGTCGAAATCGTCGCGGTAGAAAGAGATGTCGAGCGTGCCGACCGGTGTTGCCAGCCCGAGATCCCGGTGCAGGCGCTCGGCGAGCCACGCCCCTCCCGTGCGGATGCCGACCAGACCCGTGGATTCCGACACCGCGGGGCGGAGCTTCCGGGCGAGCTCTCGGCACAGCGCTTCAGCGTCGGGGAGATTCATCAAGGTAGCTCTGAAGAAACACCTTGGCGGCGAGCGCGTGCGCGTGCTGCTTGTGCTTGCGACCGCCCCGGCCGCGTTCGCGTAGCGTCGACTCCGCGGCCGCCGATGAGAAGCGCTCATCGGTGAACTCCACCGGCAGGCGGAAGCGCGACTCGAGCTGCCGCGCGAACCGCCGCGCGCGGCGCGTCATCTCGTGCTCGCCGCCGTCCATCGCGAGCGGCAGGCCGACGAGCAGGCGCTGCGGGCGCCATTCGCGCAGAAGCGATTCGACCTCGGACATGCGGCGCGAGAGGCTCTGCGCCTCGAACATGCCCAGAGGACTAGCGATCCGCGTCTCGGTGTCGCCGACGGCCACACCGACCCAGCGGCTGCCGAAATCAAAAGCGAGGATGGTGTGGCCGGAGACCTTCGACGGAGCCACGGCCGCCTGATTCACGCGTGCCCTGCCTCCTCCGAGAGCTTCGCGAAATCAACGCCGAGGAGCTTCATCGCAGCAGGCAGGCGCTCGTCAGCGGGCGTGTCGAAGATGATCGCGTCCTTCGCCTCGACGGTAAGCCACGCGTTCTGCTTGATCTCGTCTTCGAGCTGCCCGGCGGCCCAGCCGGAGTAACCGAGCGTGACCAGGAGCTTGTGCGGGCCGCCGCCCTGTCCGACCGCCTCGAGGATGTCCTTGGAGGTCGTGAGGCCGATCTGATCGTGCACGGACAACGTCGATTGCCACTTGCCGGGCGGCTGGTGGAGGACGAAGCCGCGATCGGTCTGCACCGGCCCGCCGAAGTAGACGGGCTCCTTCACGAGGATTTCCGATTCGAGCCGCAGGCTCAGGCGCTCGAACAGCGCTCCCAGCGTCATCTCGATGGGGCGGTTCACCACGACGCCGAGCGCGCCCTCGTCGCTGTGCTGGCAGATCAGCGTCAGCGTGCGAGCAAAATAGGGATCGACCATGTTGGGCATGGCGATCAGGAAGTGATTGGTGAGGTTGACCTGAGCCATGGAGGAGGCCCTATTCTAAACCCCCGGATGCTCGCGCACAATTTCGCGCGTACCCGCCGGCTCCGCGGGACCCAGCGATTCAGGCGGCCGCCCTGCGGTCCTTCAGGAAACCGGAGATCTTTTCCAGCAGGTCGTCTTCCTGGTAGGGCTTGCCGAGGAAGTGGCTGACGCCGATCTCCTTCGCGTAGTTCTGGTGCTTCTCCGCCGTGCGTGAGGTGATCATGATGACCGGCACGCGCGCGAGCCGCGCATCGGCGCGAACGTTGCGCGTCAGGTCAAAGCCGTCCATGCGCGGCATCTCGATGTCGACCAGCATCACATCGGGCACCAGTTCCTGCAGCTTCTCCATCGCCTCGACGCCGTCGCGCGCCGTGACCACAAGATACCCGTGGCGCTCGAGCAGGCGACCGGTGACCTTGCGCACGGTAAGCGAATCGTCGACCACCATGACCGTAGGCTGCGTCGCCGCGGCCTGCGGCTTGGGCGCCTCGTGGACGATCGCGGGTCGGATCGCGACTTCCTTGAGGGCGAGCTGCACTGGATTGAGGATAAGGACGATCTCGCCGGTGCCGAGCACCGTGGCGCCGGTAATCCCGGCGATCCGCTGCAACTGCGGGCCGATCGACTTCACCACGATTTCTTGGTTGCTGCCCACCATGTCGTCGACGTGCAGCGCGATAGAGTTGGTGCCGCTGCGCAGGTACAGCGTCGGCGAGAAGCGCTTCTGCTCGGCAACGGCGTCCGTGGCGCCGAGCAGGTGCGGCAGGTAGTGGAACGGATAGTGCCGGTCCTGCCACTCGGTTTGGCGCTGCGCATACGCCGTAACCAGTTGTTCTTGTCTGAGCTGCAGCACCTGTTCGACCATCACCGACGGAATCGCGTAGGTCCTGGTGCCCGCGCGCACCAGTACCGTCTGCGTGACGGCGAGAGTCAGCGGCAGGTAGATCGCGAATCGGGTCCCCTGGCCTTTTGTAAAGCGCATCTCCACGCGGCCGCCGAGGGCCGCGACCTCATTGCGCACCACGTCCATGCCGACGCCGCGCCCGGCAAGCTGCGAGACCTGCTCCGCGGTGGAGAATCCGGCGTGGAAGATGAAGTCCGCGATCTCGGATTCCGTGAGATTCGAGTTCGGCTGCATCAACCCCTTCTCGATGGCCTTCTCGCGGATGCGCTCGATGTTCAAGCCGGCGCCGTCGTCGGACAGTGCGAGCTGAACCTCGTTGCCCTCCTGCTTGAGCTCCAGGCGGATCTCGCCGATCTCGGCCTTGCCCGCGGCGCGCCGGGTCTCCGGCTTCTCGATGCCGTGGGCGACGGCGTTGCGCAGCAGGTGCTCGAACGGCCCGGTGATGCGCTCCAGCACCGAGCGGTCGAGCTCGACTTGCGTTCCCTTGATCTCGAGGTTCGCGCGCTTACCCACTTCCTTGGCGGTCTGGCGCACGATACGGTAGAGGCGCTCCTGAAGGGAGCCGAACGGCACCATGCGCACGCGCATCAGGTCCTGCTGCAGGTCGCGGTTCAGGCGCGCCTGCGCGAGCAGCGCCTTCTCGGTCTCGTCGACCGTGTTCACGAGGTTGCCGTGAACGGTGGAAACGTCGCTCACGCTCTCGGCCATGAGCCGCGTGACTTCCTGGAAGCGCGTGAACCGGTCGAATTCGAGTGGGTCGAAGTTGCGCTGCGTTTCCTTCGCGAGCTCCAGGCGCGATTGCATCTGGGACTCGGCCTGGATCTCGATCTCGCGCAGCTGGGCGCGCAGCCGCAACACGTTGTCGGTCAGCTCCTGCATGGCCCCTTTTAGGGTGCGCATCTCACCTTCGATCCGGCTGCGCGCGATCGCGACCTCACCCGCCTCGTTGACCAGGCGGTCGACGACGTCGGCGCGCACGCGCAACAGCGCCTTGGGCTGCATCTCCCGCTCCAATGGCGGTACCGGCTTCGCGACGGCCGTGGGCGTGGCGGCAGCGGCGGGCTTCGGTTCAGCGACCTCGGCTGCCGGGGACTTGACTGCCGCGGGCGCCTCTTGAGGCGTGGCCGGGACCACAGGCGCTTCGGGATGGACGGCGCCGACTTCGGTGCCGCCGGACTTCTGGAGGCGGTCGAACAGCACTCCCATGCGGTCCCAGGACGTTTCGAGGTCCTCGAACAGGGCCGCGGGCAGCGTCTTGACCGCTAGAGCGTTCTCGACGCGCGTTTCCATGTGGTGCGTCAGCTCGCCCATCGCCATGGCGCCGGCCATGCGCGAGCTTCCCTTCAACGTATGCAGGACGCGCTGCAGCGCCTGGCCGAGCGCCGGGTTCCCGGGATTGTCGCGCCAGTCGCGCATGGCGGCGCCGACCGAAGGCACGAGCTCGTGCGCTTCGTCGAGGAAGATCTGCATGAGCTCCGGGTCGAGGTCGTCGTCGAGACGCCGCTGGCGGCGCTCGGAACCTACCTCCAGCTCGAGATCTTCGAGGGAGGCTCCGCCCTCGGGCGACGTAGCTTCGCCTGCAGGGGTCTCCGGCCCGGATGTAGCGGGCTCGAGCTCCACTTCGTAGGCGGCCGGCGCCTGGGTGATTTGATCTCGATCTTGCGCGGCGGCGCGCGTGGGCGCGCCCGCCCCTTCTCCGACGCGATCGAGCAGAGCGATCAGCGCCGGGACCGGCTGCGGTACGCGCAGCTCGACCACGCCCGCGACCATCGCCTCGAGCGTGTCGATCGCCTCTCCGACCATCAGCTGCTCTCCCTCCGAGAGCTCGCTCGACGCGAGCACCTGCAACGCGCGCTCCAGCGAGTAGCCCAGGTCGGAGAGCGCCGAGATCTTGACCGTTCCCGACGTGCCCGCTAGGGTGTGCACCGCGCGCAGCAGCGCATCGCTGACCACGCCGTGCTGGCGAAGCGTCTCGTGCTCTTCTTTGATCAAGTCGATGTGTTCGCGCGCTTCGCCGCTGAAAATTGTGAACAGCGTGGTCGACACCCGGTGCGCCCCGAGCTGGACAAACTCTTCGGGGCCCGCGGGCGCCTCGGCCACGGGGGCCTCGGCGTGCACGGCGAGGCCCCTGTCCTGGGAGGCCGCCGGGGCCACCGCGGGGGCGAGCGCGGCATCGGTCGAGAGGTCCAGCGCCTGTCCCCCGCGAACGCGCTCGGCGGCTGCGACGAGCGCACGCTCTTCGCTCGAGCTTTCCCCCGCCTTTAGGCGCTTCACATTGTCGGAGAAGTATTCGTGAGCAAGGCCGATCAGCTGCAGCAACGGCGGCGTCGCCGCGCGCTCCTCCTGCAGCCACGCGTTCATCGTCTGCTCGATCGCCCATGCGGCTTCGCCCAGGCGCGCGAGCCCCACCATGCGGCCGCTGCCCTTCAGTGTATGGAACCCTCGACGGATGGTGACGAGCGCTTCCTTGTTAGCGTGGTGCTCGCGCACGATTTCGAGCTGCTCGCGAATCGTCGCGAGCACATCGTCGGACTCTTCCAGATAGACGCCCAGCAGCTCGGCGTCGACGGCTTCCGAGCTCGCATCGATGAGCTTCGCGGCCTCCGGAGACGGCGAAGGCGCTGCGGTGGACGTGGCCTTTTCGATCGCCTCCTTCAGGAACGGCGTGAGAGGCATGGTCGCCGTCTTGTCGAGCGCCCTCAGGGCCTCGGCGGCGGAAGCTTCCAGCTTCTGGTCGGCGACGAGACCCGCGTCCTTCTGCAGCTCCGCGAGGTTCTTCTTAAGCTCGGCGCGAAGCTCCGCGTCCTCGGGCTTGCCCTTCCATTCCTCGTACAGATCCGCAGTCTCGCGCTGTTGCTCGGCGATATGTGCCTCGACGGTCGCCTGCGGCGCCGCATCTCCATCCTCCCGCTCCGCTGCGGAGATCGGCCGCATAGCGGCGTCGAAGTCGGCGCTGCCGTGGGCGAGGCCCTCGATATAGAAGCCCAGACCCGAGAGAATTTGCGCGATGCGGTCGAATTCCTGGGCGCCAGCGCGATTGTCTGCGCCCGAAAGACGGCGGATCTCCTCGACGGTGGCCGCGAGGGTCTCCTGGGCGCGCTTTTCGCCCAGCATTTCCAGGGCGCCGAGGAGCTGCCGCATCGGCTTGTCGAGCGACGCAAGCTCGCCGCGCTTCGCCGTGTCGCGGAAGAACCCGTCGAGGACCTGCTCGATGGTACGCAGATTCGCCTGCATCTCCGAGACGACCTGGTTCATGACCAGGCGCTCGGCCGCCTTGCGCGACATCTCGTCGAGCAGAGGCATATCCTGCGCGGCGGGCTGAAGTCTGCCTTGCATGCAGTCCTGCAGCCGCGAGCGCAGGAATTGGGACTGCTTGGCGAACTCCGCGGGCACGTTCGCGATTCCGGCGAGCACGTTCTCGATGAGCAGTAGCACCGTGGCGACTTCGAGCGCAACCGCCTCGCTCATGCCCTTCGGATTGGAGGCCAGCCACGTCGCGACTTCGGCGACCTCCGCGCTCAGCGCCGCCAGATCCGCGTTCCCCAACTGCGCTGCGCTCTCCTTGAGCGCCCCAGAGCTGTCGCGGAACGCCGCGAGAGAAGCGCCGCCGCCGGACGCATATTTGTTCCAGGCGTCCTTCGCATGTGCGAGATGCTCGCGCGCCGCCTTGAGCGCCGGCGAGTCTTCTCCCGCCGCCTCGCTCTCGACCTGCGGAATGCTCTGGGCGAGGTGATAGCCTTCCTGGACCTGGCGTATTCGTTCGGTCACCGGTTTGGCGCACGCGACGTAGTAGAGAACCTCGCGCAACTGCCGCTCTGCAACGCTGGGCGCGCCGTCCACCAGACGCTTGATCTGCTGCTCGATGCGATTGCAGACTTGCTTTAGGTCCAAGTCGGCGGGCAGGGCTCCGTGAGCAAGCGCTTCGAAGAAGGCGACCGATACCCACCAAAACGCGCGCTGTGCGCCCGGTCCCTGCATGGCCTCGACCGCTTCGACTGCCGCGCGCATGTCCTCCGCGCCGCTCGCGTCCCCGTTCTTCAGCCACTTCAGCAGGCCGCGCTGATAGCGTCCGCGCTGCTCTCGCAGGGTTTTTTCGGATTCCCCCGGCTTCAGGACACCGGTGGTCTTGTCGCGCTTCGGCGGACGGAATGAGAGGTTCGGATAGTAGAGATCGGTAGGATCGGCTCGCCCGCCCCGTGCACTGACCACGTCCCGATAGAGCGGGAAGAGCTTGAGCGGCTGATTTGGCTTGCCCGCCATCAGCTGGTCCAGGTAAACGCGGATCGCGCCCAGCGCGCGCTCTGCCAACCCGAAGATATCGGCCTTCCTGAGGGAGCCCTCCTTCTCGATGGCGCCGAGGAGACTCTCGAGTTCCTCGGAGACCCGCGTAATACCCTCGAGGCCGACGATCGAAAGTGCCCCGTGCGCCTGGTGTAGGTGCGTCTGGCTCGACTTCAGCTGCGCAGCGTCGGCGCTATTCGCCGCGAACGCGCGCAAGGCCTCCTGGGCGTGCTCGATCGCGTGATCGATCTCGCCCTTGACCCAGGAGAGCGGGCCGACGTCGAATTCGGCGCGTGCAGTCATCGGTACCGACTTTGCTCACCGCATCAGGCGATCTTGAATCCCGACACCGAGCCCTTGAGTTCCTTCGCGAGCTCGGCGAGCTGGCCGATCGACACGGCGGTGCGCTTCGTGCCTTCGGTCGTCTGCTGAGTGATGTTCAAGATGTCCTGCATGCTGGTCGCGACGTCGTTTGCGGACTTCGCCTGCTGCTCCGTGGTCGTCGTGATGCCTTCGATAAGCTGCGCGAGCTGGCGCGACACCGACCCGATCTCCGACAGGGCCTGGCCTGCAGCGTCCGACAGCTTTGCCCCTTCGACCACACCCTGCGTGCTCTTCTCCATGGCGGACACGGCATCCTGTGTATCCGTCTGAATGGTCTTCACGATGGCGCCGATCTGCTTCGTCGCTTCGGCCGAGCGTTCCGCGAGGCGCTGGACTTCCTCCGCGACGACCGTGAACCCGCGTCCCGCTTCGCCCGCCGATG
Organism: Burkholderiales bacterium; assembly: GCA_035702665.1. Classification (GTDB taxonomy): domain Bacteria; phylum Pseudomonadota; class Gammaproteobacteria; order Burkholderiales; family SG8-39; genus VBDM01. The sequence goes on from DASSQD010000016.1 coordinate 11,223, forward strand.
CCGCCTGGATCGCGGCGTTCAAAGCCAGAACGTTGGTCTGCTCGGTAATGTCCGAAATCAGCTCGACGATTTCGCCGATCTCCTGTGACGATTCGCCCAGGCGTTTGATGCGCTTGGAGGTCTCCTGGATCTGCTCACGGATTTCGTTCATGCCCGAGATCGAGTTCTGCACCGCCTGCGTGCCTTTCTGGGCGGCCGCAAGAGATTGCCGCGCAACGCTCGCCGACTGGGAAGCGCTTTCCGACATCTCGTTCATGGCCCGCGCCATGCTCAGCACCGACGCGCTGGTCTGCCGGATCTCGACGGACTGCTTCTCGGCTGCTGCGAGAAGCTGGACCGAAGTCTGCTGCGCGGATTCCGTGGCGGTCGTCACCTGTGCGGCCGCCGCGTTGATGCGGCCGACGAGGCCGCGGAGCTCGTCGATCGTGAAGTTCACCGAGTCCGCGATGGCGCCCGTGATCTCCTCGGTCACGGTCGCCTTGACGGTCAAGTCACCTTCCGCGAGGTTCCCCATCTCGTTCATCAGCCGCAGAATCGCGTCCTGGTTCGCTCGGTTGGTGCTTTCCGTCTCGGCGCGCTGGCGCTCCGCATCATCGGCACGCCGCCGCGTGTCGCCGAGGTACACCAGCACAAGGAGGGAGATGTCGATGATTCCGAGCAAGATCAAGACCGCTAGGATTACGAAATTGGTCGTGCGTCCGCCGAGTTCCTGTTCGTAGGCATCAGCGAGCTTTTGCGAAGCCGCGAGGAGCGGCTCGGAGTCGTCCACCACCCTGCGGCCGGCCTGCTTCGCGTTCACCAGCGCCTGGAGGTTGCCGAGAATCGAGGCCACCGCCGCCTGGAATTCCTGATATGCCTTGTCCAGTTCTCCCAGCTTGGCCTGCTGCTCGGGATCCTTCGCCGCCGACACGCGCAGCACGTCGCTTCCCTTGGTCAAGCCCTGCAGCAGCTCGCGGAACGTGGTGGTGTCCTTGCCCATCAGGAACGCCACTTCCGGGTCGATCACGTCCGCACCCAACATCGCGTTGGCGTTACGCGCCAGGCGCTGGGTTAGCATGACCAACTGGCCGGAGAGGGAGACTTCGCGCGCCGGCGCCTGGGACTGCAGCTTGAGCGCCTGGATTTGCTCGGCAAGGTCGAGCAGCAGGGGGTTGTTTGCGTTGATCTGGCGCACCGCGGTGGCAAGCCCGATGAGGTTCTTGCTTTGCGCAAGCACTAGTTGCACGCTCTTGTCGGTCTTTTCCCACTCCTTCGTGAGCGCCGCGAGCTGTGGCTTTGCCGCCTCGGAGGTCGGCGGTAGCGCTACGTCGCCCGCCTGTCCGCCCTGGGTCAGGAGTTTCAGCGCCGCGTTGAATTCGTCGCGCGACTGCTGCAGCTGTTTGAAGGCCTCAGGATTGCCGATAAGACCGGTCTGCGCAGCCTTCGCGATACGCTGCGTCAGCATCCGCATTTGGGCAGAAGTCGACACATACACGGTGCCGAACGTCGCGTCCCGGTTGTCATTGAACACGACGATCGCCGCGGCGACGAACAGCACCGCGAAAATCACACCGAGGATCGTGTATTGCTGGCCGACGCGTATCGCGCCCACGCCCGCGACGCGACGCTTCGGCCCCTCGGCGACAGTTGTTGGGCCAGGAACGGGTTTGATCAAGGCCTTGGGAACGGCCTTGGGAACCGCGCGCGGGGCCTGGGGCGCAGGCGCCGCCGCCTTCTTGGTGGTTGCAATCGCCGTTTTGGTCGGCAGTCTCAAAAATGCCATGGGTCCCTCCTGTAGGACTCAGGTTGCCGTGGATGCGCTCTCAGACGCCCACGTGAAGAAAATCTTCGTGCGCCACGAGGGCGCCAATGTCCAGTTCGTGCCACAAGCGGCCTTCGTCGTCGCGATACGCGCCGGAGATCCAGGGCCGCGTGGTCCCTTCCTGCACCGGCTGCATCGACTGAACGTTCTTCAGTCCGAGCATCCGGCTTATCACCAAGCCACTAAACGCCTGAAAGCGCTCGGCGATGAGCAGCAGACGACAATCGGGCGTGCGCGCGGTGGTCTCGCCTCCGGCGAAGGCCGAAAAATCGACCACGCTCGCGAGCACTCCGCGGATGTTGGCTAGGCCGAGATACCAGGGCCGGGTGAGCGGGACGCTCGAGATTTCCGGGAGCGGGAGCATCTCGCCGGCGTCATCGAGCCTGAGCAGCCAGTTGCCGCGCCCAGCCTGCACGCCCAACCGCGAGGTCGGCTCGGCCTCGGCTTGGGCCTCGCGCAGTCTCTGCGCGAGCCCCTGCTGGAATTCGCGAAGACTGATCTGTTTGGCCACCGAGCTGTCCTTCCTACTTGATCGCAGCGATCTTCGCCATCAGTTCCTTGGCGTCGATCGGCTTTACCAAGTAATCCTTCGCGCCCTGGCGCATTCCCCAGACGCGATCGGTCTCCTGGTTCTTGCTGGTGACGACGATCACCGGAATATGCTTGGTGGCCTCGTCACGCGTAATGGCGCGCGTCGCCTGGAATCCGTTAGTGCCCGGCATCACGACATCCATGAGAATCAGATCCGGCTTTTCCGATTTCGACTTGGCGATGGCTTCGTCGCCGCTCTCGGCGGTAACGCATTGGAACCCGTTCTTGGACAGGGTTTCCATGAAGAATTGCCGGTCGGTCGGCGAATCGTCCACGATCAGGATCTTCTTTACGGCCATAGCGAACCTCCTAGGTGCGTACAGGCGCGTGCGCGCCCACTGTTTTCAACAGGCTATCCTTCGTGAAAGGCTTGGTCAGGTACTCGTCTGAACCCACCATTCGGCCGCGGGCGCGATCAAACAAGCCGTCTTTGGAGGAAAGCATGATGACGGGCGTGCCAGCGAAGCGCGCGTTCTTTTTGATCAGCGCACAAGTCTGATATCCGTCCAGGCGAGGCATAAGAATGTCAACGAAGATCACGTCGGGCTGATGATCCGAGATCTTTGCGAGCGCATCGAAGCCGTCTTCCGCGAGGATCACCTTGCATCCGGCTTGAACGAGAAAAATTTCGGCACTGCGACGGATGGTGTTCGAGTCGTCGATCACCATGACCTTGACGCCGCCCAGGTTCCCCGTTTCGCTCACGCGCTCTCCCGTTCCCTGTGTCGATCCCGACAACTTCGTCGGACTTCCGATATGACGTTGGCCTAGGTCTACCTAGTCCGCCTTCTCACACTATACAACCAAGCCCAGTCAAAACAAAGCCTTGTACAGTGTACTTCAGAAGCACCCTCAGGATCGGCCGCCAATGGCGACTGCGGGCAACATCCGCGTCCTTTGGATATAGCAGAAGGTGTGCCCGGAGCTAGACCTCGACCATCTCAAAGTCTTCCTTTCGAGCACCGCATTCCGGGCAGGACCAGTTCATGGGGATGTCCTCCCAGCGCGTTCCCGGAGGTATTCCTTCCTCCGGCAGACCCTCGGCTTCGTTGTATATGAAGCCGCAGATCAAGCACATCCAAGTTCTGAATTCTTGCTTTTCCGTCATTAGGTTGGGATGGGTTACAATGGGCCGTTGCATCATAACCCGAGCGGCGAGCCGCCTGCCACCCACCGACGGTACTTCGCTGCTATGTCCTCCCCTCCCATCGTCCTGGCATTCGCAGCGGCCGATCCCACCGGCGGGGCGGGGGTGCAAGCCGATCTCCTGACGCTGGCTGCCATGGGTTGCCACGCGCTCTCAGTGATCACCGCCATCACGGTCCAGGACACGGCCGGCGTGGAGAATCTGCAGGCCATCGACTCCGACTGGGTAGTCGACCAAGCGCGCCTGGTCCTTGAGGACATGCCCGTCGCCGCATTCAAGATCGGGGTGGTAGGCAGCATCGAGAACATCGCTGCGATCGCCGAGGTTGTTTCCGATTATCCCGACGTCCCTTTAGTTTTCGATCCGGTGCTCGCTTCGGGACGCGGCGATGAGCTTGCAACCGAAGACATGATTGCAACTATGCGGGAGTTGCTGTTGCCCCAGACGACCATTCTCACTCCGAACAGCCGCGAAGCGCGGCGGCTCGCTCAGTCGAACGAAGACGACGACGAGCTCGCGTTGCCGAGCGCAGCCGAGAGGCTTCTCGGACTGGGATGCGAATACGTATTGATCACGGGCACACACGAGAACACCCCGCAGGTGGTGAACACGCTCTACGGTGCCGAGGGCGTGGTGCGCGCCGACAGCTGGGAGAGGCTTCCCGAGACCTACCATGGATCGGGCTGCACGCTTGCAGCGGCGATCGCCGCGACGCTCGCCAACGGCCTGGAATTGCCCGACGCCGTCCGCGAGGCGCAGGAATACACTTGGCAGACTCTCAACGCCGGCTTTCGCCCGGGTATGGGACAGTACATCCCCGACAGACTTTTCTGGGCAAGGGAGATGGATGAACCTAGCGCCGGCAAGCACTGACCGGCCACCGGGCTTGCACGGGCGAATCGGGGGCCTGTACGCGGTCACCCCCGACGAACTCGACACCGACTGTCTCGTACGCAAGGTTCGAATGGCACTGGCCGGGGGAGCCCGCGTGGTGCAGTACCGGAACAAGTCGGCGAGTGTTGCGTTGCGCCGTGAACAAGCTGCCGCCTTGCTCCCGCTGTGCCGGACGGCGCGGACGCCGCTCATCGTCAACGACGCACTGGATCTCGTCGAATCGCTGGATGCCGACGGGCTCCACCTTGGCCGCAACGACATGCCGATCGACGTTGCGCGAGCGCGCTTAGGAAAGAGCAAGGTGCTGGGCGCGTCCTGCTATGACCGGCTTTCCCTCGCGGTGGCGGCCTGCGACGCGGGCGCGGACTATGTCGCGTTTGGCAGCGCCTTTCCTTCAAGCACAAAACCGGGCGCGTTGCGGGCGCCGCTGTCGCTGTATCGTGAGGCGAAGATGCGCCTCGTCTGCCCCGTTGTCGCCATCGGAGGTATCACGATCGAGAACGCGCCCGGCCTCGTCGACGCTGGGGCCGATGCCGTTGCGGTGATCAGCGACCTGTTCGATGCCCCGAGCGTGGAAAGCCGTGCGCGGGAGTTCGCTGGAATGTTCACCGTCCATGACCTCGAAAAACGATCTGCTTTTTGAGCGTTCGCGCAGGTTTATTCCTGGTGGGGTGAACTCGCCAGTGCGCGCGTTTCGCGCGGTGGGGGGCATACCCCGCTTCATCGAGCGCGGCGAGGGCAGCCGAATCTGGGACGCAGACGGGCGCTCCTACATCGACTACGTGGGTTCCTGGGGACCGCTGGTGCTCGGCCACGCCGATTCGGAGGTCGTGGGGGCTGTCCGGGCCGCCGCTGAACGCGGCCTTTCATTCGGGGCGCCGACCGCCGCGGAGGCGAAACTGGCTGAGCTGCTCTCGGGGCTTGTTCCCGGGCTTGAGATGGTACGCCTCGTGAACTCGGGGACCGAGGCGACCATGTCGGCCCTGAGGCTCGCACGGGGTGCGACCGGCCGAAGCCGCATCGTGAAGTTCGAAGGCTGCTACCACGGGCACGCGGATGGTCTGCTCGTCAAGGCGGGCTCGGGCGCACTCACCTTGGGCAATCCGAGCTCGGCGGGCGTCACGGCCGAGACCGCGGCGCAAACCCTGGTCCTCGACTACAACGATACGCCCGCGTTGGATGTCGCGTTTGCCGAGCATGGTCACTCGATCGCGTGCGTGATCGTCGAGCCCGTCGCCGGAAACATGAACCTGATCACGCCGCGCCCGGGCTTCCTCGAGCGCTTGCGGGAATTGTGTACGCGCCACGGCGCCCTGCTCATATTCGACGAGGTGATGACGGGGTTTCGCGTCGGTTTGCGGGGGGCACAGGGGCTCTATGGCGTGCACGCTGATCTGATCACGCTCGGCAAGGTCGTAGGTGGAGGAATGCCCCTGGGCGCGTTCGGGGGCCGCCGTGACATCATGGAGAAGGTCGCGCCCCTTGGCCCGGTGTACCAAGCGGGCACCTTGTCGGGCAATCCACTGGCGGTTGCCGCCGGGCTCGCCACTTTGGGCAAGGTGCAGGCCCCTGGCTTCTACGAGCGCCTTACGACTGCCACGCACTCTCTTTGTGATGGGCTAGTCTCGGTAGCGCGGAGGCACCGCTTGACCTTCTCGGCGCAATCGGTGGGCGGCATGTTCGGCCTCTATTTTCGCGCTACTCCCCCTGCAAGCTACGCCGAGGTAATGCAGTGCGACGCCGAAGCTTTCAAGCGCTTCTTTCATGCCATGCTCGACCGCGGTATATACCTTGCGCCATCCGCTTACGAGGCTGGATTCGTGTCGGCGGCGCACACCGATGCGGACATCGCGGCCACCATTGCCGCCGCGGAGGCCGCGTTCTCGGAGTGACCCTTCACAGCAGGAACAGGGTCGCCAGTCCGAGGAAGATGAAGAAACCACCGCTGTCGGTGATCGCGGTGATCATGACTGACGAACCGAGCGCGGGATCTCGCCCGAGGCGCATCATCGTGAGTGGAATAAGTACCCCCGCAGTCGCCGCGAGCACGAGGTTCAAGGTCATCGCGGCGGTCATCACCAGTCCCAGCGACACCTTGCTGTACAGCCAGTATGCGATCAAGCCGAGTGCGCTTCCCCAGACTAGCCCGTTGAGGAGCGAAACCCCAAGTTCTTTCGCGAGCAGCTTCCTCGCGTGCTCCCTTTGCACTTGCCCTAGCGCGATTGAGCGCACGATCATAGTAATGGTCTGGTTGCCAGAATTTCCGCCTATCCCGGCCACGATCGGCATCAGCGCCGCGAGTGCAACGAGCCTTTCGATCGAATGTTCGAAGGCGCCGATCACGCGCGACGCGATGAAGGCCGTCACGAGATTGACCGCCAACCAAGACCAGCGGTTTCTGACGCTCGCCCATACAGAGGAGAATGCGTCCTCCTCCTCGCGCAGGCCGGCCTGCGTCAGAAGCTCGGTTTCGCTCTTGCTGCGGATGAAGTCGACGACCTTGTCAACCGTCACGCGGCCGACGAGCTTGCCCCGATCGTCCACGACGGGAGCGGACACGAGGTCGTAGCGCTCGAAGGCTTCGGCCGCCTCTTGCGCGCGGTCGCGCGCCCGCATCGTGACGATTTCGCCCACCATGACCTGAGCGACAGAATGCTCGAGCTCGGAGACGATGAGTTTCGAAAGCGGTAGCGCTCCCTTGAAATGCTCGTCGCGGTCGACCACGAAGATCTGGTCGGTGTGGTGCGGCAGCGAGTCGAATCGCCGCAGATAACGCGTGACCGCCTCGATTCTCGTGTCCTCACGGACGCTGACGACATCGAAATCCATGAGGGCCCCGACGGCATCCTCCGCATAGGACATCGCGGCCCGCAACTGCTCCCGCTCCTCGATTGGCAGAGCCTGGAAGACGTCGTGGATGACGCCCTCCGGTAGATCTGGGGCAAGATCGGCGATCTCGTCGGCCTCGAGCTGCTCTGCCGCAGCGACCAGCTCTTGGGAATCCATGCTGCGGATGAGCGTCTCGCGCACCGCGTCGGACACTTCGAGCAGGATCTCGCCGTCGCGATCGGCCTTGACCAGGTTCCACACCACTTGCCGCTCCTCCAAAGGCAGCGACTCCAGCACGTAGGCGATGTCCGCGGGATGCATTGCGTCGAGCTTCGCGCGCAACTCGGCGACATTCTGTCGGTGCACCAATGATTCCACCAGCTCGTGTTTGGGCATTTCCTGGCGCTCAACCAGGCTCTCGACGAGGCGGTGACGCCGGAGCAGCTCCTGGACCTCGCGCAGGTCGGCGCTGAGGTCTTCGAGATCCTTCTTAGGGCTGAGAGCTTCGACCATGCTTGGTCGCTAGGGGATCTGAGCGGCGTACATCTGCACGAGAATGCTGTCGGCGTAGCTGGTCAGATACGGCGACTCGCGATTGCGGTCGTAGTACCGCGGACGCGGGAGCATCGCGGCAAGGCGAGCCGCCTGCTCGGGCTCAAGGGCCGCTGCGCTCGCGCCAAAGTAGTGCCGCGCCGCTGCCTCGGCGCCGAACACGTTCTCCCCCCATTCCACGACGTTTAGATAGATCTCGAAGATGCGCCGCTTGCTCATGGTCGCCTCGAGCATGGAGGCGAGAACCGCCTCCTGACCCTTGCGCAGCAGGCTGCGCTCCCCAGAAAGAAACAGATTCTTCGCCAACTGCTGGGTGATGGTCGACCCTCCAGCAACTATCCTGCCGCGCCGTTGATTCTTTTCCAGCGCGCGCTGGATTCCTTCCCAGTCGAAACCGTCATGCTCGATGAATTTCGCGTCTTCGGCAACGATGATCGCCCGCTTCAGCTCGTTTGAGATTCGTTGATAGGGCACCCACGCATGCTCGAGCGCCCCGCGCGGATCTTTTTCGCGCAGTGCTTCCAGGCGTGATTCCATGACGCTGGTCGTCGATGGGTTGTGGTCGACCCAGTACAGGATCTGTGCGAAGAACCAGAACTCGTAGATCGCGACTCCTGCGACAGCCGTTCCAGCCGCATAGCAAAACAACCTCCACAGCGAGGCGAGGAATCTCATCTTGCGTCGCGCGTAGGGTTGGACTGGGTCGCTCGGCCGATTCTGACCGGCTCGGCCAAAGGTATCCGCCGTCTTCTCTCAGTCGCTGAAGACCCTGTCACCCCGAGCAAAGTGCCACGTGCGGGTGATGACCAGGATATCCGTTTCCTTGCGGATGTCGGGGGGAAACTTGGCATAAGGCGCCGCCAACCGGACGATCTGCTGGGCAGCCGCGTCGAGGATCTTGTACCCGGAAGATCGCTCGAGGTCCATGGCCGCCAGCGTGCCGTCGGAGTTAATCGATACAGTGAGTCTCAGGCTGCCGTAGATCTTGCCGCGGGCGCTCTCGGGGTAATTGAGATTCCCGATGCGTTCGATTTTCTGGCGCCAGTCCTCGACGTAGAGGGCGTAGCGCACCTCAGCGGCGCGAGCGCCCACAAAGGTCTTGTGCGGACGCTTGTTGTAGTCGTCGATCTGATGCGCAATCTGCGCCTCCATGCGCGCGATGATCAAGGCGCTCTCGGCCAGATCCGCGCCGGAGACCTGGGATTTGGCTTCCGCCTGCGTCTGGGGATCTCCCGACGCGATCTCCTTTCGCGACTGAAGCTGCGAGATGAGTTGGCGCTGACGCGCTTCCATCTCCTGCACCCTGCGATTCGCCTGTTTCAGGTCTGCGCCTCGTTCGGGGGGCTGGAGCACGGGCAGCGGCGATTTCGCCCGATGATCGAAATCCGTGTCGCCACCGCCGTCGAGATTCGCTTGAGCCAGAACGTCCGCCTGGATGGGCTTAGAGCGAGTCTTCGAATTGACGAGAACGACGTCGAGCTGCGAGGGCGTGATCCCCATGAAAGCATGGGGCGGCTTGAAATAGATCGACAGTGCAACTGCGTGGAGAACGATAGAAATCGAGAGCGCGGTCGCGAGCGCCCGCGAATCGGGGTCGAGCCGCCTCAGGGGCTCCGGCCACGACATCCAGGGCAGGGGGGCGACTCCCAGATTCATACACCCCTAAAAGCTTTGTGAATCATTAAATTCTAAAATATTTCTAGAGCTTTGTCTCATGTCTCATTGCTTCTAGATTCACACCCTCTTTCCTGCGGCGAAACACGCATTTCAGGTCGGCTTCGACGAGGTCGATATCGGTGACCGCGATTTCGACGCCCGTACCCGGGTCGAGATCGGGCAATGAAGGCACCCTCGCGTATAGCGGAAGGCCGTCGAACTTGACCAGATTCTCGCGCACGACCTCTCCCCCGGCAGTCTCAACCCGCTCCTGCAGCAGCCATCTGAGACACCAGTAGCGTTCCATGCGCTTCTGGAAGTCGTCGTAAGCGGCGTACGTTGCCTCGAAGTCGTGGACAGCGGACAGCATCAGCTCCGACGTACGGGAGAATGGAGGCGCTTTCTCCCCGCGCAGCAGCGCCAGAAGCTGCCACTGATTCACCAGGTCCACATAGCGGCGCAGGGGCGAACTGGCCCAGGCATAGTGGCTGATGCCGAGCCCTTGATGCGCCATTGCCGAGGTGGTCATTCTCACCTTTCCTGTCGACTGTACTCGGTATATCGCTGCGACACCGCGATCGTCCAACAGTTTCCCCCAGGTGCTGTTCACTGTAATCATCAGCTCGGCGACTAGGTTGTCCATCGGAGTGCCGCGTCGGCGTTCCGTGATGGTGACGCGCCCCTTGTCGCCGTCCCCCTCGATCCGGAAGCTATAGTCTGGACGCTCCGCCGCCTTGGCGGGCTTTCCGCGGAGTTGCTGCAGCCCGACTGCGAACTTCCATAGCGCGCCCAGCTCGCGCGAATAGGGAATATCCTCGCGAGCAACCCCATCGAGAAGGGCCCCATCGAGCGGTTCCACCTCGTGATGCCTCAAATTCCGGACCACAGGCACGCGTTCGAGGCGGGTTTCCCGTTCCTCGATCATCAGGTCACTCGAGCGCACGTCCAAGTAGAGCGAGCACGCCGGGCGCGGTGCGCCTTCGGTCAACGAGAAGCTCCTGATCACTTCCGGCGGAAGCATGGTGATCTTACGTCCCGGCATGTACACGGTCGAGAGTCGCTCGCGCGCGACCGCGTCGAGCGGCGACCCCGGCGCGAATCCCAAGCCGGGCGCAGCAATGTGGATACCGACGCGAAAGCGACCGGCGGGCAGGTGGGTCAGGGAGAATGCGTCGTCAATCTCGGTAGTCGCCGCATCATCGACGCTGAACGCGCAGACGTCCGCCAGCGGCAACTGCGAGAGCGCTTCGACGTTGAACTGCGATCGGAAGTCCGTTCCTTTCGGAAAATACTTGTTGAGAAATACGTTCAGATGATAGTCGTGGCTCGGAGGCAGCGCGCCGCAGCGCTCAATCAACTTAGCCGGCGAAAGGCCCGTGCGTTCGCAGGCCTCTGCGAGCGCCTTGGTCTCAGGACGGTTGCCGTCGGGCTGATAGAGAAGCTGATCCCTCAGCGGCTGGAGCTCCTCCGGGAACACACCGTGCGCCAGCCGCTCCGCCCAGGCCGCCACCTGGACCTGCTGTTGCTTCTTCTTTTCGATGCTCGCGAGCGCAGCGCGCAGGATTTCCGGAGGTGCGGCACGGTATCTCCCCCTGCCCTTGCGGTAGAAGTACATTGGCACCGAGTGCAGCTTCACCAGGATTCCCGCAGCCTCCACCGCGGAAGGAGAGTGCCCGCAATACTCACGCGCCAGATCCGCAAACCCGAACTCCTCGCTACCGCTGCACTCCCAAAGAAAGTCTGCATCGAGGCCGACTGCCATCGCTTGCGCCTGGGCGAGCAGCTCGCCTGCGTTCGGCTCGGCGAACCGCAGCAGTATGTCCTTCGACTTGATCTTGGTACGCTTGCCGTGGGGTGCTTCGACTTGAATGAAAGTCTCGCTCTCTGTGAGCACCGTGGCGACCTTGAATGTGCCGCTGTCTTCGTAGAGAACGTTCACTCGGTGGAAACCTACAGGGAAAGGCCGCGTAACGCCGACCCGATGATGCGATAATTATATCGTAGCAGGTGTCCCCGCCCCGCCGACGAAAGCGCACAACAATGGCCACAATTGAATCGATCTGCGTCGCCACCACGCGCATTCCTCTAGACAACGTAACCAGCTTCGCAACACGCACAGTATCGGCCCGAGACTACGGGCTGGTGAAGGTCCGCGCCGGCGGTGTCGAAGGCATTGGTTTCTGCTACGCGGGATCTTCGGGAGGTACCTTGGTCGCCCATGCGGTACAGCACTTGCTGGCGCCGATTCTTCTCGGCCGCGACAGCTTGCTTGTCGAAGGCCTATGGCAGCGAATGTTTGAGGACACCGTGCTGCAGGGACGCGCCGGAAGCGTGATGCGGGCGATCTCGATTCTCGACTGCGCGCTTTGGGATGTGAACGCGCGCGCGGCCAAGCTTCCGCTCTACAAGTACTTGGGTGCTGCGTTAGAACGGGCGGTGCCGGCCTACGCCAGCGGAGGCTACTACCTTGCGGGCAAGACTCCGAAGAAGCTCGGGCTGGAAATGGCGGGCTACGTCAAGGCCGGTTTCAGAGCGGTAAAGATGAAAGTCGGCCGCCTGTCTCCCCAGGAAGAGGAAGCTCGTGTGAAAGCAGCGCGGGAGGCGGTTGGCCCCGAAGTCGAACTCATGCTGGACGCCAACAATGCATGGCGCGATCTCCCGACCGCGATGCGCTATATGGAACGCTTCGAGCGGTACGATCCCTATTGGATCGAGGAGCCGTTCTTCCCCGACGACGTCGACAACCACGCGCGCTTGGCCAAGCTCACCCGCGTCACCGTTGCGACCGGCGAGATCGGCACTGGGCGCTGGCATTTCAAGGAGATCCTCGACAAACGCGCCGCACAAATCTTGCAAACCGACGCCCTCGTGTGTGGGGGCGTTTCCGAGTGGAAAAGAATTGCAGCCACAGCCGCAAGCTACGGCGTTACCGTGTGCCCTCATTGGTTTCACGACTTGCACGCGCATCTGGTCGCCGCGACGCCGAACGCGCGCTATGTCGAGTTCTTTCCCGACGAGCAGGTTCTCAATTTCCGGCGTCTCATCGATAAACAGCTCAAGGCGAAAGACGGCATGCTCATCCTCCCGACCGCTCCGGGGCTCGGCTTCGGCTTCGACGAACGGGCTGTTGCGCGCTACGCCCTCAAAGACGAAGGCGCGGTTTGGAGGGTGCTGAAGTAGTCAAGCCATCCCGGCGAAACTTAGTATGAGCGGCAGGTGCTCCGGGAAGCTCGCACAACTGTGATCCCCACCCTGAATGACGATTTGCTTCGCTCCCAAGTACCTTCTAACAGCCAGCCGATAGTCCAGCACTTCGTCCCCCGTCTCGACGAGCAGCAGATAGCGCTCAGGATGAATTCTCGTGACAAACAGACCGCGCCACTCTTGCAGGTGCTCCACGGTAAGCTCGTAGGCTTCGCCGCCGTAGACCGGCTGCTGGAGCCCCAGGTAAGGCCTCAGGCCAACGTGCGGGTCGATCGCCGGATTGATGAGCACGGCGCGCAACGCGTGTCTCTCCGCAAGCCAAGTGGCATAGAAGCCGCCGAGCGAGCTTCCCAGCAGGGTGATTTCTTCTCGGGAGAATCGCGCAATTTCCTCCTCCACGGCTGCTACGGCCAGATTCGGTCGATTCGGTAGACGAGGACAACGGTATTCGCCGCCCCTGCCTCGTTCTTCCAGGTAGCGTTTCAGATACTGAGCCTTGGTCGATTGCGGAGAGCTGTTGAACCCGTGGAGGTAGAGAATCACGTCCGATCCGCCGCAGCCGTTCGCGCCAAGAGTGCCCTGAGGAGCATTTCGTGGATACCGCCGAACCCCCCGTTCGACATGACAAGGACCTGATCGCCGGACTTGGCTTCATCGAGAACCGCGTCGACGAGCTTTTGGAGGTCGTCCTCCACGCGTACCCGCGATCCGAGCGACGCGAGCGCCGCGCCGGCGTCCCAACCGAGATTGGCTCCGTAGCAGAACACCCGATCGGCATGCCGGAGACTGGAGGCTAAGCGATCCTTCATCACACCGGACCTCATCGTGTTGGATCGGGGTTCCAACACGGCTAGAATGCGCGCGGCTCCGACCTGCTCCCGCAAACCGGCTACGGTGGTAGCGATGGCGGTGGGGTGATGGGCGAAATCATCCCAGACTGCGACGCCACCGACGTTTCCCCGTAGCTCCATTCGGCGACGCACACCCTTGAAGCGCGCGAGCGCATCCAAAGCATCGTTCACTGCCACACCGGCGGAGTCCGCGGCCGCGATCGCGGCAAGCGCATTCTGTAAATTGTGCTCGCCCTGAAGTTTCAGGCTCAGCGTGCCCTGTCGCTGGCCGTTCCGGATAACCTCGTATCGCTGCCCCTCGATCCGCATCGCGTCCCAGCCTTCAGGAATGGCGAATCTGTCCACGGGAGTCCAGCAGCCGCGTGCGAGCACGCGCTCGATGGCCGGGTCCCTCCCGTTGATCACCAACTTGCCGCTGTGGGGTAGCGTTCTGACGAAATGGTGGAATTGCGTCTCGATCGAGGCAAGATCGGCGAAGATGTCAGCGTGATCGAACTCGATGTTGTTCAAGATCGCAACTATAGGACGGTAATGGATCATTTTAGAGCGCTTGTCGAAGAACGCCGTGTCGTACTCATCGGCCTCGATGACGAAGTGCTCTCCGCTCCCCAGACGCGCGGATGCGCCGAAGTTGAGGGGAACCCCACCGATCAGGAATCCCGGAGCGAGCCGCGCTTCTTCGAGGATCCATGCGAGCATTGATGCGGTCGTGGTCTTGCCGTGCGTGCCCGCGACAGCGAGCACGCGCCGCCCGTGCAACGCATTTTCCGCGAGCCACTGGGGACCGGATACATATCGGTCGCCGTGGTCCAATATTGCTTCCATGAGGGGATTACCGCGGGTGACGATGTTCCCAACCACCCACAAGTCCGGCTTTAGAGCGATCTGATCGGCCCCGTAGCCGCGGACGAGCTCGATACCCTGCGACTCGAGCTGAGTGCTCATCGGCGGATATACGCTGAGGTCGCACCCGGTAACGCGGTAGCCAGCAGCTTTCGCGATCGCGGCGACGCCGCCCATAAACGTGCCGCAAATGCCGAGAATGTGAATGTGCACGGGATAGGCGAAGCGCGACGCGGACCAGACAAGACCGCCGAGAAATGAGCGGAATTCTAGCCTACTTCGCCGCGTTTTCCGGCTGGGGTATCATGACCCGAGCCTGCCTGCTCGCTCCATGCCGAAAGACAGCAAGTCCAAGCAGCAACAAATGCGCGCGCGCATCGCGGCCGCAGCCGCCCGCCTGATGGCTGAGGACGGCATGGAGGATTTCGCGCTGGCGAAGCGCAAGGCCGCACGTCAGCTCGGTGCCGAAGACACCCAGTCGCTGCCCAAGAACGAGGAAATCGAGGCCGAATTGCGCGCCTATCAATCCCTTTACCAAGGCGAGGAACACCGCGAGCGCATCCATTACCTTCGCCAATGCGCGCTGGAAGCGATGCATCTGCTCGAGCGCTTCCGCCCCTATTTGGCGGGTCCGGTTTTGAGCGGGACGGCAGGGCGCTACAGCGAGATCGACCTTCAGCTCTTCACCGACGAAGGCAAAGCCGTCGAGCTTTTTCTGCTCAGCCGCAACATCCCCTACGACATTTCCGACGAGCGGCGCTTTGCTGGCGATCAAGCGCGGGCAGTATCGGTGCTTAAGGTCGACTGGCAGGGCGTCGCCCTCAACCTCGCCATCTACACGCTGAAGGAAGAACGTGGCGTTTTGAAGGCCACCTTGGCTGGGCGCCCGATCGAGCGCGCAGGAATCCAGGCAGTGACGCAGCTGCTATCCGGCGCTTCCTAACGAGGACAGCATCCGCCCCGAAAGCGGCCCGAAACCCGTTGCTAAGTGGTCGTTAAGTGCTCCTAAAAGCGGTTAACCTACGGCAAAGGTGTCCAATTAGATCTAACTCCATGTTCTCGTGAATCCATCTGCGAGTCGAGAGGACCCTTTCTGATGGACATGACGCTATTCGCGGGAAACAACGCTCAATCCTGGACAACTTCGGACATCTACGGCAAACTCGCAACCGCGTCCATGAGGGACGCGAGGCGCCGATCGCCCGGGTACCGGGTAGGATTCCGGTGTTTCACGGTCCGAATCTGAACGTGCGAGGGACCGGGAGTACGCGATCTACCGAAGCGGGAGCCTAGCAACCCGTGCGCGGCCGCTTAGTTTCGTGCGCGGAGTGGGAGCGGAGCGCGCTCGAAGTATTCCAGAGCAACCAGGAGGGAGATCTGATCGAACACGTTCATCTCGCGAAGAAGCAGGGAATTTCCTGGATCATCGTAAATCGTGGTGGACGGGACACACACCTAGTCCTCAAGCTCGCTAGGACTCTAGGAGGCCAACATGGATCTGCGTAAGCTGAAAAAGCTGATCGACCTCGTGGAGGATTCCGGCATCGCCGAGTTGGAAGTGACGGAAGGCGAGGAGAAGGTCAAGATCGTCAAAGGCGGGACCGCCGGAAAAGAGGTGGTAGTGCTTTCCCCGTCGGCCGTGCCGGTAAGCGCCCCTCCTATCCAAGCCGTCGCGGCAGCGCCGACGACGACGCCGGCGGCGGCCGAAACCCCTACAGCCCTTGAGGGACACATCGTCAAGTCGCCGATGGTCGGTACCTTCTATCGTGCTGGCGCCCCGGGAGCCAAACCATTCGTCGAAGTCGGCGACACGGTGAAGGTCGGACAGACTATCTGCGTCATCGAGGCGATGAAGCTCATGAACGAAATCGAAGCCGACAAGGATGGTGTCGTAAAGGCAATCATGGTCGAGAACGCTCAACCGGTCGAATATGGCGAACCCCTGATGCTGATCGGCTAGCGGTTACGACTGGACCATGTTCGAGAAGATCCTCATCGCCAACCGAGGCGAAATCGCGCTGCGCATTCAGCGTGCGTGCCGCGACATGGGCATCAAGACCGTCGTCGTGCACTCCGAGGCCGACGCCGAAGCGAAATATGTCAAGCTCGCCGACGAGTCCGTGTGCATAGGCCCCCCGCCCTCGGCCGCTAGCTATCTGAACATTCCGGCCATCATCAGCGCCGCAGAGGTCACAGACGCGGAAGCGATCCATCCTGGTTACGGCTTCCTAGCGGAAAACGCGGACTTCGCAGAGCGCGTGGACAAGAGCGGGTTCGTGTTCATCGGTCCAACTGCGGAAACCATCCGCTTGATGGGGGACAAGGTGAACGCGAAGCAGGCCATGGAAAAAGCAGGAGTACCGTGTGTACCGGGTTCCGGCGGCGCGCTCCCGGAAGCACCCGAAGAAGCGCTCAAAATCGCGCGGAAGATCGGCTACCCGGTCATCGTGAAATCGGCGGGTGGCGGTGGCGGACGCGGCATGCGGGTCGTTCACACCGAGGCAGCCTTGAAAAGCGCGGTGAGCGTCACTCGCGCCGAGGCCGAGGCGGCTTTCGGCAACCCAACCGTTTATCTCGAGAAATACCTTGAGAATCCCCGGCATATCGAAGTGCAGGTGCTTGCGGACACGCACCGTAACGTGATCTATCTCGGCGAGCGGGACTGCTCCATGCAGCGGCGGCACCAGAAGGTCATGGAGGAGGCACCCGCGCCCGACGTCACGGCGAAGATGCGCACGCGCATCGGAGAGCGCTGCGTGGAGGCATGCCGCAAGATCGGGTATCGCGGAGCCGGCACTTTCGAGTATCTCTACGAAGAAGGCGAGTTCTATTTCATCGAGATGAACACCCGCATCCAGGTCGAGCATCCCGTGACGGAAATGATCACCGGGATCGACATCGTCCAAGAGCAGATCCGCGTCGCAGCGGGGGAAAAGCTCTCGGTGCGGCAGAAGGACATCGAGCTGCGCGGTCACGCGATAGAGTGCCGCATCAACGCCGAAGACCCCTTCAGGTTCACGCCTTCGCCGGGGCGCATTACGTCGTACCACGCGCCGGGCGGACCGGGCATCCGGGTTGATTCGCACATCTATCAAGGATATTCGGTGCCGCCAAACTACGATTCGCTGATCTGCAAGCTCATTGCCTATGGGGCGAACCGTGACCAGGCTATCCGGCGCATGCGCATCGCGCTCTCGGAAATGGTCGTCGAGGGAATTCAGACCAACATCCCACTACACCAGGAACTGCTGCTCGATACCAGGGTCCTTAGGGGAGGAGCCAACATCCACTACCTCGAGCAGAAGCTTGCCCAGCACAAGAAACGGGATTCGGCGAGATAAGGAGCCGGGCGCGTGACTCTCGCCGCGCTCGTCGTTCACCTATCCGGAAAGGAGGCCGACGGACTCTCGGACGCCCTGATCGAAGCGGGAGCCCTGTCGGTGTCCTGCGACGATGTGCGCGATGCCGGTGCAGCACCGGATCTGGCCGAGCCCGGCGAGCCTGCCTCATGGCCCCGCGTGCGCCTTACGGCTCTCTGCGGAAGCGAGCACGCCCCCGAGCAGCTGCTGCGTCAGGCTTGCAAGGCCTCCGGCGTGGCGATGCGGCAACATGACGTGATCACCGTCCCCGACGCGGATTGGGTTGCGAAGTCGAGGAGCGAGTTCGGTCCGATCCGCGCATCGCGGCGCCTTTGGATCGTACCGAGCTGGTCCACGCCGCCCGACCCCGACGCGATCAACCTGGTGCTCGACCCGGGTCTCGCATTCGGGACCGGGAGCCACCCGACTACGCGCTTGTGCCTGCGCTGGCTCGAGCGGCACGTCGCGGGCGGCGAGACGGTTCTCGACTATGGCTGCGGATCCGGGATATTGGCCATCGCCGCGCTCAAGCTTGGCGCCGGCCACGCCGTAGGCGTCGACATCGACCCGAACGCCATCTCGATTGCAGAGTCGAACGCCAAACGCAACGGTGTTGCCGCCGATTTCCTCCAAAGCGGCGCGCCCTTCGCGTTGACCGCCGATCTCGTCGTCGCGAATATCCTGGCGAACCCGCTGAAGGTTCTCGCACCGCTTCTCGCGCAGCGGTGCCGTCCCGGAGGGCGCATCGCGCTTGCGGGAATTCTCCGCGAACAGGCCGAGGACGTTGCGAAGTGCTACGCACAATGGATCGCGTTCGCTCAGGAGCAGGAAGATGAGGGTTGGGTATGCCTTTCGGGAACCAGGAAATGAGCATGATGACCCGTTGCCCTGCGTGCGGCACAGCGTTCCGGGTAAGCGAGCAGCAACTCGGAGCGCGCGCGGGCCAAGTACGCTGCGGGCGCTGCGACACATTGTTCGACGCGATCGCCTCGCTCACCTCGGATCCGGAGACGCGCCCTCGCGAGAAGCGTCCCCCGCCGACCTCGGGCAGCATGGCGGTTCTCCTCGGGACGGAAGCAAACTCACCATTCGATTTCGGGCCACGGACACCGCCCCGATCGAGCCGACTGTGGTGGATAGGAAGCCTGCTCCTGCTGCTGGGTCTCTTCGCTCAGGGGACGTACCGATACCGTGGCGAGATCTCCGTGCTCGTCCCGGAGGCGAAGCCGCTGCTGGAACAGCTCTGCGTCGAGCTCGGCTGCGATATTCCTTTGCCGCGGCGCGCGGAATTGCTCAGCATCGAATCCTCGGACCTTCAGGCCGATGGCAGCCATCCCAGCGTAATGGTGCTCACGGCAACGCTCAGGAACCGAGCTGCCTTCGTTCAAGCGTATCCGGCCGTCGAATTGACCCTGACCAGCGCCGACGGCCAGACGGTTGCGAGGCGCGTGCTCCTGCCGAAGGACTACGTTGCCCAGCCCGCGAGCGCCGACGCGGGATTCGCTGCGAGCAGCGAGCTTCAAGTGAGAGTCTATATCGAAGCCGCGGCGCTCAAGCCCACCGGCTATCGCCTCTACCTGTTCTACGCATAGGCGTGGCGGAACCTGCCGCACACCTCAAATTCCGCTATGCTCCCAGCGCAGTCTCGGGGCGGCGTGCAATAACGCGGTTCCGTAAGAGTGCCATCGCCCGCCTCGACCGAACAAATCCCGCACCCCCACGACGAACCCCGAACTCATGAACATTCTGATCTGCGGGTCGATCGCCTACGACAACATCATGGTGTTTCCCGGCCACTTTCGAGAGCACATTCTTCCCGAGCAGATTCACATTCTGAACGTGGCCTTTCTCGTTCCCGAGTTACGGCGCGAGTTCGGCGGGTGCGCCGGCAACATCGCCTACAACCTGAAGCTCCTCGGCACGGATCCACTGGTCATGGGCACCGTGGGAGACGACTCGCTGCTCTACTTCGAGCGGCTGGAGCGGCTCGGCGTCAAGCTGGACTGCGTGCGCCAGGTCCCCGGAACCCTCACTGCACAGGCGTTCATCACCACCGACCTCGACGACAACCAGATCACGGCATTCCATCCCGGCGCGATGAATCAATCGCACGAGAACAGGATCACGCGGGACCTTGGAGCGAGCCTAGCGATCGTCGCACCCGACGGAAAGGAAGGCATGCAGCAGCACGCGAGACAGCTCGCCGATCTCGACATTCCGTTCATGTTCGATCCCGGGCAGGGTTTGCCGATGTTCTCCGGCGCAGAGCTCCTGGAGTTCATCGAACGGGCCGATTACGTCGCGGTCAACGACTACGAAGGCCGGATGCTCGAGGACCGCACCGGACGCAAGCTCGAAGATCTTTCTCCAGGACTCAAGGCTCTGGTGCTGACGCGTGGCGCCGAAGGTTCCATCATCTACGCGGATGGAAAGCGATTCGACATTCCTTGCGCGAAAGCGCAGGCCGTGGTCGATCCGACGGGCTGCGGAGACGCGTATCGGGCCGGCCTGCTCTACGGAATCGCCTCGGGCTTCGACTGGCCCAAGACCGGAAGGCTCGCCTCCCTGATGGGCGCGATCAAGGTCGCCTCGCGCGGCGCCCAGAACCATTCCGTGACCCAGGCCGAGATCGGCAGCCTTTTCCGCAGCAACTTCGGCTCGGACCTTTGAGGGCAGGCAGGCTTTCCACTAAGGGAGAATCTCTAGACTCGATGCCGGCCGGTCGCGTTCCGACTCCCATGCGTGTGCTCCGGTTGGCAAGGCTCGTGCTGCATCTGCTGCGGGGCCTCGGCGTCGCAGCATTCATCTTCCCCTGGATCCCGAAATCGAAGCGGGACGCGCAAAAGCGCCGCTGGTCGAAGAAGCTGCTCGCGATCCTCTCCGTCTCCGTGCGGGAGAGAAATGCACCGGGGAACCTGCCCGAGCGTTGCCTGCTCGTGCTCAACCACATCTCCTGGTTGGACATTTTCGTCATCAACGCGCGATCCCCTGCGACCTTCATTGCAAAGTCCGAGATTCGCGACTGGCCCGTCGTGGGCTGGCTGTGCACTCTGGTTGGAACCCTATATATCGAGCGCGGCAGGCCTTCGGCGACTCGCAAGGCGAGCCGCACCATCGTCGCGGAACTCGAGGCCGGCGCGCTGATCGCCGTGTTCCCCGAAGGCACAACGACGTTCGGGCGGAGCGTCGAGCCCTTCCACGCCGCCTTGTTCCAGCCTGCCCTCGATGCTGCCGCGGCCGTCCAGCCGATCGCCCTGCGCTATCTCGACGCCGGCGGGCAGCACACCGACGCCGCGGGCTATGTCGGCGAGACCTCGTTCCTGGAATCCGTGTGGACCATCGTGTCGACGCGGCACATCGTCGCACAGCTCAATTTTCTCGACCCGATCGACGTTCATGGCCTGACGCGACGGTCCCTGGCCGAGAGAGCCGAGGCGGCTATCGTCGCGGCGCTCGAGGTGCCCGCGCCGCAGCGCCCGCACTCGCGCCGCAGGGGATCTGATAGAGGCGTCGGTCTTCGAGGCGGATAGCGCTCAGCTGCCCGCCCCAAACACAACCGGAGTCGAGCGCGAGCAGCCCGGGGGCAAGCCGCAATCCGAGCGCCGACCAGTGGCCGCACACAATCGTGCTGCCGGCGCTCTTTCTTCCGGGCACGTCGAACCAGGGCAGGTAGCCTTCGGGCGCTTGCGTGGTCTCGCCCTTCGTTTCGAACTCCATGACGCCGTCGCGCGTGCAGAATCGCAAGCGGGTCATGGCGTTCACGATTACGCGCCATCTGTCCGGGCCTCTGAGATCGTCGCCCCAGCGGTCGGGACGCGAGCCATAGAGCGTCTGCAAAAATCTCGCGTATCCCGGCCCCCGGAGCTCGACCTCGACCTCGTGCGCTAGCGATCGGGCGGCAGCGACGTCCCACTGGGGCAGGAGGCCCGCGTGAACCAGGACCGTGTTCCCGGCGATGTGGATCATCGGGCGCGCCCTGAGCCAGTCGAGCAGCTCGCGGCGGTCGGGCGCCGCCAGTACCTCCCCGAGGGTGTCGTCCCTCCGGCTCTTGACGTGGCCTTCGGCGAGAGCGAGCAGATGCAGATCATGGTTTCCGAGCACGACCACCGCGCGATCGCCGAGATCGCGCACGAAGCGCAGCGTCGCGAGCGAAGCCGGACCGCGGTTCACCAAGTCGCCGACGAACCACATCCGGTCGCTTGCTCGATCGAACCCGCATGCCGCGACGAGCGCCTGCAGCTCGTCGAAGCAGCCCTGGACGTCGCCGATCGCGTAGGTGGCCAGCTTACTCCTCCCGCACGATGCCTTTGCGACCCCGCTCCCTTTTCGGATCTATGCCGAACTGCTCGGCGGTCCTTGTGATCCTCATCGCTTCATCCTCCCGGCACCTTGGCGAAGCAGCTTGTAATAGAATGGCGCGGCACAATCTTTACAGATCTCTCATGGCCGAGAAGCGCCCGAAGTCGATCCTCAGCGGCTTGAAGGACATGCTGCACTTGGATTCCGAGAAGGCCTCCAAGCCGGCTCCAAAGCCGGCTGCGCCGGCGCGCAAGAAGCCCGCCGCCGAAAAGCGCGTCGCCCCGGTGCAACCGGCGAAAGAACAGCGCCCCGCGGCCCCTGCCGCCGAAGCGCCCGCCGCCGATGCGGCCGCCGAGCCCAAGGCCGAGAAGAGCAAGGTGAAGAATCAGCCGTGGTACCGGCATCGCCAGCGCTGGTAGCGCGGAGGTCCGTCAGACTGCTTCGAACGCCTTGTCCTTCATCGAAGCGGCGAATCCGTAGAAGATCTCGTGGACTTTCGCCCAGTTCTTCAGCGTCTTCATCCTGTCTAGCCAGCGGCTGACGTTGGGGTAGGAAGCGGCATAGTTCGCCCGAACGATCTCGCCCAGCCCCACGAAAGGTCCCCCGAAGTAGTCGGCAATCGTGATCTGATCTCCGCAAAGATATTTCTTCTTCGGACCGAGCAGGCTCTCGTCGAGGACCTTCAGCCAGCCTTGTGATCTTTCCTTGCCCCAGGCCAGGGTGGCGGCGTGGGCCTCGTCGCTGCGCCGCTTGTGGTTCGGGAAAATCTGCGGGTACACGAGCCCGTAGGCGAATTCGCGGCACACCTGGGTGTTGACCCAGTCCATCATCTCGTTGACCTTGGCCCGGGCCTTGAGGTCCTTCGGATAGGTCGGCGAGCCGATTTTATCCGCGAGGTACTTGAGGATTGCCGAGCTCTCGGTGAGGCGGAAGTCTCCGTCCTCGAGCATGGGAACGAGACGGTTCGGGTTCTTCGAGACGTACGGGGGCTGATGGTGCTCGCCCTTCATGAGGTCGATGATCTGAAGCTCGCAGTCGATGCCGTGCTCGGCGATGAACAGCCAGACGGGGCGGCTGGTCGTCGAGACGGGATGGTAATAGAGTTTCATGGGAGTTCTCCTGTGCGGATGTCCGGGGAGCCAAGCGGAAACGTGCAATGATACCGAAGCTGGAATTATCGGGAGGACGGCAGGTGCAGCGCAAGACGTCGAAGGCCGCGGACGGCGCCGCGGGGGCGGATTGGCCCGGCGCGATCCATCGCGCGCTCAAATCGCACCGGGTCAAACAGGTCTCCTATGTTCCGGACGCCGGCCACAAGCGCCTGATCGACCTTTGCCACGCCGACGAGAGCATGACGGCCGTGCCGCTCACGACCGAGGAGGAAGGGATCGGGCTTGCGGCGGGTGCCTGGCTCGGAGGCGAGCGGGCGGCGCTGCTCATGCAGTCGAGCGGCGTCGGAAACTGCATCAATGCGCTCACGCTTTCGTCCAACTGCGGCTTCCCGCTGCTGATGATCGTCACCTTGCGCGGCGAGTGGGGAGAGTTCAATCCCTGGCAGGTTCCCATGGGACAGGCGACGCCGGACGTGCTGCGTCTCGCAGGCGTGCGCGTGTTGCGCGCCGAGCGTGCAGAGAAAGTGTCCGAGACCGTGGCCGCGGCGGCGAAGCTCGCCTTCGACGGCTACGGCGCCGTCGCCGTGCTCATCGCCCAGCGCCTGATCGGGACCAAGTCCTTCGGAGAAAAACCGTGAGCGAAGCGACGCTCGATCGCCGCAAGGTCGTGCGAGCGCTGCTCGATCGGCGCGGAGACATCCTCGTCGTCGCGGGACTCGGTTCGAGCGCCTGGGACTGCACGGCAGCCGGCGACCATCCGCTCACGTTTCCGCTCTGGGGCGCCATGGGCTCGGCGTGCACGATCGGCCTGGGACTCGCGCTCGCCCGGCCGCGGCGGCGCGTGCTCGTCGTCACCGGTGACGGGGAGATGCTCATGGGGCTGGGAAGCCTCGCCACCATCGCGGCGCAGCGCCCCGGCAACCTCGCGATCGTCGTTCTCGACAACGAGCGCTACGGCGAGACCGGCATGCAGAAGACGCACACCGCCTACGGGACCGATCTCGCGGCAATAGCGAAAGCATGCGGCTTCGCGAGAGCCGAGATCGTCCGCAGCGGCGCGCAGATCGCCGCGGTGCGCTCGGGCGTGCACCGGGGCAAAGGGCCGCTCTTCTACCAGATCAAGGTGAGGCGCGATCCCGCGCCGCTCGTGCTCCCGCCGCGCGACGGCTCCTATCTGAAGCATCGATTCCGCGAAGCCCTGCTCGGCAGGAGCGCTGCGACGGACTGAGCCGCGGTCACTGCTCCATCGCGCTCGCGGCGAACACTTCCTCCAGCGCCAGCAAGCGCGGCGTGAGCCCTTGCTCGTGCGAGTAGCGCGCCGCCGTGTCGAGGACCTTGCGGTTGGCGGCGATCCCGTGGCGCACGAGCGGCGAGCGCAAGGCGTCGGCCGATTCGCGCGCCAGGACGCCCGCCGCGCGGTGATACTCGGCGTGCTCGACGCGCGCCCGATCGGCCATTTCGTTCGAGCGCACGAAGGCCTTGTACAAGTTCAGGACGATCCACGGATGCTTCTCGGCGATCTCCTTGCGGATCACCATCCCGTGGTTGATCGGAAAGATCCCCGTCTTGCGGTAGTAACGCACGCCCTCGGCGAGCGGGTCGGGAAACAGCGGCTTGATCGCCGGATCGTTCCACAGGTCGGCGGTGCTCCTGTCGACGAGATTGGGGTTCACGATGTAGTGGATCACCGCGTCGAGGTCCCCCGAGAGCATCATGCCGCCGATGTTCTTCTCGGCGGGGATCTGGTGGATCGTCACCCCCGGGGGCGGCGTGAAGCCGATCGCTCCGCGATGGCTGTGCGAGGGCGTGCGCTCCATCCAGAACACCATGTCCCTGGGCGCGACGCCGAACTCGTGCTCGAGCACGCCGCGCGTCCACAGGGCCGCGGTCTGCTGGTACTCCGGAACCCCGACGCGCTTTCCCTTCAAGTCGGCCGGCTTCTCGATGCCGGAGTCTTTCCGCACCAGGATCTCTGCATGAAAGAACTTCCTGGTGGTGAAAATCGGGAGGCCGAGCCAGCGGTCGTCGCCCTTGGCCCGCGCCATCAGCAGCGACGAAAAGGACATCTCGGATACGTCGAAATCGGCGAAGCGCAGCTGCCTCCAGAAAAGCTCCGAAGGATGCACTTCGCTGGGGATGAGCTCGACTCCGTCGGCCCCGATCTTCCCGTCGAAAATCGGCCAGGTTCGCGGATTGGAAGCCATTGCGATGCTGATCGGTATCTTCATGACCCTCCCGATCGGGCGAAGTGTACCGAAAAGGCCCTGCCCGGGCTGACACGCCTCCCGGCGCTGCCATAGAATGAACGTCTCCAAGCCGGGATATCGCATGGCGGACCTGAGCAACTGGGCGTTTCCGCCCGAGATGCAGCCGAGCGACGAGGATATGCGGTTCGACCTCGAGAAGGCGCTCGACTCGATGGTGCTGCTGCGCGCCGAGGTTCCCGAAGACGCCTTCACCGCGGACATCCTCGGAACCGAGCGCATCGGCAACGGCGTCGTCATACGCGACGACGGCCTGGTCCTCACCATCGGGTACCTGATCACCGAAGCGACGACCCTGTGGCTGAACAGCAGCTCGGGGAAGGCGGTGCCGGGCTATCCGCTCGCCTACGACCAGCCCACCGGCTTCGGACTGGTGCAGCCTCTGGGCAAGCTGGGCGCGCCGGCGCTCCTTCGCGGCACCGCCGCTTCGTGCCGCGTGGGCGACGACGTCGTCGTCGCCGGCCACGGCGGCCGCAAACACGCCCTCAAGGCCAAGCTCATCGCCAAGCGCGAATTCGCCGGCTACTGGGAGTACGTGCTCGACGAAGCGCTGTTCACGGCGCCGGCGCATCCGCATTGGAGCGGGGCCGCGCTGATCAGCGGGGAAGGGCGCCTGATCGGCATAGGCTCGCTGATGGTTCAGGAGGAGATGGCCGGACGGAACGTGCAGGGCAACATGATCGTGCCGATCGACCTGCTCGAGCCGATTCTCGAGGACATGCTGAAGCTCGGCCGCGCAAAGCGCGCTGCGCGTCCCTGGCTCGGATTGTACGCGACCGAGGTCAAGGGTCACGTCGTCGTCTCGGGTCTCGCGGACAGCGGCCCGGCGGAGCGATCCGGCATGCAGGTCGGCGATATCGTCATCGAGGTCGCCGGAGCCCGTGTGGGCGGCCTTGCCGATCTCTTCCGGAAAATCTGGGGCCTCGGCGCAGCCGGAGTGGAGGTTCCCATGACCCTGGTGCGCGAAGGCTCCGTGTCCCGCATCCGGGTACCCTCGACCGACCGGCAGGACCTCCTGAAGAAGCCCTCGCTGCACTGACCGCCGCTGCGGCCGCTCCGGCAACCTGCACCGGGTTCCCAGGTCCAACCTAGACCGAGTTTGGGGGCTGGATGGAAAACCGGCAACACGAGTTGATGCGCCAGCAGATGGTCGCCGAGGTCGTGGCGGACGCCGTGTTTCTCAGCGCGCAGCTCGGAAAGGCCGCCCTGGATTCGCGCGTGATCGAGGTCATGGGACGGATTCCGCGCCACGAGTTCGTACCGGTCGAGCTCCAGGCCTACTCCTACATCAACTCTCCGCTGCCCGTCGGCTACGGCAAGACCGTCTCGCAGCCCTTCATCATCGCGCTCATGACGGATCTGCTCGAGCCCAGGGCCGGCGATACGGTGCTCGAGGTCGGCGCCGGCGTCGGCTATCAGGCGGCGATCCTTTCGGAACTGGTCAAGCAGGTCTACAGCATCGACATCATCGAGGAGCTCGCGTTGGAGACGCGCAGGCGCCTCGGGCGCCTCGGCTACCGCAACGTCGAAATCGGGGTGGGGAACGGCTACTACGGCTGGAGCGAGCACGCCCCGTTCGACAAGATCATCGTCACCGCGGCGCCCGACCTGATTCCGCCGCCGCTGATCGCCCAGCTCAAGTCCGGCGGCAGGATGGTGATTCCGACCGGAATCCCCGACAAGCAGCAGCTCGTGGTCCTCGAGAAATCCGCCGACGGCAGGCTCGCGACGCGCGAAGTGCTCCCCGTGCGGTTCTCGGAGCTCGAGGAGGGCGGAGACGCGGCCGGCGCGGCCTGACGCGCCGGTCTCTCTACTTCTTCTTCAGGCCCGCGTAGACGATCTCGACGAAGGCCTCGGGCTTCCTGAACTTGCCCCATTGCTCGTCGAAGTCGCGCAGAGGCTTGGCGTCGATCGCCTGCTGCAGCGTCTTGCCCGATTTCACCATTGGCTCGATCTTCGCGATCGCCGCCGCGACCATCTTCCGGTACGCAAGCACGTCCTTCTTCGAAGACAGCCCGCCGTGTCCCGGGATCACTTTGGTGTTCTCGTCGATCACCGGCAGGATCGTGTCGATCGCTTTCAGTATGCCCTTGACCGATCCGCCGCTCTCGGGGTCGATGAAGGGATAGCGGTAGGAGGCGAAGACATCGCCGGTGTGGATCACGTTCGCCCTGGCGAAGCGGATGAAGGAATCGCCGTCGGTGTGCGCCGGGGGCAGATGCGTCGAGCTGACGTCGTCGCCGTTCAGATGGAAGGTCGCCGACTGGCTGAAGGTGATCACCGGCAGCGCCGCCTTGGGATACGGCGCGTAGTTCTGCTTGAGCATCGTGATCGCGCCGCCGACCGACATCCGCTTGTAGACGTTGTCGTGAGCGATGATGACGGCGCCCGCCTTCCCGAAGTTCTCGTTGCCGCCGACGTGGTCGCCGTGCCAGTGGGTGTTGATCAGGAAGCGGATCGGCTTGTCCGAGATCGCCTTGATCGCGGCCATGATCTTCCCGCTGAGGGGCGCGAACTCGTCGTCGATGACGAATACACCGTCCTCGCCCGCGGACACCCCGATGTTTCCGCCCTCGCCTTCGAGCATGTAGATGCCGTCTGCCACTTTCGTAGTCTTGATCTGGACGGCATCAAACTTCGGCTGCGCGAACGCGCCGCCGCTCAGCGCGGCGGCCATCAGCGCCAGGAAGACTTTCTTCATGCCGCCTCCTTCTCGTCGTCCCAGGCCTTGTCCGGAAGCGGCAGACCCGCGAGGTCCGCCGCCGTCAACCGGCGGTCGGGTTCGATGCCGAGCGACTCGAGTACGAGCATGAGCTGGCGCGTGTGCTGCGCCGGGTGCCACACGGTCCTCTCGAGCACGATGTGCAGGGGCTGCTTGCCGAAATAGGTCTCCATCGGCTGCGTGCAGCCGCGGTCCGGGAAGGCCGCCCACCATTTCTGGAAGCGCGCGAGAACGCTCTCGCCGAAGCTCGCGATGGCCTCGCCCCTGCGCAAGTCCGGGGCCTCCTTCATGATCCGCTCGTAGGTCAGCTCGCGGCCGTCCTCCATCGACTCGAGAAAGCCTTCGACGATGCGGAAGACGTGGTGGCACAGCACGCGGATCGGGCGATTGCGGTTGCGGAACGGCTTGTCGAACTGCTCCGGCGGTATCTGCCGGATGTAGCGGCACGCCGCCGGCAACACGATCTCGAGCTTCCTGACCAGGGCATCCGGGCTCAGGCGCTCCTGCTGCTTCACCTTGAGGCCCAGAAACTCGATGACGTCGCCCAGACTCTGCGCAAAGACGAACTTGCCGCCGCGCGCGACCACGGGGACGCTGCGCGCCCCGAGCTTGCGCAGCTCTTCCATGCCCGCGGCGTTGCCGTGCACGTTGATCGACTCGTAGTCCACGCCGCTCTTGGTGAGGAACTCCTTGGTCCTCAGGCAACTCGTGCATCCCGGCTGCCAGAACACCTTGACTCTGTCGGCTGCGAGCATGGGGGAACTCCCGATCGTGCGTTAGCGCGAGGATAGCGCGCCTGTTCGGGCAAAGCCATCGGCGTTCCGGATAGCGGACCGTGCTACGATCGCCGCCGGAGGAACGCATGCACAAGCGATGGATCATCATGCTGGCCGCGTCGGTCGTTTCGGCCGCATCGGCGCAGGATTTCCCGGCTCACCCGGTCAAGATCGTCGTGCCCTGGCCGGCGAGCGGCAACGTCGACATCACGGCGCGCACCGTCG
This sequence comes from Burkholderiales bacterium, assembly GCA_035702665.1. GTDB lineage: Bacteria > Pseudomonadota > Gammaproteobacteria > Burkholderiales > SG8-39 > VBDM01. The sequence goes on from DASSQD010000016.1 coordinate 40,348, forward strand.
CACCCGCGCTCTCGGACGCGCTCGGGCAGCAGGTCGTCGTCGAGAATCGCGCCGGCGCCGCGGGGAGGATCGGGACGGGCGCCGTCGCCAAATCGCCCGCGGACGGCTACACGCTCCTCCTGGGTTCGAGCGGCACCATCACCGCCGGCCCGGCGGTATTCAAGAACATCAGCTACGACCCGGTGAAGGACTTCGTCGCGATCGGCCCGATACAGTCCGTCCCGATCGTGCTGACCGCGGCGCCCAAGACTCCGGTGTCGACCTACCGCGAGTTCGTCGCCCTCGCGAACTCCAAGCCCGGCGGGCTCACGATCGCCTCGGCGGGCAGCGGCTCTTCGAACCACCTCGCCATCGAGCTGCTGATGCGCCAGGCGCACCTGAAGCTCGTGCACGTCCCTTACAAGGGCAGCGGCCCGGCCATCACCGACCTTCTGGGCAGCCAGGTCGAGACCATGATGGATCAGCTGACCGCCTCGATCGAGCACATCCGCAACGGCCGCATCAAGGCGCTCGCGGTCACCTCGAAGCTGCGCTCGCCGCTGCTTCCGAACGTGCCGACCCTCGACGAAGCGGGCGTACCCGGGTACGAGGCGAGCACGTTCACCGGACTGTTCGCGCCGTCGGGCGTGCCCGCGCCCGTCGCGGACAGGCTCACCGCGGCGCTCCACCAGGCGCTGTCGAACGAGACGGTGCGCGAGCGTTACCGCTCGATGGGCGTCGACATCATGGACATGAACCGCGCCGCATTCGCGGCGTACGTTCACGCCGACTACGAGAAATGGCGGACCATAGCGCGCGAAGGCAACATCGTGGTCGAGTGATGCGCGCGCTCGCCGCAGCGGCCTTCGCGGGGCTGTGCGCCGCGGCGCTGGCCGCCGATCCCGGCACGGTCCGCCTGAATACGTTTCCGAACGCCAAGGCCCTGCCGTTCCATGCCGGCATCGCGCAGGGAATATTCGCGAAGCACGGGGTCGCGCTCGAGCTCTCGTTCACCGAGAACTCCGCCAGCCAGCGCGCCGGGCTCGCCGCCGGCCGGTTCGACGTCGTGCATGCCGCGGTGGACAACGCCGTCGCGATGGTCGACGCGGCGAAGAAGGACGTGGTGATTCTCACCGGCGGCGACAGCGGCATGAACGAGTTCTTCGTCCAGGCGACCATCGGCTCGTTCGCCGACCTGCGCGGGCGGATTCTGGCCGTCGACGCGCCGAACACCGCCTACGCCATCCAGGCGAAGAAGATCCTGCTCAAGCAGGGCCTGAAGGAAGGCGCCGACTACAAGGTCGTGCCCGTCGGCCGCGGCGAGCTGCGGCTGAAAGCGATGGCGGAGAACAAGGACTACGCCGCCGCGATCCTCAACCTGCCCTTCACGATCCAGGCGGAGCAGCTGGGCATGAAGAGCCTTGGAAACACCGTGGACATGCTCGGGCCCTACCAGGCGGGTGGCGCCTTTGCGCTGCGCTCCTGGGTCGCGGCCAACGGCGGACTGCTCGAGCGCTTCATCGCGGCCTACATCGAGTCGCTGCGCTGGGTGAGGCGCCCGGAGAACCGCGCCGCGTGCGTGACGATCCTGATGGACAAGCTCGCGATCCCGCGCGACGTCGCCGAGCGCAGCTACGCGGTGCTCGTCGATCCCGTGCGCGGCTTCACGCCGGACGCGCGCTTCGACATGGAGGGTTTTCGCAACCTGCTCGCGCTGCGCGCGGAGATCGAAGGGAAGGGCGGGGCGCGCGGCCCCGAAAGCTATCTCGACCTTTCATACTACCGGCGCGCGCTGGCGGCGATCGGACCATAGCTTCCCGCCGCCCGCGCGAAGCAGGACGGCGAGCGCGTACGCCGCTGCCAGCGGATCGATCAGGTAGTCCCACAGGTTGCGCGATTCGTACAGGCCGCCGAGGCAGGCGAGCGCGCCGGCGAGAACCACGAGCACGACGAGCTTCAGTCCCATGCCCCAGGCCGCGAGCGTCACGAGGAGCAGCGCTGCGACGAAGGCGATCGATCCGTAGCCCAGCGCGTAGGGATCGAAAGGCGTCCACCCGAGCGCGAACGGATACAGGAACAGGGCCGCCGCCGCGACCAAGCAGAACAGCGCCGTCAGCTCGCGGCGCTCGATCAGCGTCCGCCCGGTCAGCCGCGCGCAGACCGCGTTCGCCGCGAGCGCGAGCGTCGGCGCGCTCAGGTCCCCGGTGACGCCGCGCACGTACCCCGCGATCGAAAGATCTCCGATCGGGAAGAAGACGGCGACGGCCGCGGCCAGCGCGGCCGCGGTGCGGACACGCGCGGGAAAACGCTGCAGGCGAAGCGCCGCCGCGGCCGGGGCGAGGCACAGCAACCCGCAACCCAGGAGCCCGAAGAAGGCCGTCGCGGTCGTCATCCGCCGCTCTCGAGCCAGGCCCGGTTGAAGACCGCGTGCTTGATGCGCGTGCGGCCCCAGGTATAGAGCACGTGCACGTCGCCGGCGCGGTCCTGCATGATCCAGGGATAGGAGTACTCCGGAACCGGCGCGCGATCGGGCAGCGAGGCGCCCTCGAGGCGGCGCGCCACGCGCCAGCTCGCGCCGAAGTCGCCGGAGAGCGCGAGCGACAGGTCTTCGCGGTTCTCCTCGGCGTCGTTGAACGCGAGGACGAGCGGGCCGCCCGAGAGCAGCACGCCGCCCACCGCGGCGTCGGGATTGCGCAGCGCGCTCTTCTCAGGCTTGCTCCAGTGCGCGCCCGCGTCGTCCGTGCGGGTCACGAGGACGCGCGCGGGCCGGTCTCCCGCGTAGCGCATGAACGCGACCGCCTCGGTCTCGGAGCGCGGCACGATCACCGGCTGCAGCGAGGACTTGCCCCAGGAGAGGCGCGTCTTGCCGATCACCCGGCCGTCGGCGTCCACGCGCAGCAGCTCTCCGAATTTTCCGAGGAACTCGTGATACGCCGGCAGGAAGAGGGTCCCGTCGGAAAGCCGCACCGGCGGGCCCTTCACCAGCGTGCTGATGTTCAGAAACGGCGAGGCGATCAGGCGGCGCGCCGGGCTCCAGCTCGTGCCTTCGTCCGTCGAGACGACGGCGTTGATGGCGCTGCCCGCCCACCCGCCGACGGACACGCTGACGAAGAACAGCCAGATCCGTCCCGCCGGGTCGCGCCCGGCGACGGGATTGCCCAGCTTGCGCACGTGGCGCTGGAGCTGCCGCTGCGCGAGCTCGCGCGTCATCACCGCGCGCTCGGGGCTCCAGCTCTCCTCCTTCGGGGAGTAGACCGAAGTGTAGATCGCGACGTCCGGCGCCCCTTCGCGCGTTCCGCCGTACCAGAACGCGCGCAGCCTGCCGTCGGCGAGCTCGACCGCCGTGGCGCTGTGAACCGAGCGCGTGCTGCTGGGGAGCAGCTGGGATCGGTACAGCGGCGTCGGGGACGCGGCCTGGGCCCCGGCGCGGGGCGCGACGAAACGCGCGGCCGGCGGCGCTTCGAAGGCGCGGAGGGCGAGCGCGGCGAACACCAGCGCGATCGCCGCCAGGCTCGCCCACTTGAGCCGCGCGCTCACCGTCGCTCTTCCGGAACCTGAGGCCGGGCCGTGTTGTGGTAGAGCAGGTATCGGGCGCTCTCGTACAGCGCTTCCTGCAGGCGCTGCAGCTCCGCGACCTTTTCCGGATAGCGCTCGTGCACGTCGACGGCGGCGTCGGAGTCCGCGCGGTAGCGGAACAGGCGCGGAGCGCCCGGATCGAGGCGGAGGTAGAACTCGTCGTCGAGCACTCCGTTGGTTCCGATCAGCGAGAAGTGCCGCTCGCCGTGGGCGGGATCGAGCAGGTCGTGCCCCAGCCCGGTGTTGAGATAGGGAACGCCGATCAGGCTGAGCGCGGTCGGCAGGATGTCGGGCAGGCTCGCGGTGGAATCGACGCGCGTTCCGCCCTTGACGAGGCCCGGCGCGTAGATGACGCAGGGCACGTGGTAGCCCGTCAGCAGCAGCTCCTGCCAGGGCGTCTGCCGGGTCGAGGGATTGCCGTGGTCCCCGTACATCACGAACACCGTATTCTTGAAGTACGGCGACTGCCTCGCCTTCGCGAAGAAAGTGCCGAGCGCGAAGTCGAGGTAGCGCAGGCCGTTGAAGGCGGGGAGGCCGTCGAAGCCGTTCTCGGCCAGCACCTTGTCGTCGACCTGGGCCAGCTCGAAGCCGGGATGGTCGCTCGGGATGCCGTAGGGCCGGTGGTTGCCTGCGGTCTGTATGAACGCGAAGAAAGGCTTCTTCTCCGCGCGCAGGGTCCGCTCCGCCTTGTCGAACAGCACCACGTCCGAGACGCCCCAGCCGTCCACCTGGGGCGCGTCGTAGTCGCCCTCCTCGAAGACGTGCAGGCCCGGGATGTTGTGCGTGAACAGGCCGCGGATGTTGCCCCAGGTCGCGCTCCCCCCGAGGAAATAGTATTTCTCGTAGCCTTCGAGCGCGTTCACCACCGTGTGCTGGTTCACCACCAGCGGATTGCGCGAGGCGGTGGTCGCCCCGTTCACGTCGGGGATGCCCGTGAGCATCTCGAACACGGAGCGCGGCGTCGGCACCTCGGGCACGAAGAAGTTCGTGAACAGCAGGCCTTCCTTCGCGATCGCGTCGAGCTGGGGCGTCGCGTTCAGGCGATTCCCGAAAATCCCCGCCTTGAACGCGGCAAGGGACTCGAGGTGGATCACCACGAGGTTGTAGCGGACTTTCGGCTTGTGCGGCGGCGTGACGTAGCGGGCGAAGTCGAGCTTCCGCGGATCGGGCGATTGGATTCCGAGCAGCGCGGCCGTGTAGGCGTAGTGCTCGCGCACCTTGTCCGTGTCGTAGGGAAGGTTGCTGTTCTCCGCGGTGTCCGTGAGAAACAGGACCGGGTTCAAGGCGAGCGCGGCCACCGCCTCGCTCGAGGAGAAGTACGCCTCGCTCCAGCGCAGCGGATAGCGCGACCACTTGCCGTAGATTCCCCCGATGTAGAGCGCCGCAAGCACGGCGATCGCCGCCCGCCTCGGCCACTTCGCGAAAGGGTCGGAAGCCGGCGCGAGGCAGCGGCGCGCGGCGCGCTCCGCCAGCCAGGCGTACGCGCCCGTGAGCAGCGCCAGTCCGAGCAGTCCCGGCAGGATCGGATACGTATCCCAGGCCACGCTCGCGGCGACGCCGATCGGCGTCAGGTGGTCGATGAGGCTCGCGTTGAGGCGCACGCGCAGCCAGGCGTAGTGCCCGAAGTCGACGAAGTAGAGGAGCAGCACCGCGCACTGCGCCAGAGCGAGATAGGCGAGCCATGCGATCCGCGCGGCGCGCCGCCGCGCGGGATCGAAGAGAGGGACCCACCCGAGGACGGCGAGCGGCAGGAGCAGCAGCAGCGCGAGCCGCAGGTCGAACTTGGTGCCCAGGTAGAAGGCCCTGGCGAGGTCCGCCGCGGACGCTCCCGCGAGCGTCTCGCGAAAGGCGATGAAGAACGCCAGGCGGAACGCCCCGAACACCAGGAGCTCGATCGCGACGAGCGCGAGCAGGAAGCGCGCGAGCGCCGGCAGGCGGTTGAACATCCCTATGCGACCGCCGCGGCCGTCTCGAGTTGCGACTTGAACTTCAGGATCCGCTCCAGGGTGTTCTGCCCGTTCTGCTGAGGAGGGAATACGTCCCACAGCTCGGCCTGCGGCATCAGCTCGGCGAGCGCCCACGCGGCCGAGCGCGTGTGCCGGCTGTCGGCGCCCGACATGATGACCGCGGGGATCTTGATCTTCATCAGCTCGTCCCCGCTCGCGCCGGAGGGCATGGTGTCGTTGAAGATCGTGTCGCGGCTGCGCGCGCAGATCTTGAGATACTCACTGGGCTTGTACTTCGCCAGCTCGGCGGCGAACTCGGGATAGACCGCGGCGGGCGAGCCCCAGGGCCCGATCTCCGGATCGAGCCAGAAATTCTCGCCGCGCGGCGCCCGCTCGATCACCGCGTCGAGGCCGTTCGCGCGCACGAAATCCATGTGCCTGCGGAAGAACTCGCGGCCCTTCTTCATCCACAGATGGCCGCCGACCGGCCAGTGCAGGATCAGTCCCCGGCACGCCGCCGGATGGCGCACCGCGAAGGCGAGCGCGAGCGAGGCGCCCATGCAGCTGCCGAGCACGTAGGCGTCCTTGGCGCCCGCGAGATCGAGCAGGCCCTTGGCCTCCGCCACGTACAGGTCCCAGCCGAGCGGCTCGACGCGGCCGCCGGAGAGTCCGCACTCGCGCCGGTCGTAGGCGATGCAGATGAAATGCCTGGAGAGCGCCGCGATCCCGTCCATCTGGCCGAACGCTTCCTTGCCTCCGGCCGCGGTCCAGCGCGAGATCACCGAGCGCCATCCGCCCGGCGCGAACATCAGCAGGTGAGGTCCCTTCCCCTGGACGAGGTAGTTGATCCTGATGCCGTTGATCGTTGCGAAGGGCATGGCGTATCCTGTCCGCTGTCGCGACCGCCCGCGGACGGCGGCAAAAATTATAGCGAGAAACCGCCGATGTACGGAGATTCTTCGTGGCTGGACACGGCAGGGCGGCTGCTGATCGCGTTCTCTTTCCTCGCGACCGGCCTGTGCAACCTGACGAAGGCGCGCATCCGGGATCACATCGAGCGCA
>DASSQD010000017.1:0-4000 GCA_035702665.1 Burkholderiales bacterium
TCGACGTGCGCGCGCAGGACTATCCGACGCACAATGTGACCATCCTGGTGCCGTTCGCGCCCGGCGGCGGCACCGACCTCCTGGCGCGCGCCTATGCGCAGGTTCTCGAGAAGGACTACGGCAAGTCGTTCGTCATCGAGAACCGGCCCGGCGGCGGCACGACGATCGCCGCCACCGTCACCGCCAATGCGACGCCGGACGGCTACACGCTGATGCAGGGCACCAGCGGCACCATGGCGATGAACCCCACCATCTTCAAGCATCTCTCCTACGAGCCGCTGAAGACGCTGGTGCCGGTGTCGCTGATCGCCGGCACGCCGTTCGTGCTGACCGTCAATCCGGCGCTGCCGGTGCACAGCGTGGCGGACCTGGTGGCGCTCGCCAAGAAGCGCGAGGCCGAGGGCAAGCCGCTGACCTACGGCTCCGGCGGCGTCGGCGCGTTCCATCATCTGTGCGCCGCGCTGTTCTCCAGCCTGACCGGCATCAAGATGACCCACGTCCCCTACCGCGGCAGCGCGCCCTCCACCCTGGCGCTGATCTCGGGCGAGATCGACGTGCTGTTCGTCGACCTCGGGCCGATGCTGCCGCAGATCAAGGCCGGCAAGGCGCGTGTCCTCGGCATCACCAGCGACAAGCCGTTCCCGACGGCGCCGGAGATCAAGCCGCTGGCCGAGGTCGGCCTGCCGTCGTGGCCGAACACCGTTGCGTGGCAGGCCCTGCTCGCGCCCGGCGGCACGCCGAAGCCGATCCTCGAGAAGCTGAACAAGGACGTGAACGCCGCCGTCCACTCGCCGGAGATGAAGGGGCCGCTGGAAACGCTCGGCATGGTCCCGCTCGGCGACAAGTCGCTGCAGCAGTTCGACGACTTCGTGAAGTCGGAAACGGTGCGCTGGGCCAAGGTGATCGAGAACGCCGGCCTGGCCGGCACGCAGTAGCGGCGGCGCATGACTGTAGCCCGCATTGATCGGGATAGGGGGAAGTCTCGCGACTCCGCCCCTCCCACACCACCGTACGTACGGGTCCGTATACGGCGGTTCGGTAGATTAAGCGACACGTCTTGGGTCCAAGGTTACGAGGCCGAGGGAGGCGAGGAAGGCGTTTGTGAGAGCCTTGGCGAGCGCGGGGCTGTTGCTGAGCCGCCAAGGGCCACGAAGGCTGCCGGCAGCTTGTGCCGCCGTCACCCGGCCGACGCCGCGGCGTCGCAGCTTGGCAAAGCGATTGCGCCCGTGCTTCCATTGCTTCCAGGCGAGGGCGCGCAGTCGTCGCCTGATCCAGCAGTCCAGTTCGTACAGCACCGATGGAGTTTCGCAGAAGCCGAAGTAGCCGCGCCACCCAATCAGATAGCGCGACAGCTCCTTGGCGACTTGCGAGAGGCTTTGTCCGCCCGTGCGTCGCGTGAGTCCCCGGACCCTTGCCTTGAAGCGATCGATCGCCTGCGGCGCGATACGTCGCCGCGGTTCTCTTCCGCCCGTGAAGCCGAAGCCCAGGAACTTGCGCACGCTCGGTTTGGCAACCGCGCTCTTCGCCTTGTTGACCTTGAGCTTGAGACGTTTGGCCAAGAAGTTCTCGATGCCGGCCATCACCCGCTCGCCCGCCCGCTCGCTGCGTACATAGATGTTGCAGTCGTCGGCGTAGCGCACGAAGTGATGGCCGCGCTTCTCCAGCTCCTTGTCCAGCACATCCAGCATCAGGTTCGACAACAACGGCGAGAGTGGGCCGCCTTGCGGCGTTCCCTCCTCCGTCGGGCTGACCAACCCTCCCTCCAGCACACCCGCGGTCAGAAAGCCGCGGATCAGCTTCAGGAGGCGTTTGTCAGCAACTCGTTTGGCAACAAGCCCCATCAGGATGTCGTGATTGACCCGGTCGAAGAATTTCTCCAGGTCGATATCCACCACGAAGCTGTGACCGGACGCGACGTACTCCTGCGCCCTTGCCACCGCCTGATGCGCCGAGCGCCCCGGCCGGAAACCGAAGCTCATTTCGGAGAACGTCCGGTCCCAATCCGCTTGCAGCACCTGCATCACAGCCTGCTGGATGAAGCGGTCGAGCACCGTTGGAATGCCGAGCGGCCGCGTGCCACCCGACGCCTTCGGTATCTCGACCCGCCGCACCGGCTGCGGCTTGTAGGTGCCATCAAGCAGCTGAGCCCGGATCGCAGGCCAGTGCTCCTTCAGATAGGCCGACAGGTCCTCGACGCTCATGCCATCGACGCCTGCCGCCCCTTTGTTACGCTTCACTCGCGCCAGTGCCTTCCTCAGGTTCTCACGCTCGACCACCGCTTCCATTGGCGGCCCAAGTACCGCCGCCGGGCTTTCGAGGCCGGCGTTCGCCGCACGGGCTTCGGTCTCTTGGGCGGCAGCGCGCGGGGCTTCACCCTTTGCTCCGGTGCCCAAGTTCAGCTCGACCTGATTCTTCTGCCGCATGGCCCTGCGAGATCGCCCTTCTACTTGCCCATTCCACCGTTCAGGCCTTCAGCAGATCACTCTGCCTAATATGCCCTCTGCTGACTCCTGCGCTGCGGTCGGGGCGCCTCGCGACGTCCCCCAGTCTCGTCGCCGAGACAATAGCGCAGGCCTCCCGAGGTAAGACCGACCGCCTTCACCGCACGCCCGTCGGATCTACCGCTCCGGTCCTTGATGGCCGTGGACTTCGCGATTGGCTGCTCGCTCGTCCGGCCGGGGCGGCCTCTTATCCGCTGCTTGTCCATCGGGCCGCGGCTTTGCTCCACGCTTCCTTCGGGCTCCGCCTCGCGGCAGACCCCCGCTTGCGCGGGTTCTCCCCTTGCGTTTCGCTAATCCTTCGCCACCATCAGGCTGGATAGAGGACTTCCACCTCCAAGCTGTCGTTCATGCTCGGCACACAGCCCACGGGTCTCGCCTTCGGCGAGCCCGAGGACAGGCTCCGCGAAATGCGGGACCGGCGCTCCCGGATTTCGCTGCGCTCAATCCGGGCTACTCCGTGCGTACCGTCTTCTGCTCGCGCCGGTAGGCCTGCAAAAACTCGCGGTGGAATTCGTCGAACCGCCCGGCGATCAGCGCGTCGCGCGCGTCGCGCATCAGGCGCAGGCAGAAGCTCACATTGTGGATCGTCGCGAACATCTGCGCGGTGGTGCGTGTCGTGCCGAACAGGTGGTGCAGGTAGCCGCGGCTCACATTGCCGCAGGTGTAGCAGTCGCAACTGGTGTCGACCGCGATGCGGTCCTTGGCGTAGCGCGGCTTCTGGATGTAGAGGAGCCCGCGCGCCGTGAGCAGCGAGCCCTCGCGGGCGTAGCGCACCGGGATGATGCTGTCCATCAGGTCGATGCCGGCCGCGACCGCGTCGAGCATGGCGGCCGGCCGCCCCACGCCCATGAGATAGCGCGGCCGCTCGTCCGGCAGGTGGCGGATGGTGAAGTCGAGGGTCTTGCGGAAATCCTCGTCGGTCTCGCCGACGTTGAGCCCGCCGATGGCAAACGCGCCGAACCCCATGCGGTCGAGCGCGCGGATCGACCCTTCGCGCAGGTCGGGAAACGTCCCGCCCTGCACGATGCCGAACAGCGTCTGCGTGGCCTTGAGGCCCTTTGCGGCCGCGAGCGAGCGCTCGGCCCAGCGCAGCGTGCGGTCGAGCGCGGCGCGCGCCTTCTGCTTCGGGGCGGGCAGCGCGATGCACTCGTCGAGCGGCATGACGAAGTCAGAGCCGAGCACCGCCTGGATGTCGATCGCATCCTCGGGCCGCCACAGGATTTTCGCCCCGCCCTCCTGGAACGCGACGCCGTCGTCGCGCACCACGCGGTCCTCGAGCCGGTAGACCTGGAAGCCGCCCGAGTCGGTCAGGATCGCGCGCGGCCAGCCCATGAACTTGTGCAGGCTCTCGTAGCCGCGCAGCACCGAGCGGCCCGGCGCGCGCGCGAGATGGAACGCGTTGGCGACGATGATCTCGGCGCGGCTCTCCTCGAGCTGCGCCGGCACCATGCCATTGACCGCGCCATGCGTGCCGACCGGCATGTAGGCCGGCGTATGGA
>DASSQD010000018.1:0-72071 GCA_035702665.1 Burkholderiales bacterium
GAAACGACCAGCTGAGCGAGCAGCGTGTGCCCCTTGCGCATCGACATGCCGTTCTTCGCGACGATCTCCCGGAAGAGCTTGGTCCCTCTCGCCTCGCCCAGCTCGCTCATCATCCCCGCCAGCCAGTCGGCGTCCTCCTGCTCGATGCCGAGCCTGCCCTTCCATTTCGGATCGACGAGATCCTCCCAGGACTTCGGCAGGTCCTGCTTCCTCACCGCCTTGGTGTTGTACGCCTGGACGAACACGTTCATGCGCGTGCTGACCCATTCGCCGTGCGGCAGCAGCGCCGGCGCGATCAGGTCGGCCAGGTAAGGCGACTTCACGAGCTGCAGGATCTTCTCCCGGTGCATGGACTCCATCTCGGGGCCGTTGGTCTCGGCGACGTCCATCGCGTGCCGGTTCGCGCGCGCCTCCGCGAGCGCGCGCTGCAGCACTTTCTCCGAGCTCGAGCGCCACATGCTCACGTGGACGCCGTACTTCTTCTCGTACGCCGCGGCGACGGCCCCGATGTCGTCGGCCTGGGCGGACGTATACAGGTTGAGCTCGCCCTCTTTCTTTGCGCCCTCGACCAGCTTCTGCAGCCGGTCGGGCCCGGCATAAAGGGCGACGTCGGCCGCGGTGGCGTTCGGCTTGACCTGCGCGTGAGCGGGAAGGGCGGCGAGCAGCAGCGCCGCGGCGAGAAGTCGGCGATTCATGAACTTCGACTTCTACCCCGGGGCCGGCGCGCTGTCAACGCAAGCCGGGCGCTACGTCCTGAAAGCGACGCATTTTTCGGGCGGGAGCCTGACCCAGATCGGGTCTCCGATGGGCGTGCGCAGCGAGGGGTGGCGGCGCGACAGCAGAATGCGCTCGCCGAGCTTCACCTGGAAGTCGACGAACTCGCCGAGGAATACCTTCTGGTCGACGCGCCCCTGCCACACGTTCGCGCCCCCGGGCCTGGCCTCGGAGAGCTCAACGTCCTCCGGCCGCACCGACAGCACGACGCGGTCGCCCTCGCGCAGCTCCTCGCCCGCGTGGATCTCGAGGTCGCCGATTCCCGTGCGTGCGCGGCCGCGCGCGATCATCTCGCCGTCGATGAAATTGGTCGTGCCGACGAAGTCGGCGACGAAGCGGCTGCGCGGCTTCTCGTAGATGTCGCGCGGCGGGCCGATCTGCTGGATGCGCCCCTCGTTCATTACCGCGATCGAGTGGGAGAGCGCCAGCGCCTCGCTCTGGTCGTGCGTGACGTAGACCGTGGTGATCTTGAGCTCGCGCTGGAGGCGCTTGAGCTCGAAGCGCATGCGCTCGCGCAGCTTCGCGTCGAGATTTGAAAGCGGCTCGTCGAGCAGCAGCAGCTGCGGCTCCATCGCCAGCGCCCGGGCGAGCGCGAGGCGCTGCTGCTGACCCCCGGAGAGCCTGGTCGCCTCGCGCTCGGCGAAGGCCTCGAGCTGCACGGCGGTGAGGACGCGCATGACTTTCTCGCGAATCTCCTTCCGCGAGAGCCGCCGCGCGCCGACCTGCAGGGGGAAAGCCGTGTTCTGGAACACGTTCATGTGCGGCCAGATCGCGTAGGACTGGAACACCATGCCGAAGCCGCGCCGGTTGGGCGCGACGAAGATGCCGCGGCTCGCCGAGTACACCACGCGGCCGCCGACGCTGATCTCCCCCGAGCGCGGCCGCTCGAGGCCCGCGATCGAGCGGAGGGTCGTCGTCTTTCCGCAGCCGCTGGGGCCGAGCAGCGTGAACAGCCGGCCCTCGGGGACCTCGAAGCTCACGTCCTGCGCCGCCCTGACGACGTCGCCGCGCTCGTTCGGGTACTCCGTGTTGAGGCCTTCGACTTTCAGCACGCGCCTACTCCCTGACGCCGAACTTGCCGCCCAGCCACTGCGCGGCGATCACCAGGACGAAGAGCGCGAGGATGAAAAGCACGCCCAGCGCCGACAGCTCGACGTACTGGCCGTTCTCCCACAGCTCCCAGATCGTGATCGACAGCACTTCGGTGCCCGGGCTGTAGAGCAGGATCGAGCTGGAGAGCTCGCGGATCGACACGATCATCACGTAGATCCAGCCGGCGACGAGGCCGGGCTTGAGGAGCGGCAGCACGACGCGCACGAAGGTCGTGCCCCAGGCGGCGCCGCTCATCGCCGCGGATTCCTCGAGCTCCTTGTGGATCTGCAGCATCGAGGCGGTGTTGTAGCGCAGCCCGTAGGGCATGAAGCGCGTCACGTAAGCGATGAACATGATCCACATCGTGCCGTAGATTCCGACGTCGACGTTGAGATAGAAGATCATGATCGAGAGGCCGAGCACGAGGCCGGGGAACACCATGGGGAGCGAGGCGACGTTGTCGAGCAGCCAGCGCCCCGGGATACGGGTCTTCACGACGATCCAGCAGATCACCGACGTCACGAGCATGATCAGCGTCGCGCTGCCGAACGACAGGACCAGCGTGTTCCACACGGTGCGCGGAAGGTTCGGGTAGCTGAAGATGAAGCGGTAGGGGTCGAGGGTGAGGTTGCGCAGCGCCTGCCAGGACGGGACCGCGTAGAACTTCTGGAACGAGGACCACAGGAGCACCGCGAAGGGCAGCACCACGATCATCAGGAAATAGAGGATGAACACGGCCGCGCAGAGCCAACGCCACGGGCCGAGGTCGATCCGCCGGGGCCGGTACCCCTTGCCCGTCATGGTCGCGTACCTGCTGCCGCGGCTCGACAGGCGCGACACGAAGTACACGCCGATCGAGGTGATCGCGAGGAGGGTCATCCCGTACGCGGAGGCGAGACCGATGTGGCTCGGGTAGCGGTGCACCGCCTGGTAGATCGCGGAAGTGAACACGTGGATCCCGACCGGAAGCCCGAGGAGCGCAGGCACCTCGAAGGACTCGATCGCTCGCACGAAGAGCACGAGCAGCGTCGCGAGGATCGCGGGCCAGGCGAGCCTGAGCGTCACCTTCCGCGCGACCTGGAAGAGATTGGCGCCGCTCATGGTCGCGGACTCCTCGAGCGAGGGATCCATCGCGCGGAACGCCGCCGTCATCAGCAGGAACGCCATCGGCGAATAGTGCAGGCCGTCGACCCACATCATCCCCCACAGCGAGTAGACGTTGAACAGCGGCTTCTCCAGGCCGAACCAGTCCTGCAGGGCGAGGTTGAGGATGCCGATCTTGGGGCTGCCGAGCAGGATCCACGCTACCGTGAAGAGGATGCCGGGGATGACGAGCGGAATGATCGACAGGGCGAAGAACAGCGTCTTGAACGGCGTGTTGGTGCGCTCGTTCATCCACGCGAGCGCCGTGCCGAGGGTGAACGAGAACAGGGATGCGCCCATCGCGAACTGCAGCGAATTCCAGAAGAGCCGCGCGGTGTCGCTCGAGCCGTACGCGGTCGCATAGTTCTCGAGCGTGAACTCCGCGGCCTTCGAGGCGGTCTGCGGCGTGAAGAAGCTCTGCCACAGGAGAAAGGCGAGCGGCACCACCGCAATGTAGACGGTGAAGGCGACGCACAGCCCGATGACCGCCCACTTCCAGTCGAGCTGGCGCGGCAGCGCAGGCGCCGCCGCCGTCATCGCAGATTAAACTCCTTCGTGTCGAGCTCGATGTCGCGCAGCAGCTCGTCGTCGGCGCGCGCGATCTCGTTCTCGACCAGGGCCCCGCACCCCGGGCAGTAGAACTGGCGGAACACCGGCCGGTCGTCGATGTAGCGCCTGTAGTCCCCGATGTTGGGGTTGGCGGCGCTGATGTCGGACTCGCGGCGCACGCAGTGGTCCTTGTAGTTCTCGCGCACGGGGCCGAGGTCCGCGGAGCATTTCGCGCAGGCGCACCGCAGGCCGCCGCCTTCGCGCCTCAGCTCGAGGTTGTCGGTGATGCGCGCGACGATCTTGCCCGAAAGCATCGCCGCGCCCTCCTTGCGGTTCGCCGCGCGCATCTCGGCGCGGAGCTTCTTGGTCGCGACGGGGTCGAGGCGGTCGCGGTCGATCACGACCCCGTAAATCGCGCGCGCCGCCGCCAGGGACACCGAGCGCTGGTCGAGCACGTCCTCGCGCACCTTGAGCGGATCGCGCTCGAGCGGGTCGCCGAAGCCGCCCGCCGCCGACCAGATCACGGCGTACACGTCGTCGGGCTTCTGGACGAAGTTCTCCTGGCGCAGCTGCAGCGTGACCTCCTCGCCCTTGACCTGCGCGATGTCGGTCGGGATCTCGAGCTTCTTCAGCCGATTGAAGATGTCCGTCCCGCGCTTGAACTTGTAGACGTTGACCGACCCCGGATAGCCGCCCATCATGCCGGGCGACGTCGGCATGGCGTTGCCGGAGGACAGCGTGTCCTGGGTGATCGCGTCGGTGTGGTGGGGAATGAAGCAGGACTCGGCCGAGAGCCCGCCGCGGTTCCTGCCTGCGCCGCCCGAGTCCACGACTTCCTTGCGGTACAGGAACAGCAGCGGAAAGGTCTGCTCGGTGTGCTCCACATTGGGCAGCTTGCAGATCGGCGTCCTGGACTGCCCGCCGGTCGAGATGCCGTCGCCGGTCGCAAAGGCGCCGATCGCTCCGCCGATCGGGTCGACGAGCAGGTAGCCGTAGCGCTCGCCCCACTGGTCGGTGCCGCGGAAGATGGTCGCCGGCCATTGGCTGGTGCCGCCGATGCACATGATGTCCTTCCGCATCTCGGGGTCGGCGTGGATCATCTTCGAGAGCACGTTGTAGGCGGGATAGAGCGATATCTCCATCGCCTGCACCGGCGCGGTCGATACCGAGGCGGGGAAGTTCGCGCAGTTGAAGGTGCCGGGCGTCGGGTCGAAGTCGACGTGGCGCAGCGCCCCGCCGATCGAAAAGTACTGGTCCCAGCACAGCAACTGGTTCAGCGCCACCATTATCGAGCCGCGCCAGCCCGAGTACGTGGCGTTCATGGCGCCGTCCTGGGGCGCGCTGCCGTCGTTTTCGAAGACGAGCCTGTTGCCCTTCTTCTTCAGCGTCAGCATCACGCGGTGCGTGCGCCGGTCGCCCGGACGGCAGCATTCGACGTAGGTGCGCTCGCGCCACACGCCGTCGGGCAGGCGCTTGAGTTTCGCTAGGAAGGCCTGCTCGCCGTTGTCGAGGATCTTCCGCATCACGCCCTTCACCACTTCCGGCCCGTAGCGCTTCACCAGGGACAGCACACGGTCGCGCGCGGTGATGTTGCCGGCGAGCTGTGCGCGAAAGTCGAGCGCCACCGCCTCGGGCTTGCGTGAGGAGCGCAGGTACAGCTCCTCGATGTCGCGGCGGATATCGTTGCCCTCGATGATCTTCACCGGCGGGATGCACATGCCCTCGTCGAACGCGTCCCGGGCGCCGCCGCAGAAGGACGAGGGCGTGATGCCGCCCAGGTCGTACTGGTGCAGGCAGTTCGTCACCCAGCAGAACAGCTCCCCTTTCCAGAACACGGGGCAGATCAGCATCACGTCCTGCTGGTGCGCCGCGCCCACCCAGGGGTCGTTGGCGAGGAACATGTCGCCCTCGCGGATCCCCGGGTTGTCGCTGCGGTACTCCAGGACCCACTTCACCTGCGTATCGGTCACGCCGGACATGTACTGCATGTAGGGGCCGAAGTAGATGAACTCGCCGTCCTCCGTGAGGATCGACGGATTGAGGTCGAGCGCGTACATCGCCACCGGCGAGCCCGAGAGCCGCTGGATCGTCGCGCCGTGCTCTTCGTTCACGTGCCACAGGCTGTGGCGGATCACCTCGTAGGTGATCGGGTCGATCTTCTTCGCGCTCTTCCGATGCAGCTTGAGCTTCGGAGATATCTTGAGATGCTTCGGCGGCACGTAGCCCAGCGTCCGGCCGTCGAAGACCGCGTCCTTCATTTCGCTCACTTTGGGCATGGAGACTACTTTCCGAAGAGGATTTCGAAGTTGCCGAACTTGTCGACCTTGAGGGTTCGCCCTGGATGCACGACCACGGTGGTGTCGGTCGTCTCGACCACGGCAGGTCCCTGGACCGAATTGCCGGGGACGAGGAAGGCGCCGTCGTAGATCGGCGTCGTCGCGCTCCTTTTCAGCTCGGCCCAGTAGACGCTGCGCTTCCCGCGCTTCGCCTTTGCGTCGATCCTCGCGCTCAGCTTCCTCGAGGCGGAGAGCTTCGGCCGCGGGGTCGCCGCGGTCGCACGGAGGCGCAGCGTCACGATCTCCAGCCGCGCGTCCGCGTACGACGAGCCCCGCCCGTAGAGCTGCTCGTAGCGCTGCTCGAAGCGCTTGCGCAACGCCGCGAAGAATGCCGCCTTCACGCGCCTCTCGGGCAACATGACCTCGACCTCGTTGATCTGCCCGCGATGGCGCATGTCGAGCGAGAAAGAAAAGCGCCGGCGCGGCTTCTCGATCCCGTCCCGGTCCATCTGTGCGTTGGCCTTCGACTCGAGCGCAGCGAGGACCTCGTTGAGGCGATCGGCCTCGAAGGGGCTCGTCTGGATGTCGACCTGCTCGTAGACGTGAAGGATATCGGCCGAGGCCGCGCCGAAGGCGCACCAGGTCGAAGCGATCTCCTTTTGCGGAATCACCACCTTCTGCACGCCGAGCTCTCTCGCGAACACGCCGGCGTGCGCCGGTCCCGCGCCGCCGAAGGCAAACAGCACGAAGTCGCGCGGGTCGAAGCCCTTTTCGACCGTCATCTTGCGGATGATGTCGGCCATCTTGAACTCGGCGATTCTCGCGATGCCCGCCGCCGCCTGGAAGAGCGTGAGACCCAGGCCATCGGCGACGCGCTGCACCGCCTCGATCGACTTCTTCTTGTCGAGCGTGATGCGGCCGCCGAGGAAATTGTCCGGGTTGATGGTTCCGAGGACGACGTCAGCATCGGTGACGGTGGCAATCGTCCCGCCTTTGCCGTAGCACGCCGGCCCCGGGTCGGCGCCCGCGGACTCCGGTCCGACCGAAAGCGTCTTCGACGCGGCGTCCACCCGGGCGAGCGAGCCGCCGCCCGACCCGATCGCCTGGATGTCGACCTTGGGCAGGAAGTACTCGTACTGGACCACGTTCGAGACGAAGGAGTATTCGGGCTGCCCGTCGTGGACGATGCCGACGTCGAACGAGGTGCCGCCCATGTCGGTAGTGATGATGTTCGGCAGCCCCATGAGCTTGCCGAGGTACACCGACCCGGTGACGCCCGACACCGGCCCCGAGTCGAGCGTCAGCAGCGGCGACTGCATCGCGTGGTCGACCGAGATCGAGCCGCCGCCGCACTGGGTGATCTGCAGCGGCTGCGTGTAGCCCGAGGCCTTGAGCTGGCGGTCGAGATTGCCGAGGTACTTCGCCATCACCGGCCCGATGTAGGCGTTCAGCGCCGTGGCGGTGGTGCGCTCGTACTCGCCCCACTTGGGCGCGATCTCGACGGAGCAGGACACGAACAGCTGCGGGGCGAGGTTGTGGATCATCTGCTTCAAGCGCCGCTCGTGCTCCGGATTCTTGAACGACCACAGGAAGCACACCGCGATCGCGTCCACGCCCTGCGACACGAGCTGCCGGATCGCGACCTCGGCCTCGGCTTCGTTCAGCGGAACCACCACCTCGCCGAAGCAGTCGACGCGTTCGGACACGCCCTCGATCAGGCGCTTGGGAACGATCGGCGAAGGCTTCTGGCTCGAGGGAAAGTGCACGACCTTGGCGATGTCGCGCGAGGACACGCCGCGCGAGCCGCGCATGATGTGGATCGCATCCTCGTGGCCGCGCGTGGTGATCAGCCCGACCTTGGCGCCCTTGCGCTGGATCAGCGCGTTCGTGCCGACGGTCGTTCCGTGCGTGAGCACCTCGACCTCGCGGCAGAATTGCTCGAACGACAGGCCCAAGCGCTCGGCGGCGATGCGCATCGCGGCGAGCATGCCCTCGGCGAAGTCGCGCGGGGTCGAGGAAGCCTTGGTGGCGGTGATGTGTCCTGAGCGGTCGAGCACCACGCAGTCGGTGAAGGTGCCGCCGATGTCCACGCCGACCAGAAGCCGTGCCACTTGTTCTTTCCGCCTATGCCCGTTCCGAGGGCGGGATGGTAGCGTATTTTTACGGGGAACCAGGGCCGCGGAGGCAATCGGGCTTACACTCGAGGGTTTCCAACCCGAGGGACGCGACCGCCCATGGCAAAGCCCAACTACGCCTTCGCGCGACGTCAGAGAGATCTTGCCAAGAAACAGAAACAGGAAGAAAAGCGGCGGCGCAAGGCAGGTGCTCCCGATATCGCTCCCAATGCCGAAGCCACCGATGCGCAGTTCCCGCCGCCGCCTCCGAAGCCCGACACTCCGGCAAGCTGAATCGGCGTAAGCTGGCGCTCCCCCGAAACAAAGGAACAAACATGGGCAACCGCGACAGACCGCGCAGGGAACCGAAGAAACCGAAGCAGCCGAAGAAGTCCGGCCCGGAGCACGTGCGTGCCTGAAGTCCCGACGCCCTTTTCCTGTCCGCTCTGCGGCGCCAACGCTTCCGAGCCCACTGTGATCACGCGCGGGGACGGGACCCGCAGCGAGGGCTGGCTCAGGTGCGCCAAGTGCCGGCGCTACCAGGTGAGCGTCGCGCCGGCCGAGCCCCACGTGCCCCCGAAAGTGAAGCGTTACCGCTGAGGCGATGAACGGGGCGGCAAACCCACAAACTCGATCGGAACCCGATGCCGACGCGACGCGGCCTCCTGATCGGAGCGCCGTCCGCAGGAGGCGCGATGCGCATGCGAACGAGCCTCGCCAAAGCGGCCCAGCCCGCGACGGAGGTGAATTTCGAAGTTCCCGCCGGCGCCTGCGATTGCCACACGCACATCCACGGCGATCCCGAGACGTTTCCCTATTTTTCCGGGCGCGCCTACACGCCCGAGATGGCGCTGCCGGAGGAAATGGCGGCGCTGCACCAAACGCTTCACATCCAGCGCGTGGTGATCGTGACGCCGAGCGTCTACGGCAGCGACAACTCCGCGACGCTTTACGGCATGAAGGCGCGGGGCAAGGACGCGCGGGGCGTCGCGGTCATCGACGACCAGACGCCCGAGTCCGCGCTCGACGCCATGCACGAGGCCGGCATCCGCGGCGTCCGCCTGAACCTCGCTACCGGCGGCGGCAACGACCCGTCGGTCGGCCGCAAGCGCTTCCGGGCTGCTGTGGAACGCGTGCGGATGCGGAACTGGCACGTGCAGATGTATGCCAACCTCGCGGTGATCTCCTCGATCAAGGACCTCGTACTCGCTTCGCCCGTCCCTGCGGTGTTCGACCATTTCGGCGGAGCGCAGGCCGCGATCGGGGCCGAACAACCCGGCTTCTCGGACCTCGTCGAGCTCGTGCGCTCGGGCAAGGCCTACGTGAAGATCTCGGGCGCCTACCGCGCATCCCATTTGGCGCCGGATTATCCCGATGCCGCGCCGCTCGCCAGGGCGCTCATCGCCGCGAACGCCGACCGCATCGTCTGGGGCACCGACTGGCCGCACCCGAACTCCTCCTCCGGCAATCCCGCTACGCAGGTGACGCCGCTCTTGAGAATCGACGACGGACGGCTCCTCAACCAGCTCCCGGTGTGGGCGCCCGACGCCGTGATACGCAAGAAAATCCTGGTCGACAACCCGGCCCGGCTGTACGGCTTCTGATCGGCGGGACCGACTTGCGTAGCCGCGGCTTCACGCTGCTCGAATTGATGGTCGTCGTCGGCATCGTCGCCATCCTGGCCCTGCTCGCGGTCCCCACGTACCAGGACAAGTTCATCCGCGACCAGATCGCGGAGGCCCTGCCTCTCGCCGACATCGCCAAGGCGCCCGTCGCGATGTCCTGGGCCCTGCTGCAGAACTTTCCCGCCGACAACGCCGCCGCCGGCTTGCCGGTCGCGGACAAGATCGTCAACAACTACATCAGCTCGGTCGCCGTCGAGGGCGGCGCGATCCACATCACCTTCGGCAACCGCGCGAACCGCGCCATCGCCGGCAAGATCCTCACGCTTCGCCCGGCCGTGGTGACCGATGCGCCCATCGTGCCCGTGACCTGGGTCTGCGGCTTCGCCACGGCGCCCGACAAGATGACGGTCAAGGGCGAGAACAGGACCAATCTTCCTCCGGGCTGGCTGCCGATCAATTGCCGGGCGTAGATAGAATGGCGGGCAAGGAGAATGCGAAAATGACGCAGCAGACCGTCGGAATGATCGGGCTCGGGATCATGGGCTCGGCGATGTCGTACAACCTCATGCGCGCCGGAGTCCGGGTCGTCGGCTACGACGTCGCGCCGCGCGCTCGCGCCGGGCACAAACGCGCCGGCGGCGTCGCGGCGATGAGCCCGCGCGATGTCGCAAGGCGCGCCGGCATCATCATCACTTCGCTTCCTTCGGCATCTGCTCTGACCGACGTCGCCGCCGAGCTCGCGAAATCGGCCAGGCGCGGCACCGTGGTCGTGGAAACCAGCACCCTGCCGATCGACGTGAAGGCCGCGGCGCGCGAGACGCTCGCGAAGCGCGGCGTCATCCTGCTCGATTGTCCCCTCAGCGGCACCGGCGCGCAGGCCCGCGCCAAGGACCTGCTCATCTACGTGAGCGGCGAGCGCGCGGCCTACGAGAAGATCGCGCCGGTGCTGCCGGCCTTCACCAGCGCGAACTACTACGTCGGCCCCTTCGGCGCCGGCTCGAAGATGAAATTCGTCGCCAACCTGCTCGTCGCCGTCCACAACGTCGCCGCGGCCGAAGCCATGGTGCTCGGCATGAAAGCCGGGCTCGATCCGGCGATGATCCTGAAGGTCGTCGCCGGCGGCGCGGGCGGCTCGCGCATGTTCCAGGTGCGCGGGCCGATGATGGTGAAGGGCGACTACTCGGAAGCCACGATGAAGAACGAAGTGTGGCAGAAGGACATGACCATCATCGGCGACTTCGCACGCAGCCTCGACTGCCCGACGCCGCTGTTCGCGGCGAGCGCGCCTATCTACAACGCCGCGATGGCGATGGGCCTGGGAAAGCAGGACACCGGCGCCGTGTGCAAGGTGCTGGAAGAAATGGCGGGACGGCCCCGCCGGCGGGCGAGCGGGCGACGCTAGCATGAAAGGAAAGCTCCGCATCGTGTCGGTCGCAGCGGCGGTGGTCGCCGCCGCTGCAGCTTTGCTCGTATTCGCCCCGCCGCTGCAGCCCGACACGCGCATTGTCAACGAGATCGCCATCGCGCGACCGCCGCAGCAGGTCTACGACTACGTCACCACGCCGGCGAATTGGCCGCGCTGGCATCCCTCGTCGCTTGCGGTGCGCGGCGCGACCGACCACTCCCTCGCGCTCGGCGAAAGTGTGGTCGAGGATTTCCTCGTCGCGGGTAGACGCGGCACGGTGACCTGGACGGTGGTGGCGCGCGAGCCGCCGATGCGCTGGTCGATCGAGGGCAAGAACATCGGCTCCCGCGGCGGCGGCACGGTAACCTACACGCTGCGTCCCGACGGCGCCGGCACGCGCTTCGAGCGTGTGCTTACTTATCGCATGCCCAATCTGCTCGCGGCGATACTCGATCACTTCGGCGTCCGCGAACGCGTCGCTGCGGAATCGGCCGAGGCGGTGGCGCGGCTCAAGGCGGCGCTGGAAAAGAGCTGAGGAGATCCTCGCTGCGCCCGGGATGACGGGCGCCGGGCGCCCTGCGCCCCTCACTCGGCCTTGATGCCGACGTCCTTGATGAGCTTGCCGTACTTGACCGTCTCGGACTTGATGAAGGCGACGAATTCCTCGGGCGTGTCGTGCACGGCGTCCACGCCCAGGTCGGCGAACTTCCTCTTTACGTCCGGATCCTGCAGCGCCTTGACCAGGTCCCCGTGGAACTGGTCGAGGATGGCCTTCGGCACTCCGGTCGGCATGAACACCCCCCACCAGCTGATCGCGACCAGCCCCGGCAACGTTTCCGCGCACGGCGGCAGGTTGGGGACGAGCGGGCTGCGCTGCGGGCTCGTCACGCACAAGGGCCGGACCTTCTCGGCCTTGATGAACTGCATCGAGGGCAGCGAATCGGCGAAGATGAACTGAAGGTGGCCGCCGACGACATCCTGGACCGCCAGGATCCCGCCCTTGTAGGGCACCTCGACCGCCTGCACGCCCGCGAGAATCTTCAGCATCTCCCCGGCAAGTTGCGAGACGCTGCCCGGGCCGCTCGAGCCGTAGTTGAGCTTCCCGGAGTTGGTTTTCGCCAGATCGATCAGCTCGCGGAACGATTTCGCGGGGACGCCCGGGTTCACGATGAGGACGTTGGGGCCGGTGGCGATGAGGGAGATCGCGACGAAATCGCGCTCGACGTCGTAGGGCACCTTGGTCATGAGGGGATTCACCGCGGCGGGGCCGATGTTGCCTATGACGAAGTTGTAGCCGTCGGCGGGCTGCTTCGACGCGTACTCCATGCCGATCGAGCCCGCCGCACCCGGCTTGCTCTCCACGATCACCGGCTGTCCCCAGATCTCCGACAGCTTCTGTCCGAAAACCCGCGCCATGAGGTCCGAGCTGCCCCCGGGCGGATAGGTGACGATGAGCCGCACCGGCTTGGCGGGATAGGCTTGAGCGAGCACACCGCCCGCATGCAACGCCGCGGTGAAGCCGAGAACGACGACGAACAACCGATGCATGGGCTTTCCTCCTCGAACAGTCGCTTTTCTAAAAAGTGTACCTGAGGCGTTAGTATTACACCTTCGCAGCTCGGTTCTTCCTTTTCCACCCACAGGACCCACGATGGCATCGACGCTTTCCGGAATAGGCGCCCGCCCCGACCAGGCGCTCTCCCTCAACATGAAGCTCCTGTCGCACCACGAGCTCGCGGGTTTCGGCGGCATCGGCGAGGGCATGGGCATGCAGCTCGCGAAAGACGGCCGGAGGATCCTGTGGATGGCGCACGAGTCCGCGCCGAAGAACTTCACCGCAGTCGACGTCACCGATCCCAGGAACCCGAAGATGGTGGTGCAGACCGAGCTGCCGCACGCGAAAGTGCGCTCGAACTCGCTCGACGTCGTCGGCGACGTCATGGCGGTCGCGTACCAGACGAGCGCGGTGAACATGAAGCCTGCGGGCTTCGACCTCTTCGACATCAGCAAACCGGACGCCCCGAAGCTCGTCTCGCACTTCGACGCCTCCGGTCCGCACTCGCGCGGCGTGCACGCGGTGTGGTTCGTCGATGGCGAGTACATCCACATGGCCTCGGGCGCGGCGGATTTCCAGCCGACGCATCCGTCGGACGACCAGTTCTACCGCATCATCGACGTGCGCAAGCCCTCCAAGCCCGAGGAAGTCGGCCGCTGGTGGCTGCCGGGCACGCGCGTCGGCGATTCCGTGCCGCCCTTGAAGCGCCATCCGAAATTCGACTCGGGCTATCGCGCGCACAACACCAACGTCTTCCCGCAGCGGCCCGACCGCGCCTACATCGGCTACATCTCGGGCGGCGCCGTGATCCTCGACATCGCCGACAAGGCGCACCCAAAGCTCGTCTCGCGCTGGCACTATTCTCCGCCCTACACCGGCTTCACCCACACGGTGCTGCCGTTGTTCGGGCCCGAGCTCCTCATCGTCAGCGACGAGTGCACCTACACCGACGGGAAGGACTGGCCGAAGCTCGTGTGGGTGGTCGACGCGCGCATGGAGACGAACCTCGTTCCGATCAGCACCTGCCCCTTGCCGCCCGTCCAGACCTTCGCCGGCAACGGCGGGCGCTTCGGCGCGCACAACCTGCACGAGAATCTGCCGGTGCCCGGCTCGTGGCGCTCCGAGAGCATCATCGTTGGCACCTTCTTCGGCGGCGGCGTACGCGCCTTCGACGTGAGCAATCCCTACCGGCCCGAGGAGATCGCCTACTACGTGCCGCCCGCGCCCAAGCTCTCCAAGGCCGGCTCTATCCAGCTGAACGACGTCTACGTCGACGACCGCGGGCTCGTGTTCACCGTCGACCGCTTCGCCGGCGGCCTTTACGTTCTCGAAATGAACGTTTGATGGCGGCACCAGGGCGCGACGTCCTCGCGGGCAAGCTGCCGGTCACCCTGATCACCGGCTTTCTCGGCAGCGGAAAGACGACGCTCCTGAAGCGCCTGCTGCGCGACCCCGCGATGAACCGCGCGGCGGTCATCATCAACGAGTTCGGGGAGGTCGGGATCGACCACGAGCTGGTCGCGTCCTCGTCCGAATCGATGACCCTGCTCTCGAACGGCTGCCTGTGCTGCTCGGTGCGCACCGACCTGCAGGAGACGATGCGCGAGCTATTCATCAAGCGGCGCGCCGGAGAGGTGATCGATTTCGACCGCGTGTTCGTCGAGACCACTGGCCTGGCCGACCCGGTCCCGGTGCTGCACACGCTGCAGACCGACGGCATGCTCGGTGCGCAGTACCGCCTGGATTGCGTGGTAACGCTGGTCGACGCGGTCAACGGCGAGCGCAACCTCGATGATGCGCCCGAGGCGGCGAAGCAGGCCGCCGTAGCCGACCGCATCGTCATCACGAAGAGCGACATCGCGCCGCCATCGGCTGTGACCTCGCTCGAGGCGCGGCTGGCGCGGACGAACCCTTACGCCGCGCGGACGATCGCGGTCAACGGCGAGGTGGATGTCGCGTTCCTGCGCGACGTCGGGCCCAGGAGCACCCGCTCGGCGAAGGACCTGGACAGCTGGCTCTCCCCCGCGGGCGAATCCCGCCCGGAGGGCGCCTACCTGGGCGAGCGCGTTCGCGCCGGCGCACACGACGCTTCCATCCGTTCCTTCTGCCTCTGGTTCGACAAGCCTTTCACCTGGGACAGCTTCGCGGCCGCGGTGCAGGTACTTACGTCGCTGCGCGGCAGCGATCTCCTGCGCGTCAAGGGGCTCGTCAACGTCGCGGGCGAAGCCGGACCGGTCGTCGTGCAGGGCGCCCAGCACGTGTTCCATCCGCCGGTCACGCTCGAGGCCTGGCCGAGCGACGACCGGCGCTCGCGCATCGTGTTCATCACCCGGAATCTCGAGCGCGAGTCGGTCGAGCCGCTCTTCGCCGCCGTGGGAACGCTCGCCGCGCCGTTCGCCTGAGGCGCAATGGCGCGTGCGAAGGTCGCGATCGTCGGCGGCGGCCCCTCGGGGCTGATCCTCGCGATCGAGCTCGGCCGCCGCGGCGTGCCCTGCGTGCTCCTCGAGGAGGACGCGGGCCCTCCCACCCTTCCCAAGGCGAACGCCACCACCTCGCGGACGATGGAGCACTACCGGCGGCTCGGCTTCGCCGCCGAGATACGCGCTCTGGGCCTTCCCGAGGACTACCCCCAGGACATCACCTACTTCACGCGCTATACCGGCTACGAGCTCGCGCGCCTTCCGGGGCGCACACGGCGCGAGGCGATCGCCGCGCGCGAGCGCGCGGACTCGCGCTGGCCGACACCGGAGCCGTTGCACCGGGTACAGCAGATGTACATCGAGGCGATCCTGAAGAAGCAGGCCGAGCGATGGCCGGCCGCGAACGTGCGCTTCGGCTGGCGCGCGTCGGGCATCGATAGGCGCGAGGATGGCGTGAGGGTAAGCGCCGAGGAAGTCGCGACCGGAAAGACCGAGCGCATCACGGCCGACTACGTGGTCGGATGCGACGGACCGAGGAGCCTGGTGCGCTCCGCGCTCGGCGCCGGCTACGAGGGACTTTCGCGCGAGGAACGGGATTTCATGGGTGGAAGGATGCTCGCGGTCTACATCCGCTCGCGCGGCTTCTACGACACGGTCCAGTCGCCGCGCGCCTGGCAGTACTGGGCGATGAACCGGGAGCAGCGCGCGCTCATGAACGCGATCGACGGCCGGGAGCTGTGGGTGCTCCACGTCCAGTTGCCCCGCGACGGCGCCTATCCCGAGAGCTACGCGCGCGAGGCGCTGGTGCGAGCGACCGGCCGCGAGTTCGCCTTCGAGATTCTCGGCATCGCCGAGTGGACGGCGGGTTTCACGCTCGTCGCCGAGCGCTTCGGTAAAGGGCGCGTCTTCATCGCCGGCGACGCGGCGCATCTCTTCACGCCGACCGGCGGCCAGGGCTACAACACCTCGGTCGACGACGTGTCGAACCTGGGCTGGAAGCTCGCCGCAGTGTGCCAGGGATGGGGCGGCCGCGAGCTGCTCGCGAGCTACGAGCGCGAGCGCAGGCCGATCGCGCAGCGCAACACCCTGTTCGCGCGCGCGATGGCCGATTCGATCGGCAGGATCGAGCTTCCCGCCGAGCTGGAAGAGCGCGGAGCCGCCGGTGAAGCGGCCCGCGCAGCGCTCGGCGAGCGGCTCTTGCGCCACGCCGCCACCGAGTTCGAGATTCCCGGGATCCATCTCGGCGTGTTCTACGCGGGCTCGCCCATCGTCGTTCCCGACGGCGAGCCGCCGCCCGACGACTGGCACCGCTACACCCCGAGCGGCGCGCCGGGCGCACGCGCGCCCCATGTCTGGCTCGAGGACGGCGTGTCGATCTTCGACCGCCTCGGCCGCGACTTCACCCTGCTGCGACTCGATCCCGGCGTCGATATCCGCCCGGTCGTGGCGGCGGCGCGGCGCCGCGGCGTGCCGCTCACCGCGCTCGACGTTTCAAGCACCGAGGCGCGCGACCTCTACGCGCGCGACCTCGTCCTGGTTCGACCCGATCACCACGTCGCGTGGCGCGGCAACGCGCTGCCCGACGACGCCGATGCGCTCCTCGCTCGGGTCGTTGGACACCTGCTATGATCGCCGCCATGAACGCCAAGGAGAACCTCTCCGGAGTTCGTGCCGAAGCGCCCGTCGCAAGCCCGGAGCAGAGGGATCTCTGGGGCAGCGACGCCATCGCCGCGGTGCTTCGCGCCATCGACATTCCGTACCTCGCGCTCAATCCGGGCGCGAGCTACCGTGGGTTGCACGACTCGATCGTCAACTATCTCGGCAACACGCGCCCGCAGATGCTCCTGTGCCTGCACGAGGAGTCCGCGGTGGCGGTCGCGCAGGGCTACGCCAAGGTCTCCGAGCGCATGATGGGTGCCGTGGTGCATTCCAACGTCGGGCTCATGCACGCGAGCATGGCGATATTCAACGCGTGGTGCGACCGCGTACCGATGCTGGTGCTGGGCGCGACCGGCCCCTGGGACGCGGCCAAGCGCCGGCCGTGGATCGACTGGATCCACACCGCGTCCGACCAGGGCGCGCTCGTGCGGGACTACACCAAGTGGGACAACCAGCCGGCGTCGGCGCCCGCGGCGTACGAAGCGATCCTGCGCGCCGCGCAGATCGCCAATACCGCGCCGCGCGGCCCGACGTACGTGAATCTCGACGCCGGCTTGCAGGAAACGAAGCTCGGCGCGCTGCCGCCGCTGCCGGACGCGACGCGCTTTCGCCCGGCCGATCCGGCGCAGCCCGCACCCGGTGCGGTCGAGGCCGCCGCGAAGCTGCTCTCGGGGGCGAAGCACCCCGTGATCCTCGCCGGCCGCGTCGGAAGGAGCGAGATCGCGTGGAAGGAGCGCGTCGCGCTCGCCGAGAAGCTCCAGGCGCGCGTGTTCACCGACATCAAGCTCGGCGCGGCTTTTCCCACCGATCATCCGCTGCACGCCGCGCCGCCGGCGACCTTTCTTTCTCCCGATGCTGCAAAGCTCCTGCGCGAGGCGGACGTCGTGCTCGCGCTCGATTGGGTCGATCTCGCCGGGGTGCTGAAGCAGGCTTGGGGAGCGGAGGCCGTGGGCGCGAAAGTCATACAGGTGTCCCCCGATGCGCACCTGCACCGCGGCTGGAGCATGGATTACCAGGGATTGCCGCCGGTCGACGTCTACACGATGTGCGAGCCGGATGCCGTCGTCCCGCTGCTTCTCGGCGCGGTCAAGGCGCGGCCCGCCGCGGTCGGCGGCGCGCCGCAGCCGCTTCCCCCCACGTCCGACAAGGTGACGATCCGCACTCTCGCCGACGCGCTCAACGTCGCGGCGCGCGGCCTGGAGGTGTGCATCACCCGCCTGCCGCTCGGCTGGCACGGCGCCTATCGCCACTTCCATCATCCGCTCGACTACATCGGCTCCGAAGGCGGCGGAGGCGTGGGCGCGGGGCCGGGCATCACCGTGGGCGCGGCGCTCGCCCTGAAAGGCAGCGGCAGGCTGCCGGTCGCAATCATGGGCGACGGCGACTTCCTCATGGGGAACACGGCGCTCTGGACGGCGACCCACTACGGCATTCCCTGCCTCATTCTCGTCGCCAACAACCGCTCCTTCTTCAACGACGAACTGCATCAGGAGCGCGTCGCCAAGGAACGCAACCGGCCGGTCGAGAACCGCTGGATCGGACAGCGCATCAGCGGACCCGACATCGACCTCGCGATGATGGCGCGGGCGCAAGGCGCGGAAGGCATCGGCCCGGTGACCGAGGTCTCCGCGCTCGCGCCCGCGATCGAAAAGGGACTGCGCCTCGCGAAAGAGGGCGCGGTCTGCGTTGTCGACGTCCGCGTCGCGCCGGGCTACGACACGAACATGGCGGGCTCGGGCGCGAGCCAGAAGCGCTGACCCAGAAGGAGAAGGACATGCTCCCGCGAATTCTTCTCGCCGCAGTCATCGCGCTTCCGGCGTTCGTGCATGCGCAGCAATGGCCGAGCCGCCCCATCCGGTTCGTCGTTCCACTTCCGCCCGGCGGGTCGCCAGACTATCTGTCGCGCCTGCTTTCCGAGCATCTGCAACCGATGCTGGGTCAGCCGTTCATTGTCGAGAATAAGCCCGGCGCCGGAGGCGGCATCGCGCGAGACTTCGTGGCCAAGGCTCCGCCCGATGGCTACACCATCCTGATGTCGGAGTCATCGCACATCATGAGCGCGGCCACGGGCGTCAAGGCGCCTTACGACCCGATCAGCGACTTTCAGCCCATCTCGCTCGCGGCGACGATTCCCTTCGGGCTGACGGTGAACTCGAGCATGCCGGTGCACACGCTGAAGGAGTTCCTCGACTACGCGAAGAAATCTCCCAAGCCGCTGACTTATGGCACCGCGGGCATCGGCGCGCCGCACCAGTTCGCGGTCGAGCTGCTGCGCTCGATGACCGGGATCCACGTCGTGCACGTGCCTTACAAGGGCTCGGCCGGGATCATCCCCGCGCTGCTCTCGGGCGAGATCGATTTCACCATCGCCGCCGAGAACTCGCTCCTGCCGCACTACAAGTCCGGCAAGCTTCGGCCGATCGCGATCGCCGCCTCGACGCGCACGGCGATCCTGCCCGATGTCCCGACGATCGCGGAGGCGGGACCCTTGCCCGGTTACGCGGTCAACGTGTGGTTGGGGGTAATGGCGCCCGCGGGAACGCCGCGGCCCATCGTCGACCGCCTCAACGCCGAGATCAACAAGGTCGTGAGGGACCCGCAGATCGTCAAGGAGCGCATGAACACCGTCGGTCTCGAGGCGGTCGGCAGCACGCCGGAGCAGCTGCTGGAGACGATGAAGACCGAGCTCGCCAAGTACACGAAGCTCGCGCGCGACGCCAACATCCAGCCGGAGTAGCCCCGGCTTCGCGCGAGGTCTTACGCGGCTTCCCTGCTGCGGTTGGTCTCGAAGCCCGGCTCGCTGCCGAGAAGCGCCGCCGGCTTCTTCAGGTTCTCCTGCCACAGGAGCGACTCCATGGTGATATGGAGCGGCTGGTCCTGGACCGTCAGCTCGTAGACGTGCTCGTCGTTCGAGGCGTGGTTGTGCACCGCCCAGCCCGGCGCCGAAAGCATCAGGTCACCCGGCCCCCATTCGTAGCGGTTGCCCGCAACCGTGGAGTACCCCGTGCCCTGGAAGTAGTAGTTGATGGCGGCGGACACGTGGCGGTGCGGACGGTCGACGATCTTCGGGGGCCGGATCGTCATAGTGGCGAAGAAGTTCGGCGTGATGCCGTTGGTGCGGCCGGTGATCGGGTTGTACATCATATAGAGGCGGCGGCCGATGTAGTCCTTACCGAGCGCCTCGAGCTTGTCGAGCTCACGCTTCACTTCCTTCCAGGGAAAGTGCAGCGCCTTGGACACCACCGCTTCGGGGTTGATCAGTATCTCGTAGGGCATGAGCATGCCGCCCTCCGCGCCAATGCGGATCATTCCGTAGGGGCTCTTGCGGCGCGGATCGCCCGCGCCCTCGTTGGCCTCTTCAACCGAATGCAAGTCCATCGCGGGCTCGTCCTCGGGAAGATAGACCTGCATGTGCTGCAGCAAGGGCACGTTCGAATACGTCAGCCGCACCTGAAGGTCCGTGCCGTCGTTGACGTGACGATAGGCGGCGTACGAGGGGTGGTTCCAGACGTCGTGCTGGGCGAAAGCGATACGCTTCCCGGCGACCAGCGTCGAGCCCGAGCCGCGGATGCAGAAGTTGACCTCGGTCGCGTTGTGGCGGAAGGGCGCGGATTTCTCGCCGGGCTTGAGCACGGAGAGCTTCACCTGGATCCCGGGAGCGAGCCCCGGGGCGTTCGCCGCGGCGTGCGGATGAACGATGAGCGACTCGCGCCTGCCGTTCGCGGGCAGGGGCAGGCTCGCAAGGCGCTCGACCTCGGCATTGATCTCGCGCCTAGTGACGACGATCGGAGGCCAGTAGACGTTCTCGTCCCGCGCCCCATGCCCGGCGCGGTCGACGAAGCGGCCCCGCAGGTCCTGGAAGTCCTTCTTGAAGTCGTTCATGCGTCTCTCCTCGATCGAGAACGGATCGTACTCCCTACACCGGACTCTTGGCGGGGGCCCGCCGGAACCGCGGTTTTGCCTTCTTCGGCTGCGGCAGGGCGCGCCCGGCGCCCCGATCCCGGGCTCGCTTGACCACCTCCGCGCCGAGCGCCAGGTCGGAGATGCCCATGCCCATCGCCTTGAACAGTGAAATATCGTCCGCGTCCACCCGCCCGCGGCCCGAAGCGATCACTTTAGAAAGGGGCATGACTTCGCTCCACCCGCGGGAGGCATAGCGGGTCATGAATTCGCGCGACAGCTGCTGAACGCCGGGAAGATTGTCGACCGCCACCTGGGTCGCGCGGTCGAAAATGTCCTGCGTGAACTCCTCGCGGTCGGGCGCAATCGCCCCTACTGCGTTCAGATGCGTCCCGTGCTCGAGCATGTCCGCCTCGACGAAAGGCTGCGCGGCGCGGGTCACGAGCGTGACGATCTGCGCGCCTTTGCATGCCTCGGCCGCCGAGGCGCACACCGCGACCTCGACGCCGAATTCCTCACGCGCCTTCTTCGCGAATTCCTCGCGGGATTCTGCGTGCGGGCTGTAGACCTGGAGCCGCTCGATAGGCCGTACCGCGAGCATGGCTCCGGCCTGGGCGAGCGCCTGCTTGCCCGCGCCCGCGAGCCCCATAACGTTCGCGTCCTTCCGCGCCATCCAGTGCGCTGCAACCCCGGATATGCCTCCGGTCCGAAGGTTGCCGAGCGCGAAGGCTTCAATCACCGCGACGAGCGATCCGTCTTCGGCGCTCCATAGGAGGAGCAACGGGCAGGTGCCGCCTTGCGTATGCGTCCAAGTCTTAGTCCCGACCAAGGATCCCAGCTTCGCGCCGATCGCATGCAGATTGTTTTTGCCGTATTGCAGCAGGGTCTTCGTCATGTTTTGCGCCTCGCCGCGCGCTTCCACGCGCAGCGCGGCTTCGAGCGCGCCGATAGATTCCTTCAAATCCATCAGCTGGACAACCTCGGCTTCGGTGATCCAGATCGCATCCGCGCTCATGTCAGACCTTGAACGAGGTGAGAACCTGACGGGGAAACAGCTCTTCGAGCGCGAGCCTGCGATGGCAGACCCCTTGCTCGAAGGCAAAATCTACGAAGGCCTGGAGGGTCCTGCGGTTCCTCTCCAAGCCGTAGGGCCAGAAATCCTCACCGAACAACGCCTTCATGCGTTCGGCGTAGGCCGCCAGCCAGGCGAAGGGCGCGTGCGACGCCGTGATGTCGCACAGGCGTTCGACAGAGCCTCGCTTCGCTTCGTCGAAGGCCTTGTACAGGTTCATCGCGAGCCAGGGGTGGCGTGCAAGTACGTCGGTCTTGATGACGATCACGTGCATGATCGGAAAAACACCCGTTTCCCTGAAATACGCTTCCTCCACCGCCTCGTAGGCCGGGAAGAGTCGCCGGATTCCCTTGCCCAGGTCGCGCGGCGGACGCGCCGACAGCACCGCGTCGAGGTCGCCCGCGAGCAGCATGTCGTTAAGCGAGCGTCCGGGCTCGGGTCGGAGGCGCACGCCCTCGGGCAATTTGAGCTTCACTTTCTCGACCCGCCCGGGTTCGTTCACGCCGGCCTGCACCCAGTCCACCGAATCGAGCGGAACGCCGGCCTGATGCGTAAGGTAGCCGCGCGTATAGATGACCGCGGTCTGCGCCCATTCCGGAACGCCGATGCGCCCTCCCTTCAGTTGCTCCGGCCGCGCGATCTTGCCGCCGTCGCGCACATAGATCATCGAGTGACGGAACACGCGCGACGGGAACACCGGAATCGCGGTGATACCGTCGTCGTTCTGGGAAAGCAGCGACACATACTTCCCCATGGACATCTCGGATACCTCCCACTCCCGGAAGTGGGTAAAGCGGAAAAAGGCCTCCTCGGGAGGCAGGGTGAGTACGTTGAGCGTCGCCCCCTCGACGGGAACGCAACCACTCGCGAGATCGCGTGTGTGCTCGTAATCGCCGATGGCCAGCGTCAGCGCAACTTTCTCCATCGCTACTCCTTGAGCAGCACCGCGTCGTTCTCGATCTTCACCGCGTAGCAGCGGATATCCTCGGTGCAGGGCGCGCTTACCGCCTTGCCGCTCGGGATATGGAACTTGCCCTGATGCAGGGGACACTCGATCTCTTCTCCCTCTATGAAGCCGTCGGCGAGGCTCGCTTGCCCGTGGCTGCAAGTGTCGTGCGTTGCGAAGATCTTTCCTGCTAGGTTGTACAGGCACACCGGCTCGGCGCCGAGATTGACGAGCAGGGTGCCGCCTTCCGGAACGTCTGCCGCAGCCGCGACTTTGATCCAGGTTTCTTTCATATCTCTCTACAGGGGATAGATCAGGCTGTTGGGGACTAGAATGCTGTCGAAGATGCAGATCTTTTCGCGAAATTTCAGCCTGCCGCCCTCCACGGCCAGCTTGTCGCGGTATTGGCCTGCGTTGAAGACGCGGGTCAGCTCGTCCTGCAGGGTTTCCAGCGCCAAATAGTTCGCGCGCACCTCGAGGAGCGCGTCGGTCCAGCCCAGCACGCGGATGCCGCTTACGATCCGGCGCACGTAGCGTGGGGCGTACATTGCGGTCTTGCGGATCGCCGTGACGCGGTCCACCAGATACCCCTTGCTTTCGCAAAGCCAAGTTGCCAGCGGCAGTCCGCGCTCGAAGTTCTCGCGCGGGACGATTTTGTAGACGCAAGCGTCGGTGAAGAACTCGGGCCATTCCTCGAAGCGCTCCTCGTCCAGGCAGGCGATGTAGCCCGCGTAGAGTTCCTCGAGCTCGAGGCGAAGGTCTCGTGCGCTCAGGGTTAGGTAGTGGTCGGCCGCGTTCAAGGCGTTTCGAATAAAACGAACGTTCGATTTATATATAACACTTTCGTTGGAACAAAGACCTACAACTCCATCACTCGCCGGTAGTAATCATAGAAGGCGCGAATCACGGATTCCGTAACCATGTGCGGTTCGTCGTTCCATTCCCGCCCGCCCATCTCCATGAATCCGGCCGAGTCGGGGTAGGGGCGCACACCGCCCTGCGAGAACTTCATCACCTCGCTGTCGTCGATCGAGACGAAGCCCGCCGGGCCCATGAGGTTGGCCTGGCGCAGCCGTCTCCGGACCATGGCCTCGTCGTCGTCCGCGTAGCCGAAGAAGGTCCACGCTAGCTCGAACTCGTCCGGCCCCCGCGTGACCAGCTGCCGCATCGCGAGCGTGTTCGACTGCTGCTGGATGATGAGGTTGGGCCAGAGCGTCGTCATCACCACCGTGTACTCCGGGAACTCGCGCACGGGATCGAGCAGAGCAGGGTCTTGGAGGCGGAAATTGTCGATCAGGGATTTCATGTCGGCGTTGTCGTCGGTCTTTCGTTGCTCGCCGCGCCAGGATATGAGCGCGCCATGGCGGCCGGTGGAATCCATCTCGACCTTCGATGGCTGATCCGCGCGGAACAGGCCGAAACTCACGAGGAAGACGTGCAGGAGGCTCGCGTGGTAAGGATCCTTGATGTTCTCGAACATCAACTTCCAGTTCGCCGGAATGAGCTGGCGCGAATAGCCGAGCAACGTGAGCTCCCGACCGTCGAAGACGCGGTCGTACAGCGCGAGCATCGACGGGCCGAAATATTCTTCGAGAGGCTGAAGGTCGGTCGCGAAGGATGCGAAGATCACGCCGTGGCGACGCGCGACGCGGAGCCTGCGCAAGCCGTGCTTTTTGGGATCGAAGTCGGCCGGCATGCCCCCCTGCTTCTTCACGCCGCGTCGGAACGGCACTCCGATCAGATCGCCCTTCAGATCGTAGGTCCACTGATGGTAGGGACACATGAACTCGGTAGCGTTGCCGAGATGTCGCTGGCAGAACTGGACGCCGCGATGCGCACAGCGGTTCTCTACGACGTTGACCGAGCCGTCCTCGTCGCGCACGACGACGACCGGCTTCTCGCCGATAAATGTCCGCTTGAAATCGCCCGCGTTGGGAATCTCGGCTTCGAGGGCGACATAACTCCAGCTCGGGCCGCAGAACACGCGCTCCTGCTCGCGCGCGTAGATCTCCGGGTCAGAGTAGATCCAGTACGGTATTCGGGTGACGCCTTCTTTCGGCCAAACGCGGCGCGTATCCATGGCGTGCTGCTGTCAGGACAACCGCTTCCGTCGGAATCTGGAAAGAAGGTCGTCCAGATGGTCGGGGCTCGAGTAAACGAGGACGAGCGTGCCCGCGCCCTTTTTCCCGGGCCTGATGCGAACCGTCGTACCGACCTCCTCGGACACCTCTTCCTCGAGGCGGGCGATATCGCGGTCGGTGACTTTCCGCTTCGACTTTGACGATGGGTGAAGGATGGCGTTGACCAGCTCCTCGGTTTGCCTCACCGAGAGCGCGCGCGTCGCAACCCGCTTCGCCACCGATTCCTGCCTGCGCCCTTCCAGAGCGAGGAGCGCCCGCGCGTGACCCATCTCCAGCCTCCCATCGAGCACCATGGCCTGCACCGGCTTCTGCAGGTTGCGGAGCCTGAGCAGGTTCGTGGTCGCGGTGCGTGAGCGGCCGATGGCATCGGCGGCTTCTTGATGCGTGAGCTTGAACTCGTCGATCAGCCGCTGAACGCCGTTCGCCTCCTCGAGCGGATTGAGGTCCTCCCGTTGGATATTCTCGACGAGAGCCATGGCGAGCGCGGCAGAGTCGGGCACCTCGCGCACCAGCACCGGAACCTCCTCCAGCCCAGCGATCTTCGCGGCTCGCCAGCGCCGCTCGCCAGCGATGATCTCGTAGCGATCGCCACTGACTGGTCTCACGAGGATTGGCTGCATCAAGCCCTGCTTGCCGATCGATGCAGCGAGCTCCTGCAGCGATGCGTCGTCCATCTTCGTGCGCGGTTGGTAGCGGCCGCGCTGCAGTTGATCGACTCGCAGCGTCCCCTGATGCTCGGCCATCGGGGCGCCGCTCGAATCCCGGTCGAGCAGTGCATCCAAGCCCCTTCCTAGTCCCTTCAGCTTCATGGCGTCACCGCCGCGAGGCCGTTGCGCGAAAGGATCTCCCCGACGAGCTCGACGTAGGCTTGGGAGCCCTTGCACTCGCGGTCGAGTTTTACCGCGGGCGCACCGTAGCTGGGTGCCTCGGCGAGACGCACGTTGCGCGGAATAACGGTCGCGTACACCTTGTCGCCGAAGTGCTCCTGCAGTTGCGCGGATACCTGCTGCGCAAGTGTGTTGCGCGGGTCGTACATCGTGCGCAACAGTCCCTCGATGTCGAGCCTCGGATTCAGGCTCTGGCGTACTTTCTTGATCGTATTGACCAGGTCGGACAGTCCTTCGAGCGCGTAGTACTCGCATTGCATCGGAATCATCACGGCGTGCGCAGCGACGAGGGCGTTCACCGTGAGCATGTTGAGTGCCGGGGGGCAATCGAGCAGGATGAAGTCGTACTGATCCGCAATCGACTTGAGCGCGGCCTTTAGGCGGGACTCGCGGTGCTCGAGGCCGACGAGCTCGACCTCGGCGCCGGCGAGATCGCGGTTGGCGGGAATCAGATCGTAGCCGCCTGCCTCGGACTTCTGACGGGCCGATTCCGCGGTCGCCAGCCCGAGCAGCACCTGGTACACCGATGTCTTCAGCACGCGCTTGTCGACGCCGCTCCCCATGGTGGCGTTTCCCTGCGGATCGAGGTCAACGAGCAGCACGCGCATTCCCGATTGCGCGAGACCTGCGGCAAGATTGACACTGGTCGTGGTCTTGCCGACGCCGCCTTTCTGATTGGTGACCGCGAGGACGCGTGTCATGCCCGCTCGATCAGAACCAAGTGCCGTCTCGCATCCAAGCCGGGAACGGTAAGAAGCTGCACGTCACTCACGCGAAACCCGGCGGGCATGCGATTGATCTCCTCGAGGGGGTAGACGCCCTTCATCGCGGCGATGACACCGCCGGGAGCGAGCAGATGTCCTACCCACTCGATGATCTCAGCGATTTCCCCGAGAGCTCGGGAAACGATACAGTCGAATCCCCGTGCGGGCCGCCACGATTCCGCGCGCTCGCATGCCACGCGGGCATTGGTCAGTCCAAGCTCCGCAATCGTTTGCCTGAGGAAAGCGCACTTCTTCTGATTGCTATCGAGGAGGTCGATCTCTATGTCCGGCCTCGCGACGGCGATGGGAATGCCAGGAAAGCCAGCCCCGCTTCCCACGTCCAGCAAACGCCGGCCACGCAGATGGGGCACGATCGAGAGGCTATCCAGTAAGTGCACACTCGTTGACTTCGCCGCATCCCGTATGGCGGTCAGATTGTGGACTCGATTCCATTTCGTCAATAATTCAAGGTGTTGGAGCAATCTCGCCAACGCTTCAGGGGCTAAGTTGAGACCTAGCGCAGTCGTTCCAGATTCAAGCTGCCTATAGCGCTCCTCTAGCCTAGGTGCTGCAGTGACTGTCATCATGCAGCAGATCTTTCCCGCAGCCTTGCCTGACGTTTCAAGTGAACGAGCAGGACTGAGATGGCCGCCGGCGTGATCCCCGATATCCGCGAGGCTTGGCCGATAGTTTCCGGCCGGTGCAGGCTGAGCTTCTGCCGCACTTCGACCGACAGCCCCCGCACTTCATCGTAATTCATCTCCGCGGGCAGGAGCATATATTCGTAATGCTCGTGGCGCTCGATCTCCTCGCGCTGGCGCGCGACGTATCCTTGATACTTGGCCTGGATCTCCACCTGCGCAGCCACCGCCGCGTCGGCAACGGCAGTTGTGTCCCCCGAAAGCCCAGCGAGCGAGGCATAGCTCACCCTCGGCCGCTTAAGCAGATCCAGCAACGAGTATTCACGCTCAATTGGGCCGCCGAGAACGCGCTCCGCGATTTCCGGGGCGAGAGATTTCGGGCTCACCCAGATTGACTTGAGACGCTCCTGCTCCCGCGCGATCGCATCGCGCTTGCGACTAAACGCCGCCCAGCGAGCATCGTCGACGATGCCCAGCCGACGCCCGGATTCAGTGAGACGCAAGTCCGCATTGTCCTCGCGCAGCATCAGCCGATACTCCGCGCGGCTAGTGAACATGCGATAGGGCTCGCTGACCCCACGGGTGACGAGGTCGTCGACCAGAACCCCGATATATGCTTCGTCTCGCCTGGGGCACCACGCGGGCTCGCCCTTCACCAGGCGAGATGCATTGATCCCAGCGAGAATTCCTTGCGCTGCCGCCTCTTCGTATCCCGTCGTACCGTTGATCTGTCCGGCGAAGAACAACCCCGAAATCGATTTCGTCTCGAGCGATGATTTCAGGCTGCGCGGATCGTAATAGTCGTATTCGATGGCGTAGCCGGGCCGGAGGAGCTGCGCTCTTTCTAGGCCGCGAATGCTCCTCACCATTTCGAGCTGCACGTCGAAAGGAAGACTCGTCGAAATGCCGTTGGGGTAGAACTCGTTGGTCGTGAGCCCCTCGGGCTCTAGGAAGACCTGGTGGCTCGACTTCGCGGCGAAGCGATGGATCTTGTCCTCTATCGATGGGCAATAGCGCGGCCCGATCCCCTCGATCACACCGGTATACATCGGCGAGCGGTCAAGGTTGCCGCGGATGATCTCGTGGGTGCGTGGGTTCGTTTGCGTGATCCAGCAAGGGAGCTGGCGAGGATGCATTTCCGCGGTGCCCAAGAACGAAAACACCGGTACGGGATGGTCGCCGGGCTGAGGCGTCATCACGGAAAAATCGATGCTGCGACCGTCGAGCCGGGGCGGCGTGCCCGTTTTCAAGCGCCCGACCGGAAGCTTCAGCTCGCGAAGGCGCGCAGCTAGGCTGAGCGATGGGGGGTCTCCCGCGCGACCGGCCTGATAGCTGGACAGACCGATGTGCACGAGCCCGGAGAGAAAGGTTCCTGTAGTAAGCACGACGGCGGGGGCTGAGAAGCACACGCCGAGCTTGGTCCTTACTCCCGAGACGCGATCGCCCTCGAGCACCAGATCGTCCACCGCGTCTTGAAAGAGCGTCAGATTGGCTTGGTTCTCCAGCCGCGAACGGATTGCGCGCTTATAGAGTAGTCGATCAGCTTGAGCGCGCGTTGCCCGCACCGCGGGCCCCTTGGAGGAATTCAGGATTCGAAACTGGATGCCGGCCTCGTCGGTCGCGATCGCCATGACTCCGCCGAGCGCATCTATCTCCTTGACTAGATGACCTTTACCGATCCCGCCAACGGACGGGTTACAGGACATCTGGCCCAGCGTTTCGAGGTTGTGTGTGACCAGCAGGGTCCTACAGCCGGCGCGGGCAGCAGCCAATGCGGCCTCGGTCCCCGCGTGGCCTCCGCCGACGACGACTATATCGAATTGAGCTGGGAAACTCATCGCAGAAGAACGGATTCTAAGGCCAAAACGCGCACCAATAACAGGCGTTTCACGTGAAACATATCCGAACAGGAAACAAAAAAAGCCGTCTATAGGACGGCTCTTTCTGACGGCGCGAGTCTCCTTAGCCCAGAGACCGCTCCAATTCCGAACGGCGTGTCGCCAGCTCCTTAGGCAGGCGACTACCCAGCATCCTGAGCAGCTCGTCGTGGAGCTTGAGTTCGCGCTTCCATTCGGGAACATCGACCGAGCTGACCCGCCGGTACTTGTCACCGGTGAACTCTTCTAGCCCTTTCCACTCCAGGTCCGCAAAAGCAGGAATGTGCCCGATCGGCGTTTCCACTCCCGCTGCCTCGCCTTTGCAGCGCTCTACGATCCATTTCAGCACGCGCATGTTCTCTCCGAATCCCGGCCAGATGAACTTGCCCGATGCATCGGTTCGAAACCAGTTGACGCAGAAGATCCGCGGGCGCTTGGCCACCGAGCGGCCGAGTTTCAGCCAATGGGCGAAATAGTCGCCCATGTTGTAACCAACAAAAGGGATCATTGCCATGGGATCGCGTCGGACCACGCCGACCTTACCCGTCGCCGCAGCAGTGGT
Organism: Burkholderiales bacterium; assembly: GCA_035702665.1. Classification (GTDB taxonomy): domain Bacteria; phylum Pseudomonadota; class Gammaproteobacteria; order Burkholderiales; family SG8-39; genus VBDM01. Next base: position 29,403 of record DASSQD010000018.1, read on the forward strand.
CTCTGAGCCCATCGTCGCGGCGGCGTAGACTCCGGAATCCCAGTCGAAGGTTTCGGCGACCAAAGGGACCGTATCAGAACGACGCCCACCGAAGACGAAAGCGGAGATCGGAACGCCTTGGGGGTCTTCCCACGCGGAATCGATGGAGGGGCATTGCGACGCGGGAACGGTAAAGCGCGCGTTGGGGTGCGCAGCCTTTCTGCCGCAGTCCGGGGTCCACTCCTTGCCCTGCCAGTCCGTGAGGCGCGCAGGAGGCGTTTCGGTCATGCCCTCCCACCACACGTCCCCATCCGGCGTCATCGCCACATTCGTGAAGATCGTGTTCTTTTCGATCATCTTCATGCAATTGGGGTTGGTCTTTGCCGAAGTGCCGGGAGCCACGCCGAAGAATCCAGCCTCCGGGTTAATGGCGTAGAACCGGCCGTCTCTACCCGGCTTGATCCACGCGATGTCCTCGCCCACGGTCGATACCTTCCACCCGTTGAAAGCCGGTGGCGGGATCAGCATGGCGAAATTGGTTTTGCCGCACGCCGAGGGGAAAGCCCCACTCACGTAGACCTTTTCCCCCGAAGGAGGGGTCACACCAAGAATGAGCATGTGCTCGGCGAGCCAGCCCTGCTCGCGTCCCATGATGGACGCGATGCGCAGCGAAAAGCACTTCTTGCCTAACAGGGCGTTGCCGCCGTATCCCGAGCCGAAAGACCAGATTTCCTTCGTCTCCGGATAGTGCACGATGTAGCGATGCTCCTTGCTGCACGGCCATCGCGCATCTTTCTCGCCGGACGCGAGCGGCGCCCCCACGGAGTGGACGCAAGGCACGAAGTGCCCATCCTCTCCAAGAATCTCCCACACTTTCTTTGACATTCGCGTCATCAGATGCATGCTGACGACAACGTACGGTGAGTCCGTCAATTCGATGCCGATGTGGGCAATATGCGATCCAAGCGGCCCCATCGAGAACGGCACCACGTAAAGAGTGCGCCCGCGCATACACCCGTCGAATAGCTTGTCCAGCGTCCCGCGCATTTCGCGTGGATCCACCCAGTTATTGGTGGGCCCCGCGTCCTCCTTGCGCTCCGAGCAGATGAACGTTCGATCCTCGGTTCGGGCGACGTCGTTTGGATCGGAGAGCGCGAGATAACAGCCAGGGCGAAGCTTTGGATTGAGAGTCTTCAGCATTCCCGACTGGACCATCTCGCTGCACAGGCGGTCGTATTCCTGTCTGGACCCGTCGCACCACTGGATTCGGTCAGGTCGGGTGAGCGCGGCGATACGCGTCACCCATTCCTTGACGCCCGCGTGTTGCACGTTCGTCGGAGCACCGATATCAATAGCGGCAACATAGGGCTGATTCATTCCTGGGGCCTCGCGAAACCGATGGCGCTCCATATCTCCCGCCATCAGTCGAGAAATGAGTAAGGGATCGAACTCTATCACGATCTCGCGGATCTATAAAAACGCATTATTAAACAATATATTACGTAAATAGCGTCAGCGGCCCCAGGCCTGTCTGAGACGGCGGGCGAGCCTGAAAGTCGGAGCTGTAGTCGTTACCAGAATGATGACCCGCGTCACGTGCGCCGCGGTGACCAGAGGCACGCCCAGTTGGAGGACCTTCGCCGTCACGCACATCTCCGCCATCCCTCCGGGCGCGGTCGCGAGCACCATGGTCGCTATCGGCACCCCTCCTGCAACAGCCAGCCCCCACCCTGCCAGCGCCGAGGCGATCATCGCGAGCGCTACCGACAGGCTGACGACGCCCATGAAGCGTGGAGATGTCCTCAACGACTCGCGCTCGAAGCTCGATCCCAACGAGCAGCCGATCAGCAGCTGTGCGGCATTCGCCAGCCAAGTCGGAACTGCGGAAAGGGTGACGCCGTTCAACGTCAAGGCCACGGACACGCACAGCGGCCCCAGCATCCACGCGTTGGGCAAATGCAGCCTCGCGAGCCCAGTCCCCGCCGCGGTGGCGATGCCGAGCAATGCGACAAGACCCAGGGCGTCGACGGACACTTGCGCCGGACGGTAGATGTCCGCACCGTGCAGGCCTGAAGCGGTGAATGCAAAGGGCACAATCACCACGACGATGAAGACGCGCAAGGCTTGAGCGAGGACCACGCGATCGAGGCGCGCGCCGAATCTTTCTCCGAGAACGGTCATCTCCGCCGCGCCCCCCGGAACGCTGCAGAAGAGCGCGGTCGTAGCGTCGACGGCGGCACCCCGCATCAGAAACCAGCCGCTCGCGTAGGCGAGGAGCACGGCGAGCAGGGCTGCCGCCAGCAGCAAGTACCAATGCGCCGCGACCTCGCCAGCGACTGCGGGCGTGAAATACAAGCCGAGCGCGCAGGCGATGGTCAGCTGCCCGGCCGCCCTGCCTCCGCGCGGGGCGGCAACCCGGGCGCCAAGGAACTTGACGAGCGCCATCACCAGAAGGGGCCCAACCATCCAGGGCAGCGGCGCGTGCAAGGCGCTGAACAGCGTCCCGCTTGCCCCGCAAATTACGAGCGCACTCAGCATGGGAAAGTGTTTCATTGCGTCGACTACTTCCCGACGCAGAAGCGCGAAAAAATTTCGCCCAAGAGATCGTCCGCCGAAACGTCCCCCGTTATCGAGCCGAGTTCGCGCTGCGCGAGGCGAAGCTCCTCTGCGAGGATCTCGGTCCTCGCGGCGCCGCTCCTGCCGCGCTCGAGCGCGGCAGCGGCGCGCTCCAACGCGACGAGATGCCGCTCACGCGCCATGAAGACATCCTCTCCTTGCGACTGCCAGCCCGCCAGTTTCAGCAATGCCGCGCGTAGGCTTTCAATGCCCGCTCCCGTCTTCGCCGAAACGTGAACGCGCCATCCATGCTCATTCTCCTCGGCCCGAGGCGATTCGCCGGACAGGTCGATCTTGTTGAACACTGTCACCGGCCTAAGCCCAGCCGGGAGCCGCTGCGCGATAGCGCTGTCCGCAACCGTGATTCCGTCGCGGGCGTCCACGATCAGCAGCATCGCATCGGCCTGACCGATCGCTTCCCATGCACGGGCAATGCCGATCGCCTCGACGGCGTCGTCGGTCTCGCGCAATCCCGCCGTGTCGATGACGCTCATGGGTACGCCGTCGATCTGAATCGTCTGGCGAACCGCATCTCTCGTCGTCCCGGGGATCTCGGTGACGATGGCAAGATCCTCGCCCGCAAGCCGGTTGAGTAGGGAGGACTTGCCGACGTTGGGCCGCCCCGCCAGAACCACGTGCAGTCCGCTGCGCAACACGCTGCCCTGGCGCCCGAGCAAGAGCGCACGCGCTATCTGTTCCTCCAGCCGGGCGAGGCGCAGGCGAGCATCCTCGCGGTCAAGCGGGTCGACGTCCTCCTCGGGAAAATCGAGCGTCGCCTCGACCAGAACTCGCAGGTCGACGAGCTCTTGGACGAGGCCGCGGATGCGCTCGGAGAACTCCCCGCGCAGCGACCGCAGGGCGCACTTAGCGGCGGCTTCCGTCGCCGCATCGATCAGGTCGGCGACACCCTCGGCCTGGGCAAGGTCGAGCTTCTCGTTCAAGTAGGCGCGGCGGCTAAATTCCCCCGGCTCTGCGAGGCGGGCGCCCAACTCGAGGCAGCGACGCAGGATCAGCTGTAGCACGACCGGGCCGCCGTGGCCCTGGAGTTCGAGCACATCCTCGCCTGTATACGACGCGGGCGCCGGAAAGAAAAGGGCGATCCCGTCGTCAAGCGGCTCCCCGCCAGCGCTCCTGAAGATGCTGCGAGTAGCCACGCGCGCGGCCGGCGTGCGACCCAGGAGCCCCGATGCCAGAACATTCAGGTTCTTGCCCGAAACCCGCACTATCCCGATGCCGGCTCTGCCCGCCGCGGTCGCGATGGCCGCGATGACATCGGTATCGGACGGTGCTGCCATCATAGCTGCCTGGGCGCCCCAATTGCCCGGGCGGGCGGCGCGCTCAGCGCTTGGCGCCCGCCGCGGCCTTGTTGCCCCCGATCATCCGGGAAATCTGCCACTGCTGAAGAATAGACAGAATATTGTTGACGAACCAATAAAGCACCAACCCCGACGGGAAGAAATAGAACATGACGCCGAACACCAGCGGCATGATCATCATGACCTTGGCCTGGACGGGATCGGGAGGCGTCGGATTCATCTTCGTCTGCACGATCATCGAGACCATCATCAGCGTCGGTAGGACGTACCACGGGTCGGGTGCTGAAAGATCCTTGATCCACAGATAGAACGGTGCGTGGCGCAACTCCACGCTCTCGAACAGCACCCAGTAAAGCGCGATGAATACCGGTATCTGCACGAGGATCGGCAGGCAACCACCGAGCGGATTGATCTTCTCGGTCTTGTACAGATCCATCATCGCCTGGTTCATCTTGACCTTGTCGTCTCCGTACTGCTCCCGCAGCTTCATGAGACGTGGCGTAACGAGCTTCATCTTCGCCATTGAGCGATAGCTCGCCGCCGATAGCGGAAAGAAGATGAGCTTGATCATTACGGTGAGCAGAATGATCGCCAGGCCCCAGTTCCCCAGCCATCCGTGAAAGAGCTTCAGCACCCAGAACAGCGGCGCGGCGATGACCGTCAGCCAGCCGTAGTCGACCACCAGCTGCAGGCCCGGCGCAACCAACTGCAAGTGATCCTGATCCTGAGGTCCCGCGTATACAGGCACGTCCACGCGCGCCGTGGCGCCGGGCGCGATCGGTCCTACCGGAAGGATCACGCCGATCGAGTAAAGATCGCCGTCGAGCTTGCGTGTGTAGAACTCGCGCCGCGCTTTTTCAGCCGGCAGGAGGGCGGCGACGAAGTAGTGCTGGACGATCGCGATCCAGCCATTGTCCGCCGTCTTCGGATAAGCGACTTTTCCCTTGGCGATGTCATCGAAGGTGACCTTCTGGAATTTGTCACGATCCGTATATACAGCGGCCCCGGTGTACGTCTTCGTCATGTACGGGTCGCCACCCGGGGATTCGCCGTCGCGCGTCAGCTGAAAATAGGCGTCGGTGGCTAGCGGGCGAGACGTGCCGTTCGTGATTTCCTCCGCGACGTCTATGCGATAGCTCCCGCGATGGAACGTCAGGATCTTCCTCACCTTGACCCCCTGCGAGGTGCGCGCCTCCAAACTTACTTCGACGTTGTCCTGTCCTTGGGCAAGGTTGAACTCCTTGCCCTCCGCGCGAAACAGCGTCCTGTGATTCGGGAGCCCAGCTCCTATTAGGCCGCTCTGCGCTGCGTAATGGTGCTGCGGCCCGAACAGCACGATGTTCTTGGTCCCGTCGCCAGCGTCCCTCTGCTTCAGGAGCTCCAGGTAGGCGAGGTCACCCCCCTGAGTGTCGATTTCCGCCAGCACGGTATCGGTCCTGACCCGTAGACGCTCTCCGGGGCCGCCGGCGGATGCCAGAGTCGCGGGAACTTCGGCGCGCGCTACCGCGGACGCATCACCCTGCGCGCTGGGCGTGGGCACGATGCCCTGCGTTGTCGAGTTGACCGGAGCGGGGGGCTTGGTTTCCTTCTGCCACGCCTCCCAAAGGAGCAGCAGGGAGAACGAGAACACGACGAACAGAATGAGGCGCTGCGTATCCATGCGAGGTGCGTTACGGAACCGGGTCGTGGCCGCCCGCATGCCAGGGATGGCAGCGCGCGAGCCGCCTGATCGCAAGCCACCCGCCCCGGGTCGCCCCATGCCGCTCTAGCGCTTCCAACGCGTATGCGGAGCACGAAGGGTGGAAGCGGCAGTGCATACCCAGCAGAGGGCTGATCGAGAACCGATACCCGGCAATCAGCAGCGACAGCAGCCTGCTCACTGAGAACCCACGAGGGATTGCGCGACGTCTGCGACGGTGAGCTTGCTCCCAGTCACGCGAATCAGAATGTCGCGGCTTCCCAAGCGTCCCTGCAGCGTGCGAAACAGCTCCCGCAGGACGCGCTTGGTCCGATTGCGATCGACCGCACGCGGGAAGACCCGCTTGGGAACAATCACGCCCAGCCTGGGAACGCCGAAGGGATTGACCCGCAGGAGCACGTTGAATCCAGGACGCCGGAGCGCTTGGCCGCCCGCGAGCAGCGCGGCGATATCAGTGGTCCCGAGGCGCTGCCTTCGACTGTAGCGCCTGCGGACGCTCAAACGCTCAACCGCGCGCGACCCTTGGCGCGGCGGGCTCGAATCACGGCCCGGCCGCCGCGTGTGCGCATACGCACGAGGAATCCGTGGGTGCGCTTCCTACGAACGACAGAAGGGTGAAAAGTACGCTTCATCGCGAGAATTTTCGTTGCATAAAGTAACCCTCGATTAGACTGGATATGCGGTGTGATTGTCAACGATCGAGACGTTGCACGCGCGCGAAACAGCGTTCGAAAAAGAGCGCTTCCGGCTGTGGATAACTCGCGATGAAGCGAGTAAAATGCAGTCGCAGTTTTCCTCGAAATCCAGCCGACTGAACTCCATGCAGGGTTTTTGGGCTTCGTGCCTGAGCCGATTAGAAAAAGAGCTTCCTGCTCAGCAGTTTAATACCTGGATCCGGCCGCTCAAACTGGACGCTTCGGCGGCACCTTCAGGTGAGCTACGCCTGCTCGCACCAAACCGCTTCGTGCTGCAATGGGTCAAGGAGCGGTTCACTCCCCGAATCGAGGCTTTGGGAGCCGAGTTCTTCTCCTCCCCGATTCGTGTCGCGGTGATGCTCGAGGCCGCTGGCATCCCCGAACCGGCGCATCCCGCCGTGCCCGCGCGCGCGGGCAGCGCGAACAAGCTGCCTGCTCCCAAACCGGCCCACGACCGCTCCAGCCTCATCCCGGAGTTCAGCTTCGACGGTTTCGTCGCCGGGAAGGCGAACCAACTCGCCCGCGCCGCAGCGCTCCAGGTCGCCGAGCACCCCGGCACCTCGTACAACCCGCTGTTCATCTATGGCGGCGTCGGTCTGGGCAAGACACACCTGATTCACGCCGTCGGCAATCACGTCCTCCAGCAGCACCCCAACGCGCGCGTGCGCTACCTCCATGCTGCGCAGTACATCTCGGACGTCATCCGAGCCTATCAGCAGAAGTCCTTCGACGAATTCAAGCGCTACTACCACTCGCTCGACCTCCTGCTTATCGACGACATTCAGTTCTTCACGGGAAAAGACCGCACCCAGGAGGAATTCTTCTACGCGTTCAACGCGCTGATCGAATCGCACAAGCAGCTCATCATTACCTGCGACACCTACCCGAAGGATCTCGCGGGAATTGACGAGCGCCTCAAGTCGCGCTTTTCCTGGGGCCTGACGGTGGCGATCGAGCCGCCCGAGCAAGAAATGCGGGTGGCGATCATCCTCAAGAAGGCCGAAGCCGTGTCCCTCAAGCTTTCCGAGGAAGTTGCCTTCTTCATTGCCAAGCACATCCGCTCGAACGTGCGGGAACTCGAGGGCGCCCTGAAGAGCGTAGTCGCGTACTCACGCTTCAACGGACGCGATATCACGCTCGATACCGCCAAGGAAGCGCTGAAGGATCTGCTCAGCGCTCAGAACCGGCAGATCACCGTAGACAACATCCAGAAGACCGTCGCCGAGTACTACAAGATCAAGGTCTCGGACATGCACTCGAAGAAGCGCAGCCGCAGTGTCGCCCGCCCTCGGCAGCTCGCCATGGCGCTCGCGAAGGACCTCACGCAGATGAGCCTCCCGGATATTGGCGATGCGTTCGGCAACCGCGATCACACAACCGTCCTGCACGCGTGCCGCACAATCGCGACGCTGCGGGAGAAGAATCACGAAATCAACCGCGACTACCACGTGCTCGAGCAGGTTCTGAAGGGCTGAGGAACCTGGGCAAAAGCCGTGGACGAATTGTGGGCAAACGTACCGATGGGTAGTCACTTCGATGTTGTGCAGACTTTCTTCACCGCAAAGCGCGCACTTACCCACAGCCATTGTCGCAGCGTCGCGCCCGATGCCCGCGCCTCCAGATCGGGTTATCCACGCAATAGTGCGCGGTCATCATCATCACCAAGGAAAATAAAATGAACTTGCTGAAGACCAAGCGTGAAGCGCTCCTCGAGCCTCTGCAGGCGGTCGCCGGAATCATCGAGCGACGCCACACGCTGCCGATCCTCTCCAACGTTCTGCTGTCCAGAACCGATGCCCAGCTCGATTTCGTTGCCACCGATATCGAGATAGAGATTACGACTAGCATGGCGGTTGAAGGACCCGGCGAGGCAAAGAGGATCACAGTGGGTGCGCGCAAGCTGGTCGATATACTGAGGGCTCTGCCGGAGGGCGCGGAGGTCCAGCTGGTGCTGCAGGACCGCCGTCTCCAGGTCAAGTCGGGAAAGAGCCGCTTCAACCTGCAGACTCTCGCCGCCGAGGATTTCCCGAGGCTGGCGCTGGCCGAAGCCTCCACGACCAGCTTCACGGTGCCTCAGAAACTGTTGCGCGCTCAGCTTGGACTGGTCCAGTACGCGATGGCACAGCAGGATATCCGCTACTACCTCAACGGGCTGCTCATGGTCGTCGAGGACGAGCAGTTGAAGCTGGTCGCGACCGACGGGCACCGGCTCGCGTATGCCAGCCGCAAAGTCGGGGGCAGGAACCTGGCGCGCCAGGAGGTCATTCTTCCAAGAAAGACAATCATTGAACTCTCTAAGCTGCTCGACGACAGCGATGACCCGGTGGCGATCGACCTGTCCGCGGCGCAGGCGAAGTTCAAGTTCGGGAACGTGGTGCTTGTTTCCAAGCTCGTCGACGGCAAATTCCCGGACTACGGGCGCGTCATTCCGCAGAGTCAGCCGAAGAAGCTCAAGCTCGACCGTATCGTTCTTCTGCAGGCCTTGCAGCGGGCAGCGATCCTCACCAGCGACAAGTTCAGGGGCGTGCGCTGGGTGCTCACGGACGGCAGCCTCAAGATCAGCTGCAGCAACACCGAACAGGAGGAGGCGCAGGAGGAGTTGGACGTCGCGTACAAGGGTGAAACACTGGATATCGGATTCAACGTCGGCTACCTGGTCGACGTGCTCAACAACCTGGATGTCGCTGAAGTCGAGTGCGGCTTGGGCGACGCCAATTCCAGCGCGCTCTTCACGCTGCCCGATCGCAGCGACTTCAAGTACGTCGTGATGCCGATGCGAATCTGAAGGAAGCAAGTTCAATGGCCGAAGCGGAAAAGAACGGAAACTCCCGGGAGCACTACGATTCCGACAGCATCAAGGTCCTGAAGGGCCTTGAGGCGGTGCGCAAGCGCCCGGGGATGTATATCGGCGACACCTCGGACGGCACCGGATTGCACCACATGGTGTTCGAGGTCGTCGACAACGCGATCGACGAGGCGCTGGCGGGATTCTGCGACGAGATCACGGTCACCATCCACACCGACAATTCCATCAGCGTGGCGGACAACGGCCGCGGCATTCCCACGGGCGTGCACGAGCAGGACGAGGAGAAGCGCTCTGCGGCGGAGATCGTCATGACCGAGCTTCACGCCGGGGGCAAGTTCGACAACAACGCCTACAAGGTCGCCGGCGGCCTGCACGGCGTGGGCGTGTCGGTGGTCAACGCCCTGTCCGACTGGCTCCGGCTGACGATCCGGCGCGAGGGGAAAAGCCATTTCATGGAATTCAAGCGCGGCGTAGCTGTCGCGCCGCTGAAGGTCACGGGCAAGACCGAGCGTCGAGGCACCGAGGTGCACTTTCTGGCCAGCGTCGACACCTTCGGTGTCGTCGAATACCACTTCGATATCCTGGCGAAGCGGCTGCGGGAACTCTCGTTCCTGAACAACGGGGTGCAGATCCAGCTGGTCGACCAGCGGACCGGGAAGGAGGAGAACTTCGCCCATACCGGTGGCGTTAAAGGCTTCGTCGAGTACATCAACAAGAGCAAGAACGTGCTCCACAACACGCCGTTCCACGCGGTCGCGCAGAAAGAAGGCATCACCGTCGAAGTCGCGATGCAGTGGAACGATTCGTACCAGGAGCAGGTGCTCTGCTTCACCAACAACATCCCGCAACGCGATGGCGGCACCCACCTTTCGGGCTTGCGGGCCGCGATGACGCGGAGCTTGAATCAATACATCGAATCGAACGAGATCGCCAAGAAGGCCAAGGTCGAGACGACGGGCGACGATATGCGCGAGGGTCTGTCGTGCGTGCTTTCCATCAAAGTTCCGGAGCCGAAGTTCTCCTCGCAGACCAAGGACAAGCTGGTGTCGTCGGAAGTAGGACCGGTGGTCCAAGAGTTGGTCGGTGAGAAATTGAAGAATTTTCTCCTCGAACGGCCCAACGATGCACGCATCATCTGCAGCAAGATCGTAGACGCCGCGCGTGCCAGGGAGGCGGCACGCAAGGCGCGCGAGATGACGCGCCGCAAGGGCGTCCTCGACTCCTTTGGCCTGTCGGCGAAACTCGCCGACTGCCAAGAGAAGGACCCGGCCCTGTGCGAGCTCTACATTGTCGAGGGAGACTCGGCCGGCGGCTCTGCCAAGCAGGGCCGCGAGCGCAAATTCCAGGCGATCCTGCCGCTGAAGGGCAAGATCCTCAATGTCGAGAAGGCGCGATTCGACAAGCTGATTTCCTCCCAGGAGATCGTTACGCTCATCCAGACCCTGGGCACCGGCATCGGCAAGGACGAATACGACATCTCGAAGCTGCGCTACCACCGCATCATCATCATGACCGACGCCGACGTTGACGGCGCTCACATTCGCACGCTGCTGCTGACGTTTTTCTACCGCCAAATGCCGGAGCTGGTCGAGCACGGGCACGTCTATATCGCCCAGCCGCCGCTCTACAAGGTCAAGGTAGGCAAGCAGGAGCGCTACTTCAAGGACGACCACGAACGCGCGCAGTTCATGCTCGCGCAGGCGCTGGTAGGCACGTCGCTTTTCCCGAAGAAGGGTGCTCAGCCGATCGAAGGCAAGACCCTGGAGCAGCTCGCCAAGGCGTACCTATTCGCCGAGGCCGTGGTGTCGCGGGCGTCGAAGATAATCGACTCGGAGGCGTTGGGTGCGTTGATGCGGGGAATCAAGATCGATTTGTCCAGCCCGCAATCGGCGGGTGCGAGCGCGTTGCGGCTGAAGCAGGCGATGGCGGTCAACGGCAACGGCGTGGACGTCAGCGCGCGCTACGATGGCAAGAACGAGCGCCATCAACTGGTGATCGAGCGCTCGCACCACGGCAATGTGAGGACGAGCGTGCTCGATGAAGATTTTCTCTCCTCGGGGGACTACCAGCACTTGAACCGCATCGCCCAGCTCCTGCAAGGCCTAATCGGCCCGGGTGCAGCCATCAAGCGCGAGGACCGGGAGGAGAGCGTCGCCGACTTTCCTCAGGCGATGAAATGGCTGCTCGGCGAGGTGGAGCGCAGCGCGAGCATTCAGCGCTACAAGGGCCTCGGGGAGATGAACCCCGAGCAGCTGTGGGAAACCACGATGGACCCGCAGTCGCGTCGCCTGCTGAAAGTGCAGATCGAGGACGGAATTGCGGCCGATGAGATCTTCACCAAGCTCATGGGCGACGACGTCGAGCCGCGACGCATTTTCATCGAGCAAAACGCCCTCGGCGCCCGCCTCGACGTCTGACCTAGGCGGCTTTTTTGGCTCGGGGCTTCGCGCGGCCCGCGGTGCGCTTCGCCCCGGGCTTGGTTTGTGAAGGCTTCTTTCTGTCCGGTTCGCCCGCCGTTTCCTTCTTTGGGCCTGGCGTCGCCGCCTTGCCCGCACGCGGAGCGAACTCGAATCCGACCCTACCGTCGGCGCCACGCACCAGGAACGCGGAGAACGGCCGGCCCTTGCGCGAAATGAAGCGGTGGAGAAGATCGGTCCGGCCGGTCGCGAGGAGCTTCTGGATCTCTTCGCGCTCGATCGGTCTCTGCAGGATGACGCGGCCTGAGCGGAAGTCGCAGGTGCGCCCCGCGTTGACGCTGTTCTCGCAGACGTAGGCCATGGGTTGTTCGAACACCCTGCCCCTGCACTTCGGGCAGGGACCGAGGGGCGTCAGGCCGGTGAAATCCACTTTTTCGGCGCCCTCGCCTTCGGCGGGCCTGCCGAAGTCGAACTCCGCGCGAAACTCCGGGGTGAGCCGCACGACCGCGGCGAAGGGTTTGCCCATGCGGCTCCGGAACCCCGTGAGTGGCCCCACCGAGCCTTTCGCGATCAGCGTCTCGATCTCCTCGGGAGCGAACTCGCGGCTCGAAACGACTTTCCAGATCGAGAAGTCGCACTTGGTGCATTTGAACTTTCGGTAAGTCTCGTTGACGGTGCCCCCGCACTTCGGGCAGGGTGTCTTCAGGGTGAGAAACGCCGTGTCGGGGATGTCGCCGCGCTTGATGCGCGCGACCATCTCGCTCGTGAGCTCGACGATGTGGTCCATGAAGGAGCTGCGCGGCAGCGCGCCGTGTTCCATGCGCTTGAGCTGGAATTCCCAGTTGCCGGTGAGCTCCGGCGAGCACAGCTCGGTCACGCCGAAGTGGCGCAGCGCGAACAGGAGCGAGAACGCTTTGGGCGTTGGGTGCAGGTCGCGGCCGACCCGGTGCAGGTAGTCCTCGAAGATCAGTCCCTCGATGATCTGGGCGCGCGTGGCCGGCGTTCCAAGCCCCTTCTCGCTCATCGCCTCGCGCAGCTCCTCGTCCTCGACCAGCTTTCCCGCCCCTTCCATCGCCGAAAGGAGGGTCGCCTCGGTGAAGCGCGCGGGAGGCTTGGTCTGGTTGGCGCGGACCTCGACGTCGCGAGTCTGGACCTTCTCGCCGTTCTTGATCGCGACCAGGTTGGCCGACTCCGGGGTCTCGGCGTCCTTGCCGTAAACCTGCAGCCAGCCGGGCTCGGTCATGACGCGGCCCTCGGTCTTGAACGCTTCGCTTTCGACGCGCGTGATCCGCGTGGTAACGAGGTACTCGGCCGCCGGGAAGAAGACCGCGAGGAAGCGCTTGACGACCATGTCGTAGAGCTTGCTTTCCGCCTCCGACAGGTGGCGCGGCGGCTGCAGGGTGGGGATGATCGCGAAGTGGTCCGAGATCTTCTGGTTGTCGAAGATGCGCTTGTTCGCCTTGACCCAGCCCTGCTTGAGTATGCGCGCCGCGTGCGGCGCGTAGCCCAGGGCCTTCTGCCCCGCGAACACGTCGAGCGTCTTCTTCACGGTCCCGATGTAATCCTCGGGGAGCGCGCGGGAGTCGGTACGGGGGTAGGTCAGCGCCTTGTGCTTCTCGTACAGGGCCTGCGCGAGCGAGAGCGTGGTCCTCGCAGAGAATCCGAAGCGGCCGTTGGCCTCGCGCTGCAGGCTCGTGAGGTCGTAGAGCATCGGCGAGAGCTGCGACGCGGGCTTCGATTCCTCGGTTGCGACGCCGGGTTTGCCGGCGCACTTCTCGCGGATCGTTTCGGCCCGCTTACTGTCCCAAAGGCGCTCGGGGCGGGCTTCTGCGTCCTCCTTGGGTTTCTGAAAGCTCTCGTCGAACCACCGGCCGGCGTACTCCCCTGCGGCGGCCGCGAAGGTCGCGTGGATCTCCCAGTAGTCGCGCGGCCTGAACGCGCGTATGCGCTCCTCGCGCTCGACCAGGATGGCGAGCGTGGGCGTCTGCACCCGGCCCACCGTCGTCTTGTAAAAGCCGCCTTCCTTCGAATTGAACGCGGTCATCGCGCGCGTCCCGTTGATGCCCACGAGCCAATCCGACTCGGAGCGGCACAGGGCCGCGTCGGCGAGGGGGAGCAGCTCGCGATCCTTGCGAAGCTGCTCGAAGCCTTCCCTGATCGAAGTCTGCGTCATGGACTGCAGCCACAGCCGCTCGACGGGCTTCTTGCTCTCGGCGTGGCGCACGATGTAGCGGAAGATCAACTCTCCTTCGCGGCCGGCGTCGCAAGCGTTGATGACGCCCGAGACGTCTTTGCGCTTGAGCAGCTTCACAAGGAGCTTGAGTCGGTCCTCGGTCCGCTCGATCGGCTTGAGATCAAAGTGCGGAGGAATTACCGGCAGGTGCGCAAAGGACCACTTTCCACGCTTGACCTCGACGCCTTCGGGCGGAACGAGCTCGAGCAGGTGGCCGATCGCGGACGACAGTACGTAGTCCCGGCTCTCGTAGTAGTCGCCGTGGCGCGTGAAGCCTCCGAGCGTGCGGGCGATGTCGTTCGCCACGGAGGGCTTTTCGGCGATGATGAGCTTCTTGGTCACGGGGAAGCAAAGACCGCGGCAGACCGGACGACCGCGGTCCGGCCCGCTACGCGAAGCGCAGGATGATAAGAGGAATCGGAAAGCGGCGCAAGGAAGCGCCGCCGCTCAGACCGCGCGCGGGATCAGTGCACTTGCCGCGTATCGCCGTCGGGAATCAACTCGTCGAGAACCAGCGCGTCGACATTGCCGCGACGCGTCCACAGCACCATCAGCACGATCACCTTCAGCTTGTCGAGCCCGACGATCTCGCTTGGCAGGCCCATGGCCCGCTCGATTATGAGTTCACGCAGCAGCGGCGTGAGAATCTTGGCGCTCTCGAGAAACGCGATGAAGCCGCGACATTCCAGAGGCAGCTTGGCCGATTCGTCCTTGGAATAGCCGCGGAAGGACGAGCGCGTGTCCAGCGATTCCGGAATTCCCTCGCCGGGTCGACGCGTGAGGCTGTTCAACCAGTCGAGGGCGTCGTGAATGTCGTCGTTTTCGAAGCCCGCCGCGTGGAGCTTGCGCTCGAGCGTGTCGTAGTCCGGATAAGCCTGCGCCTGGTAGTAGTTCTCGAAAAGGTAGACGAGTATGTCGAACATGTTCCCTCAACGCAGGCGTTGGTACAGACCTCCTGGGAGGCCGGCTATCTTTCCGTCGAGCTCCAGCTCGAGCAATACGGCGGATATCGTTTCCACGGGCAGCCCGCTGCGGGCGACCAGCTCGTCGATGTCGCAGGGGTCGAAGCCCATTTTCTCGAGCAGCTCGTGGCCCGCACCGGATTCCGCCGCCCTTTCCGGAGCACGAGCAGCGACGCCGAGCTCCTCGAGAACGTCCTCCGCGCTTTCGACGAGCTTGGCTCCCTGCTTGATCAGGGCATGACAGCCCTTGGAGAGAGGCGAATGGATCGACCCAGGGATCGCGAAAACCTCGCGGCCCTGGTCGGCCGCCAGGCGCGCGGTGATCAGCGATCCGGAGTCCACCGCGGCCTCGACGACGAGGCAGCCCCTGGCGAGGCCCGAGATGAGCCGGTTGCGTCGGGGGAAATTCCCCGCATGGGGCTCGGTTCCGAGGGGAAACTCGGATACCAGGAGGCCTCGCGCCAGAATCTCCTCCGCAAGCGGCGCATTGCGCCGCGGATACGTGACGTCGATGCCCGTGCCGAGCACGGCAAGCGTCGACCCGCCCCCGGCGAGGCCGCCGCGATGCGCCTCGCTATCCACGCCGAGGGCGAGCCCGCTCACGATCGCGAGGCCTGCGTCGCTGAGCGCGCGCGAGAAGGCGTGCGCGTTCTTCAGCCCTTGGGGCGTGGCGTTTCGACTTCCGACGACAGCGAGCGCGGCCGAAGACAGCAGCCGTGCGACGCCCGCGACATAGAGCAAAGCGGGCGGGTCGGGAATCTCGAGGAGCTGCCTGGGATACGCGTTGTCGGCGAGCGTCAGGACCGCATGGCCGGGCTCGGCGGCCCAGCGAACCGCTTTCTCGATTTCGGCGCCGCGTTTGCGCTCGAGGATGCTCACGGCCAGCGATTCGGGAACGACGCGGGACAATTGCGACCGCGTCGCCTTCAGCACATGCACTGGGAGGCCGAAAGCCGAAAGCAGGGAGCGGAAGCGGTTGCTGCCGAGCCCCGGCACAAGACTGAGCTCGATCCAGGCGGCCAGATCGCCCGAATCGTTCATGATGGAAAGTCCCCGGAAGATTCCGCCCCGTATCAGGGATTCTGAACGATGTCGCCGCCTTGAATCGGCCTCGAGCTCTCCATGACGAGCGCATAGGAGACCGAATTGAAAGTGCGGAAGATGTACGCCAGGCCATAGCGCTCGGGCGGCAACTGGATCGCCGGGGAACGGTCGCGCGACTTGAGGTAGTCCGCCTGGTCGTAGATCACGACGTTGCGGTAGATGGCGAGAACGTTTCCGGCCTCCAGCCCGTGCCGCCGTCCGCGGTTTATCGAAATGATCGAATCGCGCCCGCCGCTGGCCGAGTAGGTAGCGTCGTACAGGGCAATGATGCGGCCGCTGACTTGGGACGCGGGCGCGTGGGGGACGTATTGCGGCATCGCCGGAGGCGGGGCCGGAACGAGTCTGTCGCCCGCGGAAATTTCCTTCTTGGAATTCACGATCTGGACGGTGGCGGGCTCGCCCGCTCGCGTCACTCGCGCGGTTCCGAGGAAGACCGCTTCGTAGCCCAGAGTCAGATTGGTCTCGGGGTCGACCAAGGGCTGCCCGGTGCGAAAGACCTGCCACATCGGGTCCGTGGCCCTGCCGAACCCGCTCACGTAGGCTACGTTGCCCGCTCCGAGATTCACGCGGTTTTCTTCGGTGGCAATGATCCTCGGCGCGCGATCGAGCCCGCCTTCCTCAATCAGCAGCGGCTGCGTGAGGAACGGCTCTATGGAGCGAGGCGGAATCGCGGGAATGGCTCCGGCGGCCAGCGGACTCGTGTAGACGCGGGGCAGCAGCTTGACGGACTCGGTGTCCTCGGCGACGGAGGCTTTCGGCGCTCCGCCCGCTTCTCCCAGGCGAAGCTGCGGCGGCGACACGCTGCGGTCGAGCACGAGTACGTCGCCCGGAGAGATCTGGTGCGGATTGCGGATCTGCTCCTGGTTCATGCGCCAAATTTCGGGCCAGCGCCACTGATCCTTCAGGAACTTGGTCGCGATGCTCCAGAGCGTGTCCCCCTTCTGGACGACGTAACGGTCGGGAGCGGTGTCTTTTACCTGCAGATCGCCCTGCGCGATTGCGAACCACGCCGTGCCCGCGAGGCTGAGCGCGAGGAGAGCTGTGATAGACTTTTGCATGACCGCCTCGTTTGGATTTGCGCGCCGCAATCCCCATATTAGCCGCTGCAGAGCGCTTTTTACAGTCTGCGTTAAATTCTGCATCTAATACATTCAATTTGCAAGTATTTATGGCGGTTCTGAGCATTCTCCGTTACCCGGATCCGAGGCTTTACAAGAAGGCGGAGCCGGTGGTCGAAGTCGACGAATCGATACGCGCGCTGGTGCGAGACATGGCCCAGACCATGTACGCGGCCCCCGGTATGGGGCTCGCCGCCACTCAGGTCGACGTGCACAAGCGCGTGGTGGTGATCGACGTCTCGGACACCCGCGATCAGTTGCTCGTGTTGATCAATCCGGCGATCGTTTCGCGCGAAGGCGCTCAATATTGCGAGGAAGGCTGCCTGTCCGTGCCGGGCATTTACGAGGCGGTCGAGCGCGCCGAGCAGGTGACCGTGCGCGCGCTCGGCGTAGACGGAAAACCCTTCACGCTCACGGCGGAGAAACTCCTCGCGGTGTGCATCCAGCACGAGATGGACCATCTGGACGGCAAGGTTTTCGTCGATTACTTGTCGCGCCTGAAGCAGCAGCGCATCAGGGCGAAACTTCAAAAGCACCTTCGTCAGACGGCTTGAGGTTTCATTTCGCGGCTCCGCGAGCGCGTTGGATTCGTGAAAATCCTCTTTGCCGGGACCCCGGAATTCGCGGTGCGCAGCCTGGTGGCGCTCTTCGAGTCGCGCCACGCGGTGTGCGCCGTGATGACTCGACCGGATCGACCCGCGGGCCGTGGTCTTGCGCCCGCCGCTTCTCCGGTCAAGCGCCTTGCGCTCGATCGTGGAGTCCGCGTGCTGCAACCGGTAACGCTCAGAGACGCGCGCGTCCAGGCGGAGCTCAGGCTCCTCGGAGCGGATGCGATGGTCACCGCGGCGTTCGGCCTCATCTTTCCCGAGGACGTGCTCGCTATGGCGCCGCGGGGCGCGCTCAACGTGCACGCGTCGCTGTTGCCGCGCTGGCGCGGCGCGGCGCCGATACAGCGGGCGCTGCTCGCAGGTGACGAAGTCACGGGCGTATCGATCATGCAGATGGACGCCGGGCTTGACACGGGCCCGGTGCTTCTACGGGAGACGGTCACGATCTCGCAGGCGGATACCGCCGGCACGCTCGGCGAGCGCCTCGCGGGGCTCGGCGGCCAGCTCCTCGTTCGCGCCCTGGACGCGCTCGAGGCGGGTGGGCTCGAGGCGGTGCCGCAGGCGGGTGGAGACGCGACCTACGCGCCGAAGCCGGACAAACGCGAGTACCGTGTGGACTGGAGCGAAGACGCGGCGCGGGTGAATCGCCGTGTGCGCGCATTCAATCCGGCGCCCGGTGCCGGGGCGCGTATTCGAGGCGTGGATCTCAAGATCTGGAGCTGTGTCGTCGCGGAGGGCGAAGGAGCGCCCGGTCAGGTGTTGAGCGCGGACAAGAGCGGCTTGCGCATCGCCTGCGGCAACGGCGCCGTGCTGGTTTCCGAACTGCAGCGCTCCGGAGGAAAGCGCCTGCGGGCGGCCGATTTTCTCCGCGGATTCGCGTTCTCGCGCGGCGAGCGCTTCGAATCCTAGGGGCGGGGCGTGAGCCCAGCGCCTATAATTGCGGCAACGCCCGTCACCTTCGGCAACACGTCCTTGTCCACGGTCGCCGCCCACTCCCTCGCTGAGGCGTTTGCCGCCGCAGCCCGCGCTCTCGCTCGTGTTCTCCGTGGGGAGAGCCTGAACGACGCGCTGGCCGAGCTCAAGACGCGCGTTCGGGAGCCGACGCTGTCGGCCGCGGCCCAGGATCTCTGCTACAACGCACTGCGCGGCTACGGTCTCATCGATGCCGCTCTGGACAGATTGCTTCAGAAGCCGCTCGCCGACGTTGCGCTGCGCGGGCTGCTGCTCGCTGCACTGGCCGAGCTCGCCTCGCGGCCGCTGTCGGCGCACGCCGTGGTCCACCAAGCCGTGGAAGGCGCGGTCATTCTCGGGCAGGCACGCGCGAAAGGCCTCGTCAACGCGGTGATGCGCAGTTTTCAGCGCCGCGCGCCCGCGCTGATTCCGGAAATCGAAGCGACCGAGCCCGGCCGCTACCGCCACCCGCAATGGTGGATCGACGCACTGCGCACGGCCTACCCGGACCGGTGGGAGTCGATTCTCCTCGAGTCGAACCGGCACCCGCCGATGATCCTGAGAGTCAATCGGCGCCGGCTCTCGGCGCCGGCCTATTTGGAGAAGCTCGAGCGGGCAGGCTTGGCCGGGAGTGTCGTGGGTCAGCAGGCAGTGCGCCTCGAAAAGCCCTGTCGCGTGGAGCGACTGCCCGGCTTCGCGGCCGGCGAGGTCTCGGTGCAGGATTTGGGCGCTCAGCGTGCGGCGTTTCTCCTCGATGCGCGCGACGGCATGCGAATACTGGATGCCTGCGCCGCTCCGGGAGGGAAGACCGGCCACTTGCTGGAGCTCGCGCGCGCCGAGCTCGTCGCGGTTGACGCGAGCGCAGCGCGGGCGAAGCGCATCTCCGAGAATCTCTCCCGGCTGCAGCTCGAAGCGAGAGTCGTGGTCGCCGATTGCCGCAGCCCGGATGCGTTCGTGGAAGGCAAGCTCTTCGACCGCATATTGCTGGATGCACCCTGCTCGGCTTCGGGCGTGGTGAGGCGTCACCCGGACATCAAGTGGCTGCGGCGCAGAACGGATGCGGCGGAGTTCGGCCGTGTGCAGGCGGAGTTGCTCGACGCCTTGTGGCGGGTACTGGCACCCGGTGGTAAATTGCTGTACGCAACCTGCTCGGTCTTTCCGGAGGAGAACGGCGGTCAGGTGCGGGAATTCCTTCTGCGCCGAACGGACGCCGAGTCGCTGCCGCTTCCGAGATTCCCGGAATGGGATGACGACATCCGGGGCCAGACACTGCCGAGTGCGGTCAGCGACGGTTTCTACTATGCCTTGCTGAAGAAGGCTGGCCCCTGAAGCGAACGAGAGATGAACGCCCGTTCCTCCCTATTCGGACCCGTCCTTGCCCTCTGCCTCGGCGCGGCGCAGGCGCAGCCCATCCAGGTGAACGATGCGGACATGGAGATCTCCGAGACCCGCTATGTCCTCAATGCCGATTTCCATCTCGACCTGAACGGGCCGTTGCTCGAAGCGCTCAACAACGGCGTATCGCTCGGCTTCCTGGTCGAGTTCGAGCTGACGCGGCCGCGCTGGTACTGGTTCGACGAGAAGACCGCTTCCGAAAAGCTGGAGCTGCGCCTTTCGTATCTCCCTCTCGCGCAGCAGTATCGGCTCTCCAGCGGCACGCTGTACCAGAATTTTCCGACGCTGGCCGAGGCGCTGCAGGCGCTCGGCCGCGTTCACGGTTGGCCGGTGCTGGGGCAGGACCAGGTGGACAACGGGCGAAAGTACGTGGCCTCGGTGCGCCTGCGGCTCGATCCCGCGCAGCTTCCCACGCCGTTCAGGGTAAGCAGCGTCACCAATCGCGAATGGACTCTCTCGTCGGGGTGGAGGCGCTTTTCCTTCACACCCCTCGCGCCGGTGCGGGAGGCCCGATGACATACGTGTTGATCGCGAGCGCCGCGCTCGGCGGGATATTGCTCTTCCTCCTCGCTGCGGCGACGGCGAACTCACCGCTGTTCGCCGAGCACTACCCGCTGCTTCTGGCCCTGAACGCGGCTATCGCCCTCGCCCTGCTCGGGCTCGTGGTGTTCCAGCTTTCGAAGCTGGCGCGCCAGCGTCGCGCCAAGGTATTCGGCTCCCTGCTGACGTTTCGCGTGCTCGTCATGTTCGCGCTGGTGGGTGTGGCTCCGGGCTTGCTCGTCTATACGGTCTCGCTCCAGTTCCTATCCAAGAGCATCGAGTCCTGGTTCGACGTGCGCGTCGAGCGCGCTCTGGAAGGAGGGCTCAATCTCGGGCGCGCCGCCCTCGACGTCATGCTGAACGAGCTCCTGCTCAAGGCACACGTCATGGCGCTCGACCTGTCCGAGGTTTCCCAGCGCGAGCAGCCCGCACTCCTGGTGCGCGTGCGCGAACAGGCGTACGTGGAAGAAGCGGTGCTCCTGGACGCTCGAGGCGGGGTCGTTGCCGTGGCGCGTCGCGAGCCGATGAAGCTCGAAGCCCCGGCCCCGACCCCGCAGGCGCTCCGCGATGCGCGCCAGGTTCGCGGGTACGGTGCGGTCGAGCCCGTGGGCGACAAGGGCCTGCTCCTGCGGGTCATCGTCTCATTGGAGACGACAGGGGGACGCGGCGACACGCGCTTCCTGCAGCTGACGCACTGGGTTCCGCCGGCTCTTGCCGAACAGGGCGAGTCCGTGCAGAGCGTATACCGGGCGTACAAGGAACTGTCGCTGTCCCGCCAGGGCCTGAAGGAGATCTACATCCTCACCCTGACTCTAACGCTCCTCCTCGCCCTCCTTTCGGCGATCGCGCTGGCGTTCCTGCTGTCGCGACGCTTGTCCCAGCCGCTCGCCGTGCTTGCCGAGGGCACACAGGCGGTCGCGCGCGGCGATTTCTCGCGCCGCGCCCAGGTCACGAGCCGCGACGAGCTGGGCATCCTCACGAGCTCTTTCAACAGCATGACTCAGCAGCTCGGCGAAGCGCAGCGCGCGGCGCAGCTCAACCAGGCGCAGCTCGAGACCGCCAAGGCGTATCTGGAGAGCATCCTTGCCAACCTGTCGGCGGGCGTGCTCGTTTTCGACGAGGCACTGGTGCTGAGGATCGCCAACAGCGGCGCAGGACGCATCCTGCACGAGAACCTCGGCCCGCTCATCGAGCGGGCGCTGCCGGACTGGCATGTTCTCCCCGAATTCGCCCAGATGCTGCGCTCGGAGCTCGCCGAGCACAGGGAAATACCCTGGCAGCAGCAGATCGAGATGCGCGACCGGAACGCGGTGATTCTTGTGCGAGGCTCGCCCCTCCCCGCGGCGGGCGGCGGAGGCTACGTCGTCGTTTTCGACGACATCACCCAGCTGATCGCGGCGCAGCGCGCCACCGCCTGGGGCGAGGTTGCGCGCAGGCTCGCGCACGAGATCAAGAACCCCCTCACGCCCATCCAGCTGGCCGCGGAGCGCTTGCAGGCGAAGCTCCTCGACAAGCTCACGCCGGAGGCGGCCCGCGCGCTGAATCACGCCACGGAAACCATCGTCGCCCAGGTCACCGCGATGAAGAACATGGTCGACGAGCTCCGCGACTACGCCCGCACGCCCGCGCCGCAACTCGGCGGTCTCGATCTCAACCGCCTGCTCGCCGAAGTCCTGGCGCTGTACGATCAGTCCGGAACGCGGATTCAGGCGAGCCTGGGCAAGGGCCTGCCCCTGGTGCGCGGCGACCCCGACCGCCTGCGGCAAGTCATCCACAATCTCCTGCAGAACGCGCAGGACGCCCTAGCCGGGAACATCGACCCGAAGATCGAGGTGACAACCGAGCTCGCGGAGGGCCAAGTGTGGCTGCGCATCAGCGACAACGGCTGCGGATTCCCGGACGCCATCATCAAGGGAGCGTTCGAGCCGTACGTCACGACCAAGTCCAAGGGAACCGGGCTCGGGCTTGCCATCGTGAAGCGCATCATCGACGAGCATCACGGGACGGTCACCATCGAGAACCGGGCCGGGAGGGAAGGGGGGCGCGGCGCCGCGGTGCGGATTTCGCTGCCGCTGGCCGCCTGATCGGCATGGCACAGATTCTGGTCGTAGACGACGAAGTCGGGATCCGCGAGCTGCTCTCGGAGATTCTCTCCGACGAGGGCCACACCGTGCAGGTCGCCGAGAACGCCACGGCTGCGCGCTCGCTGCGCGCGCGGGGAAGGCCAGACCTCGTGCTGCTCGATATCTGGATGCCGGACGCAGACGGCATCACGCTGCTCAAGGAGTGGGCGACCGGCGGGCATCTCAACATGCCGGTGATCATGATGTCGGGGCACGGCACGATCGACACCGCGGTCGAGGCGACACGCATCGGCGCGATGGATTTCCTGGAGAAACCGATCGCGTTGCAGAAGCTGCTCGCGACGGTCAAGCGGGCGCTGCGCGCGGGGGAGTCGCGGGCGACGATGCCTCTCAGCATCGCGAATTTCGGCCGCTCGGTCACGATCACCGAGCTGAAGAAGCGCCTGTCGAAGATTTCGACCGCGGGAGCCGCGGTGCTGATGCGCGGGGAAAAAGGCGTCATGCCCGAGCTCTACGCGCGCTATCTGCAGCAGCCCAATACGCCTTGGCTCGACGGCGCGCACGCCCTCAACGATGCGTCCCAGGATCTGCTGCAGCAGGTCTCGAGCGGCGTGCTGTTCGTCGCGGAGCTGGCGGCGCTCTCGAAGAACCAGCAGAAGCACCTCGCTTTCCTCGCGACACGGGCCGAGAAAAGCAACGTGCGGCTGGTCTCGTTTACCGCGGAGGAGCCCAAGCGTCTGGTGGAGGTGCACGGGTTCGACCCCGCGCTGATGCAGTCGCTCTCGGGCATCGTCATCGCCCTCCCCGCCCTGCGCGAGCATCCCGAGGACATCCCCGAGGTCGCTGCGCTGATGCTCGCCCAGCTCGTGGAGACGCGCTTCTGCCCGCCGCGGATCTTCTCGACCGGCGCGCTGAACGTCCTGCGCCACTTCAGCTGGCCTGGCAACCTCGAGGACCTCGCCGCCGCGGTGCGCACGCTCGCTCTCACGAGTCTCGAGGAGGAGATCGGAGTAGGGGACGCCGAGCGCGTGCTGCCGCAGTTCGCGAGGCGGACGGCGGACGCGGAAGTCTCGTTCGATCTGCCGTTGCGCGAGGCGCGCGAGGCGTTCGAGCGGACGTACTTCGAGCATCATCTTGCGCAGGCCAACGGGTCCATCGCGCGCCTGGCCGAGCGCAGCGGCCTGGAACGCACCCATCTGTATCGAAAACTGAAGGCGCTCGGCATTCTCGCAAGGCGGAAGGAAGACTGACCGCGATTTCCGGGTCCCGCGGGATTCGGCATAGAATGCCTGCTTTTTCGCCCGGACTTCCGATTTGAAGATCGTCATTCTCGGCGCCGGCCAGGTCGGCTCCTCGGTCGCTGAAAGCCTCGCGTCGGAGGCGAACGACATCACCCTGGTCGATATCGACGGAGCGAGGCTGCGGAACCTCCAGGATCACCTCGACGTGCGCACGGTCGTCGGCAGCGCCGCGCATCCCTCGGTCCTCGCCGACGCGGGCATCGAGGACTGCGACATGATGATCGCCGTGACCCAGAGCGACGAAACGAACCTCGTCGCCTGCAAGCTCGCGCAGCAGCTGTTCAACGTCCCGACGAGGATCGTGCGGCTGCGCGCCACCGACTATCTCGCCAACGAGAACGTGCTGGGTCCGGATTGCTTCGACGTCGACCTGGCGATCTGCCCGGAGCAGGTCCTGACGGACTACATCGTGAAGCTGATCGAGTTCCCCGAAGCGCTTCAGGTGCTCGAGTTCGCCAACGGCAAGGTGAGTCTGGTGGCAGTGCGCGCGTTTCAGGGCGGCCCCCTGGTCGGGCATCCTTTGAGGGACCTCAGGAAACATATTCCTTCGGTCGACGCGCGCATCGCCGCCATCTTCCGTGGCGATACGCCGGTCCAGCCCGACGGCGACACTCTGGTCCAGGCAGGCGACGAAGTGTTCTGTCTCGCCGCGACGAAGGAGATCCGCGAGGTGATGCACGAGCTGCGTCGCATGGACAAGCCCGTGCGCCGCGTGATGATCGCGGGCGGGGGCAACATCGGCCTGCGTCTCGCACGCGCGCTGGAGCGCGAGTACTCGGTCAAGATCATCGAGTACAACAAGCGGCGCTGCGAGATTCTCTCCACGCGCCTCGATCGCGGCCTCGTGCTCCAGGGAGACGTCACCGACGAGGCGCTGCTCGAAGCCGAGAACGTCTCCGACATGGATCTGTTCGTGGCCGTGACCAACGACGACGAGAACAACATCATGTCGTGTCTGCTGGCCAAGCGGATGGGAGCGCGGCGTGTCGTATCGCTCATCAACCGGCGCTCCTACGTCGACCTGCTTCACGCCGGCGAGATCGACATCGCGATCTCCCCCGCGCAGGCGACGATCGGCACCCTGCTCGCGCACGTGCGGCGCGGACACGTCACCCAGGTGCACAGCCTGCGGCGCGGAGTTGCCGAGGCGCTCGAGGCCGTGGTGCACGGCGACCGCAATTCCTCGCGCTGCGTCGGGCGGCGGATCGAGGAGATCGACCTGCCCAACGGAACGTCGATCGCGGCGCTGGTGCGCGGCGACGACGTCGTGATGGCCCACCACGATACGGTGGTGCAGGCAGAGGATCACGCGATCGTGTTCGTCACCGACAAGAAGCAGTTGCCCAAGGTGGAGAAGCTATTCGAAGTCAGCGTCGGCTTCGTCTGAAGCGGCACCGCGCATGGTCAGACCGGTCTCCGTTCTCCACGTGCTGAGCGTGTTGATCATGCTCTTCGCCGTTTCCATGCTGCTGCCTTTCGGCGTCTCGTTCCTGTATGGCGATGCGGCGCGCTCGGCCCACTACCAGTCGATGCTGATCACCCTGGCGAGCGGAGCCGTGCTCTGGGGCGGGACGCGCCCCGGCCGAGGGGAGCTGCAGCCCCGCGACGCGCTGCTCCTGGTCGCGCTCGTGTGGACCGTGCTTCCCGCCTTTGCGACCCTGCCGCTGCTCCTCCACCTCCACGAGATGAGCTTCACCGATGCGTATTTCGAGACGGTGGCGGCGCTCACGACCACGGGCTCGACGGTCCTGTCGGGCCTGGACCGGCTGCCTGCGTCGATCAATTTCTGGCGCTGCGAGATGCAGTGGCTGGGCGGGATGGGGATCATCGTCCTCGCCGTCGCCATTCTTCCGCTCCTGGGGATCGGCGGCAGCCAGATCATGCGAGCCGAGACGCCCGGCCCGATGAAGGACACCAGGCTCACTCCGCGGATCACCGAGGCCGCCAAGGGTCTGTGGCTGGTCTACGCCGGCATGACGCTCGCCTGCATGCTCGCGTACAAGGCGGTGGGCATGAGCTGGTTCGACGCGGTGGTGCACGCGTTCACCACCTTGAGCCTCGGAGGGTTCTCGTCGCACGACGCGAACTTCGCGTACTTCAATTCCCCGGCGATCGAGGCGACGGCGATGTTGTTCATGATCGCCGCCGGCATCAATTTCGGCACGCACTTTCTCGCGTTCCGCAAGCTGAGCCTCGCGCCGTACCGCAGCGATCCGGAGACGCGGGTCTATCTCGCGGTGCTCGCCGTGTCGGCGTTCGGTATCGCCTACTTCCTGCTCGCCAACGGGGTATACCCGTCGTTCTGGACGGCGCTGCGCCACGGCGCTTTCAACGTGGTATCGATCGCGACCACCGCGGGCTTCGCAAGCGCCGATTTCAACCAGTGGCCGATCTTCGCGCCGGTGTGGATGCTGTTCCTGTGTTGTTTCGCGACCTGTTCGGGCTCGACCGGCGGCGGCATCAAGATGATCCGCGCCGAGCTGATGGTCCGGCAGGCCCTCAGGGAGATCATGTCGATCATCCATCCGCGCGCGTACCTGCCGCTGAAGGTCGCGGGCCAGCGCATCGAGAATCAGATCATCTTCGCGGTCCTGGCGTTCATGCTGATCTGGGGCGGATCGGTGATCGTCATGACGATGCTGCTGACGGCGTCCGGGCTGGACATCATCTCGGCCTTCTCGGCGGTCATCGTCTGCCTGTGCAACACGGGGCCCGGGCTGAATCAGGTCGGTCCCGCGACGACGTATGCCTCCCTCAACGATTTTCAGACCTGGGTGTGCACGGCGGCGATGCTCGTCGGCCGCCTCGAGCTGTTCACGCTTTTTATCGTCGTCACGCCCGCGTTCTGGCGGCGCTAGCCGCCGGGCTTATTTCGCGCAGACCACCATGATCTCGACCAGCATGCGCGGGTCGGCGAGCTTGGCTTCGACCGTTGCGCGCGCCGGGAGATTGGCGGGGTCGGCCCACGCCGTCCACGCGGCGTTCATGTCGTCGCGGTTGCGGATGTCGGTAACCCAGACGTTTGCCGAGAGGATCTTCGATTTGCCGGTCCCGGCCGACGCGAGGATGGCGTCGATCTTCTTCAGGACCTGCTCCGTCTGCCCCTTCACGCCCTGCGTGAGATCGTCGGCAACCTGGCCGGCGACGTACACCAGGCCGCCGTGCTCGACGGCCGCGCTGAAGAGCTTGCCGGGCTGATGGCGCTTGATGCTCACGGCTTCGCCTCGAGGATCTTTACCCGCAGCTCTCCCAGGCCTTCGATTCCCGCGACGAGCTCGTCGCCCGCCCTGGCCGCGCCCACGCCCGCCGGAGTGCCGGTCATGATGAGGTCGCCCGCTTCGAGGGTGTAGTACTGCGTGAGGAAGGCGATCTGCTCGGGCACGCTCCAGATCATCTGGTCGATGTTCGAGTCTTGCTTGAGCGCGCCGTTGACCTTGAGCCACAGCTTCCCTTTGGCGGGATGACCGATCTTGGAGGCGGGCGTGATCGCGCCGACGGGAGCGGCCTGATCGAAGTCCTTGCCGAAGGTCCACGGGCGGCCCTTGTCCTTGCCGACCTGCTGCAGGTCGCGGCGCGTCATGTCCAGGCCGATCGCGTAGCCCCAGATGTGCTCCGCGGCCCTGGCTGCCGGGATCTTGTACCCGCCCGTGCCCATCACGGCGACCAGCTCGGTCTCCCAGTGGTAGTTGCTGGTCATCGGCGGATAATGCACCGCGCCGGTCTGGCCGACATTCAACGGCACGAGATCGTGCGCCGACTTGGTGAAGAAGAACGGCTGCTCGCGGCCGTCGCCTCCCATCTCCTTCTGGTGCTCGACGTAGTTGCGCCCGACGCAGAAGATGCGGCGCACCGGGAAGCGCGCATTCGATCCGACGATGGGCAGCGAGGGTATGTCCCAGCTGCCGATCACGTACTCCATTTTCATGACGAGGTCCCCGCGAAAAAGGCGCGTATTTTCCCATAAAGCGCGCCGGCCGGAGCGGGCGCGGACGGCCTATTCGTGGAGCAATCCCGAAAAAAAAACGGGCACCCGAAGGTGCCCGCTCGAAGGAGCCCCGCAGGGCCCGCTCTACCTGCATCGATCAGTAGTTGTAGGCCTTCTCGCCGTGATCGGCGAGGTCCAGACCCTCTTCCTGCGCTTCGTCGCTGGCGCGGATGCCGATCGTGAACTTCAGGATCAGCAGGATCACGAAGGCCACGCCGCCCGACCAGATCAGGGTGATGATGATGTCCCACAGCTGGGAGACGATCTGCGCCCAGGCGTCGAAATCGCCGACCTTGTTGGCGACGTAGTCGTACACGCCCGTGCCGCCGAACTTCGGATTGACGAAGGTGCCCGTTCCCAGCGAGCCGATGATCCCGCCGATGCAGTGCACGCCGAAGGTATCCAGCGCATCGTCGTAGCCCAGCATGGCCTTGACCTTGGTCACCGCGAAGAAGCAGACGACGCCGGCGATGGCGCAGGTGAAGAAGGCGCCCACGGGGCCGACGAATCCGGCCGCCGGAGTGATCGCCACCAGGCCCGCCACGATGCCGGAGCAGATGCCCAGCAGGCTCGGCTTGCCCTTGACGAGCCACTCGGTGAGCGTCCAGGCGACGCCCGCGACCGCGGTCCCGAACAGCGTGTTGAAGAACGCGATGCCGGCGGCGCCGGTGGCTTCCAGCGCGGAACCCGCGTTGAAGCCGAACCAGCCCATCCACAGCATGCCGGTGCCGATCGCCGTCATCATCACGCTGTGCGGCGCCATCTGCACCCTGCCGTAGCCGTTGCGCTTGCCGAGCATCAGCGCGCAGACCAGCGCGGCGATGCCGGAGTTGACGTGCACCACGGTGCCGCCCGCGAAGTCGAGAGCGCCTTTCTGGAACAGGAAGCCGGCATGGCTCTGCGCTATGTCGGCGGCCTTCTGCGTGGTGTAGGCATCCGGGCCGTCCCAGTACCACACCATGTGAGCGACGGGCAGATAGGCGAAGGTGAACCACAGGATGCAGAAGATGATCATCGCGGAGAACTTGAAGCGTTCCGCGAAGCCGCCCGCGATCAGCGCGACGGTAATCGCGGCGAAGGTCAGCTGGAACATGCAGTACACGAAATCCGGCAGGTACTGTCCCTTGCTGAACGTCGCGGCGACCGCCGTCGCAGGATCCTCGCCGAGCATGAAGAACTTGTCGAGCGACCCGATGAAGGGCGACAGCGAGCTGCCTTCATGGGCGGCGGTGAACGCCAGGCTGTATCCGTAGATCACCCAAAGCACCGCGACGACGCAGAAGATCGAAAAACTCTGCATCACCGTCGACAGCGCGTTCCGGGTTCGGGCCATGCCGGCGTAGAACAGCGCCAGGCCCGGGACGGTCATCAGCAACACGAACGCCGAGGAGGTCATCATCCACGACACGTCGCCCTTGTTGCAGTCGAAGCCCTTGTCGCCGCACTTGGGCGTTGCCGGCGCCGCGGCAGCTGGGGCCGCGGCAGCTGGGGCCGTTGCCGCCGGTGCTGCCGCATCGGCGGGCTTCTCGGCCGCCTTGTCCTGGGCGAACAGCGGCAAGGCGTGCGCGCCCAGCATCGCGACCAGCGCCAGCGATGCGAATAGCTTTCTCGTGAATCTGTTCATTGTTGCCTCCCTAGAGCGCCTCCGCCCCGGTCTCGCCGGTGCGGATGCGGATGACTTGCTTCAGATCGAAGACGAAGATCTTTCCATCGCCGATCTTTCCCGTGTTGGCCGATTTCTCGATGGCCTCGATCGCCTGATCGAGCAACTCGTCCTTGATGGCGGCCTCGACCTTCACCTTCGGCAGGAAATCGACCACGTACTCCGCGCCGCGGTACAGCTCGGTGTGGCCTTTTTGCCTGCCGAAGCCCTTGACTTCGGTGACGGTGATGCCCTGAACGCCGATGGCGGACAGAGCCTCCCGCACCTCGTCAAGCTTGAAGGGCTTGATGATTGCGGTTACCAGTTTCATGAAATGTGCTCCCTAAAGTGGGTGACGGTGGCTTGGGCTAGAACTTGTAGAGACCTTGGACCGCCATGGTCATCAAGGTCTTGCTGGTGTTGCCACTGTAGTCGACGAACACGGCCTGGTTGGCCTTGTCCTCCCGGACTTCGGCACGCAGCTCGAAGTTGTCGGCGGCGAGGTAGGCAAGCGTCAGCGTCCCTTCCGTGTACTTCGTTCCCGGCGTCGCGAGACCCGTAGTTCCAAAGTGGAAGCCGTCGTGATCGTCGAACGACTCCAGGCGTACGGAAGCGCGGTACTTGGGCGTGAGCAGGTAGCTTGCGTAGCCCGCGAACCCGCTGTACTTGGCCTTGCCTGAAGCCACGGCTTTGTCCTGGCTGAAGTCCAGATACTCCAGACCAACGGACAAGGCGTCGGTGAAGGCCCACGAAGCGACGATGTCGAACATCGTGCGGACACCGTTCGAGCCGGTCACCGTGCTTATCTCGTCTCCGCTGTAGCCAGAGACGGCGATGTTCAGGGGTTTGATCGGATTGAGCGTCACGCCGAGCTCAACGGTCTTCTGGCGGTTGGAATCGGTAAGCTGATCCCAACCGTTGTTCAGGCCGACGATGACGTTGATCGTGTCGCTCGCCGCCCACGTACCGCGCACGCCAGTGTGCGTAAAGGGAACCGCGCCGAACAGCATCGAGCGCGACACGTTGTTATTGCCCGTGCTCGCGATCACCTCGGTACCTGCCAGTGTCGTGAACTTGCCTGCGATCGCGGTCAGGGGGCCGCCTGCCCACTGAGCGTACGCCTGGGTTACATCGAACGTAGCGTTCGGGGTGGTAGTCAAACCAGCACCAGTGGAGGATTGGATGACGTTTGCGTCCCTGCCCGCCGTGATATTGACCAATCCCCCGAAGCCTTCCTTCGGTTGTTTGGCCAAGGTCAACCCGAGTTGATGCAGGGCGAACGAATTGTTCTGACTGTCGAAAACTCGTGTCGAGACCGCTGGTTTCCCGCTCGTGCCTTCGAGGTTCCTGTTCGAGTATGTGTACCCGGCATCGATGTACCCGCTCTCGGTGATGCCCGACGCCTCGAGCACCTTGTCGAGCGTCGGAGCCGCGGGAGCCTTGGCTTGCGCGAACGCCGCGACCGGGGCGGCGAACAGCGCTGAGATTGCGGAAGCTAGGACGATTTTTTTCATTGCTATCCCTTTCGTTGAGTTAAAAGACGAACCCGTATCAGCACGGCCCATGCCAATTTTTTTTGCGCGCCGATTCAAAGAGTTGAGGCTTGTCGGCCGTTCGAGCGCGATTTCCGAAGCACCACCTTGGGGCGTAATGGAATCGTCATGCACTCACGGCGTGCGGTCCTCCGGGGCGCGGCCGGAGGCGTTATTTCCACGTGCTAGACTCGATCGACGACGGCAAAACGATGCCTCAGACCTCACCCCTCGAAGACTTGAGCGCGAGGATTCGCGACTTTCTCGCCGCCAGCCCCGCGAAGGATCTCGAGAAGAATCTCCGCGCGCTGTTGACGGCGGCCTTCGCCAAGCTCGACCTGGCGACGCGCGAGGAATTCGAGGTGCAGACCCAGGTGCTTTCGCGGACCCGCGAGAAGCTCGCGGAGCTGGAGGGGCGCGTCGTCGAGCTCGAGGCGAGGCTCAGGCAGAAGTAGGCGCGCCGTGCCGCTCGCGGTGCTCCACAGCCGTGCGCTTGCCGGGCTCAACGCGCCCGAGGTCACGGTCGAGGTGCACCTCGCCAACGGGCTGCCGTCGTTCACCATCGTCGGTCTTCCCGACACCGAGGTGAAGGAAAGCCGCGATCGCGTCCGGGCCGCGCTCGTCAACTCGCGCTTCGAATTCCCGGCGCGGCGAATCACGGTCAATCTCGCTCCCGCGGAGCTGCGCAAGGAAAGCGGCCGGTTCGATCTGCCGATCGCGCTCGGCATCCTCGCCGCGTCGCAGCAGCTCGAGACGGCGGACTTCCCGAAATACGAGTTCGCGGGAGAGCTTTCGTTGACCGGCGAGCTGCGCCCGGTCCGCGGCGCGCTCGCCATGACCTGGCGCGCCGCGCAGGACGGCCGCTCTTTCGTGCTGCCGCCGCGCAGCGCCGACGAGGCTGCCCTCGTCGACGGCGCCGATATCTACCAGGCCGGGTCGCTTCTCGATGTTTGCGCGCATCTGAGCGGGCGGCAGACCTTGGCGCGTCCCGAAGTGCAGCGAGCAAGCGCCGCGCCGACCTACCCCGACCTTGCGGACGTGAAAGGTCAGGCGCAGGCGAAACGCGCGCTCGAAGTGGCCGCCGCCGGCGGGCACAGCGTGCTCATGGTCGGACCTCCGGGAACTGGAAAATCCATGCTTGCCGCGCGCTTCTCCGGGCTGCTGCCGCCGATGACCGGCGCCGAAGCCCTCGAATCCGGCGCTCTCGCCTCGCTCGGATCGGGCGGCTTCCGTCCGGAGCAATGGAAGCAGCGCCCGTTCCGCGCGCCTCATCACTCCGCCTCGATGGTGGCGCTCGTCGGCGGCGGCGGCGATCCGCGGCCCGGCGAGATCTCCCTGGCGCACAACGGCGTGCTGTTCCTCGACGAGCTGCCGGAATTCGAACGCAGAGTGCTGGAGGCGCTGCGCGAGCCGCTCGAATCCGGGCGCGTCGCGGTCTCGCGCGCGGCACGCCAGGCGGAGTATCCGGCCCGCTTCCAGCTGATCGCGGCCATGAATCCCTGTCCCTGCGGCTACCTCGGCCACTATAGCGGCCGCTGCCGCTGCACCCCCGACCAGGTGGCGCGCTATCGCGGAAAGATATCCGGGCCCTTGCTGGACCGGATCGACATCCAGATCGAAGTGCCGACGCTGCGCGAGGAGGAATTGACCTCGGGGGCTCGAGGCGAGAGCTCGGAGCGCGTGCGCCGCCGCGTCGCGGCGGCGCGCGAGCGCCAGGGCGTGCGCCAGGAGAAGCTCAACAGCCAGCTGGGGCCGCGCGAGCTGGAGAAACACTGCGTCGCGGAAGAGAACGCCACGACCCTGCTCAAGCAGGCCATCGCGCGCCTCAACCTGTCGGCGCGCGCCTATCACCGGGTGCTCAAGCTCGCGCGCACGATCGCCGACCTGGCGGACGACGCGGGGATCCGCGTCGTCCACATGGCGGAAGCGATCCAATACCGGCGGCTGGACCGCGGGACCTAGCCGCGGAGTTCGCGCAGGTCGGCGATCCCGTCGAACGCCTTCCTCGCGGATTCCAGAGCGCGCTCGGCCCGCGCCGGCTCCCAGCCCCCGTAGCCCGCGTTCGAGCGGAACTTGCGCTCGATATCCTCGCGCGTGAGCGGCTCCTGCATTCCGCCGCGGATATGCGGCTGGCGCTCCTCGAACACCCGCCCGTCCCCGAGCGTCATGCGGATGTGGCCGGTGTAGGCCCTCGGATAGGGATTGTCCGGGTCGACCGCATAGCGCACCTTGGAAGCGAGCTCGAGGATGCGCGGGTCGCTCGCGGTCTTTTCCGTGAACGCCTCGAAGCCCGCGCCCCCGGTGACGAAGGCGACGGCGATGTTGAAGGGCGTGCTGAACTTCGCGGCGTAGCCGTTCGCCGGGCGGTGCTTGGAAGCGAGCGGCTCCCACAGGCGGTGCACATAGCCCTCCGCGGTCTCGCAGAGAGCCTCGGCGACGTCCTCCGCGGCGAAGCCTTTCTTGGCGAGCCGGAGGGCGCAGTCGATATACGGCTGGTTCATCGTTCCCGTCGCGTAGGGCTTGAACGTGATGCCCGTCATCACCCAGCGGTCGCCGAGATCACGTAAGAGCACATCGAAATTTGCCTCCGCCGTATGCGCGAAGCCGTGGAACAGGCCGTGCGCGCCCTCGAACACGGTGCGCGGACCGAGAAAGCCCTCGCGCGCGATGCGCGCCGCGTGCAGGCCGATGCGCGCCGCCCAGCCCGCGTGGAGCCGCTTGGTCCACGCGCCCTCGGCGAGGTATTCGATGATGCCGCCCGCCATGCTGCCGGCGATGCCCAGCGCATCGACCGACTGCTTCCGGTCGAGGCCCAGCGCCGCCGATACACCGAGGGTGGCGGCCATGGCGCCGAGCACGCTCGTCGGGTGGAATCCCGCCTTGTGGATCAGCTTGGGCGCGACCAGGCTCAGGCGGCACAAGGTCTCGACGCCGGCCGCGATGCCGAGGAGGGCGGAGCGGCCGTCGCGCGAGAAGCGCTCGCACGCGGCGAGCACCGCGGGAACGACGACGGCGCCGGAGTGCACCGGCCCGCCCTCGAAGGTGTCGTCGAAGTCCTCGCCGTGCGCGGCGGTACCGTTGATCATCGCCGCGTCTTCGGCGCTGAAGCCGCCGCCGTGGCCGATTGCGGTGCAGGGTCCGCCGCCGTCGACGCTCGCGATCAGCGCGCGCACGTAGTCCGTCGGCCGGGCGGCGACACAGAGTCCCGCGACATCGATCAGCAGGTCTTCGCAGCGCGAGCGAACGGCTGCAGGGAGGTTCTCGGCCGAGAGGGCCGCGACGCGGTCCGCCAGGCGTTCTGCGACGGACTGCGGCATCAGCGCACGGTCTTGACGCCGGCGTCCTCGAGGATGCCGCGCATCCGCATCGTGAACTCGTCGTAGAACCTCGCCAGGTCGGCGGCGCCCTGGAAGCCGTCCTCGAACTGGTTGTCGGCGATGTACTTCTTCCACGACGCGGTGCGCGTCAGGCGGCGGCAGAAATCCTCCCAGTACGCGACGTTCGCCGCCGGAATTCCCGGCGGCGCGACCATGCCCCGCACCTGCGGCACGACCGGCACGTCGAAGCCGGCCTCCTTGAGCGTGGGCGCGTCGGGAAATCCCGGAAGGCGGTGCTCGCTCACCTGCGCGAGCACGCGCAGGTTGCCCGCCCGGATGTGCTCTCCGGCTTCCTCGGGCTCGATCACCATGATGTCGACGTGCCCGCCGATCAGCGCGGCGATGCGTTCCCCGCCGCCCGGAAACGAGATGAACACCCAGCGCGCGCCCGTGGACTTCTGCAGGAGCTGACGTACCACGTTGTCGCGGCTGGTGTTGGAGCCGCCGGACTGCTTGAGCGCCCCCGGACGCTTCTTCGCCGCGTCGATGAAATCGGCGAGCGTCTTGTACGGCGCGTCCGCCTTCACCGCGATCACCGCCGGCTCGAGCACGAGGCGCGCGATCGGCGTCAGGTCCCTCAGCGTGACCTTCGCTTCGGGGCTGACGAGCGGCGTCTGCAGCCAGACCCCAGTAAAGAGGCCGATCGTGTTCGGGTCGCCTCTTTTCTCCGCGAGATAGGCGGCGGCGACCGCCGAGTTCCCGCCGGGCTTGTTCACGACCACCATGCGCACCGGGAGAAGCTTCTCCCGTTCCGCCATGATGGCGAGCGCGCGCGCGAGCACGTCGCTGCCCCCGCCGGGCCCGGTGTGCACGACCAGCTCGACCGGCCGCGCGGGCTTGAACGTTTGCGCCATGGCCGCCGGGTGCGGGAGACCCGTCACCGCGGCGAGCAGGATCAGAGGGTAGCGGAGCTTCATCGTTTCTCTCCTCGGCGATCTAGGATTCGAGCGCCCGCAGGCGCCAGGCGTTGAACTTGCCGAACAGGGGGATCAGCAGGATCAGCAGCGCCAACGATAGCATCGACGCGGAAATCGGCCTGGACACCAGGATCGACAGGCTGCCCTGCGACATCATGAGCGACTGGCGCAGCGCGCGCTCCATGCCCGCGCCGAGCGCGAGGCCGAGGATGAGCGGCGCCGCGGGGTAGTCGAGCTTGCGCATCACGTAGCCCAGCAGCCCGAACGCGAGCAGCAGGCCCAGATCGAAGAGGCTTCCGGAAGCGCTATAGACGCCCACCATGGACACGCCCAGGATGAGCGGATAGAGCACGTACACCGGCAGCCTCAGCACCTGGGCAAACAGCGGCACGAGCGGCAGGTTCAGGACGAGCAGCATCACGTTGCCGATGTACATGCTCGCCACCAGTCCCCAGAAGAGATCCGGATGCTCCGGGATGAACAGCGGCCCCGGCTTGAAGCCCCACAGCACCAGCGCGGCGAGCAGGATCGCGGTCGTGCCCGATCCCGGGATGCCGAGCGTGAGCAGCGGCACGAGCGCGCCGCCGGTCTCCGAATTGTTCGCGCCCTCGGGCGCGGCGACGCCCTCGATGACTCCGGTGCCGAACTGGTCGCGGCGCCGGGAGACCGCCTTCTCCAGGCCGTACGAAAGAAAGGAAGCGATCGTCGAGCCTCCGCCGGGCAGCGTCCCGACCAGAAAGCCGACCACCGATCCGTTGACGAAGGCGAAGCGGCAATCCTTGAGGTCCTGCCAGGTCGGCAGGAGGTTGCGCAGCCCGCGGGGCACTTCGAGCAGGGGCGCGTCCTCGCGCGCCTCCATGTTGGCGAGAACCTCGCCGAGGGCGAACACGCCGATCGCGACGACGACGAAGTCGATCCCCGAGAGCAGCTCGAGCTGTCCGAAGGTGAAGCGCGAAGTGGTGCTGAAGGGGTCGGTGCCGACGGTCGCGATCCACAGGCCCGCCAGCGCCGCGAGCAGCGCCTTCAGCATCGAACGCCCCGCGAGCAGCACCACCAGCGCGAGTCCGAGCGACATGAGGGCGAAGTACTCCGGCGAGCTGAAGGACAGCGCGAACCGCGCGAGCGGCGGAGCCACCAGCATCAGCCCGACCACGCCGACGGTCCCCGCGACGAACGAGGCGATCGCGGCGATGCCGAGGGCCGCTCCCGGGCGCCCCTTGCGCGCCATCTGGTAGCCGTCGATGCAGGTCACGACCGACGCCGATTCTCCGGGGACGTTCATCAGGATCGACGTGGTGGAGCCTCCGTACTTGGCGCCGTAGTAGATCCCGGCGAGCATGATGATCGCCCCGGCCGGGCTCATGCTGAAGGTGAGCGGCAGCAGCATCGCGATGGTCGCGGGCGGCCCCAGTCCGGGAAGCACGCCGACCACGGTCCCCAGGAACACGCCGACGAAGCACCACAGCAGGTTCGCCGGCGCCAGCGCTACCGAGAACCCGTGCAGAAGGCCCGTGACGATGTCCATGCTAGAAGCCCAGGAGGCCGGACGGAAGCGGCAGTCCGAGCGCGAGGTCGAACACCAGATAGAAGCCGGCGCCGACCGCTGCCGCCGTGATCGCCGCGGTCGCGGCGGGCTTCCGGTACATGACGGCCACGATGAAGTAGGTCAGCAGCGCGAGGCCGGCGACGAAGCCCAGCACCTTGAACAGGGCGACCGCCGCGGCGAGCGCGAGCCAGGCGGACAAGGCCCGGCCGACGCGCCGCCAGTCGATCCCGGGAATTGCGGCGGGCGCGCGCCGCCGCAGACTCGAGACGACGAGCAGAAGCGACAGGGCGAGCATGGCGAGCCCGTACCACAGCGGGAAGAACCCGGCGCCGGGGCCCTCGGCACCGAGGTAGTCCCACTGCCAGGCTTGCACCACGATGAACAGGCCGAGGAGCGCGAGCGCGACCCCCGACCACAGATCGCCCGATCTCCGGGTTCCCTCCTCCAACGCTCTCCTCCTGCCTCTTTATTTCTTCTTGCGCGGCTTCTTGTAGCGGTGCCTGGGAACGATCTCGCAGACCGTGCCGCCGGGCGCGCGGAACTTCACCGGAACCACTCCGGGATCGCTGATGATCTCGCAGCCGTAGGAGCGGATCTCGCGCTCGGCGCGTGCGAGGTCGTCGACCTCGACCGCGAAGTGGTGGATGCAGGGGCCGTCGCCCGCCGCCTTGGATTCCGCCGAATCCGTTCCGGCGTCGTACTGCATGATCGACAGGTCGATCGCCCCGTCGGACAGGTGCCGCGAGGTGTGGTCGCGCACCTTTCCGGTCCTGGCGACCTTGAAGCCGAACACCTTCTCGTAGAACTGCGTGGTGCGCTTCAGATCGTCGACCTTGAGCGCGATGTGCACGATTCGATTCATGGAAATCTCCGGTGACGTCCCTTCAGGCGCGCAGGAGCGCCCTCAGCGCCCGGGCATCGCGGATCTTCTCCACGTTCCGGACGGCGGCGCAGAGTTTCGCCGCGCGCGCCCGGCCGAGCACGGGCGCCAGCAGGTCCAGCGCCTTGGCTTCGACCTCGGCGCGGCTCATCGGGTTCTCGGGCGTTCCCCGCACCGCGCGGGTGTGGTGCGCGATCCCGCGCCCGTCCTTGAGCCTGATCTCCGCGATGCCCTCCCTGCGCGGCATGGCCCGGGACAGAGCGTCGTCGCCCTTCAGCTCGACGCGGCGCCGCAGCTCGAGCACCCTGGGATGGCGCATGCGCGCCCGGTCGTGCGAGGAGCCGAAGCTCACGGTTCCGTCGAGCAGCATCACCGCGCACAGATGCTGCATGCAGATATCGGGCATTTCCCGGTTGTCCGTGGTGTTGGCGCCTTGGTGAGCCACGCGCACGACGACGCGCTCGACCTCGTCGGCGCGCACCTTGTGCTCGCGAATCAATTCTAGCAGCGAATCGAGAGGCGCCTGGATCGGCGAGCCGACGGCCCAGCGCTTGATGTCGGCGTGGAGAATCTCGTAGCGCTCGCCGAGATCGCGCGCCAGCTCTTCCGGATCGGGCGGATCTCCGTAGGCGACGAAGAAATTGCGCTCCCCGGAAAAGACGTCCTCGAGGCCGGTGAAGCCGTGCGCGACCATGGCCGCCGCGGCGACGCCGTTGCGCGCCGGCATGCCGCCGAAATCGAACGCCTTCTCGATGTGCTCCTCGTCGCGCATCCAGCAGGAGATGCCCGAGGCCTGCTGCGCGGCGTAGGACAGCAGGTACCTCACCCGCCGCGCGTCCAGGCCCGCGAGCGCGCCCGCCGCCGCCGCCGCGCCGAAGGTCGGGCCGAAGGTGTGCGTCGAGTGCCCCGCCGCGCGGAACTTCGCGGCGTCCAGGGACTGGGTGAGCCGGCAGCACACGTCGTAGCCGAGCGCCACCGCGCGCAGCAGCGCGGCGCCGCCCGCGCGCTCGCGCTCGGCCATGGCGAGCGCGGCCGCGACGACGCCGCAGCCGGGATGGGTCTGCGAGCGCGAATGCGAATCGTCGGTCTCGTCGGCGTGGGCCAGCATGCCGTTCGCGAGCGCCGCGTTCGCCGCCGCGGTCACCACCCGGCTGCCGGCCACGCAGGCCTCCTTCGCGCCGCCCTGCGCGCGGGCGAACGAGATCGCCGCCTTGCCGGGCCGCAGCCGCGATCCCGAGACCATCGCCGCGAGCGTGTCGAGCAGATGGTGCCGGGTCTTCTCGGCGACCGCGGCGGGCAGCGGCTTGCGCAAGGCGCCGGCGATGTAGGCGCAAAGGCGCTGCATCACGGGCGAAACGGGCGGGGCGGATCGCATCTCGGATTCGGCGCGGTATCATGGCCGGATGAACCGGCTTGCGGCGATTGTATGCGGCGCGGCGCTGGCCGTGGTGCTTTCCGCGGGCGCCCGCGCCGAGTTCCCCGACAGGCCGGCGCGCTTCATCGTCGGCTTCACGCCCGGCGGGCCGAGCGACATCATCGCCCGCGCGCTCGGGCAGAAGCTGGCCGATCTGTGGGGGCAGCCGGTGGTGATCGAGAACCGCCCCGGCGCCGGCGGCAACATCGCCGCGGAGGCGGTCGCCAAGAGCGCGCCCGACGGCGCCACCTGGCTCCTCGGCAACAACAGCATCCTCGCGACCAACCAGAGCCTGTATCGCTCGCTCGCCTACGATCCCGTGCGCGACTTCGCGCCGGTGGCGCTGGTGGCGATCCAGCCGAACATCCTGGTCGTGAACCCCGGCGTTCCCGCGACGACGGTGAAGGAGCTGATCGCGCTCGCCAAGGCGAAGCCCGGCCGGCTCAACTACGCGTCCTCGGGCAGCGGCGCCGCGGCGCACCTCGCGGGCGAGCTGTTCAAGACCATGGCGGGCGTCGACATGGTTCACGTGCCCTACAAGGGCGCCCAGCCGGCGCTCACCGACGTCATCGCAGGGCAGGCGCAGCTCATGTTCGCGACCTCGGCGTCGGCGATCCCGTACATCAAGGCGGGGCGCCTGCGCGCCCTCGCGGTCACGAGCGCGCGCCGCTCGAGCAGCGTGCCCGAGCTGCCGACGGTGTCCGAGGCCGGCGTCCCCGGCTTCGAGGCGATCACCTGGCACGGCGTCGTCGTGCCGCGCGCGACGCCGCAGCCGGTGGTCGAGCGCCTCAACGCGGGCATCGTCGCGGCGCTGGGAGCGCGCGACCTTCGCGAGCGCCTCGAGTCGCTCGGCGCCGAGCTCGCGCCGGGTTCGCCGCAGGATTTCGCCGACTACATCGCGCGCGAGATCCCGAAATGGGCGAAAGTGGTCAAGGACTCCGGCGCCCGGGCCGATTGACTTGTGGTAATTTGCGGCCATTGAGGAGACTTCCACATGAAGAGCGTGACGGCGTGGCTGTTGTGCGCGTTCGCGGGCGCGGCCGTGGGCGCTGACATCAGGGTTCTCAGCGCCGGCGCGGTCGAGCCCGGCCTGCGGGCCGCGGCGGCCGCCTACGCGAAGCAGTCGGGAAACGAAGTGAAGATCACGTTCAATACCGCGCCCGAGATCAGGAAGCGGATGCAGGCCGGCGACGCGTTCGACGTGGTCATCGCGCCGCCCGCCGCGCTCGACGAGTTCGCCGGCTCGGGGAAGATCGCCGCCGACCGCGTGGCGCTCGGGCGCGTGGGGCTGGGCGTCGCCGTGCGGCCGGGAGCCGAGGCCCCGGACATCTCGAGCACCGAGGCGCTCAAGCGCTCGGTGCTCGCCGCCGATTCGATCGTCTTCAACCGCGCGTCGACCGGCATCTATCTCGAGAACCTCTTCAAGAAGCTGGGCCTCTACGAGCAGATCCTGCCGAAGACCACGCGCTATCCCGACGCGGGCGCCGTGATGGAGCACGTGCTGAAGGGCAAGGGCCGGGAGATCGGCTTCGGCCCGGTGACCGAGATCCTCCTGCAGCGCGACAAAGGCCTGAAGCTGGTGGGACCGCTTCCCGCCGACATCCAGAACTACACCTCGTATTCGGCCGCGCCCATGTCTTCCGCCGCGAACGCGGAGCTCGCGCGGGCCTTCGTGCGCTATCTGGGCGGCCCGGAAAGCAAGGCGCTTTTCGCCGCCGCCGGCGTCGACTAGGCGGTCTCAAGAGGAGACGGACATGCGGCTCACCGCGCTGATCCTGGCGTGCGCCGTGTCGGTCCCGGCGGCCGCCGCCGACGTCAGGATCCTGAGCTCCGCCGCCATGGCGCCCGCCCTGACCAAGGTCGCCGAGCAGTACCGCAAGGACACCAAGAACCGGGCGAGGATCCAGTACATCAACGCGGCGCAGCTCGAAAGGCGCGTCAACGCCGGCGACTCGGCCGATGTCCTCGTCGCCTCTCCCGGGCTGATGAACGATCAGCTGCGGCGGAACAAGGTCGACGCCGAGAAGCACGTCTTCCTCGGCCGGGTCGGCGTCGGGGTGGTGGTCCGCGCGGGGGGGTTCGATCCGGACGTCGGCACGCTCGACCACTTCAAGCAGGCCCTGCTCTCCGCCGACGCGATCGTCTACGCACAGCCCGGACCCGGCGTCTACCTGGAGAAGCTCTTCGAGCTGCTCGGCATCGGGGACCAGGTCAAGGCGAAGATCGTGCGCTACGCCGGCTCGCCGCAGGTGCTCGAGCACATCCTGGCCGGCAAGGGCATGGAGATCGGCTTCGCGACGATCCCCGAGATCCGGCAGATCGACGGCAAGGACCTGAAGTTCGTCGGCCCGCTGCCCGAGCAGGTCCAGTTCACCACGACCTACTCCGCCGGGGTCATGAGCGAGGCGACCGACGCGGACATCGCGTGGGAGTTCGTCCAGTACCTGGGCGCGCCCCCGGCCAAGGCGATCTTCGCGGCGGCCGGGTTCGACTGAGTCCTCCGCCCCGGCCGGGGTTTGCGGCGCCGGACACCAAATCATCCCGTCGCAGTCGCCTGTGGTACACTCCCGGCCGCAAGATCTCAATCAGTGAATTCCCGACCCTTCTACTGCCGCCACAAGCGGCTCTCTAGTTCAGTCGATTCCCTCCTTTGATCATCGTGCCCGGTGCAGGCTCGGATAGCCTCGCGCAATCGCAGCAAATTTCAGGAAATGGAATGACATGGCTACAGGTACAGTGAAGTGGTTCAACGACTCCAAGGGCTTCGGATTCATCACGCCGGAAGACGGCGGGAAGGATCTGTTCTGCCATCACACCGCGATCCAGGCGTCGGGCTTCAAGACGCTGAAAGAGGGCCAGAAGGTCTCTTTCGACGTGACGCAGGGGCAGAAGGGTCCGGCGGCGGCGAACGTCAAGCCGCTGTAGGAAGTCGTGTCGAGGGCGGCGTGATGTTCGCCGCCCGGCCGCGCTCTAGCGGCTGAATTCCAGCACGTCGAACCCGGCGTAGCGGTCGACGATGTAGACGAGGCCACGCGAGTCGGTCTCGACGTCGTTCGTCTGCGGCGCGGCCCGGCCGGAGGCCGGCTCGGGGATGAAGAACCCGACCTCTTGCGGCGCGAGCGGGTCGGCGATGTCGACGATGCGCAGTCCTCCGGCGAACCAGGCGCAGTAGAGGAGCATGCCTTCCATGTGCTCCTGGAACTGGTGCGCGCCGAAGCGCCCGGGCGTGGCGCGGCTCCAGGGCGAGTCGAGCTCGCTCACCTCGAAGATCGACAGCGGCTTGATCTGAGCAAGATCGGTCGCGTCGAGCACCCACAGGCAGCCGTGCGGCCGTCCGCGGCGCCGCTCCATCTCCTTCTCGTCGTGCGCGTGGTCCTCTTCGTCGATCGCCACCGCGATGCGCCGGCCGCCGATCGGAGACGGCACCGGCATGAAAGTGTGCGAAGGCTCGGGAAACGGCGGGTGGTAGTTGTATTCGCCCACCGTCCGCGGCTTGCGGATATGGGCGATGTCGATCACCCGCAGCCCCGCATGCCAGCAGCCGGCCCATAG
>DASSQD010000019.1:0-34219 GCA_035702665.1 Burkholderiales bacterium
TGGAACAGCAAGTTCTATATGCCTAGTGGTGGGGGTACCGACGGCAGCGTTCCGAATCCGACCTCGCGCCTGAGCCGGGGCTACGCCGCGGCGGCCAACGACTCGGGCCATAGCAACGCCGTCAACAGCGATCCACTCGCCGGCGGCACCGCGTCCTTCGGCACCGACTATCCGGCGCGGGTCGATTTCGCCTACAACGCCATCGACCTCACGACGCGCACCGCCAAGAGGCTGGTCGAGCTCTACTATGCCGACGCCCCGGAGTATTCCTACTTCGAAGGCTGCTCGATGGGCGGGCGCGAGGCGATGATGGTCACGCAGCGCTTCCCGTCGTACTTCGACGGCGTGGTGTCGGGAGATCCGGCATTTCGCATCACCAAAGTCGGCGTGTGGGCGACCTACGAAGGCCAGCAGCTTGCCGCGCTCGCGAGGACCCGGGGCCTGATCTCCGGGTTCGGCGTCCCCTTCGCCAACAACACCTTCACGAACGACGATCTCCAGCTCGTATCCAAGGCGGTGCTCCAGGCGTGCGACGAACTCGATGGTATTGCCGACGGGATGGTCAGCAACCCGGAGGCCTGCACGACGCGCCGGGTAAAGCCGCTGCTTGACGCGCTTCAGTGCCCGGCGGGCAAGACTCCCGCCTGCCTGGCTGCGGATCAGGTCGAAGCGATCCTCAACATCTACACTTCCGGGGCGCCGACCTCGCATGGGAGACCCCAGTACGCGCGCTGGATGTGGGACGCCGGCATCGCCGGCTGCACCAGCCCGGCCGACTGCAATGCTCCGGGTGCGCCCAACGTCAACGTCGGGTGGCGCCTCTGGAACGTCGGCATCTTCAACCCGGCGTTCGTGCCGCACGTGAGCAACACGGCGAACGGGGCGCTCAACTTCGCGAGCCTGGGTGGCGGGGCGATTCCGCTGCTCTTCGCAACGCCGCCGATCTTGCCGGCACCGACGGCG
This sequence comes from Burkholderiales bacterium, assembly GCA_035702665.1. Taxonomy (GTDB): domain Bacteria; phylum Pseudomonadota; class Gammaproteobacteria; order Burkholderiales; family SG8-39; genus VBDM01. The sequence goes on from DASSQD010000019.1 coordinate 964, forward strand.
AACGACGGTCTGGCGAACCTGATCATGAACTATGATTTCGACACGCTCGCGGCGAGTATCTTCGGTACCAGCGCCGGCTTCCCGGCCTCCGATACCGAGCTGCTGAACGTGGACGCCACCGACCTTTCGCCGTTCAAGCATCACGGCGGCAAGCTGTTGATCTGGCAGCCGCAGACCGGCGGTCCGTTCTCGCCGCAGGACATGGTCGACTGGTATTCGAGCATGAGCCGCCGGATGCACGGCTTCGAGGAAGCTCAGCGCTTCGCACGGCTGTTCCTCATGCCGGGCGCGAACCATTGCGGTGGCGGGCCCAGCACCAGCACGATCGATCCCTTCTCGCCGGTGGTCGATTGGGTCGAAAACGGGAACGCGCCGGCCACGCTCCTTGGCACTGCGCCGACCGCGACGCCATGGCCAGGCCGGACGCGGCCGCTGTGCCCGTATCCCGCGTACGCGAAATACGCCGGCTCGGGCGACGTCAACCTCGCTGCGAGCTTTGAATGCCACGTCGACCAGCGCGATCACCGCGACGGGCATGGCGACGGTGACCGCGACGAAAGCGGGCACGATCGGGATCGCTGAGCCGGTACCGCACGAGCAGGCGGTACGTGCCGGAGGTGCCCGTGCTATCGTGCGCGCCATGTCGATTTCCGGGCGTTCCGCAAGAAAGGCTGCGCTGGAGCTCGCCAGGGAGCGCCCCGAGATAGGGAAAGTGCGCGCCGCGCGCGAGCTGCGCGGGCGCGGCATCCAGCTGTCGGCGTCCGCGGTGCATTCGATATGGAAGCAGCACGGCCTCGCGTCCAGCTACGACCGGCTCAGGAGGCGCGCCAGCCGCAGCGCGGCGGCGCTCAGCGATTCGCAGCGCGAGCGTCTTCGCAGGGCGACCATCAGCCGGCGCGTGACGGCGCGTGCCGGAGCGAACGGAAGCCCGGACGCGCATCCGCGTCGGGAGGAGCTGATCGCCGCCGCGGCGAGGATCTTCGGTGCAAGAGGCTACGAGGGCGCTTCGCTGCGCGATATCTGCGCGGCTGCGGGGATCCTCGCGGGCTCGATGTACCACCATTTCCGCTCGAAAGAAGACCTGTTCGTCAGCGTCAACGCCGAGGGTTTCCGCCGTCTCAACCGAGTGGTGGACTGGGCATTGAAAGGCAAGACCGATCCGTGGCAGCGGATAGAGGCGGCTATCGGAGCGCATCTCGCCGAGCTTGTCGAGAACGCGGATGTCGTTGCCGTCACCGCGGCGAGCCTGTTCCACACGGAGCGCACCCGGCTGCAGCGCCGCCTCAACCGCCAGCGCGAGGCCTACGAAAACCGCTTCCGCCGGCTCGTCCAGGCGCTGCCGCTTCCGGCGGACGTCGACCGCAGTTTGCTGCGCCTGACCCTGCTGGGCGCGATCAACTGGACGCGCGTGTGGTACCGGCCCGGGAAGCGCACGCCGGCGCAGATCGCGCACCACCTAGTCCACAAGGTGCTGCGCAAGCCGCTGGGCTGATCAGACGGACAGATCCGCCCAGTTCTTGCTCGACGTGCTCTCGAAGGTCCCGTCGCCGTTCGCGTCGACGCCGAGCGTCACCTGCGACGACGTGGTGAAGGTCTCGTCGCCGTTGACCGTGACCTGGATCCGGCTCCCGGCGGCCCCCGAGAGGCTGAGCGCTCCCGCGTGGGGGAAATTCCTGTTGTTCGCGGTGTCGGTGACGCAGGGGGTGGTCGTGGACACGTCGACCGAGCCGCCGATCAGGGTGCTCGCGTAGTTGAACGTGACGGTGTCGGTCTCGGAGGAAGGGTCGATCGCCGCTACGAGCGTGTAGTTGGCCAGCCGCTCGGTGTTCGTCGCCGTCGCGGCGAAGAGCGCCGCGCCGGTCAGCGTGACGGTGTTGACCGCGACGTTCACCGTCTCGAGGACGCCGACGTTGCTGCCGGTGAGGGTGACGTCGGGCGACCCGGTCTGGCTGAACGTGAGGTTGAGCCCCGCCGAGCCGCTGAAGCTCACCCCCGGGTCCAGCGTCATGTTGTCGATGGTGATCGTTCCCATGACCGACGAGCCGGCCGTTTCCGAGCAGGCGCTGAACGTTTCCGTCGCCGACGCGGCGCCCTGGTCGAAAGTGACCGATCCGCTCACGGCGCAGGGGCTCGTCGTGACCGCGGCGTTGATGATCGAAGGCTGCGGCAGGGATTGCAGGTTCTGCGTCAGACGGTCGATCTGCTGCCGGAGGAAGGTCGGCAGGAGGTGGGTCCGCGGAAGCAAGGGCGCGGTGGCGAGCGCGTTCTGGAACTGGTTGCCGAGGCTCGAGGCGCCCAGGCCGGTGAGAGTTGCGCGTGAGGCGACGTTCACCGCGTTCGTCGCATTCAGCGCGAGGAGCGCCGTCGGCACGACCGGGTTGCCTCCTCCACCTCCCGCCATGGGGCCGGCGCTTCCACTGCCGCCCCCGCCGCACGACGCGAGAGCCAGCGCGGCCAGGAGCATCGTGGACCCGGCCGCAACACGTGACGTGGTGCTCATAATGTTCCTCTCATGGGTCGAGGAAATGCCGCCTCAAAAAAAACACCGCGCCGACCCGCGTCGGCGCGGTTGTTGCGACGATTACAGAGAGCGGAGGAAGTTCAGCAGATCCTGCTTCTGGCCCTCGCCGAGGTTGTTGAAGTTGTCGACCACCCCGTTCGCTTCCGACGCGTTGTTCTGCGTCGCGCTGCCGCTCCTGTGCTGCTCGATCGCCTGGATCAGGTCGCTGGTCCTTCCGTCGTGCAGGAAGAAGATGCGCTGGCCCACGCCCCAGAGCGGGGCGGTGCGAAACTCCGTGGGGCCCGCCTGTCCCTGGCTGACCCCGTCCGCGAGACCCGGACCCATGTCGTGCACGAGCAGGTCCGAGAACAGGTTCACCGGCTTGCTGCTGAGCGCAGCCACGGTGGACTTGCCCGTCGTGAACGAAGGCGTGTGGCACAGCGCGCAACCGGTGCTGCTGAACAGCTGCCGGCCGTTCGAGATCGAGGTCGCGCCTCCGGGCGTGTTCGTCGAAGGCGTGGGTGCCGCGAGGAAGCGCATGAAGTTCGAGAAGCGCTCGATGCCGCCGAGCACCTCGACCGGCGTCGTCGCGTCGAAGTTGGTGGCGTCGTTCGGCGTCGTCGCGAACTGGCAATTCGGGTTCTCCTCGCGCTCGGTCTGGAACAGCTCGTTCGTGATGCCCATCTCGACGTTGTAGGCCTCGCCCGAGAAGAGCAGCAGCGACTTGTTCTGCGCCTTCCAGCCGAACCTCGCGATGGTGCCGTCGTTGCCGTTGTTGTTCGTCTGGCCCGAGATCGTGCGCCCGCTCACCTGGAAGTTCGGCCGGCCCTTGATTCCGAGAGAGGTCTTCTGGGTGGCGTTGGACGCCTGGTTCGCGGCGATCGCCGCGTCCGGGATCTGCTCGATCAGGCCGGCGCCGAAGGTCGGCGTCGGTATCCGGAAGATCACGTTGTTGTTCTGGAGCTGGGTGGCGAAGTTCGGTTGCGCCAGCGTGCAGCCCGTGGCGCCGGTCCTGCCCGTGATCGTGAAGATCGCGTGCACGCCGCCGTCCGGCGTCCCGTCCGGGTTCTTCACGAACCGCGCTTCGCGCACCGGGCCGTTCTGCTTGAGGAACGACGGCACGGCGTCGGTACCGCCGTCCAGGGCGGCGAAGGCGATCTGCGGATTGACCGCGGGGCTGCTGCCGCCGGACGCCGGCTGCGCGTGGCAGCCGCCGCAGCTGTCGAGATTCATCCGCGGGCCGAGGCCGTCGGCGACGTCTTCCGACCCGTTGAAATCGGTCTTCCCGGAGGTGAAGAACGCCGTCTGATTTCCGCTCAGGCCGCCGATTGCGTTGCCCGCGCTCGCGGCTCCGCCGCGGACGCCGGGGTCCTTCGCCTGGAAGCCGGGAGACGGGGAAGGGCTCGGCGAGGGAGTCGGCGAAGGGCTCGGGTTGTTCTGAAATCCGCCCGGGTTGAAGCGCCGGAATCCGAAGGACGACGCAAGATCGATCTGGGCGAGGAACAGGCCGATCACCGCCAGCGTGAAGAGGAGCGAAGAAACAATTTTTCGCATGTCCGTTTCCTTATGTATGCGCAACATGAACTCCGAAGGGCCGGAGTCGCCGGCGCTTCAGCGTTCGACGGTGGAAATTCCGCTGCGACGCGGACGCTCCTCCCGCGCCCCACGCTGATCGGTACGGACAGCAACGCCCGTGCCACTGCGCCGATGTTGCACAACATCAAACGGTTACAGAATGAAACTGAAGTGCACGACGATGCGATTCGTCGTTTCGCGGCGACGCGGAGTCGCGCGCGTCCGACTAAGAAACTGATTTTCGTGAGCTTCGCACGTCTCCGCTCGGCGACAGACGGTCGCGCGCGCAACGCCCCTGCCTTCAAGTCGCTGTTAACAGGACGGTCTGTAGCGGAAGCAACGACGCGCGCCGGTATTCGAACGCCGCGTGCACGGTTATCGCGATAACGGAATTGCGATCGACGGAAACGGCGGTTGATCCAGATCAACCCTCAGCATCGCCGTCCGATCAACATAGATTCAGCTCATGTACCACTCGGGGGCAAGCATGAAGTACGCGATCAAAGGAAAGCCGGAGGGCTTGGAAATCAAGGTCGAACAACTCGGCGACAAGCAGCAAAAGGTGCTTGAATCGCTTCAGGCTTGCGCTGAGGGCAAGTGCAGCTGTCCCACGTCCCAGTACGAGAAGCTCGACGCGATCGAAATATCGCCAGGCTCCGACAGCGTTTCGATCGATCTCAAGGCGAAGAAGGGGGAGACGATCAAGCAATCTGACATCGAACGATGCCTCGAATACACCGCCGAGCAGGTCGCCAAGCCTTAGGCCGTCGAGAAATGGTGGGCGGTACTGGGATCGAACCAGTGGCCCCTCCCGTGTGAGGGGAGTGCTCTACCGCTGAGCTAACCGCCCGCGCGGCGAATTTTAGCAAATCCGAGGGGGCCGCCGGGGGCGCCGCGTCCGGCGGCGTCACGTACAATGCGCGCGACCATGGTGAGAACCCGCTTCGCTCCGAGCCCGACCGGCTATCTCCATGTCGGCGGAGCCAGGACGGCGCTCTTCTCCTGGGCGTACGCCCGCCGCCACGCGGGAAAATTCGTACTGCGCATCGAGGACACCGACCTCGAGCGCTCCACGGCGGACTCGGTGAGGGCGATCCTCGACGGCATGGCGTGGCTCGGCCTGGACTGGGACGAGGGCCCCTTCTTCCAGATGCGGCGCCTCCCGCGGTACCGGGAAGCGGCCGAGCAGCTGCTGCGCGAAGGCAGGGCATACCGCTGCTACTGCACCAAGGAGGAGCTGGAGCAGATGCGCGCGGCGCAGCGCGCCCGCGGCGAGAAGCCCAGGTACGACGGGCGCTGGCGCGACTCGAAGGCGGCGCCGCCCGCCGGGGTCGCGCCGGTCATCCGCTTCAAGAACCCGCTCGAGGGCGAGGTGACGTTCCACGATCTCGTCAAGGGCGCGATCACCATCGCCAACAGCGAGCTCGACGACCTCGTGCTGCTGCGCGAGGACGGCGTGCCGACGTACAACTTCGGCGTCGTCGTCGACGACCTCGACATGCGGATCACGCACGTCATTCGCGGCGACGACCACGTCAACAACACGCCGCGGCAGATCAACATCTTCCGCGCCCTCGGCGGCGCGCTCCCGCAGTTCGCGCACGTGCCCATGATCCTGGGCGCCGACGGCGAGCGCCTGTCCAAGCGCCACGGCGCGGTGAGCGTGATGCAGTACGCGGAGGAGGGCTACCTGCCGGAAGCCCTGCTCAACTACCTGGCGCGCCTCGGATGGTCGCACGGGGACGAGGAGATATTCTCGAAGGAGCGCTTCGTCGAGTGGTTCGACCTCGCGCACGTCAGCCGCTCGGCCGCGCAGTTCGATCCCGAGAAGCTGCGCTGGCTCAACCACCACTACGTCAAGGAGCGCTCCGACGCCGATCTCGCGGGCCTGATGAAGCCGTTGATCGAAGCGCGCGGCGCGCGCGTCGAGGACGGCCCGCGTCTCGAAGCGGTGGCCGCTCTGGTCAAGGCGCGCAGCGAAACGGTGGAAGCCGCGGCCGCGGCGGCGATGATGTTCTACCGAGAGACCGCTCCTCCCGAGGGCGCGCTGGAGCTGAGCGCCGAGGTGACACCGGCGCTGGCGGAGCTCGCCCGCGCGTTCTCGTCGCTGAGCGACTGGAGCGAGGAGCCGATCATGGGCGCGATCGACGCGGTCCTGAAGACGCACAAGCTCAAGCTGCCCCAGATCGCGATGCCGCTGCGCCTGATCGTGTTCGGCCGGGCTCAGACGCCCAACATCGGCCCGACGCTCGCGGTCGCGGGCAGGAAACGCGTGCTGGAGGCGCTCCGGAAGCGCGTGGGCGCATGATATAATTCGCGCCCTTGCGTGGGGGTATAGCTCAGCTGGGAGAGCGCTTGCATGGCATGCAAGAGGTCACCGGTTCGATCCCGGTTACCTCCACCAGACCGGCCTCCGGCCGCAAGAAAAAGTCTTGAGGTCCCCATCGTCTAGAGGCCTAGGACATCGCCCTTTCACGGCGGTAACTGGGGTTCGAATCCCCATGGGGACGCCATTCCGATATCTCGCCGTTGTATCCTTCCGTTCGCCACATGAGGAGGCCGCATGGAGCGGAGTCTGACCGGACTGGTGGCGACCGCGATCGTCGCAGGGTGCGTAACAACTGCCAACTACGAGACCATCCTCAATGGATGGGTGGGTCGCTCCGAAGACGAGCTTGTCAAGGACTGGGGGGCGCCGTCTTCCGTCTTCCAAACCTCGAGCGCGAAATACTATACGTATGTTAGGAACAAGGGCTGCAGCGACGGAAAAGAAACCTATACCTGCGTGTGCAGCACGACGTTTCAGCTCGAGAGCAGTCAAGTTCGGGCGTGGCGCTGGGACGGTAACGGGTGCAAAGCCCTCCCGCCAGAACTGGGCTTCCCGGCATTTTCGTCAGGACGAAGCTAACGTGGCATCAAGCAAGTGTGTTGGTCGTCGAAACTAGGCCGCCTGGAGCCAAGCTTCGCAGGGCAGTGCGATCCCGGTTATATTCAGCGCGAATCCCCAAGGGGACGCCAATCCCGGAGGCACTATGAGGGCAGCCGCGGAAAGTCCGTGGATCGTCGTGAGCGAAGGAACGGGTGAGCAGTTCATCGACTGCCACATCGACTATGGCAAGCAGCGCGCCGCGTTCAGGATCAGCTTGAGCGACTCCGGCACGAAGACGCAGGATGAGCTGAGGAGGCTGGTCTCGGTGCTCGCCGACGCGGTGCGGGAGAACCGGATCAGGATAGAAGGGCGCTGAGCGAATACCCGGCCGGAGCCTTCGATGCGCAAGATCCCGCGACCCCGGTTCAGCCGCGAATTCTGGAGCCTGCTCCTGCCCGCGGTCGCGATCGTCGCCGCGGCGTTCTGGGTCACCTTCCAGTTCGTCCAGCCTGCGCCGCCCAAGAAGGTCGTGATGACCGGGGGCGCCGAGGGCGGCGCCTACGAAGCCTACGCCGCCGAATACCGGGACATGCTGAAGAGCAACGGGGTCGAGCTGGAGCTGCGCCGCTCCAAGGGCTCTGTGGAGAACCTCGAGCGCCTCAAGGACGGGAATTCGGGCGTGACCATCGGCTTCGTGCAGGGCGGCATCGCCAAGGAAGGCGACGACGCCGACCTGATGGCGCTCGCGAGCCTGTACTACGAGCCGCTGTGGGTGTTCTACCGCGCGAAGGAGACGCTCGACCACGTGTCGCGGCTGCGCGGCCGGCGCATCGCCATCGGCCCCGAAGGCAGCGGAACGCGGCCGCTGGCGCTGCAGGTGCTCGCGCTCGCCGGCCTGGACGCGCGTAACACCCGGCTGTTCGACTACGGCGCGAATCGCGGCGCCGAGGCGCTCGCGCGCGGGCAGATCGACGCCCTGATGATGGTCGCCGACACCGACACGCCGCAGGTGGCGCGCCTGCTGCACGATCGCAATCTTCGGCTCATGAGCTTCGCCCAGGCCGAGGCGCTGTCCCGCCATCTGTCCTTCCTGTCGCACGTGGTGCTGCCCGAGGGTGGCATCGACTTCGCCGCCAACCTGCCGTCGCGCGAGGTCCATCTGGTCGCGCCGGCCGCGAACCTCGTCGTGCGCGACGACATCCATCCGGCGTTGATCACGCTGCTGATGCAGGCCGCGACCGAGATCCACGGCGGGGCGGGCCTGCTGCGCAAGGCGGGCGATTTCCCCTCCGCCAAGGGCGTGGACTTCGCCATGAGCGAGGACGCCGAGCGCTACCTCAAGTCCGGGCCGCCGTTCCTGCAACGCCACCTTCCGTTCTGGCTGGCGGTGTTCATCGACCGCACGGTGGTGTTGCTGGTCCCCATCCTCGCCGTCCTGATCCCGCTGGCGCGCTTCACGCCGACGGTCTACGCCTGGCGGATCAAGTCGCGCATCTATCGCTGGTACGGCAAGCTCAAGGTGCTCGAGGTCGACATGGAGAAGGCGCAGGGCGCCGCCGAGGTGCGCGCGCTCACCGAGCGGCTCGACGAGATCGAGCAGAGCGTGAGCCACATTCCCACGCCGCTCGCCTTTTCCGAGTATCTCTACAATCTGCGCTCGCACATCGCGCTGGTGCGCGCGCGCCTCGGGGCGCTTGCACAGGCATGAAGCGCGCGCTCGCGGCGGTCGCCACGGCCTGGCAGTTCCTGCGCGACGTCGTCACCGTGCTGCGTCCGTGCCGCTTCAGCGCGCTCGTCGTCGCCGCGGGCGCGGCGCTCCTGCTGTCGGCGCAGGGGCTCGAGTTCACGGTGCGGCTACCCTCCGAGGGCCTGGGGAAGAGCGCGTGGTTCGACGCATCCGTTTTCCTGTGGGCGTTCCAGAGCTGGTACTGGGCGCGCCTGCTGCTCGATCTGACGTTCGGCGACCGCAACGCTCCGCTCGCCCATCCGCGCGCCGGGCGCCTGAAGGCGCTCATCGTGCACACGCCGCGCGTGCTGGCGGCCGGCAGCTACCTCGTCGCGGTCGCGGCGGGCGCGTTCGCGGGCACCTGGGGGATCGCCGCGGCGCTCGCCGTCGAAGGCGTGCTGTTCTATGCGTTCCTCGTCCTGCGAAGGCCGCTCGTGCAGACGTTCGCCGAGAACGCCGCCGGCTGGAAGCGCGCGCTCCTCGTGCGGCGCGAGGGCCCCGGCGGCAGCTTCCGCTCGCTGCCGCTGCTTTCGGTCGCCATCCTGGTGCTCACGCTCGCGTGCGGCGCGGTGCTGACCGTCTGGGTGTGCCGCGACGCCGTGGACTTCGGCTGGACCTTCGGCTCCCCGGCGGTGCCTTTCCTGGGATTCTCGATGCTCGTGCCCGTCGGCAGCCTGCTGGTGTTCTTCTCGCGCGGCGGGGGCAAGTCGCGCATCGGGGAGTCCACGGGTTCGGCGGACACGCGCGGCGGCTATCCGGTGATCACCTTGCTGCTGCTCCTCGCGCTCGCGCTCAGCTTCTTCCCGGCGTTCGACAACCACGCCCTGCGCACGCTGCCGCAGGACACGCCGGCCGGCCCGGCGCTGCCGCTCGACGAGGCCTTCTCGCGCTGGCAGGCGCAGGCGCCCAGGGCGTCCGACGGGCGGACCAACCTGGTGGTCGTGGCGACGGCGGGGGGCGGGCTGCGCGCGGCGTACTGGACCGCGACGGTGCTGGGCGCGATCCAGGATCGCGCGGCCGGTTTCAAGCAGCAGCTCTTCGCCGTCAGCGGCGTTTCCGGGGGAAGCCTGGGCGCCGCGGTATTCGTGACCCTGGCGAGCGGCCAGGTGTCGCTCTCCGACCGGCCGGCGTGCGAGTCGGGCGGACGCAGCATCGGACGTTTGGAGTGCGACGGCCAGGCCGTGCTCTCGCAGGACTTTCTCGCCCCGCCGGTGGCGGCGCTGCTGTTCCCCGACCTGATGCAACGCTTCTTTCCCTTCGGCTTTCCCGACCGCGCGAAGGCGCTGGAGCAGAGCTGGGAAGCCGCCTGGCGCAGCGCCGGCTTCGACGACGAGGCGTGGGCGAACCGCGGCTTCCGCTCCCTGTGGCCGGCGGACCGCTTCGTCCCGGCGCTGCTCCTGAACAGCACCCACGTGGAGACCGGCAAGCGCGTCATCGCGAGCAACCTCGACGTCGCCGGCGCGCCGAAGGTGTTCCGCGACGCCTGGGATCTGTACGAGCTCCTTCCGCCGCACGCCGAGATCCGCGCGAGCACGGCGGCGCACACCAGCGCGCGCTTCACCTACCTGTCGCCCGCGGGCACGCTCGCCGACGGAACGCATCTGGTCGACGGCGGATATTTCGAGAACTTCGGCGCGGTGACCGCGGGCGAGGTGCTCAGGGCCGCGGTCGACCGCATGGGGAAGAAGGTCCGGCCCATCGCCATCCTGATCAGCAACGACACCGAGCTCAACGAGACCGATCTTCCCCGCAACGACCCGCAGCGGCCGCGCGGCGCGCCGCCCGAAACCTTCGCCGCCGAGGCGCTCAGCCCGCCGCGGGCGCTGCTGCACACCCGCGACGCGCGCGGGCTTCTCGCGGCGTCCGAGCTGCGGCAGCTGGTCGAGGACAACGGCGGTGACTACTTCCAGTTCCGCCTGTGCAAAGAGGCGGGCCGGTCGCCGGCGCTGGGCTGGGTCCTGTCCGGGGAGTCCGAGCAGCTGATGCGCAGCACGCTGGTGTCGGACGCCTGCGGCAACGGACGGCAGCTGCGCGGCCTGGTCGACGCGCTGCGGAACGGCTAGCGGGCTAGGCCGCGATCGTCCGGGCCGCCGCCGGCTTCCACGCCGCGAACCAGTCGCGGAATTCCTCCTCGGGGAGCGGTTGGGTGAACACGTATCCCTGCACGAGGTCGCAGCCGAGCTTGCGCAGCACCTCGAGCGAGCTGCGGTCTTCGACGCCCTCGGCGACGACGGTCAGGTCGAGGTTGTGCGCGAGCTCGATGATGGACAGCACGATGGCGCGGTTCTTCTCGTCCTGAACGAGGTTGCGCACGAACGAGCGGTCGATCTTCAGCTCGGTGGCCTGGAGCTGCCTTACGTAGGCGAGCGAGGAATATCCGGTCCCGAAGTCGTCGACCGAAATATCGATGTCGAGCGCGCGCAGGCGCTTCAGTACCGCGATCGCGGCCGCCTGATCCTGCATCACGCTGCTCTCGGTGATCTCCAGGCCGAGCGAGCCGGCGGGGACGCCGTGGCGCTTCAGCGTCGCGAGGATCACGTCGGGCATGCCGGTATCGAGCAAGTCCTGAACCGAGATGTTGACCAGCAGCTTGAGCGACATGCCGAGCGCGCGCCAGCGGCTGGATTGCCGCGCAGCGGCTTCGATCACCCAGCGCGTGATGGATTTGATGAATCCGGTCTGCTCGGCGAAGGGGATGAAGTCGCCGGGCGGCACGAGACCGCGCTCGGGATGCTGCCAGCGCACGAGGACCTCTGCGCCCGCGATCTCGCCGCTGGACATGTCGATTTTCGGTTGGAACGTCAGCCGAAGCTCGTCGTTCTCGATGGCGCGGCGCAGCTCGCTCAGCAGCGAAAGCTGCTCCCGGCGGTGGCGGCCGAGGGTCGAATCGTAGGCGGCGATGCCGAGGTTGCCGCGCTTGGCCGCGTACATGGCGAGGTCCGCGTGGCGCATCAGCGTCTCGGGGTCGGCGCTGTCGACCGGATAGCCCGCGATGCCGATGCTCGCGCGAACGTCGAGGGAATGCTCGCCGACCACGATCGGCTCGTCGAGTCCCTTGAGGAGCTTCTGCGCGATCTGCTTCGCGGCCTCCACGCCGCAGTCGAGCAGGACGCTGAACTCGTCGCCGCCCAGCCGCGCGATGGTGTCCGACTTGCGCAGCAGAGCGCCCAGGCGCCTCGCCGTCTGCTGCAGCACCTGGTCGCCGGTCTGGTGTCCCAGCGTATCGTTGATCTGCTTGAAGCGGTCGAGGTCGAGGAGCAGGACGGCGACCGGCTTGCGCTCGCGCTCCGCCAGTTCCATCGCGACGCGGAGCCGATCGTTGAACAGCGTCCGGTTGGGAAGGTCGGTGAGCACATCCCGGTATGCCAGCCGCCGGATCTGGTCCTCGCGCGCAGCCAGGCCTTCGCGCATGCGATCGAAACGGCGCGCGAGCTCGGCGATTTCGTCCTTGCCCTCGACGGCTGCGGCGTGAGTGAAGTCGCCCTCCTCGATGCGGCGCGACATGTCGGCGAGCGCGTGGATCGGGCGCGTGATGCCGCGCGCGATCAGCACGCCGCCGACGGCCGATACCGCGAGCGCGGCCGCGCCCAGCAGGAGCAGGATTATCTCGAGCCGCCGGTAGGGCGCGAGCACCTCGTCGACCGACTGCGCCAGCGTGGCGACGATCATGATCGCGCCGCGCTCGGGCAGCGGCATGATCAGCGTCCGGTACTCGCCCTGCGGGGACTCGACGGTCAGAGAGTGCCTCGCGTGCGCGGCGTCGCCGCGGAGCATCTGCTCCTGCGCCTGGAGCTGCTCGGGCGGCAACGTGGAGTCGAGCACGGTCCAGCGGGCCTCGCCCGAGGTCTTTCCGAAGAAAGACACGCCCAGCCGGGTCAGGCTCGATACCTCCTTGTCGAGGCGGCCGCGAACCAGGAAGCCGAACACGGCCCAAGCGATGGGCTCGGGGGCGCGCACCGGGACCACGGCGAGCTGATACAGCTGGCCGTCCTCGCTGACTTCCATCCCCGCCGCCCTGCCTTCGATCTCGGCCGCGTCGATGAGCCAGGGGAACCGGAACGGTTGACCCACGAGCCTGCGGTCGCGGTTGTCGGCGATCACTCTGCGATCGAGCGACACCAGCGTCATGAGATCGGCGCCGATGCGGGCGCCGTGGTTCACCAGCACCGACTCCGTGGTCCGCAAATCGCGCGTCGCGACCGCCTGGCGGAAGGCGAAGTCGAGCGAAAGGATTTCGGCGGCCTGGGTGAGCTGGCGGTTGTTCTGCTCGAGGAGGCGCTCGAACACGCGCCCGCCCACCGCAAGGCCGTCGTCGATCGCGGAGCGCGCGTTGCGCTGATTCACTTCGTTCACCACGAGGAGCACGCTGCCCAGGACGGGGATCAGCAGCCCGCCAACGAAGAGCACGATGCGGCGCTCCAGGCCCGCGAAGCGGAACGTTCCGCGGCGGCCCTGGCCGGCGGGGCGCGGCGACGGCATCAGTAGTGCCCCCGCATGCCCGGGACCGGGGCGCGCCGGATCCGCATCTCGTGCTTCAGGGCGAGCTTCCAGGAAAGCTCGGCGCGACCGTTGCTCCCCAGATCGGCCGTCTGCTGCGTGGCGCTCTCCTGTCCCTGCAGGCGCGGATGCCACACGCGGACGCGGTAGGCGAGCGCGGGAAGGTCCCCGAGCAGCGCTTTCCCGTCGGCCCCCGTCTTTGCGAAGTAGGGCGATTCGGAGACGTAGACGTAGCCGATCATCCAGTCGTGGATGTTGCAGCCCAGCACCACGACGCCCGGCTTGTCGAACACCACGGGCTTCGCCGGCGTGCCGGCGTACAGGGGCAGCTCGAACCGCTTCGCCGCCGAGAACGAGTAGACCTGGTGGCGGATGTTGTCCTTGTTGGGAAAGAACACCGGGGTCCCGACCACGACCGGCTTCACGCGCGGGACGAACTCCTCGTCGATCTGGTCCACGATCTCCCGCGCGGCGGGCGGCGGCGCGGTCGGCGCGCCCTGCACGGGGACCGCGACCACCACGGCGTCGGCGAGGGGAAGCCCATCCTGATCGATGACGATCGCGGTGATCTGCGCGGCGCCGGCGCGCCCGGCGAGCAGCGCGAGCGAAAGCAGCGCCGCGCTAGAAGCTGTAGATGACGCTCGCATTGATCCGGGTGCTCTGGTACTCGATGTTGTTCGCGGCGTAGGTGAGGGCGCGTGTCACCGCCAGGTTGGCGGACCAGGAGTCGCCCAGGGCAAGGCTCCCCCCCGCGACGAAATCCCAGCTCGTCGCGCCGGAGATGCGGTACGCGATGTAGTCCGGGCCGAACGCCGGATCGAGCGCGATCGCGCTCGAGTACTGGAAGATCTGGAGGTTGAGGCGCGTGCTCGCGGTCACGTCGCCGCGCCGGGCGAGGACGCCGGCGAAGCCCGCCCACCGGTCGTCGAACGCGTAGTCCGCGCGGGCGAACAGGCTGCGCCCGAGGAGGCTGAAAGCGTCCCCCGAGATTCCGGGGACCACGCCGGTCGCGTTGTCCGCCCGATAGCGCTCGAAGCTGCCGCCGCCGGACAGCTGCAGCCGTTCGCTCAGGCGCTCGCCCGCGCGCAGCGCGACGCTGGCGCGCCGGCCGTCGCGGACGCTCTCGTCGTAGCGCTCGCCGGCCAGCGACGCCGAGAGCCGCGCCCAGGGGGCAAAGGCGCCGAGCCCGAACTTCCTGCTCCACGACGCCGTGCCGCCGAGCGCGACGCTGTTCATGCCGTGAAAGCGCGAGAAGCCCGCCGCGCGCAGGTCGCCGGTAAGCGCGAAGGCGTCACGGTCGCCGGGCGCGAAGCGGTAGCCTCCCGAGGCGGCAAGGGTCAGCGCAGTGTCGGCGACGATGTCGTCGGCGGATACCGCGTTCGAGAGGTTGCTGTCGTGGAATACCCCGGCTTCGGCGTCGAAGATGTCCTCCGGCATGGCCTCGCTCGGCGCTCCGGCCAGCGCCGCGCCGAGCGAGAGCAACACGAGCGTGGTGCCAGCTTCAGTGGCGGTCGAAACACCCATGGTGCGAAGCCTCCCGACCGGCGATGCCGGTATGGCAGCCAGACTATACAGACAGCGCTCGGCCGCCGTCTATTCCGGGAAGGGCATCAGTCGGGCTTGGCGCCGGTGTCGCGCACGACCTTGGCCCACTTCTGGATCTCGGCCTTCACGTACTCGGCGAACCGCTGCTGCGACCCGCCGACCGGGTCGAAGGCGTTCGCGTCGAGGCGCTCGCGCACGTCGTGGCTCTCGATGGCGCGGTTCACGGCGGCGTTCAGCTTCTGCACGATCGCCGCGGGCGTGCCGGCGGGCAGGAACACGCCCACCCAGGTGTAGTCCTCGATTCCGGGGAAGCCCGCCTCGGCGAACGTCGGGACGTCGGGCAGCGCCGGTATGCGCTTGGCGCTCGACACGGCGAGCGCGCGCAGCTTGCCCGCCTTCACCTGCGGCAGCGGTCCCGAGATCGCCATGCATCCGATGGGCGGCTCGCCCTGGACGACCGCGGTGACCGCGAGCCCGGCGCCGCGGAAGTGGACCGGGGTGACGTCGAGCTTGGCGATGACGCGGAGGATGTTCTCGCCGGTGAGGTGCGGGGTCGTGCCGCTTCCCGGCGAGGCGAACGCGATCTTCTTGCCCCGGGACTCACTGATCAGCTCGGCGAGGGTGCGCGCCGGATCGCTCGCGTTGACGATGATCATGTTGGGCTGCGAGGCCGGCAGCGCCACGGGGATGAAGTCGTGCTCGGCGTCGTAGCCCGGGTTCGAATACAGGCTGACGTTCACGACGATGGCCGACGAGGTCGTGAGCACGGTGTAGCCGTCGGGGGCCGCCTTCGCGACGACCGCGGCGCCGATGTTGCCGCCCGCGCCCGTGCGGTTCTCGACGATGAACTGCTGCCCGAAACCGTCGGAGAGCTTCGCGCCCACGATGCGGGCGATGATGTCGACCGGCCCGCCGGGGGCGAACGGAACGACGATGCGCACCGGCTTGGTCGGCCAATCCTGGGCGGAGCACGCCCCGATCAGCGACCACGCGGCCGCGAGCGCCAGCGCGCGAGCGAAGTGTTTTCTCATGACCACCCTCCTGCGGTCATCTTATCACCGCCCGGGCGGCTCGACCGCCCGCCCGAGGCTGCGATAAAGTACAGCCCCGCGTTTCTTTTTCACGAATTGAACAAGGAAACTCCATGCCCGCGCGCAAGCTTACCCGGCAGGACCTCCGCGACGCCGCGGAAAAGTACAAGAACTGGGGCAAATGGGGGCCCGCCGACGAGATCGGGACGCTGAACTACACGAGCCCCGAGGATATCGTGTCCGCCGCGCGGCTCGTGAAGAAGGGGAAGGTGATCTCGCTCGCGCTGAACTTCGACAACGCCGGTCCGCAGGGTGCCAAGAGCAAGTACCCGGCGATGGGGCGGATCAATCCGGTGCACACCATGCTGCGCACCGGCACCGACGCGTACTCGGGCGTGCTCGACCACCGCGGCATCCGCGCCGCCGACGACATGGTGGTGATGCCGCTGCAGTGCGGCACGCAGTGGGACGGCCTGGGACACGTGTTCTACGAGAACTCGATGTGGAACGGCTACGACTGCCGCGAGGTCACCTCGAACGGAGCGCAGAAGTGCGGCATCGAGAAGACCAAGAGCCGCATGGTCGGCCGCGGCGTTTTCCTGGACGTGCCGCGCGCTCTCGGGAAGAAGGTTCTCGACGACGGCTACGGCATCACCGTCGCTGATCTCGACAGGACGGCGAAGTCACAGGGTGTCGCGGTGAAGAAAGGAGACTTCGTCGTGGTCCGCACCGGCCAGATGGAGGCGAAGCTCGAGGCGGGCAGCTGGGACGGCTATCCCGGCGGCGACGCGCCGGGGTTTTCCTTCGAGACGCTCGAGTGGATCCAGCGCACCCAGCTCGCCGCGCTCGCCTCCGACACCTGGGGCTGCGAGGTGCGCCCCAACGAGACCGAGCCGGGCATCAACCAGCCCTGGCACTGGATCACCATCCCCATCATGGGGATGACCATGGGCGAGATCTTCTACGTGAAGGAGCTGGCCGAGGACTGCGCCGCGGACAAGGTCTACGAGTTCCTGTTCGTGGCGCCCGCGATCCCCATCACGGGAGCCGTGGGTTCCCCGACCAATCCTCTGGCGATCAAGTGACCGCGCGAATGCGCGGTCATCCCGAGGAGCGCAGCGACGAGGGATCTCCGAAGGCACGGCGTCTCGCAAGAGATCCCTCGCTACGCTCGGGATGACAACTCAAGAGGCAAACTGAAATGGCCAAGATGACCGGGGCGCAATGCCTCGCCGACATGCTCGCCGGCTACGGCGTGTCGCACGTGTTCATGGTGCCGGCGGTGCTGCGCCGGACCTTCGCCGAGATGGAGATGCGCACCAAGATCAAGCGCGTCCATACCCACGGCGAGAAGTCGGCCGCGTACATGGCCGACGGCTACGCCCGGGCCTCGGGCAGGCCCGGCGTGTGCATGGCGCAGGTGATCGGCGCGCTCAACCTCGCCGCGGGGCTGCGCGACGCGCATCTCGCGCATTCGCCGGTGATCGCCTTCACCGGCGGGCGCGATCCGAAAACCAAGTTCCGCAAGGTCTATCAGGAGGTCGACGACGTGCCGGCGTTCGAGCCGGTGACGAAGTGGAACGCCACGGTCGACGACGTCGCGCGCTTTCCGGACATGGTGCGCCAGGCGTTCCGGGTCGCCGTGTCGGGCACGCCGGGCCCCGTGCACCTGCAGTTTCGCGGCAACGAGGGGCAGGTCGACGCCGAGGAGGCGGACATGGAGCCGCTCATCGAGGGACAGTTCTCGCGCGTGCCGCCTTTCCGTCCCGAGCCCGACGCAGGCAGCATCGTCGCCGCGGTGGACGTCCTCGAGCGCGCCGCGCGGCCGGTGATCGTCGCCGGCGGCGGCGTGCGCGCCTCGGGCGCGGCGAAGGAGCTGGTCGCGCTCGCCGAGAAGCTCGCGATTCCCGTCGCCACGTCGCTCAACGGCAAGGACTCGATCCCCGGCGTGCATCCGCTCGCGGTGGGCGTGTGCGGCACGTATTCGCGCGAAAGCGCGAACCGGGTGGTGGGGCAGGCGGACCTGGTGTGCTTCGTCGGCACCGAGACGGGCGGCATGACGACGCATTTCTGGGCGGTGCCGAAGATCGGCACGCCGGCGATCCAGGTCGACAGCGATCCCGAGGCGCTCGGCCGCAACTATCCGCTCAAGGCCGCGGTGCTCGGCGACGCGAAGGTCGTGCTCGCGAAGATGCTCGAGCGCGCCGACGCGAGGACCGCGGCGAAGCGAAAGCCGTGGGTCGAGCAGGCGCGAGGCATCTGCCGCGAGTGGTACGCGAAATACCGGCCGGCGCTCGAGTCCGACGCCGTGCCGATCCGCCCCGAGCGCATGTGCGCCGAGCTGACGAAGCACGTCCCCGACGACGGCATCGTGCTGGTCGACACCGGCCACGCCGGCATGTGGATGGGCGGCATGTACGACCTGCGCAAGGACACGCAGAGCTACATGCGCTCGGCCGGCCATCTCGGCTGGGCGTTCTCCGCGGGCCTGGGCGCGAAGTGCGCTCAGCCCCAAAGGCCGGTGGTGGTGTTCACGGGCGACGCCGGCTTCTGGTACCACGTCGCCGAGATCGAGACCGCGGTGCGCTGGAAGATCAACTCGGTGACCGTGGTGAACAACAACGCGAGCGGCAACCAGAGCAAGCGCGGCTTCGACCGCGTCTACGGCGGGCAGCAGACCGAGCAGGCGAGGGAGCTGTGGACCTACCGAATGGTGAACTTCGCCCGGGTCGCCGAGGACATCGGCGCGCTCGGGATCCGCGTCGAGAAACCGGCGGACCTCGGGCCCGCGATCCAGCGCGCGCTCAAGTCGGATCGCCCGGTGATCGTCGACGTCGCGACCGACATCGAGGCACTCGCGCCGGTTGCCGTGACCTGAGGCGGTGACGTAAGCGGGCGTGCTAAAATTCGCCCGCATCCAGTCGTATTCGCGCGGCAAATCCGGCTCAAAGGGGCGTTAGCTCAGCTGGTAGAGCAGCGGACTCTTAATCCGTTGGTCGTAGGTTCGATCCCTACACGCCCTACCAACCCACTCAAGCACTTACGGGCAACTGTACCGCGCTAGGTCCGCGTGCCCCGCCGCCTGGCAGGGCCGCAAAGCTCAACGATTTGATCTACCGCAATACAAGGCGCGGCGGTGGAGATATGAAGGGCATACGAGGGCATCGTATGCATTCCTCCTTCTTCAGGCGTTTCGCTTTGCTCCTGATTCTCGGCGTCGTGTCCTGCCGAAGCGGGGACGACGGGGGTCCGTCTTCCTACAACCCCCTGTGGGTGCAAATCGACACCCAGAACATCCAGCCCGCGGTATCCACGACCTCCATCGACATGGCGGGGAGCCTGTATTGCGGGGATGCCTGTCCGTCGGGAGAAGTCGCGTTCGGCTACTGTCCGCCGATCAATCGCGCGCTGCCGGCCCCGGCCATCGATGTCGCCTGGAGCAATCGCGCGAACGGCGAGGCGGGGATCGCCGGCCACGGGATCTACGGCTCGTGTTCCTGCCTGTTCTCCTACTGCTTCACCTCGTACAGCCACCGTTGGTCGACGTACCACGGAATCCCGATTGCGATGGGCGACAATCTCATCGAGATCACCGCGTCCGACGCCTCGGGGAATTCAGCGAAGGACTCCGCGACGGTCACGCGGGTGCCCGTACCCAGCCTCAGGCACCCCAACGGAATCGCGCTGGACGCGACGAACGACGAAGTCCTGGTCGCGAGCAGCGGCAATTCCGCGATCGTCGTCTATGCGCGCAGCGACAGCGGGCTCGCCGCTCCCAAGCGGGTGATTTCCGGGGCGTCCACGGGTCTTGGCTCGCCGATCGGCGTCGCCGTGGACGCGGTGAACGACGAGATATTCGTGGTGGGCGGCAATTCTCTCCTCACCGTGTATCCGCGCACGGCGAGCGGCGACGTGGCGCCGATCAGGTCGATTCCCGACCTGAACAACCTCGTCGGCGTCGCGGTGGATACGGTCCACGACGAGTTGTTCGTGGTCAGGGGAGATTCGTCTATCGCAGTCTTCGCGCGGACGGCCGACGGCGTCGCGACACCGATCCGGCTCGTCACCGGTCTCGGCAGTCCGGGCGGAATCGCCCTCGATCTCTCCAACGACGAGATGTTCGTCGCGGGCGGGGACAATGCAATTCGGGTGTATCCGCGAGCCGCGAGCGGGGCCGCGGCGCCGCTCAGAACCCTCTCCGGCGCGTCCACGGCTCTGAGCTGGCCGCGTGATCTCGCCGTGGATGCGGTCGGCGACGAGCTCGCGGTGGTCAACAGCAATTCCTCGATTACGGTCTACCCGCGCGCGGCGAGCGGCGACGCTGCACCGATCCGGACCATCGCCGGCGCATCGACGAAGCTCGTCACGGGCCAGGGCACGGGCATCGCGATGTCGGCAACCGAGCTCTTCGCGGCAAACGGCTGGGACTCGGACTACTGGTCGGGGGTGTCTTCGTACTTCACGGCGTACATCACCGTCTATCCGAGAATGGCGAACGGAGACGTGGCGCCGGTTAGAACGATCGACGGCGCGTACCCCTAGCGCGGAGCGCGTACGCGCCCTCCCACGATCATCTGGAAATGTCCTCCGTGAGAACCCGTTCCCCGCGCACGCGACGCCGCACGGCGGCCCGCTTTCTGTACAGCGCCGCGTGCTCCGTGAGCAGGACGACCAGGACGAAACTCGAAGCGCACAGGCCATAGATGCGTCCGGCGTAGAAACCGAGGTCGAAGCGGCCTGCGTTGAGCATCGCGGACAAGGCGATGTCGATGATCCATGCGCACAGGGTGACCATGAGCCAGAGGTCGAGCAGGGAGTGCGGTCGCCGCCGCCACAGGACGGCCAGCGCGGCGACGCTGAGCGCCCAGACGGAGAACACGACGCCGGCCATTGTCGCGGTGTAGCCGTCGGCCTGCATGATGGCCGGAAGGAGGTCCTGGCCGCCTGTGGCGAGCTCGCCCAGCCCGGCCGCCGCGAGACAGGCGAACGCCAAACCCGTGAGGATCGGCCATGCTGCGCCGTCCCGCCGGACCGGCGTGGGCTCTCCTTTCAGCAGGGTGTAGACGATCGCCAGCAGCGGGAAGCCGGCATGCCAGAACATGTACAGCCACGCGGTGCTCTGCGGGCCGGCGCCGAGCAAGCCGCTGGGCGCGATCAGGCCGGGGAAGGTGAGCGCATGGAACAGCGCCATCGCGGCGGTGAAGAAGTATCCGCACGCCAGGGCGAGCAGGCCGGGCAATCTCAGCGCGACGTACTGGCCGAGAAGGAGCGCGGCCGTGATCAGATCGAGGAGGACCAGCAAGGATTGGTAGGCGCCAATGAATGCCGGTACTTTCGCCAAAGGCAGCTTGGCGAACGGCGCCAGCGCGAGGAACAGCGCGACGGAAACCAGAACGGCCGCGAGCGCGACTCTGCGCTCCCCGCGGCCGGCGGGCGCCATGGAAAGGTAGAACTTGGAGTTCTCTTCCGGCTCGGTCATCAGTTCAAAGCGGCCTCGGACCGCGCGATACCCTATGCTACCATCGTGCGAGTCGGCACCTTGGAGTGCGGGGCATGTCGCTGCGCGCCGTTCGATTCGCTCTCGCCGGGGTGGCGCTCCTCCGGGTTCTGGAGTGCGCCGCCGGCACCACCGCGGGACCGGTTCGAGTGAACGTGACCCTGAACAACCCCGCGGGCCAGTCCGCGCTCTGCACCAGCCAGGCCCTCAGCGAAAGCACCGGCGCCGTGGTGAAAGTGCTGTGCAGCAACGGGCAATTCGTGAGCATCAGCCCGCGCGCCGGAACTCCCTTCGCCGGCGTCCACGGCGGCGCCTTCACCTACTATCTCGGACCGGCGGGCATTCTCCCGCAGGAATCGCGCGGCCCGCTCCAGGGCGCGGGGACGGTGACGGAGTATCGCGTCTACTCGCGCGACCAGGACGACAGGTTCGTCGAGGTGATCGTGAGCTTCTGAGAGCCTTGCGGCGCTAGTGGTGGTCCGCCACCTTGACCAGGTTCTCGATGCTCTGCCGCATCCGGTTGAAGGACCGCGCGAGAAGCGCAACCTCGTCTTTTCCCGACTCGGGCAGCTCGAGGTGCGACTGGTCGGCCGAGCTGGTTCTTCCGGCGCTGAGGCGATCGGCCGCGGCGGAGACGCGCCTGACCGGACGCACGATCAGGAAGTAGAGCATCAGGTTCAGAATGATGAAGAGCGCCGCGAACACGGCGGACAGGGACAGCATGAAGGTCCGGAACGCATGGTTCGCATTCGCGATCGGCAGCGCCATCGGCACCGACACGATTTGCGCGCCGATGACATCGTTTAGGTTCCAGCCGAATCCCTTGTCCGCGCCGTAGAGCTTCACCATGGACACCGGCGCCACTTCCGGCGTGCTGTGACAGGCGAGGCACGCAGCGTCCTTGATCCGGAACGGGCGCGCGAGGAACAGCGAGGGGCCCGAATCGGTGGCGCGCGTCCCCGAGTGCTCGGAGAGCCCGGGGTCGTCGCGGAACTGGTTGACGATCTCCGCCTCCCAGCTCGCGGCCTTGTCGCGCGGGTTGGTGGGGTTGAGCGCGGCCTCCTTGTAGGCGTAGTCCGCGTATTTCTTGCGCAGCTGGTTCATCATCTCGGTGGCCGCGAATGCGGGCACGCTCTCCGGGAGGAACTCGTCCTCCTTCTGCGCCAGCCTCTCGCGCACGTGGCCGACGGTGTAGGCGCGCATCGACAGCGCCGCCTCCATCATCAGGCCGGCGTTGCGCAGCACTTCCTCGCGGGCGTTCCGCTGCAGCAGGTTGTAGGACACGTAGGCGGAGGCGCCGAATCCGATGGCGAATACGACCAGAAGCGCCAGGTTGAATTTCAGCCGTAGGCCCATTGTTCCCTCCTTATTGGCAGACGAAGGCTAACTCGGCGTATACCTCCGGGGACGGACGATTATTCCCGGCCGAGCGTCTTTCGGCCCGATTCTCCAAAAAACTACCGCTCGACGGTAACGCTCGGCAATCGGCGATATGCCAGCCGCGCCCGTGCGTTCGCCTTGCTTCGACCGGGCGGCGCGAGTAGCATCGCTGCATTGCGGCAAGATGTCGCGGTTCCAGAAGAAGAGGGTGATGAACACGAGTTGGCAGTTGCTGGAAGGCGTGCTGGCGCTGATCGGTTCGGTCTTTCTGAGTTGGTGGATTTTCGTTGCTCCTTCGCGCGCGAAGCGCGAGCGCCGGCGCATCGCGCGCGAGATGAAGGATCCGCGGATTCCCTAGCGGTTCGTCCGTTCTTCCCTCAGTCGGGTCGTCCCGCGGGTCGTTTTTGGCCATGATGTTAGTATTTAAGCGTCTTAAATCAACTAATTGAGATCTATTATTGATGTATTTTCTAGACTCTCCCCGTAGGGGAGCCGAAAGGTCGATCGCGTTGTCCAAGTGAGGACAAGGTCCTAGTAATTGAATCCAAAGTTCTTTTCACTGCTGTAGCGAGACGGTAGTATGGAAGCCCTGTGGACGCCGCGAAATGAAAAACGGCGGCGCCTGCGTGGAGGGAAACAGTTTTGAAGCCGACGGACATCGGTGCACCCGCGTACTTTCACAAAGTCGTCGATTGCCAATGGGCCTGCCCGGCCCATACTCCGGTTCCTGAATACATCCGGTTGATCGCCGCGGGGCGTTACGACGACGCCTACATGGTCAACTGGCACTCGAACGTCTTCCCCGGCATCCTCGGCCGCACCTGCGACCGTCCCTGCGAGCCCGCCTGCCGTCGCGGCCGCGTCGAGGATCACAACAGCGTCAAGCCGGAGCCGGTCGCGATCTGCCGCCTGAAGCGCGTCGCCGCCGACAACAAGGATGTCGCCGGCGTGAAGTCGAAGATGCCCAGGCCCGCGGCGAAGAAGAACGGCAAGCGCATCGCGTGCATCGGCGCGGGTCCCGCGTCGCTGACCGTCGCGCGCGACCTCGCGCCGCTCGGCTATTCGGTCACGGTGTTCGACCAGGACCCGCGCGCGGGCGGCATGATCTGGTCGCAGATCCCGCGCTTCCGCCTGCCGATGGAAGTGATCGACGAGGAGGTGGGCTACGTGCTCGACCTCGGCGTCGAGTTCAAGGGCGGGGCGAAGGTCGAGAGCATGAAGCGGCTGCTCGGCGAGCACTACGATGCGATCTTTGTCGGCTCCGGCGCGCCGCGCGGCCGCGATCTCGACATCCCCGGCCGCAGGGAAGCGGCGAAGAACATCCACATCGGCATCGACTGGCTGTCGTCGGTGTCCTTCGGCCACACCGACAAGATCGGCAGGCGCGTGATCGTCCTCGGCGGCGGCAACACCGCCATGGACTGCTGCCGCTCGTCCAAGCGCCTCGGCGGCGAGGACGTGAAGGTGATCGTGCGCTCCGGGTTCGAGGAGATGAAGGCGAGCCCCTGGGAGAAGGAAGACGCGCAGCACGAGGGCATTCCGATCCTCAACTACCTCGTGCCGAAGACCTTCGAGCACAAGAACGGAAGACTCACCGGCATGACCTTCGAGAAGGTCAAGGCGGTGTACGACGACAAAGGTAAACGCAGCTTGGTGCCGACGGGCGAGCCCGACCAGCGCTTCGAGTGCGACGACGTGCTGGTCGCGGTGGGGCAGGAGAACGCCTTCCCCTGGATCGAGCGCGACTGCGGCATCGAGTTCGACAAGCACGGCATGCCGGTCGTCGACAAGACTACGATGCAGTCAACTGCCAAGAACGTCTTCTTCGGCGGCGACGCGGCGTTCGGCCCGAAGAACATCATCTGGGCGGTGGCGCACGGCCACGACGCCGCGATCTCCATCGACAAGCTGCTCCACGGCGAGGACGTCCGCGAGCGCCCGTCGCCCATCGTGAACCTCTCCAGCCAGAAGATGGGCATCCACGAGTGGAGCTACGACAACCAGATCTCGCCCGACCTCCGCTACGCGGTGCCGTGGAAGGACAAGGCGATCACGCTGAAGAACATCAAGGTCGAGGTCGAGCTCGGCTTCGACCCGGCGACCGGCTTGAAGGAGGCGCAGCGCTGCCTCAACTGCGACGTGCAGACGGTGTTCGCCGACAAGCTGTGCATCGAGTGCGACGCCTGCGTCGACATCTGCCCGATGGACTGCATCACCTTCCCCCCGAACGGCGAGGAGGCGGACCTGCGCAGCCGCCTCACCGCGCCGGCGAAGAACCCCACGCAGGATCTCTACGTCTCCGGCCCGCTCAAGACCGGCAAGGTGATGGTCAAGGACGAGGACGTGTGCCTGCACTGCGGCCTGTGCGCCGAGCGCTGCCCGACCGGCGCCTGGGACATGCAGAAGTTCCTCCTCGACCTGACGCACGCCGGCCACGGCTGCCGTGCGCCTCAGAAGAAAGCGGCGTAGGCCAACGGAAATGCGCCCATGACGACGAAGAGCATCCAATCCGTCAACGCCTTCGTCGTGAAGTTCGCCAACGTCAACGGCTCGGGCTCGGCCTCGGCGAACGAGCTGTTCGCGAAGGCCATCCTCCGCATGGGCGTGCCGGTCTCGCCGCGCAACATCTTCCCCTCGAACATCCAGGGGCTGCCGACCTGGTACGAGGTGCGCGTGTCGGAGTCCGGGTGGCTGGGGCGCCGCGGCGGGGTCGACCTGATGGTCGCGATGAATCCGCAGACCTGGGACCAGGACGTGAAGGAGATCGACCCGGGCGGCTACCTCTTCTACGACAACACCAAGCCCTTGCCGAAGTCCAAGTTCCGCGACGACATCAACGTGATCGGCATGCCGCTCACCGAGATCGTCAACCAGGCCTACCAGGACGCGCGCCAGCGGCAGCTGTTCAAGAACATCATCTACGTGGGCGCGCTCTCGGCGCTCCTGAACGTCGATCCTCTGGTCATCGCCGAGCTGATCGGCGAGCAGTACAAGGGCAAGGAAGCGCTGCTGAAGCCCAACCTCAACGCGCTCCAGCTCGGCCGCAGCTACGCGCTCGAGCACCTGGAGTGCCCGCTCGGGATCCGCGTGCGGCCGCTGAAGGGGGAGGCGAACGCGGTCGGGGACAAGATCTTCATGGAGGGCAACGCCGCGGCGGCCCTGGGCTGCGTCTACGGCGGGGCGACGGTGTGCGCCTGGTACCCGATCACCCCGTCTTCCTCGCTCGCCGAGGCCTTCCAGCGCTATTGCTCGCGGCTGCGCGTGGACAAGGAGACGGGGAAGAACAAGTTCGCGATCGTCCAGGGCGAGGACGAGCTGGCGTCGGTCGGCATCGCGGTCGGCGCCGGCTGGAACGGCGCGCGCGCCTTCACCGCGACCTCCGGGCCCGGCATCTCGCTCATGCAGGAGTTCATCGGGCTCGCGTACTTCGCCGAGATCCCGCTGGTCATCATCGACGTGCAGCGCGGCGGGCCCTCGACCGGCATGCCGACGCGCACGCAGCAGTCCGACGTGATCAAGTGTGCCTACGCGTCGCACGGCGACACCAAGCACGTGCTGCTCTTCCCCGAGGACCCGCACGAGTGCTTCGAGATGGCGGCGCAGTGCCTGGACCTCGCCGAGCGCCTGCAGACGCCGGTGTTCCTCATGACCGACCTCGACATCGGCATGAACCAGCGCCTCACGAAGCCGCTCACCTGGGACGACTCGACGAAGTACGACCGCGGCAAGGTGATGACCGCCGAGATGCTCGACGCGGGCAAGGAGTTCGGGCGCTACCTCGACGTGGACGGCGACGGCATCCCGTTCCGCACCTACCCGGGCACCCATCCCACCAAGGGCGGCTACTTCACCCGCGGCACCTCCAAGAACGCCTACGCGATCTACTCGGAGGCGGGCCCGGACTACAAGTACAACATGCAGCGCCTGCTCACGAAGTTCGAGACGGCGAAGGCGCTGGTGCCCAAGCCCATCCTCTCGGCTTCCAAGGAGCCGGCGCGCTTCGGCGCGATCTTCTACGGCTCGACGAGCCCCGCGATGGCCGAGGCGCTCGACGCGCTCGCGCGCCAGGGGATCTACGTGAACGCGCTGCGCATCCGCTCCTTCCCCTTCCAGGACGAGATCTTCGACTTCGTGCAGTCGCACTCGAAGGTGTTCGTGGTCGAGCAGAACCGCGACGCGCAGCTGAAGACGCTGCTGGTGAACGACGCCGGGATCAACCCGGCGAGCCTGATCTCGGTGCTGCACTACGACGGCACGCCGATCACGGCGCGCTACATCACCAGCGAGATCACCCAGATCGTGTCGGCGCTGAACGTGCGGCCGATGGTGAAGAAGGACAGGGCAGCATGAGCAGGGAGCAGGGGACCCGCGAAGCGGGGATGCGACCGGCCGCGAATGCTGCCGGCGACCGACAGGGAAACGCTATGCATCTCCACCGCGGTTCGGAGGGAGCGGCATGACCGGCATTCCCAGCCCCATCATGTACCAAGACGACGACGAAGACGAAGACGAGGACAAGAAGAAGGTCGACGACGGGGATGAGGATGACGAGGAAGACGAGGACGATGATGAAGACACTCTCCAAGTCGGCCCCCGTGCCGTCCTCCTGAGCGCAGCGAAGGATCCGCTTCAATGACCTATCTCGCCAAGCCCAAGCTCCACCATCCGACGCTGCCGAAGAACAAGGTCGGGTACACGCGACGCGACTACGAAGGCAAGGTCTCGACGCTGTGCGCCGGCTGCGGCCACGACTCGATCTCCGCCGCGCTGATCCAGGCGTTCTGGGAGCTGAACATCCTGCCGCACAAGGTGGCGAAGCTCTCCGGCATCGGCTGCAGCTCGAAGACGCCCGACTACTTCCTCGGCAACTCGCACGGGTTCAACACCGTGCACGGACGGATGCCGAGCGTCCTCACCGGGGCGAACCTCGCCAACCGCGACCTGATCTACCTGGGCGTCTCGGGCGACGGCGACTCCGCCTCGATCGGCCTGGGGCAGTTCGCGCACGTCATGCGGCGCGGCGTGAACATGACCTACATCCTCGAGAACAACGGCGTGTACGGCCTCACGAAAGGGCAGTTCAGCGCAACGGCGGACAAGGGATCGAAGGCGAAGAGGGGACAGGTCAATGCCGACGAGCCGGTGGACACCGTGTCCCTCGCGCTGATCATGGGCGCGACCTTCGTGGCGCGTTCGTTCTCCGGCGACAAGAAGCAGCTCATCCCGCTCGTCAAGGCCGCGATCGCCCACCAGGGCGCGGCCTTCATCGACGTCATCTCGCCCTGCGTCGCGTTCAACAACCACTCGGGCTCGACCAAGAGCTACGACTACGTGCGCGAGCACAACGAAGCGGTGAACCGCCTGGACTTCTGGCCGAGCCGCGAAGCCATCAACGTCGAATACAACGAAGGCGACGTCGTCAGCGTGCCGCAGCACGACGGCTCGGTGCTCAACCTGCGCAAGACCCATCCCGAGTACGACCCGACCGACCGCGTCAAGGCGCTCGAGTACGTCGCCCACCACGCGGCGAAAGGGGAGGTCGTGACCGGGCTGCTCTACCTCAGCCCCGAAGCCGAAGACCTCCACGCCCACCTCAATACCGTGGAGACGCCGTTCAACAGACTCGGCGAGAAGGAGTTGTGCCCGGGCGCGGGGGTGCTGGAGAAGATCAACGCCAGCTTGCGCTAGCGTCCGGCCCGAATCTCGAGTCGAGCCCCGGGCCGGGCGGGATCTACATATCCATCCCGGGCATGCCGCCCATTCCGCCCATGCCGTGGTTGTGACCGCCGGCGCCGGCGCTTTCCTTCTCTTCCACCAGCTCGGCTACCGCGGCATCGGTGGTCAGCAGCAGGCCGGCGACCGAGGCCGCGTTCTGCAACGCCGTGCGGCTCACTTTGGTCGGGTCGACCACGCCCATCTCGACGAGATCGCCGTAGGCTTCCGTCTGCGCATTGAAACCGAAATTGCCTTTGCCTTCGGCGACCTTGTTCATCACCACCGAGGGCTCTTCGCCCGCGTTGGCGACGATCTGGCGTAGCGGCTCTTCCAGGGCGCGGCGCACGATCTTGATGCCGGCTTCCTGGTCGGGATTGTCGCCTTTCAGCCGGTCGAGCGCGGCGCGCGCCCGGATGTAGACCACGCCGCCGCCGGGGACGATGCCTTCCTCGACCGCCGCGCGGGTCGCGTGCAGCGCGTCCTCGACGCGGGCTTTTCTTTCCTTCATCTCGATTTCGGTGGCGGCTCCGACCTTGACGATCGCGACGCCGCCGGCGAGCTTGGCCACCCGCTCCTGCAGCTTCTCCTTGTCGTAGTCGCTGGTGGCTTCCTCGACCTGGGTGCGGATGCTCTTCACCCGCGCTTCGATCGTCTTGGGATCGCCAGCGCCGTCGATGATCGTCGTCTCCTCCTTGGCGATCTCCACGCGCTTGGCCTGGCCGAGGTCCTTCAGCGCCGCCTTCTCGAGCGTCAGACCCACTTCCTCGGCGATGACCTGCCCGCCGGTGAGAACGGCGATGTCCTCGAGCATGGCCTTGCGGCGGTCGCCGAACCCCGGCGCCTTGACCGCGCAGGTCTTCAGGATGCCGCGCAGATTGTTGACCACCAGGGTCGCGAGGGCTTCGTTTTCGACTTCCTCGGCGATGACGAGCAGCGGCCGTCCGGCCTTCGCCACCTGCTCCAGCAGCGGAAGCAGGTCGCGCACGTTGGCGATCTTCTTGTCGCACAGGAGCACGTAGGGATTGTCCAGGATCGCCATCTGCTTGTCGGCGCTGTTGATGAAGTAGGGCGACAGGTAGCCGCGGTCGAACTGCATCCCTTCGACGACCTCGAGCTCGGTCTGCAGGCCCTTGCCGTCCTCGACCGTGATCACGCCCTCCTTGCCGACCTTGTCCATCGCGTCGGCGATGATCTTGCCGATCTCGGCGTCGGCGTTGGCGGAGATGGCGCCCACCTGGGCGATCTCCTTGCTGGTGGTGCAGGGCTTGGAGATCTTCTTCAGCTCCTCGACCACGGCGATCACCGACTTGTCGATGCCGCGCTTGATGTCCATCGGGTTCATCCCGGCGGCGACGAACTTCATGCCCTCCTTGACGATCGATTGCGCGAGCACCGTGGCGGTCGTCGTGCCGTCGCCGGCCACGTCCGACGTCTTCGAGGCGACTTCCTTCACCATCTGCGCGCCCATGTTCTCGAACTTGTCCTTCAGCTCGATCTCCTTGGCGACCGAGACGCCGTCCTTGGTCACGGTGGGAGCGCCGTAGGAGCGCTCGAGGATCACGTTGCGGCCCTTGGGGCCGAGGGTCACCTTGACCGCGTCGGCGAGAACGTTGACGCCCGCGAGCATCCTGAGGCGGGCGGATTCGTGAAAACGTACGTCTTTGGAAGGCATGTTGCGGGACTCCTGAGTTGAATTCGGTTTGCGGGAGGCTAGGCGACGACGCCCATGATGTCGTCTTCGCGCATGACGAGGTATTCGGTGCCCTCGATCTTCGCCGCGGAGCCGGAATATTTGCCGAACAGGATGCGGTCGCCGACCTTGACGTCGAGCGGGCGGATCTTGCCGTCGTCGAGGACCTTGCCGTTGCCCACGGCGATCACCTTGCCCTGGTCGGGCTTTTCGGCAGCGTTGTCGGGAATGACGATGCCGCCGGCGGTCTTGGCTTCTGCCTCGATGCGCTCGACGACGACGCGGTCGTGCAGGGGACGAATTTTCATCATGATCTGGATCCTTAGAGTAGCGCCCCCCGGAACCCGGGTGGCGGTGAAGAAGGAGGCGGCGCGCTAGTCGCCGCCCGGATGTCTTACTGTCCGCCGATCGATACGGCGAAGCTCAACTTCTCTTCCTTGAACTGCGACGGAATGTACGAGAGATCGACGCGGATGTCCTTCAGCTTCCTGGCCTTCAAGGCTGCGACGGGGAAGTCCACGTCGATGGCCTGGGTCGCATCCTGTCCCGGGTCGAGCCGCTCGGAAGCTCCGTACGACGGAGCGACCTTGATGGTGGGTTCGGTCCGGTCCTTCTCGAGCTTGATGGGATTCCCCTGGGCGTCGATGTACAGGATCTTGGCCTCGACCAGGCGGACGGACTGGTCCGCGGAGGTGTTCTTCAGGACGAGCTTTCCGGTCAGTTTCGCCGGAGAAGCGACGCGGCCGGTGCCTTCTTCGACGCGCTCGGTGACCTTCATCTCCGTCACTGCGCCGCTCAATACCCCAGCGCGCACCGTCAGCGAAGCGGGCGTTACCGCGTAGATCTTGTCGTTGATCGCCGGTGCGGCCACGGCCTGCGGCGGGGAGCAGCCGAGGAGCGTCGACATTGTCAGCGCCGCCGCCAGCGCGCACGCCACGGCCAGTCCAACCTGCTTCCGGGTGAAGGAATTCGTCATGGGTTTCTCGATGAGGAAACTGCGATGGCCGCCTTGCCGTTTTGCTTCCATCCATCCGACTGCCAGCACAAGCGGTGAGATACTGACGGGTCACTACCAGAAGCAGGCGCTATGATACCGACCGGTCACTCTCCTGTCAACACGAGAGCGACCGACGCCGCGAGGGGTCCCGCCGGCTCCTAGAACCCGATGCGCTGCTTCTTGGCCGCGCGGTTCTCGCTCAGGTCGCCCGGCAGGATTTCGTCGCGCGCGGCGAGCTTGGCGTTGCCGAAGGCGGTCATGAGCGCGCGGCGCATCTCGCGCGGCCCCAGGTCGGCGAGGCCGTCCAGCACCGCCTGCGCCGGCGCCTCGGGAAAGGTCTTGCCCCAGTCGTGGCCTGTGCGGATTTCCGAGTAGATCGATTGCGCGATCCGCAGAGCGCCTTCGCGGTCGGGCGCGTCGATCTCGTAGACGTTGACGCGGTTCAGGATCGGCTCGGGAATCCGCGCGGCGTCGTTGGCGGTGGCGATCCACACCAGGCCGGAGGCATCCACCGGGATCTCGACGAACTCGTCGACGAACTGCGAGGCGGTGTCGCGCTCGAGCAGGCCGTAGAGCGCGCCCAGGGGATCGTACTGCGCGTCCGCGCCGGCCTTGTCGATCTCGTCCGCCACGATCACCGGATTGGCGTAGCTGCCGTGGAGCAGGGTGTCGAATACCTTGCCGGGCTTCGAGTTCTTCCATTGCGACGAGGCGCCGGAGAGTATCCACCCGGCGGTCATCGCGCCCATCGAGACGAAGCCGAAGCCGGTGGCGAGCAGCTGCGCGAGGCACCGTCCGAAGTGCGTCTTGCCGATCCCGGACTCGCCGACCAGCAGCACCGGCGGCAACTCCAGGGGATCGTTCGACGACGCGCACAGCGCGATCTGCTTCTTGATGTCGTCGAGCACCTCGGAGAAATTGGGCAGGTGCTCGTAGAGCGAATCCATGACCGGGACGCCCGAGGGCTTCACGGCAAAGCGCGCGCCGCCCGCCTTGAGCATCTTCTCGTAGGTCGCCTTGAGCGCCTCGTTCGCGCTCGGCGACAGCTCCTGCAGCGCGCGGTCGACGGCGGCGACGTCGTAGACCTCCTTGAATCCCGCGATCGGAATGGTCGTTGCAGCTGTCATCTCGCGACTCCCGGACGGAATGACTGCACGCGCAGTCACCGGCAGACCCTACCACCCGGCGACGCGATCGGCAATCTCCTTCGGAAAATCAACGAGGCAGATGCGCGCTCGTCGACTGTTCCGAGCTGGCACTCTCGCTGCGAGACTGCCAGGCGCGTTGGCACTTCGGCGGCGCAGATCTCACCGCGCAATTCGTCACGCGCGCCGCGCGCCGGAGCAGTTCATCTCTTGGGACGATGGGTGCTGATGCGCGGGAGGGCGCCGAGGCCGCGTGATAAGCTCGGCTCGATTGCGTGATATGGCCGACTACGCGCTCTCCGATTACCACGAACGCAGCAAGCATCGCCTGAACCGCTACGCGCCGGGGCCGGGGCGGCTCGACTGGGCCAATCAGCCCAATCCGTTTCGCCGTTATGAAGGCGCGGTGCACGTCGACCTGCCGCTTCTTGCGGACGATCTCGAGACGCGCTATGGCGCATTGCGCCGCGGCTGCATGCCTGCGCCGTACGCTTTCACGCTCGATTCGGTCGCAATCCTGTTCGAACTTTCGCTGGGTATCTCGGCCTGGAAGGCCTATGGTGAAACGTCCTGGCAGCTGCGTTGCAATCCCTCGAGCGGCAACCTCCACCCCACCGAGGGCTACCTCGTGACGGGCGGCGTGCCGGGTATCGCGGCCGGTGTGTATCACTATCTGAGCTGCGATCACGCGCTCGAGCGCCGCGGGGAATGGGACCAACCGATCGAGCTTCGCGGCCTTCTCATCGGACTCGCGAGCATCCCCTGGCGCGAAGCCTGGAAGTACGGCATGCGGGCGTTTCGCTACTGCCAGCATGACTGCGGCCACGCCATTGCCGGGGTGAGCTACGCGGCATCTGCCCTGGGCTGGCGCTCACGCGTGCTCGCCGCACCCGGCGACGCGGAGATCGCGGCGCTGCTCGGGCTCGATTGCAACGAAGCCTCCGAAGCGGAGGTGCCGGACTGCCTGTTGTGGATCTCCGCGGGCGAGTCGCTGCCGGCGGAATTGCCCCCCGTTCCGTCGCGCTGGCACGGCACGGCCAATCGACTGAGCTCCGATCACGTCGAGTGGGAGGATATCGGAGAGGCGCA
>DASSQD010000020.1:0-3116 GCA_035702665.1 Burkholderiales bacterium
CGGCGACGGAAGCTTGATGATGCACGTGCAGGAGCTCGAGACCATCAAGCGCCACAACCTGAACATCCTCATCGTCGTCATGAACGATGCGGCCTACGGCTCCGAGCTGCACAAGCTGCGCTCCGAGGGCATGTCCGAGGAAGGCTCCGTGTTCGGCTACTGCGACTTCGCGGCCATCGCGCGCGGATTCGGCCTTGCGGGAAGGACCTTCAAGACCCTGGACGACCTGCCGAAGCACGTGGCCGAGTTCGCGTCCAGCCGCGGCGCCGCGGTTTGGGACTTCCACGTCTCGGACAAAGTCGTGTCGCCGACCATCCGTCGGGCGCATCCGAGGCCTGGTGGGGAGAGGAAGGGGTGATTTCAGTGAGGGTCACGTCATCGTGAAGTGGAGGCTGCCGACAGTGCTCGGCGTTCTCGCGCTCGGGAGCTGCGCATCGGCGCCGGTCGCGGAGGATTACGTGCTTCCGCCTCACGCCAGCGTGGCCGGCAAAACGCTTGGTGAGTACGCGGCCGAATGGTGGCAGTGGTCTCTGTCGATTCCTCTTGACGAAAGCCCCGTCAAGGATCTTACGGGAGAAAAGTGCGCGAGCGGACAGATCGGCGAGGTCTGGTTTCTCGCGGGCACCTACGAGAATGTCCCGATCAGCCGCCGCTGCACCGTGCCTCAAGGGCGCCATATCTTCTTTCCGGTCATCAACATGGTGTACTGGCGGCCGCCGCAGCGACCGGTGAGCTGCGAGGCGGTACAGGATGCCGCGGCCCTCAACAACGATCGTCTCAGTACCATCCAGCTCAGCATCGACGGCCGGGACATTCCGGAAATGAGGGCGCATCGGGAGAAATCGCCTGGATGCTTCGATGTCTTCGCGAGAGTCTCGAAACAGGTGAAAGCTCCGCCGGGGTATCCGGCCGCGTCCGACGGCTATTGGATCATGCTGAAACCCTTGCCTGCGGGAAAGCACACGATCCATTTCCACGCGCAATACGATCGTCCCGGAAGCCCTTTCGGTAATCTGACTCAGGACGTTTCGTATGAAATCGAGATCACGCCGCGATGAACCCGACATCGTGCCCGTCAAACCACGCTTGTTCTTCGCTCCGGGGTGGACTCCAACGTTAGATCGGAAAAGGAGGACGCATGAAAGTCGGAATTCTGGGATCAGGTGCTGTGGCAAAAACACTCGGCGAAGGGTTCCTCGCGCATGGCCACGATGTAATGCTCGGCACCCGCACGCCTGCCAAGCTCGCTGATTGGGCGAAGCAGAACCCAAGAGGACGGACGGGCGGCTTCGCCGAAGCGGCGAAGTTCGCAGAGCTGGTGGTTTTGGCCGTCAAAGGCACGGTCGCTGCGGATGCGCTGCGTTCCGCAGAGGTGCGGAATCTCGCAGGAAAACCGGTCATCGACGCCACCAACCCGATCGCCGATGCTCCGCCGGTGAATGGCGTGCTGAAGTTCTTCACCAGCCTCGATGAATCGCTGATGGAGCGGTTGCAGCGAGAGATCGGCAGCGCGCATTTCGTCAAGGCCTTCAACTCGGTGGGCAGCGCCAGCATGGTGAACCCTAAGTTCAAAGGCGGCAGGCCGACGATGTTCATCTGCGGCAACGACGACGCGGCGAAGAAGACGGTGACCCAGATTCTCGATCAGTTCGGCTGGGAAACTGCGGACATGGGCAGCGCGGAAGCCGCGCGCGCGATCGAACCGCTGTGCATGCTCTGGTGCATCCCCGGGTTCCTGCGCAACGACTGGATCCACGCGTTCAAGCTGCTGACCTGAGCATAAGGAGCATGCTCATATCCCGGAAAACGGGACGCTCAGTAAGCTGAGCTCAATCTCTCGGACCATCATCATGGCTACAGTCAAACCGCCGTCGAACCCAGAAGCCAATCCCCGCATAAAGGCTGTCTTTGACGACATTCGCGCCACGCGGAAGACCGACTTCGTCAACAACCTGTGGCGTTCGCTCTCGTTCGATCCGGTGCTCCTAGAGACGACCTGGTCTGAGGTTAAGCGGTTGATGGCCGCACCGACGCATCTCGACCCGCTTACGAAGGAAATGATCTACATCGCAGTCTCCGTGGCCAATTCCTGCAGCTACTGTGTTCACTCCCACACCGCGGCTGCCCGCGCCAAGGGAATGACGGAGGGCCAGCACGCCGAGCTCCTGGCCATCATCGCCCTCGCCGCCAAGACCAATCACCTCGCAACAGGCTTGCAGGTGCCGGTCGACGACGCCTTCGACGTCAACTCATCGTCTTAGCGCAGCGGCCGTTTATCGTCCGGCTGCTGGCTCGCGTCCGCCGCATCACGCCGCCGGTGGCGGCTGTCCTTCCAATCGCGGCAAGTCCTCGTTGATGCACGCCCAGCTCGGCGCGCTCGCGGTCCAGATGGTCATCGCGGGCTTCGCGAGGTCCGGATCGTCGAAGGTCCCGACGCGGACGAAGACGAGGTGCGGCCGCGACTCCGCCGCGCTGAAGAGCGGCGTGCCGCACGTCGGACAGAACTCCCGGTGCATGCGGTTGCCGCTCTCCGCGATCTGGAGATGGTCGCTGGGCTTGCCGATGATCTTGAACGTCGCGGTGCGGAAGGCGGCATTCACCGTTCCGCTGCCGGCGCCGAGGTACTGGCAATCCCTGCACCAGCACCAGCGCGTGACGATCGGCGCCTCGGAGCTCTCCCAGCGCACCGCCCCGCAGAGGCACTTGCCGGTGATCTTCATGGTCAGGCGGCTTTCGCCGCGCTCGCTCCCGCGATCTTCCCGAACACCGCGCCGTTGGTGAGGCCGCTGCCGCCGGGGTAGTTGAACCAGAAGATCCCGCCTACGAGCTCGCCCGCGGCGTACAGCCCCGGGATCGGCCCGCCGTCGGTGTCGACGACCTGCGCGCCGGTGTTGATGCGAAGTCCGCCAAAGGAGAAGGTGATGCCGCAGGTGACGGCGTAGGCCTCGAAGGGCGGGGTGTCGAGGGTGTTCGCCCAGTTGGATTTGTTGACCGCGAGGCCTTCGGTGCGTCTTCCGTCCTTCACGTTCGGGTTGAACGGAATATCCTGCCTCACCGCGGCGTTGTAAGCGCGGATCTCGTTCAGCGCCTGTTCCGCGTTGACGTCGTCGAGCTTC
>DASSQD010000021.1:0-35694 GCA_035702665.1 Burkholderiales bacterium
CGGCGCGCATCGCTGCGGCGATGGGCGCCGACGTCGCGGTGCTCAGCCGCTCGGCGGGCCCGCTGCAAAAGCTCCAGGCCGAGCTGGGGCCGCGGCTGCACGCGGATCTTTCTACGACCGCGAGCATCGGCCGCGAAGTAGAGCGGGCGGACGCCGTGATCGGCACCGCCATGGCGACCGGAGGGCTTGCGCCCAAGCTCGTGACGCGCGCGATGGTCGGCACGATGAAGAAAGGCTCGGTGCTCGTCGACGTCTCGATCGATCAGGGCGGATGCTTCGAGACCTCGCGGCCGACGACCCACGCCGATCCCGTGTTCACGGTGAACGGCGTGACGCACTACTGCGTCGCCAACATGCCGGGCGCGGTGCCGCGCACGTCCACTTACGCGCTCAACCGCGCGACGCTGCCGTTCGTGCTCGAGCTCGCGCAGCGCGGCGTCACCGAGGCGCTGCGGACGAACGCCGGACTGCGCGACGGGCTCAACATCTGCCGCGGCAAGGTCACGCGAAAGGAAGTCGCCGAGGCGCTCGGCTATACGCATACCGAAGCGCGCGAAGCACTCGCTAGCTGACCGGATACCTCATCCGGCTCCGGTAGGTGGCGCCGGGCATGTTCTGCGGCACACGGACCGGCAGGATGAACCGAAGCTCGCCACGCCGCGGCCGGCCCAGCGGACATCGGCGGTCTAGCGCACGACCAGGACGGGGATCTTCACCCTGGGCAGCACGCCCTGGGTTTCGCTTCCCAGGAACATCCGCGAGAGGCCGCTGCGCCCGTGAGAGCCCATGACGATCAGGTCGCACCGGCGCTTGCTCGCGATCTCGGCGATGGCGTGGCGCGGCGAACCGCTGATCGCCCACGCCCTTCCCACGGGCACCTTTGCGGCCTTCGCTCTCTTCTCGGCGCGGGCGAGGATGCGCCCGGCTTTGCGCGCGGCGTTCTTGAGAACGGCTTGCCGGGGGAGGCTCGGCACCTGCATGCCCTCCGCGTACACGGCCATCTGATAGGGCGCGACGACATGGAAGAGCAGCAGCTTCCCGCCGCCTGCCTGGGCGATCATCGTCGCGTGCTTCACCGCCTTGTCCGACAAAGGCGAGCCGTCGGTGGGTACGAGGATATTCGCATACATTTGCACTCTCCTTTTTTTGTCGAGCCGCAGGCATGATAGCCGCCGCGGCCGCCGCAATGTTGACACAAGTCAAGCCGGGCCCTCTAGGGCACGAGCACCGCCGCACCGTTCAGCCGCCCTTCGCGCAGGTCGGCGAGCGCCGCGTTCGCATCGGCCAGGGGATAGCGGCGGACCTCGGTGCGCACGCCCGCGAGCGGAGCGAGACGCATGAACTCCTCGCCGTCGCGGCGCGTGAGATTGGCGACCGAGCGCACGCCGCGCTCGCCCCAGAGGAGCGCGTAGGGAAACGAGGGAATGTCGCTCATGTGGATCCCGGCGCAGACGACGATGCCTCCTTTCCGCGTCGCGGCGAGCGCGAGGGGAACAAGAGCGCCGACGGGCGCGAACACAAGCGCAGCGTCGAGCGGCTCCGGCGCCGGTCCGGTCGAGTCGCCCGCCCAGCGGCAGCCGAGCTTGCGCGCGAACGCCTGCGCGGCGGCGTCGCCCGGGCGCGTGAACGCGTAGAGGTCGCGGCCCTGCCAAGCGGCGATTTGCGCGACGATGTGCGCGGCCGCGCCGAATCCGTAGATGCCGATACGGCGCGCCTCCGCCGCCATCGCCAGGGCGCGATAGCCGATGAGCCCCGCGCACAGGAGCGGCGCCGCCTCGGCGTCGCCGAAGGCGGGCGGAACCGCGAAGCAGAAGCGCTCGTCCGCAAGCGCGTACTGGGCGTACCCGCCGTCGCGATGAAAGCCGGTGAAGCGCGCGGCATCGCAGAGGTTCTCCCGGCCGGCGCGGCAGTGCGCGCAGCTTCCGCAGGTCCAGCCGAGCCAGGGAACGCCGACGCGCTCGCCTGCGGAAAACCGCTCCGCTCCCTCGCCGCGCGCGACCACCTCGCCCACGATCTCGTGACCGGGAACGATCGGAAGCCGCCCGTCCTCCAGCTCGCCGTCGACGATGTGCAGGTCGGTGCGACAAACGCCGCAGGCACGCACTTCGAGCAGTATCTCGCCCGGCCCGGGCGAGGGCTCCGGCACGTCCTCGAGATCCAGTCCGCGGCGCGGCGCGTGCAGGCGCATCGCTCGCATCACCGCACCGCGAGCGCCGGGTAGTCGGTATAGCCGCGCTCGCCGCCGCCGTAGAAGGTCGTGCGATCCGGGCGGTTGAGCGGCGCGCCTGCGCGAAAGCGCTCGACGAGGTCGGGGTTGGCGAGGTAGAGCGCACCGAAGGAGACGAGGTCGGCGTGACCACTCGCAAGCGCGGCCGCCGCGCGCTCGCGGTCATAGCCGCCGTTGGCGATATACGTCCCCGCGTAGCAGCGGCGGAACGCCGCCCAATCGAATCCATCACCGCTTTCGTCGACGTGAAGAAAGGCGAGCCCGCGCTCGCCGAGCCGCCGTGCCAGGTCGGCGAAAGTCCGCTGTGGATCGGAATCGCTCATGTCGTTGTACGGGTTCACCGGAGAAAGACGCACGCCGATCCGGCTGCGCTCCCACGAAGACTCGACCGCGTCGAGGACTTCGATCAGGAAGCGGGCGCGATTCTCCACGCTCCCGCCGTACGCGTCGGCGCGCCGGTTCGATCCGTCCCGCAGGAACCGGTCGATGAGGTAGCCGTTCGCCGCGTGCACCTCCACGCCGTCGAACTCCGCATCCCTTGCGTTGCGCGCAGCCGCCGCGAACTGGGCAACAACCGCTGGAATCTCCTCCAGTCCCGGCCATGCCTTACCCGCATGCCAGAGCTGCACGAAGATCCTGCCGCCTCTCGCGTGGACGGCCTGCGTCGTCAGCCGCCATCCGGCGACCTGCGCATTGCTCCAGATCCCCGGCGCGCCGGGGCCCGCCCTGCCCTGCGGCGAGACCGGCGATGCCTCGGTGACGATCAGGCCGGCGCCGGCGCGCTGCTCGTAGTACTTCGCGGTGAGCGCGTGTGCGGCTTCGGCCGCGTCGGCGCGATTGCGGCTCATCGGCGCCATGACGAGGCGGTTGGCGAGCCTCAAAGGACCGATCTCGACCGGTGCAAAGAGGTCGGGCATCAGGAGACGGCCGCGCCGACCGCGAGCAAGGCGCAATACGCGAGCAGCAACCGTCCCGCCCTCGGCGTGACCGGCAGCAGTTGCTCGTATCCGTCCAGCGTCAGCACCGCCCGGGCGGTGGCGATCGCCAGCGGCAGGGTGAGCCAAGTGAGCAGCACCCAGGCGCTGAATGCCAGGCCGAGCCAGAACCACAGCGGCGCGATGAAGGAACAGAGGAGCAAGAGAAGAAATTCCACGCGGCTCCATTGCGCTCCGAAGCGCACCGCCACCGTCCGCTTGCCCTTCACCGCGTCGAAAGCGCGATCGCGGATGTCGTCGATGATGAGGATGTTGGTCGTGAGCGCCCCCACGGGAAGGCTCAGCGCGAGGGCGGAGAAGGGCAGCGCCTGCGCCTGCACGTAGTACGCGCCGAGAACCGAGACGACGCCGAAGAAAACGAAGAACAGCGGGTCGGCGAGGCCCAGCTTGCCGATCGGGTACGGTCCCGCCGAATAGAGCCAGCTCGCGGCGATGCTCGCGAGCCCGATCCACAGCACGAACGGTCCGGCGAGCATCAGCAGCGCGCCACCGGCGAGAAGCGCCATCCCGTAGCAAGCGAGGATCGCCGCCTTGAGCTGTCCCAGCGTGAGCGTTCCTAGCCGCAGCGCCTCGACCAGTTCCGGGTGCTCGCGGTCCTCGGGCTGGCGCACCAGGTTCTCGTAGTTGTCGGTCAGCACGCCGCCGAGCTGGATGAGCCAGCCCGCGGCGAATGCGAGCAGCGCGGGCCCCGCGGCGAACGCACGGTCGTGGAGGGCGAGGCCGCAGGCGACGAGCACGGGCGCGGCCGCCGTCGGCAGCGTGTGCCCGGGATACAGCAGCTTCCTTCGCCACACTTCGCTTCGTGTCCAGGCCTGCGCGTGCGCCACGCTGTCCTTTCGGTCGGGCCATTCTGCTAAGGGCCCCCGCACCTCGGTTTGATCCAGATCAATACACGCCCCGTCCGGATATCATATTAGGGACGGGTTTTCCGGAACGCCATCAACATTGGAGACACCCCCATGATCCACACGCGCAGGCTTCTCGTGGTGCTGGCTTTCGCGGGGACGCTGCTCCCCGTCGGCGCCGCGGCCCAATCGAAGGCCAGGGCGGCGCCCCAGCACTTCGCGTTCCCGAAGGCCTGCGTCGATTGCCACGGCTCCGAGCCCAAGTACCCCGTCCGCGGCGCGCGCAGCCAGTACCTGACCTCCGGCCACCGCACCATCGGGCACGCCTCCTACTCGAACAGCGAGGGCTGCCAGCAATGCCACACGAACGAGGGCTTCATCGAGTTCGTGAAGAAGGGCAAGGTCGATCCCAAGGAAATCGTCAGGTATCCGTCGGAAATCGGCTGCTTCACCTGCCACGCGCCCCACGACACGGGCGATTTCTCGCTCCGCAAGACCAGCGCGGTCACCCTCGCCGACGGCACGGTCTTCGACCGGGGCAAAGGCAATCTCTGCGTCAATTGCCATCACGCGCTCTTCCTGCCCAGGAACGAAGTGAAGCCGCGCTCGATCCCGTTCGACTTCTGGGGCGCCCACCACGGCCCGCACGCCGACATGCTCCTCGGGGTCAACGCCTACGAGTTTCCGGGGAAGACCTACTCCAAGTCGGCGCACGCGATGCTGCCCGGGGCGACCTGCGTCACCTGCCACATGACCCTGCCGCAGCAGCGCTACGCGCTCATGCCGACGATCGGCGGGCACAGCTTCCGCATCGGCGCGGAGGTGCACGAGCTGCCCAAGCTGAACAACGCCGGGTGCCTCTCCTCCGGCTGCCATTCGGAGATGAAGCAGGTCCCGGGCAAGCACGTCTTCGACCGCCCGGCGGCGGCCGACTGGGACGGCGACGGCAAAGTCGAGGCCATCCAGGAGGAGGTCCAGGGCCTGCTCGACCGCATCATCAACAAGCAGGGCACGGGCCTGCTGCAGACGATGAAGGATCCGCTCTACGACGCCAAGGGCGAGTTCATCCGCAACAAGACCCAGTACCCGGTCGAGGTCGTCGGCGCGCTGTTCAACTGGAAATTCGTCAAGGAGGACGGCAGCCGCGGCATCCACGATACCAAGTACGCGGTGCAGCTGCTGATGGACTCGGTCAAGGCGCTCGATCCGAAGTTCGACGACTCCAAGCGCCCGCAATGAGGAAGGGCGGGGAGCACCGCGTGCTCCCCGCCTTCGCGAACCCGACGGAACGGCAGGCTACTCGCCGCCTTCGTCGTCGCCGCCCATCCACGGCGGACCATACTGCCGGAACTGCTTGCGCTGCTCCGGAGTCAGGATCGCGTTGATCTGGTTGCGCGCTTCGACGTGCGACTTGAGCATCTGCCGGCGCAGCTCGTCGACCTTCTTCTGCTGGTCGGCGACCGCCGCCGAGTCGACCTTGTCGGCGTTGTACATCTGCCGCAGCTTGAACTGCTCGGAGCGCATCTGCCCCATGGTGTTCCAGTTCGCCTTGCGGTTTTCCTCCTGGACGGCCGCGATCTTCTCGCGCTGCTCGGCGTTCAGGCCGAGCGATGCAAGCCCGCCGCCGTAGCCGCCCATCATTCCGGGACCGTACCCGCCCATCATTCCCGGGCCGTATCCGTAGCCGCCCATCATTCCGGGCCCATAGCCCGGA
The DNA here is from genome assembly GCA_035702665.1 of Burkholderiales bacterium. Classification (GTDB taxonomy): domain Bacteria; phylum Pseudomonadota; class Gammaproteobacteria; order Burkholderiales; family SG8-39; genus VBDM01. The sequence goes on from DASSQD010000021.1 coordinate 5,782, forward strand.
CCGTATCCGGGGCCCTGCGCGAGCGCCGCGCCCACCACACCGGCGAGCCCGAGCGCGAGCAAACCCGCCTTGAATGAATTCGATTTCATGATCCTTACCTCGTGTCTCACATTGAAAAGCCGGAACGCCTCATTGTTGACCCCCGGCGCGACGCCGTCTTGATCCAGATCAACCCGGACGGCGGCTTGAGTTAGATCAAGGGACACCGGACGTTCGCGCGCATGATGGAACCTGTTCCGAGTGGAACCTGTTCCGAGGCGAAAGGAGTCCCATGAACACCGAACGGCTGGTCCGGATCTTCGCGGGAGCATTCGTGCTGGTCTCGCTCGCTCTGGGCGTCGAGGCGAGCCCGCTCTTCGTGAGCAAGCACTTCCTGTGGTTCACGCTCTTCGTCGGCGCGAATTTATTCCAGAGCGGTTTCACCCGCATTTGCCCCCTCGAGTCGATCCTGCGGCGGCTGGGGGTCAAGTCGGCGTGACGCGCCTTCCTGTCCTTCTTGCGGCGCTTCTGCTCGCCGCCTGCGGCAAGGGCGAGGCGCCCCGGCAGGGTGCGCGCCCGCCGGAACTCAAGACCGCCACCGTCGAGATGCGCGAGGTCGGCCTCGCGTATTCGGCCGAGGCGGTGATCGAGGCGGTGCGGCAGTCCACGGTCGCGGCCCAGGTTGCGGGGCGCATCGTCGAGCTGCGCTTCGACGTAGGCGACTACGTGAAGAGGGGCGAGGTCATTGCGCGCATCGACGAGCGCGCCGCGACGCAGGCGCTCGAGGCGAGCGAGGCGCAGGTGCGTCAGGCCGAGGCCGAGCTGCGCAACGCGCGCCTGACCTACGATCGCTCCAGGCAGCTGGTTGCGCAGAAATTCCTCAGCGAGGCGGCCCTAGACAGGGCCGAGTCGGAGTACAAGGCCGCGCAGGCGCGCTTGAGCGCGCTCCTCGCGAGCGCGGGGCAAGCGGCGACCGAGCGCGGATTCGCCACTATCGTCGCGCCCTACAGCGGCATCGTGTCGGCCCGCCACGTGGAGCTCGGCGAGATGGCGACGCCGGGAAAACCCCTCATGACCGGCTTCGACCCGGAAACGCTGCGGGTCACCGCGACGGTACCGCAGGCGCAGATCGCGGCGATCCAGGCGAGCGGCAGGGCGCGCGTCGAGATCCCCTCGATCGGCAAGTGGATCGACGCAAAGCGCGTGACCATCGTGCCCTCGGCCGACCCGCGCACGCACACGACGCAGGTGCGGCTCGAGCTTCCGCCCGATGTGCGCAGCGTCTACCCGGGGATCTACGCGCTGGCGCATTTCATCGTCGGTCGCGAGCCGCGGCTGCTCATGCCGCGCGCGGCGGTCGTCCAGCGGAGCGAGGTCGTCGCCGCCTACGTGCTGGGCGCCGACGGATATCCGCAGCTGCGGCAGATCCGCCTGGGCGCCGCCTCCGACGAAACCTCGGTCGAGGTGCTCGCCGGGCTTCGGCCCGGCGACCGCGTCGCGCTCGAGCCCCTGAAGGCGGCCGCCGCTCCACGCGCGGCCGACTGAGGGCCTTTCGCACATGGGCATCTCGGGCCGCGTCGCGCGGTTCTTCCAGGACTCGCAGCTCACGCCGCTGTTCGCGCTGGTCGCCTTCCTGCTCGGGCTGTTCGCGGTCGCGGTGACGCCGCGCGAGGAGGAGCCGCAGATCAACGTGACCATGGCGAACGTCTTCGTGCCCTTTCCCGGCGCGTCGGCCCGGGACGTCGAGGCGCTGGTCGCCACGCCCGCCGAGCAGGTCCTCGCGCAGATGAGCGGCATCGAGCACGTGTATTCGGTTTCGCGCCCCGGGATGGCCGTGCTGACGGTCCAGTTCAAGGTGGGCGTTCCCCGCATCGAGGCGCTGGTCCGCCTCTACGACACCATCAACTCCAACCGCGACTGGCTGGCGCCCGAGCTGGGCGTGCTCGAGCCCGTCGTCAAGCCCAAGGGCATCGACGACGTTCCGGTGGTCACGCTCACGCTGTGGAGCGAGGACCGCGCGCGCGGCGCGTTCGATCTCGAGCGCGTGGCTCACGCCGCCGAGGTCGAGTTCAAGCGGATTCCGGGGACCCGCGAAGTCCAGACCCTCGGCGGGCCCGGGCGCGCCGTGCGCGTGCTGCTCGACGCCGACCGGCTCAACGCGTACGAGGTCTCGGCGCTCGACGTGCGCAATGCCCTGCAGCTGGCCAACATCGCGTTGCCCACCGGCAAGCTGGTGCGCGAGAACCGCGAGATCGTGGTCGAGACGGGCAACTACCTGGAATCGGCCGCCGACCTGAAGGAGCTCGTCGTGGGGGCATTCGAGCGCCGCCCGGTATTTCTCGCCGACGTGGCCGAGGTGATCGACGGACCCGAGCCGCCGGTCCGCTACGTCTGGACCGGCTTCGGCCCCGCGGCGACGGGCGCCCTTGCGGCCGGCGCGGAACAGCCGGCCGTGACGCTGCAGATCACGAAGAAGCCCGGCGAGAACGCCGTGGACGTCGCCGGACGCGTGCTCGCCCGCCTGTCGGAGCTTCGCGGCACGGTGATCCCGGACGACGTGCGAGTCACGGTGACGCGCAACTACGGCGCGAGCGCAGACGAGAAAGCACAGCAGCTGATCCATAAGCTCGTGTTCGCCACCCTGTCGGTCGTCGTGCTGGTGCTCGCGACGCTGGGCCGGCGCGAGGCGGTGATCGTCGGCACGGCGGTGCTGCTGACGCTCGCGACGACGCTGTTCGCCTCCTGGGCCTGGGGGTTCACTCTGAACCGCGTGTCGCTGTTCGCGCTGATCTTCTCGATCGGCATCCTGGTCGACGACGCCATCGTCGTGGTCGAGAACATCCACCGGCGCATGTCGCTCGACCGCGGTCCGCTCGCCGGCGTGGTTCCGGAGGCGGTCGACGAGGTCGGCGGGCCGACCATCCTCGCCACCCTCACCGTGATCGCGGCGCTCCTGCCGATGGCCTTTGTCTCCGGCCTCATGGGACCCTACATGAGCCCGATCCCGATCAACGCCAGCATGGGAATGATCATTTCGCTGGCGATCGCCTTCACCGTGACGCCGTGGCTCGCCCTCAGGCTCCTGCGCCGCAAAGCGCACGCGGAGGCCAAGCCCGGAGGCCGGCTCGAGGCGTTCTTCCTGCGAGTGCTCGGGCCGTTCATCGAAGCGCCCCTGGCCGCCCGCAACCGCCGCCGGCTGCTCTACGCCATCGTCGCGCTGATCGCCGCGTCGATCTCGCTCGCCGCGGTGAAGTGGGTCGTGCTGAAGATGCTGCCCTTCGACAACAAGTCGGAGTTCCAGGTCGTGGTCGACATGCCGGCGGGAACGCCGGTCGAGGCGACGGCGGCCGCGCTGCACGACATGGGCGCCTACCTCGCGCAGGTCCCCGAGGTCACCGACTATCAGGCCTATGCCGGGCTCGCCTCGCCGATCAGCTTCAACGGCCTGGTGCGCCAGTACTACCTGCGCGCCGCGTCAGAGCAGGGCGACCTGCAGGTGAACCTCGTCGGCAAGAAGGAGCGTTCGCGCAAGAGCCACGACATCGCGCAGAGCGTGCGCCCGAAGCTCGAGGAGATCGCGGGCCGCTGGAGCGCGCGCGTCAAGGTCGTGGAGGTGCCGCCGGGTCCGCCGGTGCTCTCGCCCATCGTCGCCGAGGTCTACGGGCCGGACGAGGCCGGGCGCATTCGCGTCGCCAAGCGCGTGCGGGCCGCGCTCGCGGCCACGCCGGACGTCGTCGGCATCGACGACAGCGTCGAGGACGGCGCGCCGCGGCTGGTGCTGAAAGTGGACCAGAGCAAGGCGGCGCTCCTCGGCGTCACGCGTCGCGACGTGGTCGAGACCATGCGCGTCGGCCTTTCGGGCGAGGACGTGACGCCGCTGCACGACGGAGCGTCGAAGTACGAGGTGCCGGTGCGCCTCGCGCTGCCGTCCGAGCGGCAGGGAGAGCTCGATTCGTTTCTCAAGCTCTCGGTGCGCACGCCGGCCGGGGCGCTGGTGCCTCTCTCGGAGGTGGTGCGTCCCTCGCGGAACGACCGCGATCGGCCGCTTTATCACAAGGATTTGCTCCCGGTCGTATACGTCATCGGCGACCAGGCGGGCCGCGTCGACAGCCCGCTCTACGGCATGTTCGCGGCGCGGGCCGGCGTCGCGCTCGCCGCCGACGAGGAAGGCGGCGCGCTCGGCGAATACTTCGTGCGCCAGCCTTCCGATCCCTACCGGCAGTTCGCGGTCAAGTGGGACGGCGAATGGCAGGTGACCTACGAGACCTTCCGCGACATGGGCCTCGCCTACGGCGTCGGCCTGATCCTCATCTACCTCCTGGTCGTCGCGCAGTTCCGCTCCTACCTCACGCCGCTCGTGATCATGGCTCCCATACCGCTCACCGTGATCGGCGTCATGCCCGGGCACGCCCTGCTCGGCGCCAATTTCACGGCAACCTCGATGATCGGGATGATCGCTCTCGCCGGCATCATCGTGCGCAACTCGATACTGCTCGTGGATTTCGTCAACCTGAAGGTCGCGGAGGGCGTCCCCTTTGCCGAGGCCGTGGTGCAGTCCGCGATCGCGCGGGCCAAGCCGATCGCGCTGACCGCGCTCGCCGCGATGCTCGGGGCCGCGTTCATTCTCGACGATCCGATATTCAACGGCCTGGCGATCGCGCTGATCTTCGGCATCTTCGTTTCGACCGCGCTCACGCTGGTCGTGATCCCGGTGCTCTACTACGTCGCCTACCGGGGACGCTTCAGCCGTACGCGCGGCGGAAACGCTCGATGAACTCCTGCAGCCCCCCCTCGGGCAGTTGCCCGATTCCGGCAGCCTCGCGGCGCCCCCCGCCCGAAGGGAATTGCCGGCAGAAAGCGTCCGCACCCAAGGGACGCTCCGCCGGCACGCGGACGCTGACCGCGTAGCCGCCATCGCTGGGCGCGAGCACGGCGCAGGCGCATCGAGGATCGATGCGAGCGAGATGGTTCGCAAAGGTCCCCAGCACGCGCCGGCTCGACGGCCGGTCGCCGAGAACGTACACGGCGGCGCGCCCGCCCGACCAGCGCGGCGGCGTTTCGGTCGCGGCCTCGAGGTCCGCGTGCCTCGCCGCCTGCAGATCGGCGAATATCCTTTCGCCGGCGACGAAAGCCAGCGGGTCCGAGTATCGCGCCAGCCGCGCATAGAGCTCGGCGGGAGAGATCAGCAGGTCGGCCTCGCTCTCTCCGTAGGCGTTGTAGTTGAGGCTGCGCCCGAGCTCGCGCAACTGTTCGAGCTCCGACGCTCCCAGGGCGAGCGAGGCGCCGAGACCGATCGCGGCCTCGTCGAGGTTGTCGCCGAACGCGCCGGCCACCGCCCAGATGCGGAAGCGCCCCTTCAGATAGCGGTCGACGAGCACGCTGGTGCACAGGCCCGGCGAAGCGTCGAGCACCGCTTCGAGATTGGCGTGTACCACGGACTCGCCCGCGAAATGGTGGTCGAAGTAGCGAACGCGCGCGCCGCGTTCCAGCAGCGCGACGAGCGCCGCGCGGTTGCGCTCCAGCGCGACGTCGAGGACCGTGACGACGTCTCCTTTTCCCGCACGAACGCGCTCGAGCAGCGCGATATCGCGCTTGGGCCCGGTCACGAGCTGGGAGTCCCCGGGCTCGGCGAGGCGCAGCTGGCGCAGCGCGCACATACCGTCGGCGTCGCCGTTGAAGACGTCGATGCGGCTCATCCGGCGAGTCTCTCGGTGATTTCGGCAACCGCCGCCCCGGCCGCCGCGTCGCCCTTGCGCGTCTCGACGCGCACGGCGCAGGCGAGCTCGTTCTCGCCGAGCGGCTCGCTCGTCGCGAGCTGGTCGTCGAGCACCGCGGCGCCCGCCTCGGAGGCATCCCTCGCCGCCTTCTCCCTCGTTGCAACGCGCTCGCGCAGCACCTCCTGCGGAGCCTCGCACGCGACGATCAGGAACGCGGCTCCGGCGTCGCGCGCGAGCGTGCGGAATGCGTCGCGCTCCGCGCGCCTCAGGAAGGCCGCGTCGACGATCGCGCGGTAGCCCGATTCCACGATGTCGCGCGCCGCACTCTTCAGCCGGTCGTAGGTCAGGCGCGTGCTCTCGGGCGCGTAGATCCCGCCACTGAGCCCCGCGCGCGTCCGCGCACCGGCGGCGAGGCCGTGCAGCCGCTTGCGCTCGACGTCGGAGCGCACGCGCACGGCGCCGAGCTCTTCCAGCAAGGTCTGCGACACGGTCGTCTTTCCCGAGCCCGACAGACCGTGCATCAGCATGAGGGCAGGCCTCCGCGGCGCAGCGAGCGAGCGGGCCAGGGCGAGGTAGGTCCAGAACTCCCGGTGCGCACGGCCCTGCCCCACGGCGCTGCCCGGCTGGTGCTCGCGTATGCAGGCGACCAGGGCACGCACCATCGCCCGGTAGACGAGGTAGTAGCGCAGCACGCGCACGCCGGCGTAGTCGCCGGTCGCGCCGAGGTACGCGTTCAGCACCCGCCACGCGGCGGGGGACAGTCCGTGCTCGAACAGATCCATGGCGAGAAAGGCGACCTCGTTGATCACGTCGATCCAGCGCAGCGCGGGATCGAACTCGATGCAGTCGAAGGGAACGGGTCGCCCCTCGAGGAACGCGATGTTGCCGAGGTGGAGATCGCCATGGCACTCTCGCACGAAGCCGTCGCGCTTTCTGGCGGCGAAGACCCCGCGGAGGCGTTCGCCTTCGCGCGCCGTCCACTCTCGCAGCTCGCCGAGCGCCTCCTTCTGCGCGGCGTCCGCGACGTAAGCGTCCAGCTGCGTGAAGCTCGCCAGCGCCGTCGCGGCGACGCGTTCGGGAGTCCCGTGCTCGCTCCCGTCCGGAGCGGCGGGGATCGCGGCGTGGAAATCGGCGACCGCAGCGGCGATCGCGTCGATCTGCGGCGCGCCCAGCCCGCGGCGCCGTGCGAGGCTGTCGGCGAGCGCCTCCTGCGGGAAGCGCCGCATCTCGAGCGCGTACTCGATCGGCTCGCCCTCCCCGTCCACGCGCACGCCGCTCGGCCCCCTCGTGATCGGGACGACGCGGAGATAGAGGTCGGCGGCCGTGCGGCGGTTGAGGCGCAGCTCCTCCTCGCAATAGAAGCGCCGCGCTTCCAGCGTGCCGAAGTCGAGGAAAGCCAGGGAAACCGGCTTCTTCACCTTGTACGCATAGTCGCCCGCGAGGAACACGCGCGAGATGTGGGTTTCGATCAGTTCGATCCGGTCCGCCGGGTGCGGGTAGCAGCCCGGCTCATGCAGGGCCGCGAGAATCCGATCCGGCTCGCCTTCCACTCGCCTAGTACTTGCCGTGCTGCTTGAAGATGTAGTTGGTGAGCTCGTTGGCCTGCAGAGCCATGCGATGCAGGATGCCGTGGACGACGCGGAAGACGGCGCGCATCACGCGATAGACGATGAGCGGTTCGCGGCCGAGCAGCGACTCGAGCTTGTCGCGCTTGAGGCACAGGACGCGCGTCGGCCCCGCCGCGCGCAGCGCCGCGTAGCGCGGGTCCTCGCCCATGAAGGCGAGCTCGCCGGCGAGATCGCCCTTGGTGAGCACCTGGAGGTTCAGCCATTTGCCGCCCGGCTGGATCCGCTTCGCCACGGCGAGCGCCCCGCTCACGACGACGTACAGCTGGTCGTCGGTCGCGCCCTCCTCGACCAGCACCTCGTCGTCCTTGAGGTCGCGCACCGCGACCATATCCGCGAGGATCGCGCTCTGCTCGGGCGTGAGCTCGGCCGCCAGGGCCGAGTCGCGCAGCAGCTGCAGCTTCGTCGGATCCGCCATGACTTCTCCGCTCCTTATCGCACCCTATACCGGATCAAACACCGGAATCTTCCTCGCCAGGGCCATTTCCTCCACCACGTCGGGCGTGCCGTAGCTGATGAAGCTCTCGGGAAGCGGCGAGCCCCAGTAGACGCCGGTGCCGCGCTCTTCTTCGTTCCAGGTTACTACTTCCCAGTCGGGAGCGAATACCAGATAGCTGCCCGAGTAGACCTCGACGCGGTTGCCGCCCGGCTCGTAGGAGTACAGGTAGAAGCCCTGCGAGTTGTTGTGCTTCGACGGGCCCGCCTCGATGAACACGCCGTTCTCGGCGAGCACGTCGGCCGCGCGCAGCACGTCCTCGCGGTTGTCCACCCACAGCGAGATATGGTGCAGCCGCCCGTGCCCGCCCTTGGCGTCGGCGACGTAGGCGACCTGGTGGTGCACGGCCGAGGGGCTGAGCCAAGAGCCCAGCTCCGTCTTTCCCTGATCGAAGATCACCTGCTCGCGCAGCGCGAAACCGAGCACGTCCTGCGCGAACCTGCGGTTCGCGCCGACGTCGTGCGCGAGCAGCGCGAGGTGGTCGAGGCGCCTCACGTCCACGCCGCGCGCCGTGTACTTCATCGGCAGGTTCTTCAGCGTCGAGCGCAGGTGCGGCGGCGCGACGTACTTCTGCTCCTCATAGTAGACGTCCATGTTGTGGCCGTCGGGATCGCGGAAGCGGAACGCCGGCCCGCGCCCGTACTCGCGCTCGTGCCAGCGGTCCCCGAGCCCCGCCGCCTGGATCGCCGCCACCCGGCGCGCGAGCGCCTCCGGGCTCGCCGTGCGCCAGGAAATAAAGCCGATGCCTGGCCGGTCGGATTCCGTGAGCTTGAGCGTGCTCGCCGCGTAATCGCCGTAGCCGCGCAGATAGAGCGACTTGCCCGCGGCGTGCGCCACCTCCATCCCGAGCAGCGTCTCGAAGAACCAGCGCGTACGCTCGATCTTCGGAGTCAAGAGCTCGATCCTGCCCAAGTGGGCGATGTCCTGAATGCGTTCCGTCATGGCCGTTCCCTCGAAATGAAGCGCGCGGCGCCGCGCGGCATTCGCCAAACCTACTGCCACGGAACGCCGGAGATTTGACCTAGATCAAACCGCCGGGGAACGGCGCACCGCGCAGCCTGCGCTCAGCGAAAGAACGCGCCATGCGAGGTTTCACCCCCAGCGAAAACAGCCACTTGACCCTCCGCGCGCAACCTATCGCGACTGCTTGCGCTGGGCTCCCTTTGTTAGCCATGTGAATTTGAAGGCGAACTTCGCCGAGCGTAGACTGCCGTCCCAGATTAGACGGTTCTTCGGAAGATGATTTCACGTTAGAGCGCACATGATCCCCGCCACCGAACGTTCGCTGTACTGGCTCGCTGGGCCTGCTGTGGCCGCCGTACTGGTTGCCTTTGCGGTGGGCCTTAATGTCCTCGCCGGTTTGTTTCTTCTGTGCATGGTCGGGGCGGCTGCTTTCCTCTTGGGTATACCATTAATCCAGCTACTGTTACTCGCCACACCTAAGTTCCGCGGTCGATACGCCGCTGCATGTGGTACATCGATGGCATTGACTACCATCGCCCTAATAGCGCTTACCTTTACTGGGCGGTTCAACTTCACGTGACCCACATCGCCACTAAGGCGACCGTGCGCTCTAACAGCGCCCCCCACCGCGACGGGCGAGAAGCATCACGCCTCGGTCAACCAGCTCGCGCGCCCGCGCGTGGCCGCGAACGTTAGGCATCAGCACTTGGACGATAGCCAAAACACTTTGTCGCCGCCTTTGAGTAAAGGAAACTGATATGTCCGGCTCGGATCGGTACGAACTTCGCCCCGGCGTACCAATTCTCAGACTATTCAAGGCCCGTGCGAGACCAAATTGCGAAAGCGCTCTGGCGAAAAAACTCGCGACCTCATCAGTTCAGGTTGTCCGCGACGAACCAGGCTTTCTCGGTTTTATCTGCGCAGGCCCGGCCAACAATACCAATCGTGATTTCGTCTTTGCATCGATGTGGCGCGATGTGGAGGCAATTAAGGCGCGCTTTGGTCACGATTGGCGCGTCTCGTTTCTTCCGCCGGGATATGCCGAACTGATTGAAGAATGTTCCGTGGACCATTATCAGCTTACCGAACAATCTTTTCCTCGATGAGGATGGTTGGGCACCGCTCGTTGATGATCCGCGCACGCTAATGATGCCGAACCCGCTGCTGCAGCCGGCACCCGCGAGCGGGCGCGGCAGAGCGCCACGTTACACCGCGACTCAAGATTGAGCGCAGCAATGTCGACACACGAGCCATTGCCCGGCCGTCCTCCTGCCAAGGGATCATGGACGGGCGTGTCGACATACTTCGTGCTTGCCATCGCCATCTCCTGGAGCGGGGTCGTAGCGGTCGTCGGCTTCGACGGATTCCCGGGCACCGCGAAAGATTTTCGGGTCTTGCTGCCGATGGTGGTGATTGCAATGTTGGCGGGCCCCAGCGTCGCAGGTATCGCAGCAACGGCCTTGTTCCTTGGCAAGACGGGGCTCCACGATTTGTGGCACAGATTCCGCAAGGGCCGAGTTGGCGCACGATGGTACGCAGTCGCGCTGTTGACCGCCCCGCTGGTGGTATTCGGGGTTCTCGTCGCGCTTTCGCTCATGTCTTCGGTGTTTCGGCCGGGTATCCTCACGGCGGGCGACCCGTCGACCCACCTCGTTCTCGGGCTTGTGACAGGGATCGTGGCGGGGCTGTTCGAGGAACTCGGCTGGACCGGATTCGCCGTCCCGCGTGTGCGGCTCCGTTACGGCGTTGTCGCGACTGGTCTCATCGTCGGCCTTGTGTGGGGCGCGTGGCACCTACTCGTGGTGTGGTGGGGCAGCGCCGACACGTCTGGTTCGCTGTCTATGCCCGTCTACCTGCCAGCGATGGCGTTCTCGTTCCTCGTTCCGTACCGCGTGCTGATGGTGTGGGTCTACGATCGAACCGACAATCTCCTGCTCGCGATGTGCATGCACGCCAGTCTCACCGCGAGCGTGCGCATATTTGACCCGGTCCCGATATCGGGATGGTCGATTGTCCTTTACAATCTTGTGCTCGGTGCGGCGCTGTGGGTTGTCGTTGCGGCGGTCGCTACCGCCTTCCCGGGCGCATTCAGGCGCTCGACTGCACCTTAAGGCGGCCCCTGCGAAGTGACGTCAACCGACCGGGGATCACACAGTCGTTGCGCGCTCTAACAAACCGTTGCAGTGGGCGGTCCGCTGCGCGGCCTGCCGCTGAACCGGAAGTTAAGCGCCGAAAGGACGGTTGATGAAGGTTCAAAACTTGGTGCTGCGGTGCGTCCTGGTCGGAGCGCGATTCATCGTCGGGCCGGCGCTCGCGTTCATGTTGCTCACTGGCAACGCAAGCTCGGCGGATATACGCGTATTCAGCGGCGGCGCTCCTCAAGCTGCGCTGCGGCATATCGCTCCGGAATTTGAGCGAGCCACCGGCCATCGCTTGGAGTTCACCTTCCGATTGGTGACCGAGATTCAACGGAAACTTGCGGCAGGCGAAAAGGCCGATGTCATCTTGCTCCCGGTTCCCTTGATCGCCGCGACGGAGAAAGCCCTCCCCCTGCGCACCGAAGGCCGCATCGTGCTGGCCCGCGTGGGTATCGGCGTCATCGTGCGTCAGGGCACAGCGCCGCCAGATATCTCGACGGCCGAGGCCGTCCGCAAGATGCTGCTCAATGCCCGAGCGATCGCATGGTCCGATTCGAGTACCCCGGTCGGCGGCCACCTTGATCGCGCGATTGCGCAACTCGGTATCGCCGAGGAGGTGCGGCCAAAACTGATCATCAAGTCCGCGATTCAGGGCGGGGCCGAGTTGGTCGCGAAAGGCGAGGCGGACTTCGGACTCTATCTCGTCAGTGAAGTGCAGGCGGCCAAAGGCATCACGCTAGTGGGATTGTTGCCCCCTCCTTTTCAGAGCTTCGTTGTCTACGGCACAGCCGTCCCTGCTTACAATGCGACGCCTGAAGCCGCTCTGGCCTTCGTCAAGTTCATCTCGGATCCGACCAAGGGTGAGCGCTGGAAAGCCGCCGGCTTCGAGCTTGTCGGTGAACGCTAGCGAGTCCGATCACGCGCCTACTCGGCGACCGCGTAAGCGAAGCGCGTACGAACAGATGAGACTCGCGCGTAACCCCGCGTTAGAGAGCGCACGCACGGCCTTGCGCCCGCGCGCCGCTCAACGCGAACGTTAGCCGGCCTATGAAGAGCTTTCTCGCCACAACAGCAGTGCTCGAATTTGGAACTGGCGTTGTGCTGGTTGCAATTCCGTCGGCGCTGGCCACGCTCCTGCTCGGGGCGCAACTCGATACTCCCGTCGGGTTGACGGTCGCCCGTGTGGGCGGCGCGGCGCTTCTCGCGATTGGCACTGCCTGTTGGCTCGCGCGTCTCGACGGCGAAAGTCGTGTCGCCAGAGGCTTGGCTGGCGCCATGGTGATCTACAACGCCGGTACGGTTGCCATCTTCGTGTATGCAGGCCTGGCCCTACGACTATCCGGCATTGGTCTTTGGCCGGTGGTTTTGGCTCACGCAGCCATGGCCGCATGGTGCGTCACGATTCTCCTAGGCAGGCGCTCGTGATGGCCGCCGGGTACCGCGACGCGTTCAATGGACGCAAGCGCCCAGCATCAACCCCAAGTCCCTTGGCCTTACGCGCCGGGCGTTTTCGGCAGGAGAAGCCTCACGATGACTATCATCATCACCGCCTTTGAACGATCGCCCGATGGCGGCAGGGGATTGGCGCGTGATACGCGCGTTCGCTGGGCGCTCGAAGAAGTGGGCCAACCTTACGACGTTCGCCTCGTTTCGTTCCGTGCGATGAAGGAACCCGCTCATCGGGCGCTTCATCCTTTCGGCCAGATTCCGACCTATGAGGAAGGCGATCTCGCCCTGTTCGAGACGGGCGCGATCGTCTTCCATATTGCCGAGCACCATGCGGGCCTGCTGCCGAAGGACGCCAATGCGCGGGCGCGCGCGATCACATGGATGTTTGCCGCGCTCAATACGGTGGAGCCGCCGATCCTCGAGCTCGCAAACGCCAAGCTTCTCGAGAGCGACAAGCCCTGGAGCAGGGGGCGCCTGCCTCTGGTCGAGGATCGCGTCCGCAACCGCCTGGACGAACTTTCTGCTCGCCTTGGCGATGCCGACTGGCTCGATGGTGCGTTCAGCGCGGGTGACCTGATGATGGTGTCGGTGCTGCTCAGGCTGAAATCGTCGGGTATTCCGGACGAATTTCCGAACCTGGCTGCCTATGTCGCCCGCGGCGAAGCGCGGCCCGCCTACAAGCGCGCTTTCGCCGCTCAATTGGCGACCAGCATCTAGGCGTCAACCTACCGTGCGCCCGGTCCTGTTGATGTGCGGCATCGTGGCCGCCGTCTGCTACGTCGTCACTGACATCGGGGGTGCCGTTCTCTATTCCGGCTACAGCTATATCGACCAAGCGGTGAGCGAGCTGTTTGCGATAGGCGCGCCCACGAGCCGTCTTATCGTTCCGCTGTTTACCCTCTCCAGCCTGCTGTTGGCGGCTTTCGCAGTTGGCGTGTGGTTGTCATCCGGCCACAACCGCCTTGTCCGATGGATGGCATGGATGTTCGGTGGAAGCGCGATCGTCGCCTTGGTGCTGTGGAATTTCTTTCCAATGCACATGCGTGGCGCGCAACCGACGTTCACGGACACCATGCATCTGATCCTGGCGACCAACCCCTTCGTGCTTCTGAGCATTGGGTTTGCCGTCTCCGCATTTCGCGGCCGGTTTCGTACCTACACGGTCGCAACAATTGTGATACTTCTGGTGCCCGCGGTCTTTGCGTTCCAGTACGCTCCGGATCTTCAAGCGAACCAACCCACGCCTGGCCTGGGCCTTGGCGAACGCGTCGGCCAGTATGCGTATGCACTGTGGCAGTCGGTGCTCGCAATCGTCCTGCTTCGTGACGGAGCGGTGAAGCAGCTCCATCCCGACAGGATGCCTAACTATCCATGAGGTCGCCCATGTCAGAACGAACCGGCGGTTGTCTTTGCGGACAGGTCCGCTACCGGCTCACCGCGGAGCCCGTCACCTCGAGAATCTGCTGGTGCCGCGACTGTCAGCGCATCGCGGGAAACGGGACGGTCAACGCGCTCTTCCCCTCCCAGTCGATCGAGATCACGGGATCGCCGAGCGAGTACGTCAGGGAGGCCGACAGCAGCCACGTCGTCCGTCGCCGCTTCTGCCCGCAGTGCGGATGCCATCTGTTCGCCGTATCGTCCGGGTACCCGGGAGTCGTCGTCGTTCGTGTCGGAACCCTGGACGATCCCTCCTCGATCAGGCCGCTCGCAAACATCTGGAGCTCGAGCGCCCCAGGCTGGGCTTGCCTTGATCCGTCGCTGAAACGCGTCGAGAAGCAGCCCTCGCCCCCGAGGGAACCCGCCGAATCGAAGTAGCCGGTCCTCGGCAAGAAAGAAAAGGGCATGCACCGGAGGGCGCATGCCCTTTGCGCTTGAAGCAGTGTGCGGCGTGACCCGACGCTACCTGACCGCGCCTCGCTCGAGCAGATCGGACAGGTCCGTCGCGTTGTTCGCATCGCCCAGAAACGGGAACCCGTGCCGGGGATCGACGTCGAAGATCTCCTGCATGGTGCGCAGGAAGGACGAGTGGCTGTACTGGATCGTGTTCGAGTACGGCTTTCCGTTGACGTTCCGGTGCGCGTCCTTCGAGATGATGATGAAGGGCAGAGTACGGCTGGGGTCGTCTCCGCCTTCGCTCTCGTCCCACCACAGGACGATGATCCCGTGGTCCTTGTAGGCGTCCGAGGCCATGATCAACGGCACGATCCGCGCCAGGAAATTGTCTCCCTGCGCGATCCTGGCGGAATCGGCGGTGCTGCCGCTGTTGGGATACTGCCCGTAGCCGTTGTTGAGCGTCGTGTGCTGGTCGTTGAACTGGTTGGGCGTGATCCAGGTGTAGTCGGCCACCCTATTCTTCGCCAGGTCGAGCGCCAGCTGCTGCAGCGGGGCGTAGTTCAGACGCAGCGGGTTCGAGGCGCTCGTATCACACCCGCCGTTGGTGTCGGTGAAGTACACCATCGGATTGTGCTTCGACGCGTAGTTGAACTGGTTGGAATAGTTGTACGCGTTGACTCCGGGAGCCGCATAGACGCCGCTCGTGCTGAAAAGCGGAACGGTCCACATGCCCACCGGGAGCGGAGTGTTCGCGGCGTCGACGTCCGTGTCCTCCTGGTACGACCTCCACGACTTCCGGACCGCCGTCAGGAACGCGGTCAGGTGCTGATTGGTGTTCTGGACGGTGTCCGGGCTGCAGTCCGCGTGATAGGGATTGTCGTCGTTGTTCACGCCGAAGTTCGTGCCGGCCTCGGCCCAGATGTAGTTGGGTTCCGACGGATGGTCACCCACGGCCGCGTTGATGTACGCGTTCGCAAAGGCGACTTGGTCGCTGATGCCGGAGGTGCCGTTCACGAGGCTGTTGATGAACGGCGCGGCCGGATTCTGGAAGATCTGCTGGGGGCTGGTCTGGGTGCCGGGCTGGGTCCAGTTGTGATTTTCCATCGCGACGACGAACACCTTTCTCGCGTGGTGCTCGTCGTCCCCGCGCCCATCGCCGAATTGCATGTCCGCCTGGGCCTGTGCCGCGCCCGCGAGGGCGATGGCGGCCGCCAGCAACTGCGTCTTCATTTTCATCGATGCTTCCTTTCCTTGAATGGTCGATCTTGCGTGTTGGATTGCGGCGACCCGACGCCGCGCCGGATTCGATCCCGGCGGCAGGGAGTGTGGGCATCGTTTGTGACGCCCACATAAACGTTTGATGAAGATTCCTGTCAACATCCTGAAATGCGCGGCTGCGGTTGTTCCAAGATATTCGGCGCTATAGTGCTTTCACGAAACTGAAATATCCGGGCTCGCCCTGCCGGCGATTTCGCGGCCGCCGTTCGAAACAACAAGGATACGGAGGAGAAGAGAGACCATGAGACACATCGAAAGACACCGCACGCAGCGCATCGGTTGGCTGCGCGCCGCCGTCCTGGGCGCGAACGACGGGATCGTTTCGACCGCGAGCCTCGTCGTCGGAGTGGCGGCGGCCGGCGCGGGCTCGCAGAGCATACTCGTCGCGGGAGTCGCGGGGCTCGTCGCCGGCGCCATGTCGATGGCCGCGGGCGAGTACGTCTCGGTCAGCTCGCAGGCGGACACGCAGAACGCCGACCTCGCGCGCGAGCGCCGGGAACTCGCCGCCGATCCCGAGCACGAGCACGCGGAGCTCGCCGCCATCTACGTCCAGCGCGGCCTGGAGCCGGCGCTCGCCGCCGACGTCGCGACGCAGCTGATGAAGCACGACGCCATCGGGGCGCACGCGCGCGACGAGCTGGGAATCTCGGAGATGCTCGCCGCGCAGCCGGTCCAGGCGGCGTTTGCCTCGGCCGCGACCTTCGCGGTCGGCGCGCTGATGCCGCTCGTGATCGTTCTCCTATTCCCGGCCTCCTCGCTCGTGTGGGCCGTGTCAGGCGGCTCGCTCCTCTTTCTCGCGCTCCTGGGCTCGCTCTCCGCCCGCGCCGGAGGCGCATCCACCGCCGCCGCCGCGGCGCGTGTGACGTTCTGGGGCGCGCTCGCGATGGCGCTGACGGCGGGAGTCGGCGCGCTGTTCGGAGTGGCCGCGTGAGGGCGGCGCCCGTCCCCGCCCTGCCCGACCTCGCCGCCATCGCGCGCGAGATGAAGGAGGCGCAGGATCGCGTCGCGCAGCTCGCCCCGTTCACCGCGCGGCATCCGGGGTTCGACGCGCTCTCGGCCTACGACGTCGCCCGTCGCGTCAGCGGGCAGCGGCGCGCGGAAGGACTCGTCCCCGTGGGAAGGAAGATCGGCTTCACGAACTCGAGCCTGTGGCCGGTCTACGGAGTGCGCGAGCCGATCTGGGGAACCATGTACGACCGCACGGTGATCCGCCTCGACGGTGCGAGAGCGCGCTTGAGCCTCTCCGCCTTCGCCGAGCCGAAGATCGAGCCGGAGATCGTGTTCGGTCTCGCGTCGGCGCCCGCGCCCGGGGCGGACCGCGATGCGCTGCTTCGATCCATCGCATGGGTCGCGCACGGCTTCGAGATCGTCCAATCGCATTTCCCCGGCTGGAAGTTCCAGGCCGCGGACACGGTCGCCGACAACGGACTGCACGGCGCGCTCCTTCTCGGCCGCCCGCAACCCGTCCCCGCCCTCGGCGCCGACCTCGTCGAATCCCTGCGGTCATTCGCCGTGAAGCTCTCGTGCGGCGGCGACGTCATGGAGACCGGGCGCGGATCGAACGTGCTCGGCGGCCCTCTCGCCGCGCTCGCCCATCTCGTCTCCGTCCTCGCGGGCCAGCCCGGCAGCGAGCCGCTGAGGCCGGGCGAGATCGTGACGACCGGCACGCTCACGGCGGCCTATCCGGTTCGCGCGGGCGAGATCTGGAAAACGGAGTTGCGCGGGCTCGCGCTCACGGGCCTCGAGGTCGCGTTCACCGCCTGAGCCGTCAGCGCCGGGAGGAATCGCGTCCGAGATACAGCGACAGCGCGCTCGACGCCGCCGCGAATGCCCAGAAAAGGAAGAAGCCGATCGAGTACACGGCCGTGCGCGACACCTCGAGCGGCTGGCCGAACAACGTCAGCTCGCCCGGGTCGAACAGCGCGAAGAAGGCCATCTCTGCCACGGCGGCGACGATGAACGACGGCCACAGCACCCAGATCGCCCTTTGCATCGTCCTATCCTCCGGATCCGAGCTCGGCCCGCTTGTCGCGGCCGTTCCACGTTCCGGTGAGACGCCACGTCGAGCCTTCGTCCTCGAGTACGAGCAGGCGCGGCTCGCCGTTCAGGGGAGCGAGGCGCCCCTCGTAGGCGCTTCCGGACGCCCGGAGCAGCACGGTCTGATCGCGGCCCGAGCGCGTCGGGTGCACCAGGCGAAGGCGCAATCCCGGCGGCGGCGCGGTCGTCCCTCGCAGCGAGACCGTCACTCTGTCTCCGGCGAGATCCGCGCTCGCGGCGAGGTGCAGCTCGCGGGCCCGCGCTTCGCGTCGCAGCACCTGGTTCACGGCGAGGCCGCGCCGGTAGTAGTCGTCGGCGACCACGCCGTCGTCGGTGGCGATCGCGAGGCCCAGCGCCGCGAAGCTCGCGGCGACGGCCACCGCGGGCAGCGCCACCACGAACCACACCCAGGGCTCGCGGTGCCAGGGTCTCGCGTCATCGCGCATCGTCACCTCACCAGGAACACCGAGCGCTCGCGCACGCGGACGCCAGGCTCGTTGACCGCGCCGACCTCGAACTCGATGCGGTGCGAGCCGGGGCGCGCCTCGGCGCCGGCGACGCGCAGCTTCACCGGCACCATGCGCGTCCCCGCGCCCTCGACGGAGAAGAAGCTCTCGCCCGCAACCTCGAGCGTCGGCAGCCCCGAAGCCTGGACGTGGAACACGCGCCGCAATTCGCTCGCGTTCATGATCTGGAGCCGGTAGACGTTCTCGATCGCGCCTTCCTCGACCTCGCGCGCCAGGCTGCCGCGGTCGCGGATCACGTCGACCTTCAGGGGCACGCGCAGCCACAGCGCCGCCCCGGCGCCGAGGATCACGATCCACAGCATGGCCGTGTAGACGATCACGCGCGGCCGCAGCGTGCGCTTGAGCATCTGCGCGAAGCCCCAGCGGTTGCGCATCGCGTTTTCCGTCGAGTAGCGGATCAGGCCGGGGGCGTAGCCCATCTTCTTCATCACCTGGTTGCAGCCGTCGATGCACGCCGCGCAGCCGATGCACTCGTACTGCAGGCCTTTGCGGATGTCGATCCCGGTCGGGCAGACCTGGACGCAGATGCCGCAGTCGACGCAGTCGCCCAGTCCCTTCGCCCGCGGATCGGCCGCGCGGGAGCGCCCGCCGCGCGGCTCGCCGCGGGCGGAATCGTAGGTGATGATCAGCGTATCCGGGTCGAACATGGCGCTCTGGAAGCGCGCGTACGGGCACATGTACTTGCAGACCTGCTCGCGCATCCAGCCGGCGTTGCCGTAGGTGGCGAAGCCGTAGAACAGCGTCCAGAAGGTCTCCCAGGGCCCGAGGGAGAGTCCGGCAGCCGCCCGCGCGAGCTCGCGCGCGGGCGTGAAATAGGCGACGAACGTGAATCCGGTCCAGAGCGACAGGGCGATCCAGCTCGCGTGCTTGGCCGCCTTCACTCCGAGTTTCTCCAGCGTAACGGGCGCGGCGTCGCGCTTCATCCGTCGCGCCCGGTCGCCCTCGATCTTGCGCTCGATCCACAGGAAGATCTCGGTGTACACGGTCTGCGGGCAGGCGTAGCCGCACCACAACCGTCCCGCCGCAGCGGTGAAGAGGAACAGCGACAGCGCGGAGATCACGAGGAGCAGCGCCAGGTAGATGAAATCCTGAGGCCACAGCACCAGGCCGAGCACGTAGAACTTGCGCGCGCCGAGGTCGAACAGCACCGCCTGGCGCCCGTTCCACTCGAGCCAGGGGGTTCCATAGAACACGAGCTGCGTCGCGAGCACCAAGGCGAGCCGCCAGCGCGCGAACCACCCGCTCACGGCCCGCGGGTAGATCTTCTCGCGGACCTCGTAGAGCGGTTCCTCGACCGCGTTGCGCGGGAGGACCTCGACGTTCTTCAGGGTGTCGTTCACCGCCGCCGGTCCAGCCGGGCCGTCAAGGCCTGTTGGACAGGCCGTAGACGTACGCGGCGAGAATGTGCACCTTCGCCTCGCCGAGAGAATCCTTGTGCGCCGGCATCGCGCTCTGTCCCGGAGTCAGGGCGTTGATGCCGCGCCCTTTGGTGATGGTCTCCACGATGTCGGCGAGCGAGCCGCCGTATTCCCAGATGTTGTCGGTCAGGTTCGGCGCGCCGAGCGCCTGATTGCCCTTGGCGTCGGGGCCATGGCAGGCCGAGCAGATCGTCGAGAAGGTCTGCTTGCCCCGCGCCGCGCGCTCGGGATCGTGCTTGGCCCCGGAGAGGGACAGCACGTAGTTCGCCGCGTCCAGGACCCCCGGCTCGCCGAGCGTCGGACCGAGCGCCGGCATGACGCCGTTGCGTCCGTTCATGATGCTCGCCTTGATGGTTTCGGGCTCGCCTCCGTAGAGCCAGTCGTGATCGGTCAGGTTGGGGAAGCCCTTGCCGCCCGCGGCGTCGGAGCCGTGGCATTGGGCGCAGTGGTTGAGGAACAGCTTCTGCCCGACCGCGCGCGCCTCGGGATCCAAGGCGAGCGCGCGCAGATCCTGCGACGCGAACTTCTGGTACAGCGGTCCGTAGAGCTCCTCGGCTCCCTTCACCTCCGCCTCGTATTGCCCGGCCGAGGTCCACTTGAACGAGCCGGCGTAGCTCCCCAGGCCCGGATACAGCAGCAGGTACACGAGGCTGAAGACGATGGTGATGTAGAAGAGCCAGATCCACCATTGCGGCAGCGGGTGGTTGTACTCGCCGAGATCCTCGTCCCAAATGTGGCCCGTGGTCTCCGCCTCGCCCGATACGCGGTGCGTGCTCATCGACTTCAGCAGCACCGCGCAGGCGAGGATGCTCACCACGGAGATGACGCCCACGTACCACTCCCAGAAGCCGCTCGTGAAGTCGCTCATCGGCGATTCTCCGTCCCGTCCTCGTCGAAGGGCAGCTGCGCCGCCTCCTCGAAGCCGCGCCGGGCGCTGCCGCTGTAGGCCCAGAACGCGATGCCGAGGAACGCGACGAACGCGATCACGGTCACGAGCGAGCGGAGATCGTTGATGTCCACGGCTATCTCGCCTTGAGCGCGGTGCCCAGGCCCTGCAGGTAGGCGATGAGCGCGTCCTGCTCGGTCTTGCCCGCGAGGGCTGCCTTGGCGCCGGCGATGTCGGCGTCTGTATACGGATGCCCGAGCCGGCGCAGTACCTTGAGCTTCGCCTCGATGTCGCCCGCGTTGGCGGGCGTCTTCGCCAGCCAGGAATAGGCCGGCATGTTCGATTCCGGAACCACGTCGCGAGGGTTGTTGAGATGGACGCGGTGCCAGTCGTCGCTATACTTGCCGCCGACGCGAGCGAGGTCCGGGCCGGTGCGCTTGCTGCCCCACTGGAACGGCCGGTCGTAGACGAACTCGCCCGCGACGGAGTAGTGCCCGTAGCGCTCGGTCTCGGCCCGGAACGGGCGAATCATCTGCGAATGGCAGTTGTAGCAGCCCTCGCGCACGTAGATGTCGCGGCCGGTGAGCGCGAGCGGCGGATAGGGCTTGAGGCCCGCGACGGGCTCGGTCGTCGACCGCTGGAAGTAGAGCGGCACGATCTCGACGAGGCCGCCGACCAGAACGACCAGGATGACGAGGACGATGAGCAGCGCGTTGCTCTTCTCTATGGTCGCATGGCTGAAGCTCACGGCGCCGCCTCAGGCGTGAACCGCGGCCGGGATCGCCGCGTTCTCGGGCTTTCCGGCGGCGACGGTCTTCCACACGTTCCACGCCATGATCGCCATGCCCGCGAGGTACAGCACGCCGCCGAGCAGCCGGATTCCGTAGAAGGGATAGGTGGCCTTCACGCCCTCGACGAAGGTGTAGGTGAGCGTTCCGTCCGGGCTCACCGCGCGCCACATCAGGCCCTGCATGACCCCCGCGATCCACATCGACGCGATGTACAGGACGATGCCGACCGTGGCGACCCAGAAGTGCGCGTTGATCGCACGCACGCTGGCCATCTCGCTGCGCCCGAAAAGCCGCGGCACGAGGTAGTAGACGCTGCCGATGCTCACCAGGCCCACCCAGCCGAGCGCGCCCGAGTGCACGTGGCCGATGGTCCAGTCGGTGTAGTGCGAGAGCGCGTTCACCGTCTTGATCGACATCATCGGCCCCTCGAATGTCGACATGCCGTAGAACGACAGCGAGACGATCAGGAACTTGAGGATCGGATCGGTGCGCAGCTTGTGCCACGCGCCCGAGAGCGTCATGATCCCGTTGATCATCCCGCCCCAGGAAGGCGCGAGCAGGATGAGCGAGAACAGCATGCCGAGCGACTGCGTCCAGTCGGGCAGCGCGGTGTAGTGCAGGTGGTGCGGCCCGGCCCACATGTAGGTGAAGATGAGCGCCCAGAAGTGCACGACCGACAGGCGGTACGAGTAGATCGGCCGGCCGGCCTGCTTGGGGATGAAGTAGTACATCATTCCGAGAAAGCCCGCGGTGAGGAAGAAACCGACCGCGTTGTGGCCGTACCACCACTGCACCATCGCGTCCTGCACGCCGGCGTACGCCGAGTACGATTTCCAGAAGGTCACCGGCATCTCGGCCGAGTTCACTACGTGCAGCAGCGCGATCGTGAGGATGTAGGCGCCGAAGAACCAGTTGGCGACGTAGATGTGCTGCACCTTGCGCCGGGCGATGGTGCCGAAGAACACGATCGCATAGGCGACCCACACGATCGTGATCAGGATGTCGATCGGCCACTCGAGCTCGGCGTATTCCTTGCTGGTGGTGATCCCGAGCGGGAGCGTGATCGCCGCGAGCACGATCACCGCCTGCCAGCCCCAGAAGGTGAAGGCGGCGAGGCCGTCGGAGAACAGCCGCGCCTGGCAGGTGCGCTGAACGACGTAGTACGAGGTCGCGAACAACGCGCAGCCGCCGAAGGCGAAGATCACCGCGTTGGTGTGCAGCGGGCGAAGGCGCCCGTAGGTCAGCCAGGGCGTCTCGAAATTGAGCTCGGGCCAAATCAACTGCGCGGCGATGAGCACGCCGACCGCCATCCCCACCAGCCCCCAGACGACCGTCATCACGACGAACTGGCGTACGACGGTGTAGTTATAGGTCGCTGCCGTGGTCTGCATCGAATCCCCGCTCTCCCTCGTCCTCTTCGGGGCGAAGGCTCGATCCTAGGCGCTGCCCGGCGCGACTTTTTGACCTAGATCAAACGCCCCGCCCGGGCTTTTCCGCGCCGTCGTCGTCCGCAAGGACGCGCAGCGCCGGGCTCTCGAGGTCGTCGAACTGCCCGCCGTGAAGCGCGAGCCACAGCACCGCGCCGATCAGGAAGACCAGGACCACGCTCAAGGGAACGAGAAGGTAGAGGATGTCCACCGTGTCAGGTCCTCGCAAGGC
Source organism: Burkholderiales bacterium (assembly GCA_035702665.1). Taxonomy (GTDB): domain Bacteria; phylum Pseudomonadota; class Gammaproteobacteria; order Burkholderiales; family SG8-39; genus VBDM01. Next base: position 28,578 of record DASSQD010000021.1, read on the forward strand.
GGGCGGGCGAGGCGCCGGGCCCGCGGCGCGGCGCGCGCTCGAGGCGCAGCGCGTTCAGCGCGACCACCAGCGAGCTCGCGGACATGCCGAGCGCGGCCGCCCACGGGGTCAGCGCCCCGGCCAGCGCGAGCGGCAGGACCAGCACGTTGTAGACGAAAGCCCAGGCGATGTTCTGGCCCACGATCTTCAGCGTGCGCCGCGCGTGCGCGATCGCGCGCGGCAGCTCGCGCAGGTCCTGCGACACGATCACTGCGTCCGCTCGCAATTGCGCGAGGCGCGCGCCCCCGCCCATCGCGAGCGACACGTCGGCCTGGGCGAGGACCGGCGCGTCGTTGATGCCGTCGCCGACCATCGCCACCACCCTGCCCCGGCGCTGCAGGCTCGCCACGTATTGCTGCTTGCGCTCGGGCCCGGCGCCCGCCTCCACGGTACCGAGATCGAGGCGGCGCGCCGCCTCGCGCACGGCGCTCTCGCGGTCGCCGCTCAGGAGATGCACGTGCACCCCGAGATCGCGCAGCGCCGCCAGCGCCTCCCTGGCTTCGCCCCGCAATTCGTCGCCGAGTCGAAACGACGCGAGCAGCCCCGACTCGGCGCCCAGCCACACGACGGTGTCCTCGGGGGGATCCTCCCGCCGCGTCGGGCCCGGGCGAAGTCCCGCCGCGAATGCGAGCGCTCCAATGCGGTAGCGGACGCCGTCGACCCGAGCCTCGACGCCGCTCCCCGGGCGGCAGTGGATCTCGTCCGCGCGCAGGCCGCCCGACTCGCCGGCAAGGGCTCTCCCGATCGGGTGCTCCGAGGCCGCCTCGAGCGCCGCGGCGATCTGCAGGCAGCGCTCGCGAGGCACGTCCGAATGGACGGCCACGTCCTTGAGCGCGAGCTCGCCGTGTGTGAGGGTTCCGGTCTTGTCGAAGACCACGTCGTCCGCCCGCGCCAGCATCTCGACCGCGTGGCCCTTCGCGACCACGATGCCGCCCCTCGCGAACTCGCCCACCGCCACGGTGAGCGCGATCGGCGCCGACAGCGAGAGCGCGCACGGACACGTCGCCACCAGGACCGCCACGACCGTCGGGATAGCCCGAGCGGGCTCGGCCGCGCCCCAGAAATATCCGGCGATCGCGGCGAGACCGATGACGGAAGCGATGAACCACGTCGCGGTGCGGTCGGCCAGGCGGATCAGGCGCGGCTTCTCGGCGGCGGCCCTCTCCGCGAGGCGGACGATCGAGGAGAGCACGGTGTCCGGCCCGACCCGCGTGACCCTCACGAACAAGGGGTTTGCGAGATTGCCGCTGCCCGCGACCACGGTGCTGCCGGGGCTCTTGGCGACGGGCCTCGCCTCGCCCGACACGAGCGCCTCGCTCGCGGCTCCGGCGCCCTGCTCGACCACGCCGTCCGCGGGAAAGGTCTCTCCGGGCCGCACGAGCACGACCTCGCCCGCGCGGAGCTGCGCCACGGCCACGCGCTCCGGCTCGAGCGAGCGCGGAAAGTCGCGCAGCCGGCTGGCGAACTCGGGGACCAGGCGGCCGAGATGGCGGAGGGCGCCCGCCGCGCGCTGCCTCGCGAGGATCTCGAAGTAGCGTCCGACGAGCAGGAGAAACACGAACATCGCGACCGAATCGAAGTACACCGCTCCGGCTCCGCGAAACGTCGCGGCGACGCTCGCGCCGAAGGCGACCGCGATGCCCAGCGCGACCGGTACGTCCATGCCCAAGCGCGCGGCGCGCAGGTCGCGCCACGCGCCCGAGAAGAAAGGCCAGGCCGAGTACGCGACGACCGGCAGCGTCAGGGCGAGACTCGCCCAGCGCATCAGCGACGCGATGTCGACCGCCATCTCGCCTTCGCCGGCGAGGTAGGCCGGCACCGCGTACATCATCACCTGCATCGAGCCGAGGCCGGCGACGCAGATTCGCGCGAGCGCGGCGCGCCTCTCGGCGCGGCCGACGGCGCTTGCGCGCGACGAATCGAAAGGCGAGGCGCGGTAGCCGATCTCACGAACGGCGCGCAGCAGCTCGCTCAGCCGCACGCGATCGGAGTCCCAGCGCAGGGTCGCCGTGTGCGTGGCGTAGTTGACGCTGACGGCATGCACCCCGGGGCAGGCCGCGATGGCGCGTTCGCCGAGCCAGGCGCACGCCGGGCAGCGCATGCCCTCGATCAGGAGCAGCGCCTCGCAGCTCGTCTCGTGACGTCGCACGAACGCGCCTTGCACCGCGGGATCGTCCCAGAGCTCGAGCTCGCCGGAGTCCGGCTGCGGCGCGCCGGCGGGCGCATCGCGCAGACGATAGTAGGCGCCGAGCCCCCGTCCGAGGATCGCCGAGGCCACGGCTTCGCAGCCGGCGCAGCATACCGGTTCCCAGCGGCCGCCGACGTCCACGCGATAGCGGGCGGCGGCGGGCACGGGCTCGCCGCAGTGAAAGCACCGGCTGTTCACGGGATACTTTCCCCCACCTCGACGGTCATAGCGTACGTGGCTGCGGCCGGCGGGCTTTTGACCTGGATCAAGCCCCGCGGCCCGCGCATGACTACCCTCGTTCCGAGGAGATTCGAATGCACTACCATTACCTGACGATAGAGCAACGGGAATCCCTGCAGGGGTGGCTGAAGCAGCGCGCCGCGGTGCTGCGCCGCGAAATCGCCGCAGCCCTGCGCCGCTCCGGAAGCGAGGAGGCCATCGGCCTCGCCAACCATCTCGAGGAAGTCGGGGACGAGGCGGTCGCCGACCTCGAGTCCGCCATCGAGATCGCCGAGATCGAGCGCGACGCACGCGAACTGCGCGCGGTCGAGCAGGCGCTATCGCGCTTGCACGAGCCGGAGTACGGCGTGTGCGCGGATTGCGGCGCCGAGATCCCGTTCTCGCGCCTGAGCGCCAATCCCATGGCGACCCGCTGCATCGCGTGCCAGAGGCGGGCGGAGCACCTCCTGACAGAGCCGGCGCGGCCGGCTTGACGGGGTCGGCGCTTCAGCGATCGCGGCGCTTCGCGGCGTCGCGCTTGAGCGCAGCGGTGCCGAACTTGAACTTGGCGGTCGTCCGCTGGGCCGCGCGCCGGGTTGCGGTTTTGGCGCTCTTGCGCCTGGGGGCGCGCCGGATCATCGCGGTCACCTGCGAGAGCGCCGGCGGGGCGTCGCCGCCCTTGAATCCCTCGAGCCTCTTGTAGAGCTCGCCCGAAGCGAGGTGGAACCCGCCGGGCAGGCCCACGGCCTCGAAGCTCGCCGCGATCTCGTCCATCTCGCCGATCCAGCGCCAGGCCTTGCGCGCCTGGACGGTCACCGCCTCGGAGCGCTTGTCCAGGCCGGGCTGGGAGAGCTTCCACTCGGCGAGCAGCGCGCCTTCGACGCCCTCGCTCTCGGCGAGCGCGCGCACGCCCGCGAGGAGCGCGGTCGCCCCCTTGGTCCAGGCCGCGTAGCAGGCCTTGAGCGCGGACGCCGCGCCCGCCGGGGCGCGCAGCGCGACGGCCTCGAGGTTGCTGCCGGCGAAGAGCGCAGCCACCTCGGCCTCGCGTATTCCCGAGAGGTACAGCCGCGAGCGCCCCGCCTCGACCGGCGGCGGCCCGATGATGCCGCCGTCGATGAAGCTCGCCCCCGCCTTCTCGACGATGCGGCCGACGGCGCGCGCGGTCCCGGGCGCGACGGCGTTGGCGTCCACGAACACGCCCTCGAACCCGTGGCCGGCGACTTCGCGGGCGAGCTCGAGCGCGCCGTGCGGCGGGCACACCGACAGGGCGAGGTCCGCGACGCCGAGCGCGCGCTCGATCGAGCCCAGATCCTCCAGCCCCGCGGCGAGAGCGCGCGAGCGCGTCTCGGCGCTGCGGCCGGCGGAGGCCCACACGACCCGGACGCCTCGCCGCGTGAGGCAGGCGCCGATCGCCGCGCCCATTTCGCCCGGATGAAGCAGCGCAACCGTCTTGATCGGCATGGCGCCGGCTCCCCGCTCAATGACCGGGCGTCACGATCTGGATGTGGTGGCGGCTGACGTTGAGAAAAGGCGCGCTCATGATCTTGCGGTCGCCGATCTCCCAGACTTCGGCTTCGGTCACGGCGATGAAGTCCTTCGCTTCGACGAGGTAGTCGGTCACTCGGGCGCCGGGCGTGAGCTCGATGTAGCCCTTCACGCGATAGGTTCCTGTCAAGATGGTCACTCGGGTCTTGTTCGGATCGGCCATGGACTCGCCTCGCTTTCCGCTCCAGTCGAAAGCTATTCTAATGTATGCTCCCGCGTCGTGAAGGTCTTCCGCTACAACGTGATCGTCCACTGGGGCGACACCGATCCCGCAAGAATTGTTTTCTATCCGAACTATTTCATCTGGTTCGACGAGAGCACGCGGCTGTTCTGGGATTCGGTGGGCCTCGACTGGGATTCCCTCGGCAAGCGCTACGGCGTGCTCGGCCTGCCGATCGTCGAGGCCAAGGCGAAGTTCGTGTCGCCGTCCAGGTTCCGCGACGAGATCGTCGTCGAGAGCCAGATCACGGAGTGGAACGACAAGACGTTCAAGATCAGCCACGCGATACTGAACCGGGGACAGCGCGCCGTCGAAGGCTACGAGATCCGCGTATGGGCCGCGCCGCGCGCCGACGACCCGAGCCGCCTCAAGGCGATCCCGATTCCCGCCGAGGTCAAGGCGGCGTTCGAGTAGCGAATGCCGAAGCAGATCCTCACCTCGCAGGCCGCGCCTACCACCGGCTTCACCGACAAGGGCACGCCTTCGCCGCTCGCGCAGGCGATCCGCGCGGGGAACCTGCTGTTCGTTTCCGGCCAGGGGCCGCTCGACCCGAAGACGCGCGAGGTCGTGAGCCCCGACATCCGCGAGCAGACGACGCAGACGCTCGCCAACCTGAGGAGCGTGCTCGCCGCCGCCGGACTGGATTTCAGGCACGTGGTGAACATGCGCGTGGTGCTGCGGAACACCGAGGACTTCGCGGCGTTCAACGAGACCTTCCGCGAGTTCCTGCAGGGCGAGAAAGTGACGCGCACCTGCGTCGGCGCCACGCCGCACAGGAAGGGCGTGAACGTCGAGATCGACTGCGTGGCGACTTTCGAGTAGCGCGGGCACTGCAAACGTCGGCCATGCTCAAGCCCGCCGGGCTCACACACGGCCACTACGAGTGCCGCTCGCTCGAGGAGACGCTGCCCGTCCTCACCGAGCTCCTTGCCATGCAAGTCGTGGAGCGCGGCAACGGGGAGGCGCAGGTCAAGCATCCCAACACCGACTGGCGCCTCGTGGTGCGCGAGGCGGGCGGGGAAGCGGGCGACAAGCCGCACAACAACCACTACGGCGTGCGCGTCGCGCACGCCGGGGAGATCGACGCCGCGCACCGGTACCTCGAGGCGAACAAGACGCGCTACGGCCTCACGCGCGTCACCCGCCCGCGGGCACAGCACTACGCGCGCTCGGTGTACTTCGGCGAACCCGGAGGGAATACGCTCGAGATCGAGTATTACGATCCGCAGGCCGCGGCCGAGGGGCGGTCGATCGCGCGCCCGCACTGGAAGCGCGAACTGTCCGAAGCCGAGTTTCCCGGACGCGGCTACGTGCCGCAGGCGCTCACCCACGGCACCCTCGAGTGCAACGACAAGGACGCAGCCGCGGCTTTCTACCGCGACGTCCTCGGGCTCGAGATCGCGGGCGGCGGCCGGATTTCGGTGTACATCAAGCATGCCGCCACGCCCTGGTACATCGTCGTCCTGCCGATCCGGAAGCGCAAGAAGCTCCTCACCCCCGCGAACCGCCTCACGCTCACCCTGACTTCGCCAGGCGAGGTCGAGCGCGCGCACCGCGAGCTTTCCAGACTATCGTCCGTGGAAACAATGCCCATAGAGTCCCGGGATGGGCGTTCCTCGTTCATCTTCGCCGACCCGGACCGCAACTGGTGGGAAGCAAGGGCTTGAAGAGCGCTTGAGGCGCCCGGACGACTTCGCCCGGCCGGCCTAGCGAACCCGTCCGCCTTTCACGAACTCGATGGAGTCCTGGAACAATTCGAGATCCTTCTCGTAGTCGGCCGCGTCGGCGCGATTGATCTGTATCCATTCCCTCGTGCTCGCCGTACCGCCGGGCTGAAACGGGACGACGTTGTCCATCGAGAAGTGCAATTCGGTCGCGGTAGCAGCGGGCAGCCGCAATCCGACGCCCTCGCCGCTGATGCAGGCGAACATCTTGTCGCTGACGAAGTAGGCGTCGAGCCCGTTGATCTTTCTCGCGCTGACGCCCGGGAGCTTCAGGAGCAGAGCGTCGATCTGCGCCTTGCGGCTGGCCTTGGCGTTATCGGTATTCAAAGGGGATCCGCCGGCATCTACTCCGCCTTGATGTTCGCCGCCTTGACCACCGGGCCGAACTTCGCGATCTCGCGCCGGATCCATTCGGCCACCTGCTCGGACGTGTTGCCGAGCGGTTCCACGCCCATGCCGTCGAGCTTCTCGCGAATGTCGGGCAGGTTCACGATGCGCACGACCTCGGCGTTGAGCTTCGATGCGATCTCGCCCGGCGTGCCCGCCGGCGCGAACACGCCGATCCACAGCACCATCTCGTAGCCCGGCACCGACTCCGCGACCGCGGGAAGGTCGGGCATCGCCGCGCTGCGCTTCGCCGAGGTCACCGCGAGCGCCCTGATCCGGCCGGACTTGAGCTGGGGCACGAGGGGCGGCGTGTCGACGATCGTCATCTGCACGTCGCCCGCGATCACCGCCGTGATCGAAGCTGCGCTGCCCTTGTAGGGAATGTGCCTGACGTCGGTGCCGGTCATCTGCTTGAACATCTCGGTGGCGACCTCGAACGAGGTCGATCCCGCGCTGTAGTTGAGCTTGCCCGGGTTCGCCTTGAGGTACGCGACCAGCTCGGGCACCGACTTCGCCTGCAGCGACGGGTTGACCGCGAGCACCAGCGGGAACGAGCCCACCATGCTGATCGGGACGAAATCCTTGAGCGAGTCGTACGGCAGCTTCGCGTAGAGCACCGGGTTCACCGACATGCCGCCGGTCGCGTTCACGAGGAGCGTGTAGCCGTCGGGCGCGCTCTTCGCGACGAACTCGGTGGCGATGATCGAGTTCGCGCCCGGCTTGTTCTCGATCACCACCGGCTGGCCCCAGGCCTCCTGCATCTTCGCGCCGACCAGGCGCGCGATGATGTCGTTG
>DASSQD010000022.1:0-46693 GCA_035702665.1 Burkholderiales bacterium
GAAAGCGAGGCTCTGTGTCGCGGGCCGGCACGCGCTCTATCCCTACCTCGAGCGGCGCTGCATAGCGCACCGGCGCTGCGGCAAGCTGATCGTGGCGACCGACACGGGGCAGATCGCCGGGCTGGAAAAGCTCCAGGCGACTGCCCGCGCCAACGGCGTTGCCGACCTGCGCATGCTCGAAGCTGGGGACGCGCGCGCCCTGGAGCCCCAACTGTCGTGCGTCGCGGCGCTCGAATCGCCCTCGACCGGCATCATCGACAGCCACGCGTACATGCTCGGGCTGCGCGGCGAGGCCGAGGACCACGGCGCGGCGATCGCCTTCCGCAGCCCGCTGCTCGGCGGGCGCCTGACGCCGGGCGGCATCGAGCTCGACGTGGGGGGCGCCGAGCCGATGCGGCTCCTTGCGCGCACGGTCGTCAACAGCGCGGGGCTCCATGCCCAGGAGGTGGCGCAAAGCATCGAGGGCTTTCCCGCGGGCCGCATTCCACCCGCGTACTACTGCAAGGGCAACTACTTCAGCCTCTCCGGAGCCTCGCCTTTCTCTCGGCTGGTCTACCCCGCCCCGGAATCGGCGGGCCTCGGCGTGCACCTGACCCTCGACTTGGCGGGGCAGGCGCGCTTCGGCCCCGACGTCGAGTGGATAGAGCGCATCGACTACGACGTCGACCCCAGCCGCAGCCGGGTGTTCTACGACGCGATACGCCGCTACTGGCCAGGACTGAAGGACGGCAGCCTGCAGCCGGCCTACTGCGGCATCCGGCCGAAAATCCAGTCGAAGAGCGAACCCTCGAGGGACTTCCTCATCGAGGGACCGGACGAGCACGGCGTCGCCGGCCTCGTCAACCTCTTCGGCGTCGAGTCCCCGGGGCTGACCGCATCGCTCGCGATCGCCGAGCACGTGCGCGGCCTGTGCTGACGCACGGGTATCATTGCGGCCGATGCCTACGCTGCCGATCTACTGCGCGAGCGCGATTCGCCGGCTGGAAGGGCGCGCCCGCGGCGCCCGCCTGATGGACCGCGCCGGGCTGGCCGCCGCCGAGCGCGCGCGCAGCCTGTGCGGCGACACCGCGAAATCGGTCCTGGTGCTGGCCGGTCCCGGCAACAACGGAGGCGACGCATTCGAGGCCGCCGCGCATCTTAAGAACTGGTTCTTCCGCGTGACCGCCGTGTTCTGCGGCGAGCGCGACGGGCTTCCGGAGGACGCGAAGCGCGCGCTGGCGAAGTGGGAGGCGGCGGGCGGGACTCTCCTCGAGGACATTCCCGACGGAGCGCGCTTCGATCTCGCGATCGACGGCCTGTTCGGCATCGGCCTCAAGCGGCCGCTCGAGGGAAGGCACCGCGCGATCGTCGGCAAGCTCAACGCGCTTCGCATCCCCGTTCTCTCGCTCGATGTCCCGAGCGGGCTCGACGCCGACACGGGCGCGGTGATGGGATGCGCGGTGCGCGCCGCGCATACGCTCACGTTCATCGCGTACAAGCCGGGGCTCCTGACGCTCGACGGACCCGATCATTGCGGCGAGGTCGAGCTCGACACCCTCGGCCTCGATCCTCCCGCCCTGCTCGAGCCGGACGGAGGGCTGCTCGACGCCGACATCCTCCCCGCCGCGGTTGCACCCCGTCCGAGGAACTTCCACAAGGGCATGGCCGGGAGTGTCGGCGTTCTGGGCGGCGCCTCGGGAATGGTCGGCGCCGCCGTCATCGCGGCGCGCGCGGCGCTCCGGTGCGGCGCGGGCCGCGTCTACCTGGGCATGCTCGCGGCGCGGCCTCCTCGGGTCGACACCGAAAATCCTGAACTGATGCTCCGCGAGCCCCGTGCCCTGCTCGAGAAAGGGCTGCTCGACGCGCTCGTCGTCGGACCGGGCATGGGCAAGGCGGCGCCCTCGGCCAAGGCGCTCCGCGCCGCGCTCGCCGCTCCGCTGACGTTGGTTCTCGACGCCGACGCGCTCAACCTCATCGCCGCCAGCAGCGCACTCGCCTCGGCGGTCGGAAAGCGCGCGGCCGCCACCGTCATGACGCCGCACCCCGCGGAAGCGGCCCGCCTGCTCGGGGACAATACGCGTCGCGTGCAGTCGGACCGCGTCGCCGCAGCGAAAGAGATCGCGAGGCGCTACCGCAGCTTTGCTCTCCTCAAGGGCAACGGCAGCGTGATCGCCGAGCCGCGAGGACGTTTCTGGATCAACACCTCGGGCAATCCGGGAATGGCCTCCGCCGGAATGGGCGACGCGCTCGCCGGAATCGTCGCGGCCCTGTGTGCCCAGGGCACCGTGCCCCTGTCGGCGCTTCTTGCCGGGACCTGGCTGCACGGCGCGGCGGCCGACGCGCTGGCCGCGGCCGGCGCGGGACCGGTGGGCATCACTGCGAGCGAGGTCATCGACAGCGCGCGTGCGCTGATCAACGCTGCCCGCCGGCCGCCGCCCTAGAAGCGGAACCCGAGCTTGAGCCCGTAGCTCGTGTCGTCGCCGGTCTTGTCCGCCTCGAGCACGACGTTGACCAGCACGAAGTTCATGTTGACGCCGGCGAAGTACTTGGTCTGCGTGAGCGACTCCTGCGACGGCGGCGTGGGAAAGGACGCGGGTATCGCTTTCGGCGTGCTCGTCACCCACACCTTGCCGATGCCGCCGTAAGGCGTGAACAGGGCTATTCCCTTCGAGATCGACAGATCGACGCCCTTGGTGTTGAAATCCAGCTGATCCACGCCGGCGAGCTGCGTGTAGCTGCCGCGAAGCGCGATCGCCGGCATGGTCGTGCTTCCTTTGATGAACGCCCAGCGCAGCTCGCCTCCGTAGAGCCGCGCGTTGGTGTTCGGGACCCCGGCCGCCATCGCTCCGACGTCAAAGCCGAACGGCAGCCCGAGGTTGAGGCGCAGCGAAGGCACCGCGATGTCGGAGATGTTCCCGGCCCCCACCGTCTTGAAGACGTCGGTGTTCTTCACCTTCGTGTCCGTGACGGCGACTCCCAGGTCGAAGCCGAACAGGCCGAGCGGCTCGGCGGGCGTCAGCGGCTTGTACGACAGCGCGGACCCGAGGTCCTGCGAGAGCCGGTGGAACTCATCCTGCGTCAGACCGCCGACATTGTTGATGTCCCCCGCGACCGCGGGCAGCGATGCCACCGCCAGCGCTGCGGCGGCCAATCCGTGTCTCATGAACATCTGGATCTCCAAGGCGAATGGGAAAGCACGACGAAATCTAGCACACCGGCGACCCGCCTGGCTCGGATCGCCGGGAAATTGTGCTCACGCGGCCTTGCGCCGCGCGTTCGGCTCGGGGTAGGGATAGAGCACGTTCAGCGCCGCGCTGTGCCCGGCGGTCTGGACGATGCGCACGTGCTCGCGCCGCAACTCGCGCGCGTGGCGGCAGCCGCAGGAGTGCGCGATCATGTCGATCTCCTTGTTCATCCCCGTCGCGTAGTTGGCGACGCGCTGGTACTTCTCCTCGATCACCAGGCCGCGCTGCAGCCGGTGGTTGTGCGTCGTCACTCCCGTGGGGCAGGTGTTCTGGTGGCAGCGCAGCGCCTGAATGCAGCCCAGCGAGAACATGAAGCCGCGGGCGGTGTTGACGAAATCCGCGCCGACGCACAGCGCCCAGGCCGCCTTCGCCGAGGTCACGAGGCGCCCCGCCGCGATGACGCGGATGCGGGCCCGCAACCCGGACTCGATCAGGGCGTCGATCACCCGCGGAAGCGCCTCCGCGATCGGCAGCGCCATGTGGTCCATGAGCGCCTGCGGCGCCGCGCCCGAGCCGCCCTCGCCTCCGTCGATCGCGAGGAAGTCGGGCGCGTACTCGAGGCCGCGGCGGTTGACCGCGTCGCAGACCTCGTTGATGAACTGCCAGCCGCCGATCGCGGTCTTTACGCCCACCGGCTTGCCGGTCAGGTCGCGGACGAGCGCGACCTTGTCGAGCAACTGGTCGACGTTGGCGACGTCGCGGTGCCGGTTGGGGCTGATCGAGTCCTGGTGTGCGGGAATGCCGCGGATCGCGGCGATCTGCTCGGTGACTTTCGCGGCCGGGAGCACTCCGCCCTTGCCGGGCTTCGCGCCCTGCGAGAGCTTGATCTCGAACGCCTTCACCTGCGGATGCATGGACACCTCGCGGGCGCGCTCGGGGGAGAAATGCCCGTTCGCATCGCGCACGCCGTAGTTGGCGGTGCCGATCTGCATGATGATGTCGCAGCCGCCCTCGAGGTGGAACGGCGACAGGCCGCCCTCGCCGGTGTCCATCCAGCAGCCCGCGAGCGCCGCGCCGCGCGACAGCGCGCGCACCGCAGGCTCCGAGATCGCGCCGAAGCTCATGCCGCTCACGTTCACGATCGATCGCGCGACGAAGGGGTGCCTGCAGTAGCCCTCGCCCACGGCGAGCGGCGGCGTCGGCAGACGGTCTTCCTCGAGCACCGGGTACGGATGGTTGACGAACAGGATGGAGCCGGGCTCGTTCGTGTTGTTGGTCGAGCCGAACCCGATGACGCCGCCCTCCGCCTTGGCGAGGCGGTAGACCCAGCCGCGCGTCGCGCGATTGAAGGGCAGCTCCTCGCGGTCGTTCATGAAGAAGTACTGGCGGAAATACTCGCCCTGCTTCTCGAGGAAGTAGCGCAGGTGCCCGATGACCGGGTAGTTGCGCAGGACGGTGTGCTTCTTCTGCGTGATGTCCTGGATGAAGATGATGACCACGAACGCCATCAGCGCGAGGGCGACGAGCGTCCCCAGGCCGTACGAAAGGATACTCAGCACGTCGCTCCCTCCTTCGAGGGAATGATAGGCGAAGTCAGGGCAGGATGCGCAGGATCATCGACTCGGGGTCGTCGGCTGCGCCGCTCTCGATCTCGCTCGCGGTCGCGGCGCGCACGCCGACCACGGTGCACGACAGCTTCAGCGCCATCCCGGCGAGCGGGTGGTTGGCGTCGAGCACCACCTTGTCCTCGGCGATGTCGGTGACGGTGAAGAACCGTCCCTCGTCCGCGCCGCCCGGCTCTCCCTCGAAGCGCATCCCGACCTCGAGCGCCTCGGGAAAGCGGCTGCGCTCCTCGACCCTGAGCAGCTCCTCGTCGTAGTCGCCGAAGGCGTCCTCGGGCTCGAGCCTGACCTCGACGCGGTCCTTGACGCTCTTGCCGTCCAGCGCGGCTTCGGCGGCCGGGAAGATGTTGCCGTAGCCGCCGTGCAGGTATGGCACCGGCTCGTCCGAGCGCTCGATGGAGTTTCCCCAGATGTCCGCCAGCTCGACATCGAGGGACACGACGGTGTTCTTCCTGATCTGCACTGCCCCGAAGCGAATGACGCTAGCGCAGCGACCTGACGAGGCTCAGCACCTGGGCGGCATGGCCGCGGGGATTGACTCCGTAGAACACATGCCGCACGGTGCCCCGCTTGTCGATGATGAAGGTCGAGCGCGTGATGCAGAATTTCACCGAGCCGTTGGCCTCCTTCTCGTAGACCACGCCGTATTTCCTGCACACCTCGCTTTCGGTGTCGGCGAGCAGGCGGATCGAGACGCCGTTCTGGTCGCGGAACCCGGCGTGGCTCAGGCAATCGTCCGGGCTCACGCCCATCACCACGCAGTTGTGGCGCGAGAACTCGTCCTCGTGGTCGGAGAAATCGGTCGCCTCGAGCGTGCAGCTGGGCGTGCCGTCCTTCGGATAGAAGAACAGCACCACGTGCTTCTTGCCGCGGAACTGCTCCAGGTCCACCGTCTCCATGTCCGCGTCGGGCAGCGAGAAGAGCGGCGCCGCCTGCCCCGCGCGCAGTGCATCGGGCGGACCTTCGCCAGTCCCAAGCGGCGCTTCGTTGGCGCGTGCCAAGTTTTCCTCGACGGGTTTTCGGCATCGACAGACTATAATCGCCGCGATGAGAATGCAACTGCTGGGCGGGCTCACTGCAACGCAATTCTTGTCAAAATTCTGGCAAAAGAAGCCTCTGCTGATACGCAATGCGATCAGCGACTTTAAGGGGGTTGTGCAAGCGTCTGAATTGCTTGCGCTCGCACAGCGGTGCGACGTCGAGTCGCGAATCGTCAGACGCGATCGCGGCGCATGGAAGGTTCAGGAGGGACCGATCTCGCGCGCGGAACTGGCGCGGCTGCCCCGGTCTAATTGGACCATCCTGGTGCAGGGGCTGAATCTGGAGGTCCCTGCGGCCGACGCGCTGCTGCGCCGCTTCCGCTTCCTGCCGCACGCCCGTGTCGACGACGTCATGGTGAGCTACGCCGTCGCCGGCGGCGGAGTCGGTCCGCATGTCGATTCGTACGACGTGTTTCTGCTGCAGGGCGAAGGGCGGCGCCGCTGGAGCGTCGCGAGGCGGCACGACGCTGCGCTCCTGCCGGGCGCTCCGCTCAGGATCCTGCGGCGCTTCGAAGCGGAGCGGCAATGGGTGCTGGGACCTGGAGACATGCTCTACCTGCCGCCGGGGTGGGCGCACGACGGCGTCGCGATCGAGCCCTGCTTCACCTATTCGATCGGCTTCCGCGCGCCGTCTCGCGGCGAGATCGCACGGGAATTCCTCGGGTTCCTGCAGGAGCGGATCGACGGCGGCCGCCTTTACGCCGACCGTGGAGCGAAGCCTTCCCGGCACCCCGCGGAGATTCCGAAGGCGATGGTTCGGCACGCCGTGGTGGCGGCCGCGAGCATCCGTTGGAAGGAGAGCGACGTCGCGCGATTCCTCGGCGCATACCTGTCCGAGCCCAAGCCGCACGTCGCCTTCTCGCGTCCGCGCAAGCCCCTTGCCCCGGCGCGCTTCGCGTCGCGGTGCCGCGCGCTGGGCCTGCGGCTGGACCCGCGCAGCCGGATGCTGTTCCGCGGAGAGGATTTCTTCGTCAACGGCGAGCGGATCGAGGCGCCTGCGCGATCGCGCGCGCCGCTCGCGCGTCTCGCGGACGAGCGCGAGCTGCCGCCGGGCGGGCGGTTGCCCGCGGCCCTTGCGCGTCTCTTCCACGCGTGGTATCTCGCCGGCTGGCTTCACGCGGGTGAGCGCGATGACTGAGATGCCGGACGGGGCGGTCCCCGAGCGGACTTTGCTGCAGACGCGCAGCGACTACCAGCTCGGCTTCGGGCGCGTGCTCGGCCTGGCGCGGCGCGAGCTGCGCATTTTCGATCCGGATCTCTCCGAGCTGGAGATGAACTCCGCGCAGCGCGTCGAAACGCTGTCGCGCTTCCTGCGGGGCGGCGCCAGCCGGCGCGTGCTCATCGCGCTCCATGACGTCGACTACGTGAGCAAGCGCTGCCCGCGCTTCATCGCGCTGCTGGGCGTCTACGCGTCGAGCGTCTTCATCTACCGGACGACGGGAGACGCGGCCAAGGTGCAGGACTGCTTCGTGCTCGCCGACGCGGATCACCTGGTGCGCCGGCCGGTGACGGCCCAGCCGCGCGGCGTGCTGGTGATCGGCGATCCGAAGGAGTGCCAGCCGATGCGCGAGCGTTTCGACGAGATCTGGGAGTCCTCGGAGCCCGCGGTTTCGGCCAACACCACCGGTCTCTAGATTTCCCTCCAGGAGAAGCCCTCCTCCTGCGTCGCCACCGAGATCCACTCCGGATCGCAACCCAGCGCGCGGGCGAGCGCCGCGCGCGCGAGCGCGGGCGTGTTGTTGGTCTGCGACAGGTGCGCCGCAATCACGTGCTTGAGCCTGCCGCGATCCAGCGCCGCGAGTATTGCGCCCGACGTCGCGTTGTCCAGGTGTCCCAGCCGGCCCGCTATCCGGGTCTTGAGCGAGGGTGGATACGGTCCGCCCTCGAGCATGCCGGGATCGTAGTTGCACTCGAGCACCAGGGCGTCGCAGCCGGACAGCGTCGCCTCGATGTGCGCCGTCGCGCAGCCCGTGTCGGTGAGCACGCCCAGCCGGCGCGCGCCGTCGGAAAGCACGTACTGGACCGGCTCGCGTGCGTCGTGCGGCACCGTGAACGGCTGCACCTGCACGTCCCCGACGGAGAAGGCACGCTGCGAATCGACGAGCCGTATCGCGCAATCCTCGGCGCTCGCGCCCGCGTCGCGCAAGGCGGCCAGGGTGCCGAAGGTCATCCACACTGGAATCGCGTGGCGGCGCGCCAGCGGAAACACTCCATCGGCGTGATCGCCGTGCTCGTGCGTCACGACGATACCCGCGAGGTCGGCCGGCGCGAGCCCGGCCCGCGCGAGGCGCGACTCGGTTTCTTGTACCGTGAAGCCGCAGTCGAGCATGAGGAGCGTGCGCCCCGCCCCGGCGACGAGCGCGTTCCCCTGGCTGCCGCTACCGAGCGAGGCGAAACGCATGCGCGGCGCTACTTGAGTTGCTGCTCGAGCAGGGAAAGAATCCTCTTGGCGGTGTCCGAGGTGTCCGGGCCGCCTTCCTTGTCCAGTACCTGCACCTCGCTGGACGCGTTGCGGTCCTTGACGAACACGCGGTACTGGCCCGCCTTGGGATCGGGCGGGTCGCGCCAGAACATCAGCTTGGCGAGAAAGCTGTCGTTCTTCTTGCCGACCGCGTCGTCCCCGGGATCAACGTAGCGCACGAAATAGAAGCCCTTCGACCGGTCGCGATCCTCGACGGTGAAGCCGACACGGTCGAGCACCAGCCCTACGCGCCTCCAGGCGCGATCGAAAGGCTCGGACAACTCGATCGTCCCGCTCCCGCCGCTGGTCACGAGCTTCGCCTTCGGTTCGGCCTGGGCCGCGACGAGTTGCGCCTTCGCCTTCGACTCGCTCACCCCGAATCGGACCATCAGCAGCCGCAGGAACTCGGCTTCCAGGCCCGGATCGACGGGCTTCGCCTGCCAGACCGTGGCGGTGCGGTACGAGTCCGTGTAGACCTCGGTCACGCCCCGGTGGGTGATGTAGATCTCGGTGGTGTTGGGCTGCGCGCCGCGCTCCAGGCGCGTGCGGAACTTGTCCCGGTCGCCGGTTCCGTACGCGCCGCTGAGAAAGCTGTTCAGCGCGTTTCGGAACCCGTCCTGGCTGACGTTCGCGCGGTTCTCGGCCCAGTCGGTCTCCATCACCCCGGCCTCGGGAACCTCGGTCTTGATCAGGAAGCCGTTGTCCTGCCAGAACTCCTTGACGACGGGCCAGACCTTCTCCGGCGGCTCGGGCACCACCAGCCAGCGCTCGCTCGCGGTGCGCTCGATGTGAACGCCGTCGATATCGGGGAGAATGCCGGTCGAGCCCGGCTTCACCACCGCCGAACGCTCGGCGTTGTACGCCGACAGCGTCGTCGGCGCGCCGGGCTTGCCCGTGTCCGGAACCTGGAAGCGCTCGTCGCGGGCCGGCGTGGTCAGGTCAGGAGGAATCTCGAGCGGCGGAAGCTTCTTCTCCGACTTGTAGTCGATCGTACCGGAGTTCGTCGTCCCGCATCCCCAGAGCGCCAGCGCCGTCGCGAGGACGGCCAAGCCGTACCGCGTCATCCCGCCTTTCCCTCGACGACGCGCAGCCCCCCCTGGAGCTTGATGTCGGCTTGGCGCATGGCTTCCCTGACGGTCTCGTGGAATTGCGCCGCGAGCGGAGTCAGCGGCAACCGTATGCCCATGCCGATCAACCCCATCTGCGCCGCCGCCCATTTCACCGGAATCGGATTCGCCTCGACGAACAGCTTCGTATGGAGTCCGAGCAGCTTGAAGTTCAATTCGCGGGCCTTCGGCAGATCGCCCGCGAGCGCGGCGGCGCACATCTCGTGCATGAACCGCGGCGCGACGTTCGCCGTCACCGAAATGATGCCCTTTCCGCCGAGGAGCATGAGTGCGAGCCCGCTCGCGTCGTCGCCGCTGTACACGGAGAAGCTCCTGGGGGCGCGCCGCAGCAGGTCCGTGCCGCGCTCGATGTTGGCGGTCGCGTCCTTGATACCGACGATGCCCGGCACCTGCGCCAGCCGCAGCGTGGTCTCGTTGGCGAGATCGGCGACGGTCCGGCCGGGAACGTTGTAGACGATCTGCGGGAGGTCGACCCTCTCCGCGATCGCGCGGAAGTGGCGATAGAGGCCTTCCTGCGAGGGCTTGTTGTAGTACGGCACGACCGAAAGGCAGGCGTCGGCGCCCGCGTTCTTCGCCGATTCCGTGAGCTCGATCGCCTCCGAGGTGGAGTTCCCGCCGGTGCCCGCGATGATCGGGATGCGGCCGTGCGCGTGCGCCACCGCCGCGCGTATCAGCTCCTTGTGCTCGTCGAAATCGACCGTCGGGGACTCGCCCGTCGTACCGACGACCACGATGCCGTCGGTACCCTGCTCGATGTGGAAATCGATGAGCGACTTGAAGCGCTCGTAATCCAGCTTCCCGTCGTCCTGCATGGGCGTGACGATCGCGACGATGGATCCGGTGACCATGGCTTGCGCTCTCGATAGTTGGCCGCTCATTTTAACGCAATCACCCCTCCTACGGACGACGCCTGCACGGCGCAGATGCGCTGGATGACCGCCTGCTTGGGCGAGGAAACGAACCCCTGTTCGAACGCCACCACCGCGAGAGGTTCCGTCCGGCGCAGCAGCTCACCGGGCTCGAGCAGGAAATCCGGGTTGCTCGGCCGGCCGTAGCGCTCGTTTCCCAGCGCGAAGGTCTCGTAGATGAGTATCCCTCCGGGGCGCAGGGCCGCGACGAGATGGGGAAAAAGCGGGCGGTGGAGGTAATTTGTAACGACGACGCCGTCGAACTCGCCGGGCGCAAACGGCCAGGGTTTCCCTTCGAGGTCCGCGACGCGAACCTCGACGCCCCGCAGCGCCGCTAGAGCGGACAGCGCCTCGCCGTCGCGATCGACGCCGACGACGGAGAAACCCAGCGAAGCGAGGCGGCGCAGGTGCCGGCCTCGGCCGCACGCGACGTCGAGCACGCGTCCTCCCGCGCGGATCGAACCCGCCCAGCGCTCCACCCACGGCGAAGGCGTCTCGATGTCGTGCGCACACGCCGGCATATCGCGTCTATTATCCCCGTTCACCGAAGGAGCATGCCATGGCGCCCAGCAGCCGCCCCGTCAGCTTTCCCGGAGCGTTCGGCACGACTCTCGCCGCGCGACTCGATTCGCCGGCGGGCCCGCCGCTCGCCTACGCGATCTTCGCCCACTGCTTCACCTGCTCCAAGGAAAGCAAGGCCGCCGCCACGATCAGCGCGGCGCTCGCCGAGCGCGGCTTCGCGGTGCTGCGCTTCGATTTCACCGGACTGGGCGGGAGCGAGGGCGATTTCGCCAACACCAACTTCTCCTCGAACGCAGACGACCTGGTGGCTGCCGCGGATTTTCTCCGCCGCGAGCACGCCGCACCGGCGCTTCTCGCGGGACACAGCCTCGGCGGCACGGCGGTGCTCGCCGCAGCGGAGAGGATCCCCGAAGCGGCCGCGGTGGCGACCCTGGGCTCCCCTTTCGAGCCGGAGCACGTGCTGGGGCTGTTGAGAGAGGCGGTCGGCAGGATCGAGCTCCAAGGCGACGCGGAGGTCGACATCGCGGGCCGGAAGTTCCGGATCAGGAGGCAGTTTCTCGACGACATCCGCTCGCGCAAGATCGGCGCCGCGTTGGCTCACCTCGGCAAGGCGCTGATGGTGATGCATTCGCCGCGCGACGCCATCGTGAGCATCGACAACGCCTCCAGGATCTTCCTCGCGGCGAGGCACCCCAAGAGCTTCGTATCGCTCGACCCCGCCGACCACCTGCTGCTGAACCGCGCCGACGCCCAGTACGCGGGCCAGCTCCTCGCCGCCTGGGCCTCGCGCTACGCGCTCGCGCCGCGGCAGGCGGAAGCACCGACCGCGCGGCCGGGCAAGGTCCTGGTGCGCGAGACGCGCGAGGGCAAGTTCACCAACCAGGTATTCGCGGGCCAGCACGTGATCCGCGCCGACGAGCCGGTCGCCGCGGGCGGGCTGGACACGGGCCTCGGCCCCTACGATCTGCTGTGCGCCTCGCTCGGCGCCTGCACTTCGATGACCCTTCGCATGTACGCGGACCTGAAGGGCATTCCGCTCGAGCGCGTCAGCGTCGAGCTGAAGCACGAGAAGATCCACGCCGCGGACTGCGCGGAGTGCGAGACCCGCGAGGGAAGGATCGACCGCATCGAGCGCCTCGTGACGCTGGAAGGGAAGCTCGAGCCCCAGCAGCGGCAGAGGCTCCTCGAGATCGCCGACAAGTGCCCGGTGCACCGCACGCTGCACTCGGAAGTCCTGATCCGGACCGAGCTTGCCGCTTAGAACGAGGACCCCGGCTGCTTGAGGAACTCGATCTCCGCGGGCGTGGATTCGCGTCCCAGCGCGGCGTTGCGGTGAGGGAAGCGCCCGAAGCGCGCGACGATCTCATGGTGCCGCTCCGCCCATTCGACGTTATCGGGGTCGCACGCGCGGAACAGGGCGAGCGAGCGCCGCTGCGCGGCGATGTCCTCGGCGTGCTCGAACGGCAGATACGCGAAAGTCCGCTCGGACGGGGCGTATAGCCGGTCGAAGCCCCGGTCGACCGCGAGAGCCGCCGCGGCGAGCGCCGGCGCATCGGTGGCGAAGGCGCGCGCGGTTCCGCGGAACATGTTGCGCGGAAACTGGTCGAGAACGACGATGAGCGCGAGCGCCGCGAGCGGAGTCGACTGCCACCGATCGAGCTCGCCGCCCGCGGCCTGCTCCCACACGGCGAGAAAGCGGCCGTGAACTTCGGCGTCGAACGCGTCGGACTTGCGGAACCAGGCGTTGCGCGGGCGCCCGCGCTCGGCCGAATCGGGAGCGCCGAACCAGAAGTCGAGGACCTCGGCGAAGTGGGCTAGCTGCAGATGCGGATGTTGGCGAAGTCGATCAGCATCGCGGGATGCACGTAGCCGCTCAACGCGAGGGCCACGACCGCGACGAACGCGGCGAGGCCGATCGCCGACAGGAGTTTCTGCTCGAGGGTCATGCTCCCCTCATTCTAGCCCTGGTCCTTGAGGCTGGCGATGGTCCAGTCGACGAGCTGGTCGACCGCCGCGTCGCTCGCCTCGATCAGGGCGCGCACGCCCCCCTCCGCGTCGGCGGTGCTCGCGGGGCGCTCCACGCTGAAGCTCTTTTGCGCGAGCAAGGCGCTCCTTCCCAATACCGAGGCGCGCAGGCGCACGACCGCCCTGCTCTGCTTCGGCGCGTCGAACACCTGGGCGAATTCGTCCAGCTCGACGCGCAGCGCGTAGCTCGCGCGTGCGCCGTCGGCGGGATGGACGATGCCCCCCTTCCCGGAGGCGGCCAGACGCCCGCGCACGCGGCTCCCGATCAGCTCGGCGGGCGGCCCGACCCAGCGGCTGTCGGCGTAGGCCAGCGGCCGCGCGGCATCCTGGTACGCGAGGCGATAGTAGATGGAGGGCGAGTCGAGCCACCCCGGTGCGCTCACGTCGTAGATGAGCAGCGCCTGTCGCAGGGGCGCCGGCTTCCTGGCGGGAGCCGGCCCGAAGTCGTACTGGGTGACCTCGGTCGACGTCGAGATTGGGGAGATGCCGCACCCCGCGCAGGCGAGCCCGAGCGCGGCGGCCGCGATTCCGGCGCGAGTCCTCATCGCTCTAGCGGCTCCCGTCCTTGTATCCGGATTCTCCCGGGCCGGGCCTTCCGCGCTGCGAGCCGAAGACGAAGCTCTGTGGGTTGTCGCCCAAGGCGTTGAGGACGCGGTCGAGCGCCCGCGTTTCCCGCTGCAGCTGATCGACCAGGGTGTTGACGCGCGGCACGGTCTCGTCGTTGAAAGAGTCCGCCGCAACGCCGACTTTTTCCAGGCTCGCGGCCATCCGGTCGAAGGCGGTGGAACGCTCTTCGAGCTTGCGCGAGAGCCTGCCGACATCGGACAGCGCGGCGCGCGCTTCGGCCACCAGCGCCGGAAACTCGCGCGCCGCCGGCTGAAGGTGCTCGGCAAGCTCCGCGGTCTGGCGCGAGGCCCGCTCGATGCCGCCGAGCATCTTCGTCAGCAGCGTGCGGTTCTGCTCGCTCAGCAGATCGCTCATGCGTCCGGAGAGGTCGCGGACGGCCGCGACCAGGTCGAGCCCCGAGTCGAAAAGCGACGGCCGCATCTCGATGCGGGGCGGTTCCCCGCCTGCGCTCTTGAGCAGCTCGATCGAGGTACCGTCGTCGTTCAGCGCCACGAACGCGAGCCCTGTCACGCCCTGGTAGCCGAGCTGCGCGTAGGTGCCGCGCGTGATGGGCGTGTCCTCGTGCACCCCGATGCGGATGTCGACCCGCCCGGAGCCTCCCGGCTCGAGCCGGATGGATTCGACGCGCCCCACGTCGACGCCGCGGTAGCGAACCGGCGCCTCGACCTTCAAGCCGGCAACCGAGCTCGTCGTCGTGACGAGGTACTGCTCGAACCCTATTTCGTCGCGGTGGAACCACAGCGCCGCGGCGATCAGCGCCGCCCCGAGGATGACGGTGAACAATCCGGCGGCCAGTGCGTGTGCGCGATTTTCCATGGCGGCTCCTCAGGTCTGCAGCGCGGGTGCGGCGGAGAGCGCGCGCAGTCCGCGCTCGCCGAGGAAGAAATTCCGGATGAACGGATGGTCGCGCGCGACGACTTCCTTCAGCGTGCCGCATACGATCACTTTCTGGTCGGCGAGCACGGCGACGCGGTCGGACACCGACACCAGCGTGTCGAGGTCGTGGGTCGCCATGACCACGGTGAAGCTGAGCCGGTCGTGCAGCTCGCGGATGAGCTTCACGAACCCCTCGCTGCGGTCCGGGTCGAGGCCCGCCGTGGGCTCGTCGAGAAACACCAGCTCGGGCTCGAGGACAAGCGCGCGTGCGAGCGCTACGCGCTTCACCGTGCCGCCCGAGAGATCCGCGGGCATCGTCGTCGCATGCCGCTTGTCGATCCCGACCGCGTCGAGCTGGAGCATGACGATGTCCCGGATGAATTCCTCGTCGAAGGCGTGCAGTTCGCGAAGGGGCAGCGCGACGTTGTCGAATACGCTGAGCGCGCTGTAAAGGGCGCCGTGCTGGAACAGCACGCCCCAGCGCTTGCGGATCCGCTTGAACAGGCGCACGTCGCAATCGTGGATCGGCACGTCGAACACTTGGACGCTGCCGCGGTAAGGACGCTCGAGACCCAGGATCTGCCGCAGCAGCACCGATTTGCCGCTCCCGGACTCGCCGACGAGCGACAGGACTTCGCCGCGCCGAACCGTGAGGTCGAGGTCGCGGTGAACCACGAGATCGCCGAAGACGGTCCACAGACCCTTGACTTCGACGAGGGCGTCGGCGCTCATGTCCAGCCGACGTCGGAGAACATCACTGCGAGAATCGCGTCGGCGATGATGACCGCGGTGATCGCGGTCACTACGGAGCGCGTCGTGCCCGCCGCGAGGCTCTCGGTGTTCGGCTGGATGCGCAGCCCGAAGTGGCAGGCGATGAGCGCGATGAGCACTCCGAATACCACGCCCTTGCCCACACCGAGCAGCAGGTTGAATTCCGGCACCGCGGCAGGAAGGCTCGAGAAGAACTGAAGGTAGCTCATTCCCAGCTGGAAGTGCGCCGACACCGCACCGCCGACGAGCGCCACGGCGCAGGTCCACAGCACCAGCAGGGGCAGCACCACCGCGATCGCCGCGACCTTGGGCAGGATCAGGCGCACTGTTCGAGAAATCCCCATCACCGACAGCGCGTCCAGCTCCTCGGTCACGCGCATCACGCCGAGCTGCGCCGTGATCGCCGAGCCCGAGCGCCCTGCGACCAGGAGCGAGCACACGACGGGACCGAGCTCGCGGATGATGCCGATGCCGAGGATGTTGACGATGAAGACATCCGCGCCGACGAGGCGCAGCTGCTCGGCCGAGAGATAGGACAGCACCACCCCGATGAGGAATCCCACCAGCGCGGTGATGCCCAGGGCCTGCGCTCCGATGGTGTAGATGCCCGCCGAGAACTCGCGCCAAGGCCGCAGGTGCGGGCGCGGAATCACCGCGGCGAAGTCGAACAGCAGCTGGCCGAACAGCTGGAGCAAGCCCAGCGCGTGCTCCCCTGCGGCGATCACCGCGCGGCCCAACGCCACGGCCGGAGCGAGGACATCGATCCGCCGCGGCGGCATCGCGGCGGCGGATGAGCCTTCGCAGGCGCCGAAGAAAATCTCGTGCTCGTGCCGCAGCTGCAGCTTCATCGGGCGGCAGCGGCCCCATGCGCGCCAGACGAGCATCGCGCCGATGTGGTCGAACCGCTGGATCTTGGAGAGATCCCAGGTAGCCGCGTTGACCGCGCCGACGCCCTGGATCGCGGACTGGAGCGAGCTGGCGCGCGATTCGAGCGCACGGATGTCCCAGGCTCCGGAGAGATGAACGATGCGTGTGCCGTCTCCGGCGGCAGAGACCTGCACTTCCGGATCGCGGACCGGCTTGGGTGCAGCTTGCTGCATTCCCGCGGCGACGGCGCCTCCCGACATCAACGGTGAAGCAAAGATGACGGTTTTCCTGACGCAACGCTAGCAGCAAAGGGCCGGGAGCGCAACGCCATGATTCGAAGGCGTTTCGCGTTAGAATCGCCGTTCCGCGCCCCGGTAGCTCAGTGGATAGAGCAGCCCCCTCCTAAGGGGCAGGTCGGACGTTCGATTCGTCTCTGGGGCGCCATTCGCTGCTTCCGACTTGAGTGCAGCGTAAGCGCAGTGCGGTATGCGATCTAGCGTCGAGCGCCCTATTGCTCGTCGCTTCCTCTTCCGCCTCGAACCCCAAAGTAAACCAATAGCACCGCGCCAACCATCAGAACCACGTCAACGACGTCGCTCCATTCCATCGACACCTCCCAGCCGTCAAATGCAGAGCTGGAGACGGGCATAGGGCCACCCGCTCCCAAGCTCTGAGCACACATTCTCCAGCAAGAAGGATGCCGACTACCGGGTTGTCAGCGCAGCGTAAGGCTCTGGGGCGCCAAAAATTTCCGGATGCAGCCTCGGCTCACCGCACCAGCGGCGTCGTCGCGGCCTGCAAATCCACGCCGCGAACTTCCATCTGCCCCGCGAGCACGCTCACGTATTGCTGGAGGGCGCGGCGCATCACCCGCTCGCGCAGGCGCTGCGCGATCTGCGCGCGGCAGGATTCGAAAGGCACCCGGCTGCCCGGCTCGCGCCGGTCGACGACGAGGATATGAAACCCGAAACGCGTCTTGACCAGCTGCGGATAGACACCGGTGTAGGCGCCGTTGAACAGCGCCTGCTCGAACTCCGGAACGGTGTCGCCGCGTCCGAGCTGGCCGAGACTCCCGCCCTGCTGTGCCGACGGGCAGTTGGACAGCTCCCGCGCGCGCTGCTCGAACCCGGCCGGGTCCTTCGCCAGCTCGGCCAGCGTGAGCTCGGCCTTCGCCCGGATGGCGGGCATCGGCGCGCCCGGCGTGACCTGGAACAGGATGTGGCGCGCGAACGCGAGCTCGGCGCTCGTGAACTCTGCCGGGTGCGCGTCGTAGTAGCGCCGGCATTCGCTCTCGTTCGGGTCCGGCGTGGAAACTTCGCGCTCGAGCAGCCGCTCGATGGCCGCGTCGGCTTCGTCAGCGCAAGCGCTCTCCGCGGCGAGCCCCAGGGTGACCGCGCGCTGGCGCAGGATTTCGCGCACGGCCGCAGCCTGCGGCGACACGCGCGCGTCGGCAGCGACCGCGACGCCGTTGACGGTGATCGTCATCCCTGTATCCCGGTCGGCTTCCACTTGCGCCGCGTGCGCACGATCTGGTACGGGCGGAAAAGATAGGCGACCGCCGCGAACCCGCTCCAGATGTGCACCAGCCGGGTAAACGGGAAGACGAGAAAGATCGTCAGCCCCAGGAAGATATGCACCTGGTACACGGCCGGGATGCCTGCGAGCAATGCAGCGTTCCCGGGGCGGAAGATCACGATCCCCTGCACGTAGTCGACGAGCCGAGTGAAATCGTAGCCCGGCACGTGGCGCATCGAGAACCAGACCGTGGCGAGCCCGAGGGCGAGCTGCACCCACAGGATCGCGAGAATCGCGATGTCCCACGGGCGGGTGTTCGAGTAGATCCGCGGATCGGCAAGGCGACGGTGGATCAGCAGGGTCAAGCCGGCGATCGCGAAGGCGCCGGCGACCCCGCCGGCGACCATCGCGAGCAGCTCGTGCGCCCGCTCGGACATCAGAGCGTTGACGACGGTCTCCGGCGTGAGGAATCCGACGAGATGGCCGAAGAACACGATCAGCACGCCGAAGTGGAACAGGTTCGACCCCCAGCGCAGACCGCGCGCGCGCAGCAGCTGGGACGAGTCGCTCTTCCACGTGTACTGCTCGCGGTCGAAGCGCAAAAGGCTGCCGGCAAAGAACACCGACAGCGCGATGTAGGGATAGATCCCGAACAGGAATTGATGAAGAAGATCCATGGCTGGCTCCGCAAGCCTCTACTTCGGCTTTCTCGGCACGAACTGCATCACGGCGACCGCCGGCCGGTCGCCGGAATCGGGCCCGAACGCGGGCGCTTCCACCCAGTCGTCGTCCAACGCGGGCTCCGGCTCGGGCAGCGGCCGCCTGCTCCAATCCACGCCCGTTTCGCCTGCGGCATTCAGGATGGCGTCGAACACCGCCGCGTAGCGGCTGCCGCACCCGGCGAGCCGCTCGCCGACCGCGCGCAGGATGTGCGCGCAGTCGGCCAGCATTTCCCGCGCCTCGGTGATGGGGCGCAAGCCGAGGTATTCGAGCACGGCCGGTAGGTAGTCCGGCAACTCCGTCTGCGCGAGTTCGAAGCCCGCGCTCGCGTAGACCCTGCCGAGATCGACCATCGCCTGCCCGCGCTCGCGCGAGTCACCGTGGACGTGCTCGAAGAGGTGCAAGGAGTGCGCGCGGCTGCGGTCGAACAGCGAAACGTAGCGTTCCTCCATCGCGTACGGATCGGAGCGCTGCAGCTCCGACACCAAGGCGGACAAGCGCTCCTTTTCGGCTCGACCGAGGAGCCTCGAGCCTTCGATCACGCCGCCGATCTCGGGCAGCGCCTCTCCCAGCTCGCGTCCGGGATAGGTGAGCAGCGCGCCGAGCGCGCGGAAGACCACCGTCTCAGTAGTCGACCGCATTTTCCGGGGATTTCGCGGCGATGGTCTTCAGCGGGATCACCTTCTTGCCGGTCATCTTGCCGCCGAACAGGCTGGCCGGCGTCTCGCCGTCTGAGCATGAGTTGCCGAACGAGAAGCCGCACTCGCCGCGGATCTGATAGGCGTTCTCGGCGTACTCGCGGTGCGTGGTCGGGATGACGAAGCGGTCCTCGTAGTTTGCGATCGAGAGGTAGCGATGCATGTCTTCGACCTCGCGCACGCTCAAGCCCGTCCGCTCGATCAAGGCCAGATTGTCCCGGCCTTCCAGCTGCCGCTCGCGGTAGAAGGCGCGCATCGCCAGCATGCGCTCCAGGGCGCGGACGACGGGCTCCTCGTCGCCGGCCGTGAGCAGGTTCGCGAGGTAGCGCACCGGGATGCGCAGGCTCCGCACGTCGGGGATTCCGCCGGATTCCCCGACTCCTCCCGCGTTGGCGTGCGACTGGATCGGCGAGAGCGGCGGCACGTACCACACCATCGGCAGCGTGCGGTACTCCGGATGCAGCGGGAACGCGATCTTCCATTCCATCGCGAGCTTGTAGGCGGGGGAGATCTTCGCCGCCTCCAGCCAGGCTTCGGGGACGCCGTCGCGCTGCGCCTGCTCCTGCACTTCGGCCGAGTGCGGATCGAGGAAGATCTCCAGCTGCGCGCTATAGAGGTCCTTCGGGTTCTCGACCGCTGCCGCCTCCTCGATGCGGTCCGCGTCGTAGAGCAGCACGCCCAGGTAGCGGATGCGTCCCACGCACGTCTCGGAGCACACCGTCGGCTGCCCGGCCTCGATGCGCGGGTAGCAGAAGATGCACTTCTCGGCCTTGCCGGTGGACCAGTTGTAGTAGATCTTCTTGTACGGGCATCCCGACACGCACATCCGCCAGCCGCGGCACTTGTCCTGGTCGATCAGCACGATCCCGTCCTCCTCGCGCTTGTAGATCGAGCCGGAGGGGCAGGAGGCGACGCACGAGGGGTTGAGGCAGTGCTCGCACAGGCGCGGCAGATACATCATGAAGGTGTTCTCGAACTGCCCGTAGATGTCCTTCTGGATGTCGTCGAAGTTGGCGTCTTGCGAGCGCTTCGCGAACTCGCCGCCCAGGATCTCCTCCCAGTTCGGACCCCACTCGATCTTCTCCATGCGCTGCCCGGTGATGACGGAAATGGGCCGTGCGACCGGCGCCGTCGGCATCTCCGGCGCGGTCTGGAGGTGCTCGTAGTCGAAGGTGAACGGCTCGTAGTAGTCGTCGATCTCCGGCAAGTGCGGGTTGGCGAAGATCTTGAGCAGGAGTCCGAGTCTTCCGCCCTGCTTCGGCGCGATCTTGCCGTTCGCCTTGCGTTCCCAGCCGCCCTTCCAGCGCTCCTGGTTCTCCCAGTCCTTCGGGTAGCCGATGCCGGGCTTGGTCTCGACATTGTTGAACCAGGCGTACTCCATGCCCAGCCGCGATGTCCAGACATTCTTGCAGGTGACGGAGCAGGTATGGCAGCCGATGCACTTGTCGAGGTTCAGCACCATCGCAATTTGGGCTCGGATCTTCATGGCTATGCTCCCGAATGCAGGGCCCGGGCCGACGGGACATCCATCCAGTCGACCTTGGCCATCCTGCGCACGATGACGAACTCGTCGCGGTTCGAGCCGACCGTACCGTAGTAGTTGAATCCGTAGGAAAGCTGGGCGTAACCGCCGATCATGTGGGTGGGCTTCACCACGGCGCGCGTCACGGAGTTGTGGATGCCGCCGCGGTGCCCCGTCACCTCCGACCCCGGAACGTTCACGATCTTCTCCTGCGCGTGATACATGAGGCACATGCCCTCGTTCACGCGCTGGCTCACCACGGCGCGCGCCGCAATCGCCCCGTTGACGTTGTAGAGCTCGATCCAGTCGTTGTCCTTGATGCCGGCCTTGTTCGCGTCCACCTCTGACAGCCAGACGATCGGGCCGCCGCGCGAGAGGGTCAGCATCAGCAGGTTGTCCGTATAGGTCGAATGTATGCCCCACTTCTGATGGGGAGTGATGAAGTTGAGAACGACCTCGGGGTTGCCGTTGGGACGCCTGCCGAGCATGGGCGCCACCGCGCGAGTGTCGACCGGCGGCCGATAGACGCACAGCGCCTCCCCGAAATCGCGCATCCAGGGGTGGTCCTGATAGAACTGCTGCCGCCCGGTCAGCGTGCGCCATGGAATCAGCTCGTGCACGTTGGTGTAGCCGGCGTTGTAGCTGACGTGCTCGCTCTCGATTCCCGACCACGTCGGCGAGCTGATGATCTTGCGCGGCTGCGCCTGGACGTCGCGGAAACGGATCTTCTCATCCTCGCGCGTCTCGGCGAGGTGCAGATGGTCGCGGCCGGTAATCTTGCCGAGCGCCTGCCACGCCTTCACCGCGACCTCACCGTTGGTTTCCGGTGCCAGGGAGAGGATGACCTCCGCCGCGTCGATGTCGGTTTCGATGCGAGGCAAGCCTCGCGTCGGGCCGTCCTCGGTCACGGCGTAGTTCAATCCGGACAGCCCGTCCACTTCCCGCTCGGTGTTCCAGCTGATGCCCTTGCCGCCGTTGCCGAGCTTCTTCATCAGCGGGCCGAGCGCCGTGAATCGCCGGTAAGTGTTGGGATAGTCGCGCTCGACCACTGTGATCTGCGGCGCGGTCTTTCCGGGGACGAGGTCGCACTCGCCTTTTTTCCAATCCTTCACGTCGAACGGCTGGGCAAGCTCGCCCGGGGTATCGTGCATGAGAGGCACCAGCATGACGTCCTTCTCGACGCCGAGATGACCGGGCGCGATCTCCGAGAATCTCCTCGCGATGCTCTTGTAGATCTCCCAGTCGCTTCTAGCGAGCCACACCGGGTCCACCGCCGCGGAAAGCGGGTGAATGAAAGGGTGCATGTCCGACGTGTTGAGGTCGTTCTTCTCGTACCAGGTCGCTGTCGGCAGCACCACGTCCGAGTAGAGACAGGTGGTGGACATCCTGAAGTCGAGCGTCACCAGCAGATCGAGCTTGCCCTCCGGCGCGGGATCGCGCCACGCGACCTCGAGCGGCTTAGGGGCGCCGCTGGCGCCCAGATCCTCGCCCTGCACGCCGTGCTGCGCACCGACGAAATGCTTGAGGAAGTACTCGTGGCCCTTGCCCGACGAGCCCAGCAGATTCGATCGCCAGACGAAGAGATTGCGTGGAAAGTTGACCGGGTTGTCGGGGTCCTCGCAGGAAAGCTTGAGCGAGCCGTCCCTGAGGCCCTTTGCGACATAGTCCTTCGGCTCCATGCCGGCGGCCGCGGCGTCTTTCGCCACCTGCAGCGGATTCGCGGCGAGTTGCGGAGCGGACGGCAGCCACCCCATGCGCTCCGCGCGTACGTTGAAGTCGATCAGGCTGCCGGCGTAGCGCGCGGGATCGGCGAGCGGAGACAGGATCTCAGGCACCTTGAGCTGCTCGTAGCGCCACTGGTCGCTGTGGCTGTAGAAGAACGAGGTCGAGTTCATCTGCCGCGGCGGCCGCGTCCAATCGAGGGCGAACGCCAGCGCGGTCCATCCGGTCTGCGGCCGCAGCTTCTCCTGACCGACGTAGTGGGCCCAGCCACCGCCCGACTGCCCGACGCAGCCGCACAGCATCAGCATGTTGATGCACGCCCGGTAGTTCATGTCCTGGTGGTACCAGTGGTTCATCGCGGCGCCGATGATGATCATCGCGCGCCCCTTGGTCTTCTCCGCGGTTTCGGCGAACTGCCGCGCCACGGCGATGGCCTGCTCGCTCTTCACGCCCGTGATCGCCTCCTGCCACCGCGGCGTGTACGGCACGTCGTCCTCGAGCGAGCGAGCGCAGTTGCCGCCGAGCCCGCGGTCGACGCCGTAGTTCGCGCACACCAGATCGAATACCGAGGCAACGTACGCCTCGCCTTCGGCGAGCGCCAGCTTCTTCACCGGAACGTTGCGCACGAGCACGTTCGTGCTCTGGTCGTTCGCGCGGAAATGCTCGTGCGCGATCCCGCCGAAATATGGAAACGCCACAGGCGCGACTGCGTCGCGGCGGTCGACGAGCGAGAGGGCGAGCTTCACTTCCTCGCCGCCGGCGCCGTCTTTCTGCTCGAGATTCCACTTGCCGAGATCGCCCTCGACCTGCTGTCCCCAGCGGTAGCCGATCGAACCCTGGGGTGCGACGGGCCGGCCGCTTGCCTCGTCGATACCCACCGTCTTCCACTCGGGATTGTTGCTCTGACCGAGCCGGTCCGCGAAGTCGGAAGCGCGGAGGTACCGGTCCGGCACGTAGGTCTCGCCGCGCTTCACCAGCCTGACCAGCAGCGGCATGTCGGTGAGCCGCCGGCAGTAGTCCTCGAAATACGGAACCCGGCGAGCGATGAAGCATTCCTTGAGGATCACGTGGCCCATCGCCATGCCGAGCGCGGCGTCGGTGCCCTGCTTCGGGTGCATCCAGATGTCCGACAGCTTCGCAACCTCGGAGTAGTCCGGGGTGACGGCCACGACCTTGGTGCCGTTGTAGCGCGCCTCGACGAAGAAGTGGGCATCCGGCGTGCGCGTCTGCGGCACGTTCGACCCCCAGGCGATGATGAACGCCGAGTTGTACCAGTCGGCCGACTCCGGAACGTCGGTCTGCTCTCCCCAGGTCTGCGGCGAGGACGGCGGCAGATCGCAATACCAGTCGTAGAAGCTCATGCACACGCCGCCGATGAGCGACAGGTAGCGGCTGCCCGCGGCGTACGACACCATCGACATCGCGGGTATCGGCGAGAAGCCGATCACGCGGTCGGGGCCATAGCGCTTGATGGTGTGGACGTTCGCGGCGGCGACGAGCTCGGTGACCTCGTCCCAGCTCGAGCGCACGAAGCCGCCGCGGCCGCGGATCGACTTGTACTCGCGCGCCTTCGCTGCGTCCTCGACGATAGAGGCCCACGCCTCCACCGGCCCGAGCGATCTGCGCGCCTCCCGCCACAGCTTCAGCAGCCGTCCCCGCACCATCGGGTACTTGAGGCGATTCGCGCTGTAGAGATACCAGCTGTAGGAGGCGCCCCGCGAGCAACCCCGCGGCTCGTGGTTCGGCATGCCCGGACGCGTGCGCGGATAGTCCGTTTGCTGCGTCTCCCAGGTCACCACGCCGCCTTTGACGTAGATCTTCCAGCTGCACGACCCGGTGCAGTTCACCCCATGGGTCGAGCGCACGATCTTGTCGTGCTGCCAGCGCAGGCGATATCCCTCCTCCCAGGTGCGATCCTCCTTTCGCATCTCGCCGTGGCCCTGTGCGAAGGGTTCGCGCTTCTGCGTGAAGAACATCAACCGGTCGAGAAAATGGCTCATGGATCGCTCTTGCGGGTCATGGGTTTCGGGGAGGGCTACGGCGCTCCGCCGGAATCGCGCTTCACGTCGCCCATGATCGGGACGCGGCGCACCTCGGTCACGTACATGAGGATGAGCGAGACCCAGGCGATGCCGTAGAGCAGCATGAAGCAAGTGGAGCGCACGCCGGTCAAGTCGACCAGGGCGCCGAACATTATCGGCAGGAGGAATCCACCGAGGCCCCCCGCCAGGCCCACCATGCCGGACACGACCCCCATGTTCTCAGGATAGTCGTCGGCAACGTACTTGAAGGTCGAAGCCATCCCGAATGCAAACGAGATGCCCATCACGAACAGCAGCGGCGTGAACACCCAGGGTGCCACGAAAATGCCAAAAGTCCTGGGGCCGGTCACCGTATGGACGGTCAGGTCGAATTGGGGATAGGAAAGAACAAAGAGGCATATCCAGGCGCCCCACAGCACCCACCACGTGACGCTATGGGCCCCGAACTTGTCGGCGAGCCAGCCGCCCAGAGCCCGCAGCACCCCGGCCGGCAGTGCGAACGCAGCCGCGAGCAGCGCCCCCTGCGCGATCGTCAACCGATACTCGTTGACGTAATACTGAGGCATCCAGAGGGAAAGCGCGGTGAATCCGCCGAACACGATGGAGTAGTACTGGCAGTACTTCCACACCCGAGGCTCTTTCAGCACGGCGAGTTGCTGCTTCAAGCCGGGTCCCGCCCTGCCCGCGCCCGGATCGGGCTTGGCAAGGAGCCAGAAGACGCCGGCGGTGAGGACAAGCGCCGTCGCGTACACCTTGGGAACCGTCTGCCAGCCGAAGGAGGCGACGAGAGGCGGCGCGGCGAACATGTTGATGGCGGCGCCGCTCGTGCCGGCGCCGAAAACACCCATTGCGAAGCCGCGCTGGTTGGGGGCGAAAAAGCGCGCGACATAGGGCGTGCCCACGGAGAAGGATGCGCCCACCGCCCCGAGTACCAGGCCGAGCGAAAGAAACTGCCAGTATTCCGTCGCATAGGCGATCAGATACACCGGAGCCGCGCTCGCGGCCAGCAGCACCAGGAACACGCCTCGTCCGCCGAAACGGTCGGTGAGGACGCCTAAAGGGAGCCTGAGCGCGGCTCCGGTCAGGACGGGGGTCGCGGCAAGCAGGCCGAACTGCGTGGCGTTGAGCTTGAGAGTCTCCCTGATCGGTATGCCGATGATCGAGAACATCATCCAGACCGCGAAGCACACGGCGAACGCCAAGGTGCTTGCGACGAGTACCGAGACTCCTGGCTTGCTCGCGATCACGCGGTCTCCGGCGGCGGGCGCATTGTGCGAAGCGAATAATACATACTACGCGCAAAATGGCGCGTAGCAACCCGGGCACGCGGTTCGCGGCCCGGCACTCCGTGCGCGCCGTGGGGTCAGGCGGCGTCGGGCTGGTTGGAGGGCTGAGCCTTGATGAACGCGTCCACCTTCATGCACGCCTCGTATATCCGCATCACGGTCGGATAGGGCTTGAGGTCGCACTTGTAGAGAATCGCGTTGGCCACCTGTGGCACGAGGCAGCAGTCGGCCATCGTGACCTGGTCGCGAAAGACGTGCCTACCGTGCTTCCTCTCCTGCGCGAGGAATCCTTCCATCATCTGGAAGCCCTCGGCGATCCAGTGGCGGTACCAGCTGTTCACGCCCTCTTCGTCGAGGTCGTAGGTCTTGCTGATGTACTTGCGCGTGCGCAGGTTGTTGAGCGGGTGGATCTCGCAGGCGATGATCTGCGAGAAGGCCCGCACGTACGCGCGGTCTAGCGGATCGGCGGGCAACAGCTTCGGCCCGGGATGGACCTCGTCGAGGTACTCGATGATCGCGAGCGACTGGGTGAGCAGGCGACCGCCGTCCTCGAGGGCGGGGACCAGGCCTTGCGGGTTGACCGACCTGTAGCCGGTCTGTAGGTGCTCGCCCTTGGGCAGGCTCACTCCCGCGTGCTCGTACTTCAGCCCCTTGTGGTTGAGCGCGATGCGCACGCGGAACGAGGCCGAGGAGCGGAAGAACGTATACAGCTTCATCTCTTTTCCAGACTGCGGCAGGTTAGCCGAACTCGAGCTTCACCGCCAGGCGGAGGAATTGCGGCTCCCCCGCAATTTCTACCGTTCCCTTCGACATTTTTTTCGAATTCCGTGATTTCTTTGTCAATTCATGCGCGGATCATGAGCATGACAATGGAATTCATCTAAGATCGCCGCAAACGCTCGACGGCAGGGCGGAAGGGGGGAGCGATGAAGTTTCCAGCCAGCGTGATCCGTAATGGTGCCTTGGCCCTGACCCTGGTCGCCGCAGCGGATGTCTGCGCGCAAAGCCCTCGGCTTACCATGGGCGTTTACCCTGGGGTCGAGTCGGGGCAGGAGTCCTTCGAAGTCATGGACCGGTTCCTTCCGCTCGCCCAGTATCTGTCATCCAAGATCGGAATGCAGGTCTTGCTCGTCCCGGTCAGGGTGCCCGGCGCTGCCATGCGGACCATGATACAGGGAGATAGCTATCAGCTCTTCTTCGGGCCTCCGATCTTTGCCTCCCAAGCGATCCACAAAGCCGGGTTCGTTCCCATCGTCGTAGAGGAGGAGCGCATCCGCGGGGTCTTTGTCGCCAAGCAAGGGAGCAAGTTGGAAGACCTTAAGGACTTCACCCCTGCGACTACGATCGTCATGCCTTCACCCGGTCTACTGCTCACGATCCTCGCGAACGAAACCCTCGCGCAGCAGAACATCATTCCAGCGGCGGGCAAGCGCACGTATTCGGATACCGCCGACGGCATCGTTCTCGCCTTGAACAACGACATAGCCGAGGTCGCCGTGATGCGCGATCGGACCGCGCAAAAGCTCATCGCCTCCCAGCCGTCCCGCTACAAGATCGTCGGGTTGACCACCAACGCCCCTGGGTTCGGGCTGATCGCTCACAAGGCAGTGCCCGAGGACGTGCGCGTCAGGCTGCGCCGGGCCACTCTCGCTCTCAACCGCGATTCCTCCGCCCTTGCCGTGGAAGTGCGCGCTGGGCTGAGGACGAGTCCTTTCGTGCCAGCGCAAAGCGACGATTTCACGGCGCTGCAGCGGATGATGGAGGCTGCAACGCTTGCAAGCGGGAAATAACCGGGAGATCGAGCGAGAGCGGCTTTTCGACGATCGGGTTACCCGAATCTGAGCTTCATCCCCAGCACCGTTCCCGCAAGGAGGAGCGTCAGGCCGTTGCACACGATGATCGGCAGCGCGCCGAGCAGGACGCCGTAGGCGAACCACAGCGCCACGCCTGAAGTGAATATCAGGTACATCGGAAGGGAGAGATCGCGCGCCGATCGGGTCTTCCAGATCCGCCATACCTGGGGGATGAAGGCAACGGTGGAGAGCGTACCGGCGGCGGCTCCGAGCAGATCGGCGCTCATCTCTTGACCTTCCTTCTTTCCTCCTCGCGCAGCCGCAGCACCCGCCGCTGCACCTTGCCGGTCGTGGTCATGGGCAGGCTGTCGATGAATTCGATTTCCTTGGGGTACTCGTAGGGCGCGAGCTTGCCGCGCACGTGCTGCTGCAACTCGGCCTGCAGCGCGGCCGAGCCCTCATAGCCCGGCGAGAGCACCACGAAGGCCTTGACGATGTTGGTGCGCTCCGTATCCGGGACGCCGATCACCGCGGCGTTGGCGACCGCGGCGTGCTTCACCAGGCAGTTCTCGATCTCCGAAGGGCCGATGCGGTAGCCCGAGCTCTTGAACATGTCGTCGCTCCGCCCCTGATACCAGAGGTTGCTGTCCCCGTCGCGCCTGGCCAGATCGCCGGTGCGGCACCAGTTGCCGGTGTACTTCCGGCGCGTCGCGTCGGGATTGTTCCAGTACTCGAGAAAGAACACCGGATCGCCCACGCCCCACGCCGCGATCTCGCCGACCTCCCCCATCGGAACCTCGTTTCCCGCGTCGTCGATGCATGCGACGCGGTGGCCCGGATACGGTCGTCCGATCGAGCCGGGCTTGGCCGGCCATAGGGTATGCGAGTTGCCCACGATGTAGTTGATCTCGGTCTGGCCGAACATCTCGTTGATGGTCACGTCCAGGGCGCTGCGGCTCCAGTTGAAGACCGCGTCGCCCACCGATTCGCCCGCGCTCATGATCGAGCGCAGCGAAAGCCGGTAGCGCTTCCGGGGCTCGGGCACCGCCTTCATCATCATCTTCAGCGCGGTCGGAAAGAGGAAGGCGTTGCGCACTCCGTACTTCTGCATCAGCCAGAAGGCTTTTTCCGGCTCGAAGCGCCCGCGGTAGCCGAGCAGCGGCAGGCCGTGATAGAGGGACGGCAGCAGCGCATCCATGAGACCGCCCGTCCACGCCCAATCGGCCGGAGACCAGAACAGATCGCCCGGCTGCGGATAGAGATCGTGGGAGTGCACGAAGCCCGGAATGTTCCCGAGAAGCACGCGCTGCGGCATGAGTGCCCCCTTGGGCGGCCCGGTGGTGCCGCTGGTGTAGATCAGCAGCGCGGCCTCATCTGCGGCGGTCTCCACTGCGGCGAAGACTGAGGAAGCCTTGGCGAGAAGCGATTCCCATGAATATGCCCAGGATTCCCGCGCGCCGGCGACGCCGATCACGTGCTTGAGCAAGGGCAGACGGTCCCGGATCGGAGCCAGGTTCGGCAACGACGCGGGATCAACCAGCGCGACTGCGGCCGCGCTGTCCTGCAGCCGGTACTCGAGCGCCTCGGGACCGAAAAGGATCGACAGCGGCATCGCCACCGCGCCCATCTGATAGCAGGCGAGATGCGCGATCGCCGTCTCCGGGCGCTGCGGCAGGACGATGCCCACGCGATCTCCCCGTTTCAGGCCTAGGCCGGCGAGCGCGTTCGAAAGCCGATTTGCCTGCTCGTGAAGATCGCGGAAGGTATGCGTTGAAACGGCGCCGCTCTCGTCTTCCCAGTAAAGTGCAAGGCGGGACGGATCGTGCGCGTGCCGGCGACAGCATGCGCCGGCGATATTGAAGCGCTCGGGAACGTCCCAGCGGAAAGCTTCGTAGATCTCGCGGTAGCGGTCCCGCATGCCTCCTCCGTAGGGAGGAGAACCTACACGAAACGGGGCTAGTACGTGATGGTGAGCGTGCGCGTCTGGGTCCCGGTGCAGCTGGCCGTCGAGCAGGTTCCCGACTGGCCAGCAGTGATGCCGCCGTTGATCGTGAAAGTCTGCGAGGCGCCGGTGCCGGTCGCGCTCGTCTGCGACAGCGAAACCGTATAGGTCAGACCCAGCAAAACGCTCGATGCCACGTCCAGCGCCATGGTGTAGGGGTGAAGATTGGTGCAGCGCAAAGCGAAGGTGGTACTCGCGGCGGCGGCGGCACCTTGGAACGAGGTGTAAGTGAAGTTCAGGTTCCCGGGCGGAGCGGTGATCTCGCAGGCGGCTTGGTTCAGGATCGACACGCCGAAAGTCGTCGTGGCATAGGTGATGGTGCCCGTCGCTTGGTCCAGCAGGGTTGCCGTCACGGTATCGGTATAGGTCCCGGCCGCCGGGTTCTGGCCGGTCGGCACGTTCGCGTAGAAGGTGCCGGTCGTCGACGCGTTGAGCGACGCGCCGACGAAGGCGAGCGTGCCGCTGAACGCCGTCGCGGTGGTGGTCTGCCAGCGGTTCCCGTTGTTGATCGTCGTGCTGCGATAGATGTCGTAGTTGATCGTCGTCGCGCCCATGAGCCCGCGGTTCTGATTGCCGGCAGCGTGGATGCCGTTGTTAGCGCGGAGCTGCCAGGCGAAGGTGTTCGGGTCGGTCGACAGGCGCGTGCACGAGATCGTATAGGCCCCCGAGGTGATCCCGGCATTGCCCAGCGCATTGCTGAAGGACGTGGTGATCGAGGTCACGGAGACGCTGCAGGTGACCGCGGCGCCCGCCGCTATGGGGACCAGGCTCAGCAACCCCGCCGCGAGCCTTGCAAGAAGACCGGTGATGCGGAATGTGCTCATCGTGTCACCCCAGCGCATGTCACCGGACCGACGCGCGTGATCTCGTCGCCCTTCGCTTCGCCAGGCAATTCCACGGTCATGCTGCACGCCTGACCGTTCCACTTGAGGCGCAGCGTGTTCTTGGCCTGCAGCCCGGTGACGAAGGCTTCGCCGTGGCGCGCGACATAGAATTCCTTGGTGTCGCCTTCGAGCTCGATCTGCGCGCCGGCCGGGGCCGGCTGACCGTCGTCCAGAACGATGGAGACAAGGGCGCCGCGGCCGGAGCGGACCGGGAACTTGACCAGCACTCCCGAGCGCGCGGGGGGCACGGTCACCATCTCGATGGTGTCGATCTCCGCGCTGATCGGCAGCTCGTTCGGGTTCAGGCGAATGCTGTTCTGGCGGTAGGGAAGGAGCCCGGGGACGAGCGCAGCACCGCTCGAGTCGGTCTTGGAGATGACGGTGCTCTGGTAGCCCACGCCGACGTCGGCGTAGCCCGGCACTTCGACGACGGCGAAGCTGTCCTGGATGCGGCGCGACGCGAACGCCTTGCCGTCGGCGACCACGAGACCGCCCACCGCGCCGAGCCGCCCCGTCGACTGGATGTCCGAGCCGCTCGCGTCGAGAGTCACGAGCCCATGGCTGCCCTGGTAGTACAGACCGCCTTCGCCGTAGTTCTCTCCGGCTCGCCGTCCGGCGAGCGCGCGCCAGGCGGGCCCGGATTCCGCGGTGAGCGTCTGGCTCGCACTCACGTAGCCGTCGGTTCCCCCGCCGTTGGAGCGCGTCGTCGTGCTGCCCGCGACGGTAGTCCTGTTGTCCAAGGGAATGACGACGTTCACGCCGATGGCATTGGCGGGGGTGGGTGCGGTGACGTGCGTCGCGGTGAACGTGAGGGAGTTGCGCTGGCCGATCGGCAGCGTGTAGTTGCCGGTGTAGCTGGTTATCGGGAAGGAAGTCGTCCATGTGTCGGTGCGGGCATAGGCGAGGCCCAAGTACCCGAGCTTGTCCATGGAGTAGGTGTAGCTGAGGAGGCTCTGGCGCCTGTAGCTTGGGTTGACATCGAGCTGCCCGATCCTCCGGTAGTCCGCCGTGGCGCCTTCGGCGCGCGCCGTGAACCCGTGCTTGAGGCTGACGTGCTCGGCCCCGACGATCCACGCGCTGCCCGTGCCGTTGAAATCGTCCTTGCTCCCCGACAGAGCGACCTGGCCCAGGATTTGATCCGGGAGCGCCGCGGTGAAGCCGAGCCCGACATTTCGCGTTCTACCGGAGCCCTCGGCGCGCGACTCCAGGGTCAGGCCGTTCGTCATCCCGTAGCGCAGAAGGCCGGAGCCAAATCGCTCGCCGTAGTCAGCGCTCTCGGTTCCTAGATTGTCACGCACCGCTCCGGCTTCGAGGCTCCAGTCGCTCAAGCCCTGCTTCAGCAGGTTGCTGTGGGTGAAGAAGTCCTGCACCAGCACGGTTTCCCGACCGAGAACGTCGCGCACGACGAGACGCGCCTGGCCGCTGCCCGTGAGCAGGGGAAAGTTGTCTACCGTGAAGGGACCCGATGGAACCTGCGATGTCTGCCGAAGCGAATCGTTGATGTATAGGTCGACCGTGCTGGGCGCGGTCGCCGAACCCGCCAGCGTAGGAATGGGCTGGGTGATGAAACTCGGTTGCAGCGTGAAATTCTTCGCGAGCTGCACGCCCCCGAAATATACCTGGCGCCCCCAGCTTCCGGTCCTCGTAGTGCTGTCGCCCAGCCGCAGGCTCATGTTGCTATCGGGAAAGTCCCGGTTGAACGTCGTCTCGAGCCTCACGTAACCGCGCGGGCCCAGATTCGGGTCGCCTTCGAGGTTGTGCCCGACGCCCGTATTGGTGAGAACGCCCAGGCGGCTCGACAGGCCGAGCTCGGTGAGTGCTCCGAGATCGCGGGTCGTGAGTTGCCCGGAGAAATTGCTCTGCGTATAGCTGACGTCGTAATTCAGGAAGACCGAGGTCAGCGGCTGGGTGACCTGCGCTCCCCTCTGGGCCTCCTGCACGAGACGGGTGGTCGCGAAGGCGCTCGGGAGGAATTTCAGGTCGAGTGACTGGTTCAGGGCATTTAAGTGCGCCTCGAACCCCGGCACTGACGAGAGGGGAAAGTAGAGCTGGCCGCGATACGGGACGCCTGGCACGTCGGGCTTGCGCATCAAGCGCCATTCCTCGAACGCGTCGATCGGGGCGTGCAGCACTCCGTTCAGATCCAGAAGAACCCAATCACCGGCGCGTGCGCCGTTGATAAAGACTTCCAGGGGAATCAGGCGCGCCTTGTCCTGCGGGAGCGCGTCCGGCCCGGACTCGGGCGACCCTTCCCAGGCGCCGGCTTGGGCCAGTGCGACGGGCTTGCTGTCCGACTGGGCCAGTTGCATAGGCACGGCATTTCCTGCGAGCGGCCTACCGGTCTCCGCCGCTCCGCACCAAGCGGATGCGAGCAAGAGCGCGATGCCGAGCACAGCACTGGCTTGGCCCGCGATTCGGCGGGAGGTGAAGGCGCTCGGGGACACGGCTCATTGACCCGGGCGGGGCTGCCCAATCGTGACGTCGAAGGTCTGCACCTGACCGTCGTCGAGGGTGACGATCAGCTGCAGGGTTCCCGATAGCGGCGCCGTGGCGCCAGGCCGCTCGATCTTCACCGGTATGATCTTTCGCGCGCCGGGGAGAATGTAGACCCCCCCCTCGAAATGACCGAGCGCCCGGTCGCCGCCTTTCGCCTTCACGAGGACGTCGCGCATCTGCGCGTACGCGGAGCCCGTGTTCGCGCAACTCACGTCGAGGTCCGTGCCGGCAGGAACGGGGGTCGCATCGCAAGCGACCTCGTACTTGGCCAGAGGAGGAGTGATGAATACCGGCATGGAGAGCGCGAGCGCGATGGCGACCTGGACGTTGTCCTTGCTGCCCGCTGCCTCCGGAATCTCGCGCAGGATCATCCGGTAGGTGAGCTGGTGGCTTGCGTCGGCCGGCTTGAGGCGGGCGAGGCGCACTACCTGGCGCGTCTTCGCTGCGAGCTTCAGGATGGGCGGCGCTAGGATCAGGTCCTCGGTCGGTGTCAGCTCGTCGCTACCGTCGGCCTTTTGCGACCAAACGTACAGATCGGCCTGGAGAACGATGGCGTCTTCGCCCTCGTTGGTTATCGTGACGGCGACCGCGCGGTCGCGCGGGGTCATGTAGATCCGAACCGGTGTCACGGAGAACACGCCCGCGAGAGCGGGTTGGAGGCCCGTGATCATCAGCAGCAGGAAGAGCCATCCGGCACGGGTCATTGTGAAGCCTTTCAGAAGCTCACGAGGATATCGATGAATTGATCGTAGCGATCCCGCGAATAGACGCGATACTCCGTCACTGTTCCGGAGCCCTGCATCAGGCTCCGCGACCCTTCCAGCTGGAAGTCCGGCGTCGGGCTGAAGTAGTACGTGAACGCTCCTCCGTGGACGCCCGCGAAGGGAGCACCGGGACGCGGCCCGATGCTCACGAATTGTCCGGTGCTGCACAGCACCTGAACCAGCGCACCGGTGCTCTGGCTCAGGCTCTGACTGACGCAGAGCGCGGACTTGCCGGGTTCGTTCACGGAGATGTTCACCCTGAACGTCCCCGACCCTACGCCGGCGGCGCACTCGAAACTGAGCGAGAGCGCGACCAGCGCAAGGATCGGACGGACAGACCGCAGCACGACGCTGTTCCCTGACCTAGTAGTTGAGGATCAGGGTCTGAACCGCGTTGGTCGCCGCGGCGTTCGTGCACGACGCGGTGGCGCAGGTTCCGGACTGGTTGGCACCCATCGTGCCGGTGACGTTGTAGGCTTGCGCCGAGCCGTTGCCCGTGCCGCCTGCCGCGCTGAGACCCAGCGAGTAGTTGAGGTTCACCGCATTGTCCGTGACGGCGATGGTCGAGGCACCCGGAGGCACGGCCGCGCCGTTGCCCGCCTGAAGGCCGAAGGTGTACGGGAACGAGTTGGTGCAGGTCACGTTGAACCCGCCGCCTGTCCCGGCTTGCGCTCCACCTTGCGCCGAGGTGTACGCGAAGTTGACCGCGCTCACCGTACCCAGCGTACAGGTCGAGGTCAGCGTGATGTTCACGTTGAACGTTCCCGAAGTATTGGCAGCTTCAGCAACGCTCGAACCCAGAGCTACAGCGCCGAGCGCGGCGACCGCGACTGCGAGCTTTTTCATTTGATGCTTCATTTCAGCTTCTCCTTTAAAAAAGGTCTATAACTAATTGAAAACAAGTAACCCTGAGCTCCGCATATTACACACTTGTAGTGTTTACCTGACAAGTGCTCAAGTCTCTAGCTACATCTGGTACGGCTTATAAAGCACGCCCTGTGCCAGTCGCTACCTCCAATGTCCCCATCGCAGTTATTACTCTGAATTAGAACATCTTTATCGATGGAACCTCTCCTCGCGGGTGGCGCC
This sequence comes from Burkholderiales bacterium, assembly GCA_035702665.1. Classification (GTDB taxonomy): domain Bacteria; phylum Pseudomonadota; class Gammaproteobacteria; order Burkholderiales; family SG8-39; genus VBDM01. The sequence goes on from DASSQD010000022.1 coordinate 34,544, forward strand.
AAAAACCTGATTTCTTATGCCACGCGCATAAAAGGGCCAAATTTCGGGCCAAAAGCGTCGACATTGTCCCAATCGCTACGGGACCCGGACAGCGAGGACGCCGACAGTCTAAGGGGACGTAACTCCCCGTTATGTCGGGAAAACTTGACTCATTCGAACCTCGGTCGCCCAACGCCGCTCGGGCATACTGGGATACGTGAGAACGCAAAGGGGAAGCATGTACGGATTGCGCGCGCTGGTATTCGACGCCTATGGGACGCTGTTCGATGTCCACTCCGTGGCGGAACTGTGCGAGGAAATGTGGCCAGGCAAAGGCCCGCACCTCAGCCAACTCTGGCGGGCAAAGCAGCTCGAGTATTCGTGGCTGCGCAGCTTGATGCGGCGCTACGAGGATTTCGCGCACGTCACGACGGCGGCACTGGACTATGCCTGCGCCGCGCTCGGCCTCGCGCTCGATGACGCGAAACGCCTGCGCCTTCTCCAGGCATACCGCGAGCTGAGCACCTTCCCGGAAGTGCATCATGCGATCGCCGCGCTCAAGGCTTCGAAAATCCGCCTGGCGATCCTGTCGAACGGCTCGCCCGGGATGCTGCGCCCCCTGGTTGCACACGCAGGCCTCGCCAGCCGGATCGGCATCGTGATCAGCGTCGATCCCCGAAAGACCTACAAACCGTCTCCGGCCGTCTACCGGATCGCCGTGGAAAGGCTGCGCGTCCCCAAGAGTGCGATAGGGTTCGTATCTAGCAATTGCTGGGACGCCTGCGGAGCGAAGGCTTTCGGCTTCCGCACGTTCTGGATCAACCGTGCCGGCGCGCCCGCCGACGCGCTCGGTGTCGCGCCCGACCACGTCATCCGCGGACTGGACGAACTGCCGGAGCTCATCGGCGTCCCGTTATCATAGGCACCGCATGTCCTCCCCCCCGATGAACTACTGTTCGGTGTGTGGCGCCAAGGTCACCCTGCGCGTCCCTCCCGGAGACTCGCTTCCGCGGCATGTCTGCGACAGCTGCAAGACCATCCACTACCGAAATCCGTTGGTCGTCGTCGGGACGATCACGGAGTGGGAGGACAGGATCCTCCTTTGCAGGCGCGCAATCGAGCCGCGCCGCGGCTTGTGGACCCTCCCTGCGGGGTTCATGGAGCTTGGCGAAACCACGGCGCAAGCCGCGCTGCGTGAAACCCTGGAGGAAGCGAAGGCACGCGTCGAGCTGCGGGAACCGTTCGCTCTGCTTTCAGTGCCGCACGTCGATCAGGTCCACCTCTTCTACCGCGCCAAGCTGCTGGACGGGGCATTCGCGCCCGGCGAGGAAACGCTTGAGGCGGCGCTGTTCCGCGAGAGCGACATACCCTGGAAGGAGATCGCCTTTCGCACCGTCTCGACCGCATTGCGGCACTTCTTCGCCGACCGCATCGCCGGCACGATGTCGTTCCACGCCGGCGAAATATTGCCGCAGAAGTGAGGTGCGTGCGCCGGCGCGCATTGACACCGGTGCCTCACAGCGCTTAGCGTTACTTGCCCATGCAAAGACGCGACTTCCTGCTCGCTTGCGCCGCTCAGGCGCTCACCGCGCCGCTGCCGGCGACGGCCGCTGACGCGAGGCCGAAGCTATATGCGCGCGCTCGGTTGGTCGATCCTTTCGGGCGACCGCTGAAGGCGGGCGCCTTGGCGGTCAATCGGAACTTCATCTTTCACTACCCGTTTGCAGGAACACCCTGCTTCCTGCTCAACCTCGGCAAGCCGACGAAGGCCGCAGCCGAGTTGACGACAGCGGACCGGCAGAGCTACGAGTGGCCGGGCGGCGTGGGAGCCGACCGCAGCATCGTCGCCTATTCGGCGATCTGCGCGCACCGGCTTACCTACCCCACGCGAGAAATCAGCTTCATCAGCTACCGCGAGGAGAAATCCGCGGCGAGCAGATTCGCCCACGTCATCCACTGCTGCTCGGAGCATAGCCAGTACGACCCCGCCGAAGGCGCGCGAGTCCTTGCCGGCCCAGCGCGTCAGCCGCTCGCCGCGATCCTGCTCGACTACGACGCTTCGAGCGACAATCTGTACGCGACCGGGACGCTGGGCGGGGAGCTGTTCGACGAATTCTTCGTCAAGTATGAATTCAGGCTGGCGCTCGATTTCCAAGGACATCCGAAGACGGCCGTCGAGGGGAGCTGCGTCGTGAGCGAGCTCACCGCGTACTGCCGGCAGCAGGTAAAGTGCTGAGGGAATGATTCCCTGGCTCGAGAAGGGCTCCTCTTTTCCTCCCGTGCGAAGCGCGCTGAAGGAGCCGAACGGGCTGCTCGCGGCGGGCGGCGATCTCTCTCCCGAGCGCCTCCTCGAGGGCTACCGTCAGGGCATCTTCCCCTGGTACTCCGAGGGCGACCCGATCCTGTGGTGGAGCCCGGACCCGCGCATGGTGCTTTACCCGGCGGAGTTCAAGATCTCGCGCTCCCTCTGCAAGACCCTGCGTAATCGCCGCTATGACGTCCGGTTCGATTCCGCGTTCGGGAAAGTCATCGAAAGCTGTGCTGCACCGCGCACAGGCGAGCCCGGCACCTGGATCGGCGAAGCGATGATCGCCGCCTATCTCGAGCTCCACAGGATCGGCTACGCGCATTCGGTGGAGACGTGGATCGACGGGGAACTCGCCGGCGGCCTGTACGGCGTAGCGCTGGGTGGGGTGTTCTTCGGCGAATCGATGTTTTCTCGCGCGCGTGACGCCTCGAAGATCGCGCTCGCGGCGCTGGTCGCGCATCTGAAGGCCGCCGAGTTCGGCCTCATCGACTGCCAGATGCACACGCGGCACCTGGAGACACTGGGTGCCCGCCAGATTCCGCGGGCGAGGTTCTCCCGCCTGCTCGAAGAATTGGTACACTATCCGCGCTCACCGGGCACGTGGTCCGGCGCATCTTCCGCGCAGGTGCAATGTCCCAGCTGAACGATCTGCCGCACGCCGTACTGCAGTTCTATGTAACGGCACCCTACCCCTGCAGCTATCTGCCGGGCAGGATGGCGCGCTCGCAGGTCGCCACTCCCAGCCATTTGATCGGCACCGAGCTCTACGCCGATCTCGTCCGCCTGGGCTTTCGCCGCAGCGGCATCTTCACCTACCGGCCGTATTGCGATCACTGCCGCGCCTGCGTGCCGGTGCGCGTCCCGGTGTCGGAATTCCGCGCCTCGCGCAGCCAGCGGCGCGCCGCGGCGAAGCACGTAGACCTGCAGCACACGGTCACCGGTCTGCGCTTCCGGGTCGAGCACTACGCCTTGTACCTCCGCTACCAGGCGAGCCGGCATTCCGGCGGCGGCATGGACCAGGACAGCCGCGACCAATACTCGCACTTCCTGCTGCAGAGCCGGGTGAGCACGCGGCTCGTGGAATTCCGCGACCGAGGCAAGCTGATGATGGTATCCATCGTCGACCAGCTGAGCGACGGGCTGTCGTCGGTGTACACCTTCTACGATCCGGACATGCCGGGCGCGAGCTTCGGCACCTACAACATCCTGTGGCAAATCGAGCAATGCCGGCGCGCGTCGCTGCCCTATCTGTACCTCGGCTACTGGATCAAGGACAGCCGCAAGATGTCCTACAAGGCACACTTCCGTCCGATCGAAGGCTTCACCGACGGAACGTGGCGGCGTCTGGAGGGCGAAGAGCTGGAGCGCTGAAGTCCGGACCGGAAAGCATGCCGCGGTAGAATGGCGGCATGCTCTATCGCGCAGTCCGGCCGCTGCTGTTCACGCTCGATCCGGAGACTGCGCACTCCTTAAGCCTGGACGGGCTCGACGTCCTGGCGCGCCTCGGCGCCGCTCCGCTGCTCGCCTGCCCGGTTCCTCGCGTTCCCGTGCGCGCCATGGGGCTGGACTTTCCCAACCCGGTGGGGCTCGCCGCTGGCATGGACAAGGACGGCGCGCACATCGACGGTCTCGCAGCGCTCGGCTTCGGTTTCATCGAGGCCGGCGCCGTAACGCCGCGTCCCCAGGACGGCAACCCCCCTCCGCGCGTGTTCCGACTTCCTGAAGCCGAAGCCCTGATCAATCGCCTCGGGTTCAACAGCCGCGGAGTCGACGCCTTCGTCGAGAATCTCGGGCGCGCGCGCAGCACGGTCATCGTCGGGGTGAACATCGGAAGAAATGCCGATACGCCCAACGAGAAGGCGCTCGAGGACTATGTGGCGTGCCTGCGCAAGGTCTACCTTCGCGCAGCCTTCGTCACCGCGAACGTGTCCTCGCCGAACACGAAGAATCTTCGCGAGCTGCAGCGCGCGGACGAACTCGATTCGTTTCTCGCCGCCCTGGCTGCCGAGAGAGACCGGCTCGCGCTCGAGCGCGGAAAGCGGCTGCCGCTCGCGGTGAAGGTCTCGCCCGACCTCGACGACGCCGGTATCGCCGCAGTCGCCGATCGGGTCGCGGCGCGCGGCATCGATGCAGTGATCGCCACCAACACCACCGTGTCGCGCGAAGGCGTCGCGCACCTGCCCCTGGCCCGGGAGCCGGGTGGGCTCTCGGGCACGCCGCTGAGGGCGCGCGCCACCGCGGTCGTGGCCCGGCTCAGACGCGCGCTTCCGCCGAGTACTGCCATCATCGGCGTCGGCGGGATCGCGAGCGCGGCGGATGCACGCGAAAAGCTCGACGCGGGAGCGAATCTGGTCCAGCTGTACACGGCGCTGGTGTATCGCGGACCCTCCGTGGTCGGCGAGATTGTGCGGGGTCTCGCCGCTCGATGAGCGCGCTCGCGGAGCAGATCGATGCAGTGCTGCCTCAGACGCAGTGCACGAAATGCGGCTATCCGAGCTGCCGGCGCTACGCCGAGGCGATTGCCTGCAGCGAAGCCGACATCAACCAATGCCCCCCGGGAGGCGAAGCGGGCATCCGCAGGCTCGCCGCGCTGCTCGGACGGAACGCGAAGCCGCTCGACCCGGCGAACGGCGTCGAGGGAGTGCGCCGCATAGCCGTGATCGACGAATCGCGCTGCATCGGGTGCACGCTGTGCATCCAGGCCTGCCCGGTCGACGCCATCGTCGGCGCCGCGAAGCTCATGCACACAGTGGTGACCGACCTGTGCTCGGGATGCGACCTGTGCGTCGCGCCCTGCCCCGTCGATTGCATCGCCATGATTCCCGCGAAGGGAGTCGACGTCGTCTGGGACCAGGGCCGTGCCGACGCGGCGCGGCTCCGCTTCGAGCGTCGCGAGTCACGCCTCTTGTCCGAGAGGAAGGAACGGGCGCTCCGGACGAGGCGCGCCGAGCCTCCGTCTGAACGAAAGCGCGCCATCATCGCGGCGGCGGTCGAGCGCGCGCGGGCGAAGCGCGCGGGCGGCGAGCGGGAGAAGCGATGAACCCGGAGAAGCGCAATGCCCTCTTCGAGCGCCTGCGCGCGGCGAATCCGAAGCCGACGACCGAGCTCGCGTACCGCACGCCCTTCGAGCTCCTGGTGTCGGTGGTCCTGTCCGCGCAAGCCACCGACAAGAGCGTCAACGCCGCCACCGAGAAGCTTTATCGCGACGCCGGCACGCCGCGGGCCCTGCTCGCCTTGGGCGAGGAAGGCCTGATCCCCTATATCAAGACCATCGGCCTCTACCGCTCGAAGGCGAGGCACATCATCGAGACCTGCCGGCTGCTGCTCGAGCGTCACCGGGGCGAGGTGCCCGAATCCCGCGACGCCCTGGAGGCTCTGCCTGGCGTCGGCAGGAAGACCGCCAACGTTATACTCAACACCGCCTTCGGCCATCCTACGATCGCGGTCGACACGCACATCTTCCGCGTCGCCAACCGCACCGGGCTTGCACCCGGCGAAGATGTGCGCGAGGTCGAAGACAAGCTCGTCAAGGCCGTTCCCGGGAAGTTCCTCAAGAACGCGCACCACTGGCTCATCCTGCACGGACGCTACGTGTGCAAGGCGAGGAAGCCGGATTGCCCGGCGTGCATCATCCGGGACCTGTGCGCCTACAAGGGCAAAACCAAGGCCTGAGCCTTGGACTGCTACCTCTTCACGTACAGCGTGCCGTTCTGGCTGGAGAAATAAGCGGCGAGGTCGGCCAGGTCCTGCGCGGAGAGCGCGCTTACCTGCCCGCCCATGATGGGATTCTTGCGCGCGCCGGACTTGTAGTCGCGCAGCGCCTTCAGGAGGTAGTCGTAGTGCTGCCCCGCGAGCCTCGGAAAATCCGGTCCCGTGGGCGCGTTGCCGTCGGTGCCGTGGCACGCGGCGCAGGCCTGCGACTTCTGCTTGCCGGCCACCGCGTCGCCCGCCGCGTAAGCTTCTGCGCCGAAGCAGGCGACGAGCGCGAGGACGACGAGGTGTTTCATTTGTCCGCCTTTCCCGCAGCGCCGTAGTAGGCGGCGACGTCGGCCATGTCCTGGCCGGAGAGGCCTTTTGCGATGCCCTGCATGGTCGGATGGCTGCGCTCTCCGGCGCGGTACTCCTGCAGCGCCTTCACGATGTATTCCGGCGACTGACCGGCGATCATGGGCACCGAGTAGACCTGGGGAAACGCAGTCCTGTACATGGGAATGCCGTGGCAGCCGATGCACATCGATATCTTTCCCTTCGCGGCTTCGGCGTCTCCAGCGGTTTGCGCCTGGACCGACAGCGACAAGGACAAGGGCAAGAGCAGAAATGCCAGCGGGGTTCTCATAACAGACTCGGTATCGACGTTATCGTTCTGCGAAGACCCGGCGATTCTATACGATGCGCTCCGCGGCGGTCAAAGGCGCTTCATGCAGAGTGAGAGGCCGCGCGCGACCGCGCCCGCGATGCGCGCTCGCACCCCCTCGGATTCCATCCTCAGGTCCTCCTCGCGGTTTAGGATTACGCCGGCCTCGAGCAGCACCGCGGGGGTTCTCGCGGTCTTCAACACAATGAGGTTGTCGTAGTAGTGCACGCCGTTCGCCTTGTCCGCGAACGGCTTGTTCTCCCCCGGGATATTCTCGGCGTGGTAGAGCGAGGGCGAGAAGCCCGCGCCGCGCAGCGCCTCGCCTATCGCGGAGGCACACGCGAGGCTGCCCTTTAGCGCGCGGTTCTTGCGCGAGACGAAGAGCGAGAACCCCGAGTGCAGATCGCTGAACCACCGCTCCACCTTGTCGTACTCCCAGGTTTCCACCAGGTAGGGCTGGACGGAATCGTGGTGCACCGAAAGGAAGAAGTCCGCTCCGGCAGCGGCAGCCGTGCGCGCCGTGAGTTGCGACATGAAGCCGTCGTAGCCGATCAGGATCGTCTTCAGGCCCCGCTCGCGCGCCGCGCCTTGGATCGCTACGGCGAGGTCCCGGTTGAAGTCGAGCTCGGGGCGGCCGTGCGCGCTGGTCGCGCCGGGCTCCTCCATGAAGTGCCCTACGTCGATGGCAACCGTGGCCGCGCGGGAAGACGCGGCGACGAGAATAAGAAGCGGCAACAGCGGTCGCACCCGCCGATTGTATACAATGAAGACCTCGACACGAAGGCCGAATACATGAGATTCAAGGGCTCCGAAGCGTACGTTTCCACCGACGATCTGACGCTTGCGGTCAACGCGGCGATCACGCTGCAGCGTCCTCTGCTGGTAAAGGGCGAGCCGGGAACCGGCAAGACCATGCTCGCGGTAGAAGTCGCCAAAGCGCTCGGCCTGCCGCTTCTCGAGTGGCACATCAAATCGACGACCAAGGCGCAACAAGGCCTATACGAGTACGACGCGGTGAGCCGCCTGCGCGACTCGCAGCTGGGCGACCCGCGCGTGCACGAGATCCGCAACTACATCGTCAGGGGCATGCTGTGGCAGGCGTTCGCGTCGGAGACGCCGGTGGTGCTGCTCATCGACGAGATCGACAAGGCCGACATCGAGTTCCCAAACGACCTGCTGCGCGAGCTCGATCGAATGGAGTTCTTTGTGTATGAGACGCGCGAGCTGGTCAAGGCCGTGCAGCGGCCGATCGTGTTCATCACCTCGAACAACGAGAAGGAGCTGCCCGATGCGTTTCTGAGGCGCTGCTTCTTCCACTACATCCGCTTCCCCGACAAGGAAACGATGGAGAGGATCATCGACGTGCACTTCCCCGGGCTCAAGAAGGCGTTGCTGCGGGAGGCCCTGGAGGTCTTCTTCGAGGTGCGCGAAGTCCCGGGATTGAAGAAGAAACCGTCGACTTCCGAGCTCCTCGACTGGCTCAAGCTGCTGCTCGCGGAGGACATTCCCGCCGAGGCCCTCCGCAGCAAGGACCGCAAGACCATCATCCCACCGCTGCATGGCGCGCTGCTGAAGAACGAGCAGGACGTGCATCTGTTCGAGCGCCTGATCTTCATGTCGAGACAGGCGCGCTGAGGGATCCGCAGCCTGAGCCGAGATGCCAAGCACCTCCGCGAACCCGCTCGCAGAGTACTTCTTCAACAATCCGGGCCGCCACATCCAGAAGTGGCACCATTACTTCGACATCTACCACCGCCACTTCGAACCTTTCCGCGGGCGGACGCCAGTGGTGGTCGAGATCGGCGTTCTCGGAGGCGGATCGCTCCAGATGTGGCATCACTACTTCGGCCGCGGCACGCGCGTCGTCGGCATCGACATCAATCCGGCGTGCGAACAATTCGCGGATGAATCGACCACCATCCTGATCGGCGACCAGGGCGACCGCCGTTTCTTGGCGGAGGTTCGCCGTCAGGTGCCGCACGTCGACATTCTGATCGACGACGGCGGACACGCGATGCAGCAGCAGATTGCTACTTTCGAGGAGCTCTACCCGCATGTCCAGCCGCACGGCGTCTACTTATGCGAGGACGTCCATACGTCGTTCATTGCCGAATACGGCGGCGGATACCGGCGTCCGGGGACTTTTCTCGAGTATTCGAAAGCCCTCATCGACCACCTCTATGGATGGTATACCCAAGAACCGGAGCGCCTGGCGGTCGACTCCTTTACGGTATCGACGCTGGGGCTGCATTTCTACGACAGCGTGATCGTAATCGAGAAGCGCCCGATCCCGAAACCCGAAGTGTCCCACACCGGCTTCACTCCCTGATCATGCTTTCGGGCTTCTTCGTCAAGCTCAAGGACCACAAGATCCCGGTCTCGATCAAGGAGTGGCTGACCCTGCTCGAGGCGATGCAGAAGAACGTGATCTCGCCCTCGATCGACGAGTTCTACTACCTGTCGCGAACGGCGCTCGTCAAGGACGAGAACAACTTCGACAAGTTCGACCGCGCCTTCGGCGAATACTTCCAGGGTGTGGAGTCGATCGTCGGCGCCGAGCTCGACGTGCCCCTCGAATGGCTGCTCAAGCAGGCCGAGCTCAACCTCTCGCCGGAGGAGAAGGCGATGATCGACGCCATGGGCGGCTGGGAAAAACTCATGGAAACGCTGAAAAAGCGGCTCGAGGAGCAGAAGGGCCGGCACCAGGGCGGCAACAAGTGGATCGGCACTGCGGGCACGTCGCCTTTCGGCGCCTACGGCTACAATCCCGAGGGGATACGCATCGGGCAGGACAAGTCGCGGAATCGCAGCGCAGTGAAGGTATGGGACCAGCGCGAATACCGCAACCTGGACGACTCGGTCGAGCTCGGCACGCGCAACATCAAGGTCGCGCTGCGCCGCTTGCGCAAGTTTGCAAGAGAGGGCGCGCCCGAGGAGCTCGACCTGGACACGACCATCGACAAGACCGCGCGCAACGCCGGCTACCTCGACCTGATGATGCGGCCCGAGCGCCACAACGCGGTCAAGGTTCTGATGTTCCTCGACATCGGCGGCACCATGGACGACCACATCAAGCTGTGCGAGGAATTGTTCAGCGCGGCGAAAACCGAGTTCAAGCATCTCGAGTATTTCTATTTCCACAACTGCCTCTACGACTACGTGTGGAAGGACAACCGCCGCCGGCACTCCGAGCGCACGCGCACCGTCGACATCATGCACAAGTACGGCCACGACTATAAGCTCGTGTTCGTCGGCGACGCGACGATGAGCCCGTACGAGATCCTGCAGCCGGGCGGCTCGATCGAGTACTCGAATGAGGAGGCCGGAGCCGTCTGGATGAAACGCGTGCTCGACGTCTATCCGAAAGCCGTCTGGCTCAATCCGGAGCCCGAGGAGATTTGGAGCTACCGCCAGTCGATCGGGATTCTCAAGGAAATCATGGGAGGACGCATGTATCCCACCACCCTGCAGGGACTGGAGCGCGCCATGCGCGCCCTGGTCAAATAGCCGTGCGCGCACTCACCCTTGCCCTCGTGCTACTCGCCTTGCTTATCGTCGCTCTGGACGCCGCGGGCGCGCGCTACGGCAAGCGCCAGCTGTGGGGTGCGATCGCCTACAACAGCAAGCTGGGAACCTACGGCTACGCGGTCGACCGCAAGACCAAGCGCGATGCAGAGAGAGACGCGTTCACGGCATGCGGCTCCGGCTGCGACCTCATCAAGACCTTTCGCGATGCGTGCGGCGTCGTCGCTGCCGGCGGCAAGAAGGTCACCTGGGAGACCGGCGCGTCGCGCGAGATCGCCGAGACCAAAGCAATGAAGAAGTGCGGCGATGCGTGCACGGTAAGGGTATGGGCGTGCACGAGCGAGAAGTGACGGTCGCAAGACCGTCCTCCTGAGCGAAGCAACGGGTCTTCCGACACTGGAAGCCTTCCTCCTCTCCACCGCGGTGGTCGCCCTCGCCGAGATGGGCGACAAGACGCAGCTTCTGTCGTTTCTCCTGGCCGCGCGGCTGAAGCGGAAACCGCCGATCATCGCCGGCATTTTCGTCGCGACGCTCGCCAATCACTTTCTCGCAGGCTCGATCGGAGTGTGGGCCTCGAGCCTGCTATCCCGCGAAGCACTGAGGTGGATCATCGCGCTCCTGTTCTTCGCCTTCGGCGCTTGGGCATTGAAGCCCGATAGGCTGGAGGAAGACACCAAGCTCCCGGCGGCCGGCGTGTTCCTGACGACGCTGATCGCTTTCTTTCTGGTGGAAATGGGCGACAAGACTCAACTCGCCACCGTCGCCCTCGCCGCGCGCTACGATGCGCTGGTCACAGTGGTGCTGGGAACGACCCTGGGGATGATGACGGCCAACGTTCCGGCCGTCTGGATCGGCGAGGCGCTCGCGCACCGGATCAACATGAAGGCGATGCGCGGTGCGGCAGCGGCGCTTTTTGTTTTGCTCGGGGCCCTGGCCCTGTTCGCCTAGCAAGGCATCAGGCTTGTCCAGGAGGGGGCGCGACCTTGAGCACTTCCTCCAGCGTCGTCACCCCCATCGCGACCTTCATCGCTCCGCTGATGCGCAGCGGCTTCATGCCTTCCTTGTAGGCGACCTCGCGTATCCTGGCGATGTCCGCCTCGGCGTTCACCAGGCGCCGCACTTCCGGCGACAGCAGCAGGATCTCGTAGAGGCCGACGCGCCCGGTATAGCCGGTGTTGCGGCATTCGAGACACCCGACCGGCTTGTAGATGTGGGTCGGCCGCTTTGCCTTCCACGGCGCAACGAACTCCTCCCAGCTCACGTCGCCTGCGCGTCCCTCGTCGTAGGCGATCTTCTCCTTGCAGTGCTTGCACAGGGTGCGCACCAGGCGCTGCGCCATCACGCCCAGGATCGTGGAATTGAGCAGATAGGGCGCCACCCCGAGGTCGAGCAGCCGCGTGATCGCGCTCGCCGAGTCGTTGGTGTGCAGCGTCGACAGCACGAGGTGCCCGGTGAGCGCGGCCTGGATCGCCATCTCCGCGGTCGGCAGGTCGCGCACCTCCCCCACCATGATGATGTCCGGGTCCTGGCGCATGAGCGCGCGTACGCCCTCCGCGAAACCCAGGTCGATCGATTGCTGCACCTGCATCTGGTTGAACGCCGGCTCGATCATCTCGATCGGGTCCTCGATCGTGCACACGTTGACCTCGGGCGTCGCGAGCGTCTTGAGCGTCGAGTACAGCGTCGTGGTCTTCCCGGAGCCGGTCGGGCCGGTGACCAGGATGATGCCGTTCGCCTGCTCGGTCATCTGCTTCCAGCGCGCCTTGTCGTCCTCGGAGAAGCCGAGCTCGGCGAAGTCCTTGACGATCACTTCCGGGTCGAACACCCGCATCACCAGCTTCTCGCCGAAGGCCGTGGGGAGCGTCGACAGGCGCAGCTCGACGTCCTGGCCGTCGGCGGTGCGCGTCTTGATGCGGCCGTCCTGCGGGCGGCGCTTCTCCACCACGTCCATGCGGCCGAGGATCTTGATGCGCGAGGTCATCGC